>JAAVAM010000049.1:0-75215 GCA_014804085.1 Treponema sp. | reverse complement strand
CTNNTGTNCAGCCCTCCTGCCACTTCTCCTCGCCCTCTTCCTTCAGTGCCATCTCCCATGTCATGAACTGCTGCCTCCACTGCGCGTTGTGCTTCGCCCGCTCTATCATGCCCCCGAGNNNCTCCGTGAACGCCGTCTCGCTCACCCCGCCGCACAGGAACTTGAAGAACGACTTCTGCTCCTTGCTCGCCATTATAGCATACTTCTCCGCGTTGAAGAAGACCTTGTAGCTCCGGTCGNNCAGCTCGATGTACCGGTCCTCGCGGCAAAANGTCTCGAACGTGTACACCGGCAGCCCTCGTCCGACCGGGTCGCCGAGGCACAGGAAGATGACGTAGCTGTCCCGCAGCGCGCTGTACGTGTCCCCCACTTTGAGCGTGTCCACGTCGATCAGCCCCTGGTAGTACCGCGCGCGCTTGGCNAGGTTGCGGTGCGTCGTGGTCTGCATCTCGATGTCGAAGCACCGCCCGCCGTCCTTGGCGTACACGTCGAACCGGATGCCCTTCGCGTCGTAGTCCACCTTCACGTTCTTCTCCGCCACCGGCTGCTCGAGCCGCTCGATCCTGATGCCGAGCAGGATCTCCAGCAGCTCCCGGCACACGTCGGGGTTCTCCGTCATGATCTTGTAGAACAGGAAGTTGTCCGCCAGCGTCGCACGCTGCCACCTCTCCTCCAGCGTGAGCGGGAGTTCCGTTGTGTTTGTTTCCATAGCATTGCCTCCGCATACTTATAGGCGCAGGAATGCAAGAATTCCCCTTTTTTCGGAAAAAAAATTACTTTTTTTTCGATTTTCCGCCCGTGGCAAGCGGGCGCGCTCACACGTTGCCCCAGTGCTCCACCAGATACGCCGCGTCGCGCCGGAAGCGGTACTTGTTCTGGGCGACCCACTGGCGCGCGTCGCCGAACTGGCGCAGCGTCTCAAAGAAACCGCAGGANGAGCGGCGCAGGTACACCCAGAACGAGGAGCGCGGGATCACGCCGTGGTCATCCACAAACTGCGGCACGAGGTTCTTGAGGTAGAAGCGCGACGAGCCGAGGTTCGCCGTAACGTCCCCGGACGGCGGCCGCTCCGCATAGGGCAGGTTGAACGCCGTGGACACGGTAATGCGCTCGCCCCACAGCCAGGCGCGGAACGACAGGTCGAGGTTCTGCCAGTACGGCGACGTGATCGTGTAGTCGTAGCCGCCGAGCCGGATGAACGCCGCGCGGTCGTACAGCCCGATGTTGTCGAACGGATAGAGCGTGGGCGCGCCGTCGGAGATGACGGAGCTTGGCTCAACGTCGAGCATGGCATCGCGCACGGACGGCGCGAACACGACCGGGAACGGCGGCGCGGACGGGCACAGCAGGCGCGGGGCNACGCAGTACGGGCTTGCGGCGAGCAGCTTTTCGGCAAGGCGCGCCGTCAGCGCGTCGCGGGCAAACAGCAGCGTGTCGCGCAGGACGAGCACGTGCGGCTCGGTCACCTCGCTCATGCCGATGTTGATGAGGTCGCCGTCGGTCACCGGCTCGCGCGGAATGATGAACTTGACGAACGGGAACGTCCGCGTGAATTCGTCGAGGCTGTAGTTCTCCGNCACGGACTCGAACGACACGATCGANGAGAAGCCGCATTTCGTCAGGTTCTCCAGCAGCGGCACACGGCAGTGGTTGCCCTGGCTGTTCAGCAGCAGGACGGCGATGTTGAGCGTGGCGTTCGGCACCGGCTCTTTGCCGCCCAGCACCGTGCGGGTTATCTGCCGCTGGTTAAAAATTGAAGGTATAGAATTCATCGCACGTTTCNCANGCTGCCGGATAGTCTTTGCCGATCTGCGCCGCAAGCGGCCCGGAAAACCGCTCCCACACGGCGGCAATGCCCTCNNTCAGCGCGTTCCCCNCCGCCGCGCCGGTCGCCTGAGAGACGCAGAGCGGGACGCTGCCGTCGGACAGAATCGTCAGGTCGCGGCGCAGATGCCAGCACGGCATACGCTCCAACGGNGAAAGGTCGGCGGACTGCTCGTCGGGNAGCGCGCCGCAGAAACGGTTGTATTTCTGGATAATCAGCTCGCCCGCGCTCGCGCTGTCCTTGTCCTTCCAGTGGCGGTAGAACTGCTCCAGCTGCGGCTCGTTCGCCTTCATGCGCGTCATCTGCGGATACACCCGGTGCGGAAAATGCCGTTCGAGCAGCCCCACCGCGGCGACCGCACGGGAAAAATCGCCCGCATCGCACTGGTGCAGCCGCGCGTACATCGCGCTTTCCGCCGCGTCCAGAAGCACCACCCAGACGATACGNNGTGCGTCCAGCCGCGCAAGGTCGGCGGCNAGNGATTCGGTCACGAGCGTCCCGTCGGTCTCAATGAACACGGAAAGGCCGGGGTNCGAAAGCACCTCGCGCACGCAGTCGGCAAAGCGCGGGTGCAGCAGCGGCTCGCCGAACGCNGAGAGCGACACCACCGCCGTCTCGGACAATGCCGCCATCTGCGCGACGAGCGACTGGAAGTCCGCGAACGCCATGTCGTCAAGCGCGCGCGCGNCGGTCAGCTGCCGGTACGGCGCATANANAAGGTCNTGGTTGTACCGCGCGGCAATCTGCACGTTGTAGAACGCGGGCACGGTCCGCAGGACGGATTCGTTTTTCTCGGCACAATCGGAAAGCGCNCACGCGTCAAAGTCCGCCCCCGCAAGCGCGCAGGCATCCCGCGCCGCCGCGAACAGCCGCGTACACGCACGGAACGGCAGCTTTTCGCCGCAGGAAAAATCGAGGCGCAGCATACGGTAGTCNTTGGGCGCGATGACCGTCTCGATCTCGAACGCGTTGATGTCGCCGCTCATAATGGCGAACAGCGCGTCACGGGCGGCAGGACGGTCGCCCGCCGCCTGCTGCACGCCCCTGCCCAGAGCGGCGATGATACGCGCCGCGCCCGCGTCAACCACTTCGGGGGTCAGCCCGTAGGGATAGCCGTCGGCGAACGTGTATTCGGCACGGTATTTCGTATGCGTCTCAACCAGCTCGGCGGTGAGCGGCGCGTTCAGGAACGGGCAGTCCGCCCAGGCGAACACGGCGCAGTCCGCCTCATGCTCCGCGCACGATGCCGCAATTGCTTCCGCAATGAGCGCGTTCGTCCAGCCGTCATGCTGCACGAACGACACCGCCCTGCCGCTGCATGCCGCCTCGGCGTTCGCGCGGTTCTCGCCGTCCGTGAACACGACCGTCCGCACCGAGCCGGGCACGGATGCCGCCCAGGCAAGCGCACGGTCAAAGGCAGACTTTCCGTCAAACGCGGGATCAAAGGCGTGCGGCATCTTCGCGCCGGCAAACAGAACGGTCAACAACGATTTCATAACGGTTTAGTATACACGATTTTTCGCGCCGTGGGAATATGACAGCCCGCACCGCGCCGCGCTCCGTCCGAAAGGGCGATTGCACATCTTGCGCATTGCGGGTACACTGGACGCATGACACCTGACACGACGGCTTCCGACACTGTTTTTTCCGTCTCCTCGCTCACCGCGCGGCTGCGCGACCTGCTGGAGGGGGCGTTCCCCGCCATCACGCTGGAAGGCGAAATCTCAAACTACCGCCCGAATGCGTCCGGGCATTTGTATTTCACGCTCAAGGACGAAGGCGCGCAGATAAGCGCGGTGATGTTCCGCGGACGGGCGGCAGGGCTGACGTTCGCGCCCAAAGACGGCATGAAAGTGCGCTGCAAAGGCTCGGTCTCCGTGTACGCGCCGCGCGGGAACTATCAGGTCATCATCACGGCAATGGAAATCGCCGGAGAAGGCAATATCCTCCAGATTCTGGAGAACCGCAAGCGACAGCTCGCCGCCGAAGGNCTGTTCGCCCGCGAGCGGAAAGTGCGGCTGCCGTTCTTTCCGCGCACGGTGGGCGTGGTGACCAGCCCCACGGGCGCGGCACTGCGCGACATTTTGCAAATCACGCGGCGGCGCAACACGTGCGTTTCCGTGGTGATTCTGCCCGCGCTCGTGCAGGGAGACGGCGCGGCGGAGACGATTGCCCGCCAGATTGAGACGGCGAACGACTTTGCGCTGTGCGACGTGCTGATCGTCGGGCGCGGCGGCGGCTCGCTGGAAGACCTGCTCCCGTTCAGCGANGAGCGCGTGGTGCGCGCCATCGCGGCTTCGGAAATCCCCGTGGTGAGCGCGGTGGGACACGAAATCGACTGGGCGCTGAGNGACTATGCCGCCGATGTCCGCGCCCCCACGCCGTCAGCGGCGGCGGAACTGGTCGTTCCCGTGCAGGGCGACATCGTNCAGCGGCTCGCCCTCTGCCGGACGGAACTGTACGACGCGATNCACGCCCGNATCGAACGCATGAAGCTGNTGGTCAAATCGTTCGACCCGTACCACCTTGANGTGCGCTTCCGCACGATCGAACAGCCNNTGCTCGCCCGGCTCGATGCCGCAAAAACCGCNCTTTCGGAGCAGATACGGCGCAAGACGGCGGACACGCGCGANCGTATCGCGCACTGCNTNCAGATGCTGGAAAGCGCAAGCCCCANAACAATCCTCGCGCGCGGCTACGCCATGGTGCGCGACGGCGCNACGAAAAAAATCATCCGNCGCGCGCAGGACACCGCNNCAGGCAGCACGATNGAAATCGTCCCCGCCGAAGGCATTATCCGCGCNACCGTAACGGGGTGCTGACAAAGGCGCAAAAATCGTGCTACACTGTCCGCATGAAAGATTTTGAAGCGAACCTCGCTCACCTTGAGCAGCTGACCAACGACATAAAACGCACGGACATTTCCCTTGAATCCGCCCTCAAGGATTTTGAGGAAGGCATCACGCTGGCAAAAAAACTGGAAAAAGACATCGAAAAAATCGAAGGCAAGATTCAGATACTGATGAACCAGCCCGCGCCGAACACGGCGGACACGCCTGAGCTGGACTTGTTCACGGCGGCGGACGCAGGAACGGGAAGCGCGGGCGCGCCGGCCGAAGGACTGCGGCAGCATGGGTAATCCCGTCCGGGTGCTGAGCGCCGAAGTGGCGCGCAAGATTGCCGCCGGCGAAGTGATTGACCGCCCCGCCGCCATCGTGCGCGAGCTGCTGGACAACGCCGTGGATTCCGGGGCAGACGACATCAGCATGGAGATCGCGGGCGGCGGCATCGAACGAATCCGCGTGGCGGACAACGGCTCCGGCATGAGCCGCGACGACCTGACGCACTGCGCCCGCCCCCACGCCACGAGCAAAATCACCGACGCGGACGACCTGCTGCACCTGACGACGCTCGGNTTCCGCGGAGAGGCNCTGGCTTCCATNGCCGCCGTGAGCCGNCTTTCCATTATGAGCGGCACGTACAAAATGCGCGCGTCAATCACCGAAGACCATATCATCGAGACGATTCCGCCCGTGCAGAACGGGCGTGGCACGATCGTNCAGAGCGAGGGACTGTTCGAGAATTTCCCCGCCCGCCGCCAGTTCCTCAAGCGCGCGTCGAGCGAGACCATGCTGTGCCGCGAGCTGTTCGTCGAAAAAGCCCTTCCCCGCACCGACATCGCGTTCCGCCTGACGGTTGACGGCGCACTCCGTGCNGACCTGCCGCGCNNNGTCTCCCTTGCNGACCGCTTTACCGCCGCGCTCGGCATAAAAGAAAGCCCCGCGCTGTTCTCCGAAATCAAAGGATCGGGCANCGACTGGAAATTCCGCCTGATAATCGGCGAGCCGGGCGTGTGGCGGAACGACCGCAAGCAGCTTTTTGTCTACGTGAACGGGCGGCGCGTGCAGGAATACGCGCTCATGCAGGCGGTCGAGTACGGCTGCCAGGGATTTTTTCCCAACGGCACGCATCCCGTCGCCGCGCTGTTCGTGGAGATGAACCCCGCNCTCGTNGANTTCAACATCCACCCCGCNAAGAAAGAAGTCCGCTTCAAGGACAGTTCCGAGCTTCACCACGGNNTCAGNTCGACCGTCCGCGCCTTNTTCCGCGCCTACGGCATCAAAGCCGCNCGTGAGTACGAGNCCGCCCCGGACGACACGCANATCGCNCTGNACTGGGAAAAACCGCCACGCCACGCCACGGAACAGACCGAACGATTCCCCGCCCCGNCGGANGGAGTGGCNGCAGCCGATGCCGNACAGCCGNANNATGCCGANGCGNNATCCNCAGCAANGNCNGACGCACCGANCGCANNTCANTCAGANCNAACCGATTTTTCCGCCCCGCCGCATACCGCGNCATTNGCCGCCGTGCAGGCGGCATTCGACCGGCGGAGCATGGCAGAAAAAGCCGTCGCCGAGCCGGANCGGACGCAGACAGCAGACANCNCGCCGCGCGGTGCGACACCCACAAATCGCNCCGANTTCCGNGCGCGCTTCTTTGACTACGACCGCGCCCCGCGCCTTGCCGAGCAAGCACTCTCCGCGCACACGTCCGCCCCGGAAAAAACCGANGCGNACGGCATCACCTACATCGGCAACACGCTCGGCACGTTCATTCTGATAGAAAAAGANGGNACGCTCTATTTCATCGACCAGCACGCCGCGCATGAGCGCATTNTGTTCGACCGGCTNATGGCAAGCNGCGGAGAAANACAGGAACTGCTCGTGCCCTACACGCTGACGACCGCCNCGCAGGAAGACGACGACTATATCGCNTCAATCCNCGANNTACTGCGGCAGGCAGGATTCACGGCAGACAGACGNGCCGACGGCACGTGGNAAATAACGACNGTTCCCGTGCGCTGGACCGGCTCGGAGCAGGANCTGCGCGACGCNCTGCTGGAGCGGCACACGAACCCGCAGGACATCATCTACCGCATTGCGGCAATGACGGCATGNAAAGCCGCCGTCAAGGACGGCTTCGTGCTCGACAAGGCGACTTCGGCACAGCTCGCAAAAGACGCGCTCGCGCTCCCCGACCCGCACTGCCCCCACGGCCGTCCCGTCTGGACGACGATTACTAAAGAACAGCTGTTCGCGCGGGTGCGNCGCACACGCTGANCAAAGACAGAACGCCCCGCGCCGTCAGCACCGCGCGAACGTCACTTCCAGCAAGGGAAGATTTATGGTCACCGGCTTGACGGTAATCGTATCGTTCAGCGCAACGTCGGTCACGCCCGCCAGCATCGTCTCCAANCCGAGCGCGGGAATCAGAAAGACCGACTGCTTNGGCTGCCGGTCAACGCAGATTGCCGNNCCAGTCCANCCGGGATTTTGCAAAAGATAGACGAGCGTCCAGTGCATATTGCTCTGGCGTTCGGCTTTGTGCGTGGCAATGGCGGCGGCATCACCCTCGCTCATGCGCAGGAGCATCGTCGCTTTGTCAATGAGTTCCCGCCCGCACAGGAACGCCCGCAGCTGCTCGTGGCTGATTAGGTCACCGTACCGGCGCAGCGGGCTGGTCACCTGACTGTACATTCCCACGCCCAAGCCCGCATGCTGGCTGGGCGTGAGCGAGACCGTGCGCTTGCGCATACATTTGCGCAGGCGGAACTGCCCCGCGTAGCCGTCGGGAATGTCCTGAGGAATATCGGGTGCTTCCTGGCTGACGAATGGAAACGGAATATTGTTCTTGAACGCAAACCGCGCCGCGCCCTCGCCAGCCAGCACCATCGCCTCGCGCACCACTTCAGCAGAACGCGTCTCCGTGCGCGGCTCAATCGACACCCGCTTTGTCTCCGCGTCCACGGTGATATGCACTTCCGGCAGGGAAATCTGCACTGCGCCCGCCTGCTTGCGGCGTTCGGCATTGCGCGCGGCAAGCGCGAACAGCGGCGCGAGTCCCGGCTCGTCCTGCCGCGCATCCGCCTGCTCATAGGTGAGCCGCTCCACCGTCACGACCGTGCGCAACACGGCACAGTCGGCAACGTCGCCGCGCTCGTCAAACGTGATTTTAAAGCTAAGCGCACGGCTTTTCGGCGCAAGGCCGAGCGCGTAGTCGGCAAGGCTGTCCTCGCTCAGCATACGGCTCGCGCCCTCAGGGATATAGAGCGTCGCGCCCCGCGCACGGGCGGCTCTGTCAATCGGGTCGTCGGGAAAAACGGTGCTTGCCGGATCGGCGATATGCACCCACAGGCATTCCCCGTCAAAGGCAATCGCGTCGTCGGGGTCGTGCGACCAACTACTGTCTATCGCATACGACACGCCGGGTACCCCAAAGCGATCCTCGGCGGGCGGTGCGGCAAGTCCCTCGCGCGCGCTCCTCGTACTCAGCCCCCAGCGCAACGGATACGGATTGCGCGTCATGTCCCACACACCCGTGTCAAGCAGCAGTTTGTGGGCGCGGTCGGGTGTCTCTTTCAGGTGCGCGTCGTGCATCGTGCGGCTCTTTTCCGTCTGACCGAGCGCGAGCGATTCCACGTCGCCCATATATTTTGCGTCGTCTGGCAGCAGCGTCCCGCTTTTGAGCCGCGTTATGAACGCCGCGCGGACTGCCCCTGCCAGCTCTTTTTCCTGCTGCCGAGCCTGAAGCGCGGCAACCGCACCGGCACTCCGGGGAACAAAGCTGATCACACCGTCGCGTACCTGCTCCTCAAACGCAAGGCTCGCCTTGACCGCCGCATAGATTCCCCAAGCCTCGTCCGCCCGCAGTTCACCACAGGCAAGCGCGGCAAGGTCGGCAAACGTAATGGGGCTTGCCGCCGTCTCGTCATCGCCCGCCAGAAGCTCATACGCCTCCGCCACCTGCCGCCGCACCGCGCTCCCGTCCGCAACCGCCTCGTCGGCAAACGCAAGGACGGCATCAATGCCCGCCGAAGCGTCCTCGCAGAGCAGGAGCACGTCTTTTTCGCGCACTTTCTGCTCGGCATACACGGCCTTTTTCCCCGTGTCCGTCGCGCGGCGTGCGCACCAGGACACCAGCCATTTGTCGCCGTCCACACGGTCGGTCACGATCGCAGGAAGATTTTTATAGATGACAACGGAATTCTTTTTCATAGCCCCACCGTGCCTCATTCTACCCAAAACGGGCGGCTTCTTCAATACGTGCTGAATTCAGCGACAATCGCCTGCACCAAATGTTTCTGCCGCTCGGAAAGCGAATCGATTTTGTCGAGCAGGGACGCATATTTATGGAATTTGTGCGCGTCAACCTGCGGTGCTTGCACTGCCGCCGTTTCCCCCGTAACAAGGTATTCCACCGAAAGCCCCAGCGCATGGGCAATCTTCACCGCAACATCGGCAGGCGGCATGGACGGATTTTTGGTCGCCACATAATTGTACAACGCGCGCTCCGCTACGCCCGATTTTTCGGCTAAGTCCTTGTACCGCACGTCAGCAAACTCAATCTCCTCTTTTAAGCGCGTGTTGAAATTCATATTCCTACACTACTACATCATGCATTGAAAATATGCATTTACTTCTTAATCTAGTTGTGTTATGATACGACTACCATATCAAGGAGTTTAAGCGACACACACTCCCTGATAGAGGAAAACCTTTGCTTTTGACAGGAGAGTGCTATGCCACGCATTACAGAACGGAAATCGAATTTTGAAGCCAACCTGTCCAACCAGAAAGGCGCATCAAGCACCATAAAAAACACCCGCCACAAAGACGGGTGTCATTGCCGCAGAATACAGCGGCGGCAACGCGCTCTGTATGCCCGCCCCGACGGCAACCGCCAAGACAGGCATACATCAAGCCGCAATTACCATTTTCTTTCGATATTCTCGCACAGGTTCGGCTCGTCGCCGCCCTTGCCAAAGAATTTCGCCTTCTCCATGTCGGGAGCAAAATTCACCGTGTCGCCCAGCTGGAAGTCGTATTCCGGGGGAACGCGCGCCACAATGCTCTGTTCCTTTGACTGCAAGAACACGTGCGTGTCCGCGCCCAACGGCTCCTTGTTGGTGACTTTCAGCTGCATATTGTTCTCCGCGGCAGGAGTCTGCAAGTATTTCAGATCCTCCGGGCGAATGCCGAACGACACTTCCTTGCCGACGTGCGCCTTCAGCGCCTTCTGCTGTTCCGCGGTCGGGGTGAGGACAAACGAACCTTCGTCCGCCAGCACCTTTCCGTCTTTCTCGACAATCTTCACGTTCATGAAGTTCATCGGCGGCGTACCGATAAAGCCCGCGACGAATTTGTTGATCGGGTGGTTGTACAGGTACAGCGGCGCACCAATCTGCTGAATGCGCCCCGCCATCTCGTCACCGGCATCCGTTCCGCGCATGACGACGATTTTTGTACCCATCGTCATCGCCTCAATCTGGTCGTGCGTAACGTAAATCATCGTTGACTGCAAGCGGTGATGCAGGTCAGAAATCTCGGCGCGCATCGTAACGCGGAGCTTCGCGTCCAGGTTGGACAGCGGCTCGTCGAACAAGAATACTTTGGGATTGCGGACGATAGCACGGCCGACCGCGACGCGCTGGCGCTGACCGCCGGACAACGCCTTCGGCTTGCGCTCAAGATACTGGGTCAGGTCAAGGATACGGGCAGCCTCGTCCACGCGGCGCTGAATCTCCGCCTTGTCAATCTTGCGGATTTTCAGACCGAATGCCATGTTGTCGAACACGGACATGTGCGGGTACAACGCGTAGTTCTGGAATACCATTGCGATGTTGCGGTCTTTCGGCGGCACGTCATTCATCAGCTCGCCGTCAATCCACAGCTCGCCTTCGGAAATGTCTTCCAGACCGGCGATCATGCGGAGTGTCGTTGACTTGCCGCAGCCAGAGGGACCGACGAACACGCAGAATTCGCGGTCTTCAATCGTGATGTTGGAATCTTTTACGGCGTGCACGTTGCCGTCGTAAATCTTACCGACATGCTTCAGTTCTACCTTTGCCATTTGTGGCCTCCAAGGGATTATAGTATGCTTTTATTATAGGGCAGGACGCACAGGAAGTCAATCAGAAATTTACCAGCCCAACAGCTGCCGCACCGGTGGCTCGGCAAGCACGAACAGTACGCTGAACAACACGGCGGGCAAATAATTCGCCGTCTTGACCTTTTTCAGCCCCATTAAATTGATGCCGATCAGCACGATGAGCGCGCCGCCGCTGCCCGTCAGCTCGGCAAGGAGCTGCTCGCTCACAAAAGGCGCAACCACCACGGCAAGGATCGTCAGCGCGCCCTGATACGCAAACACGGAAATGACGCTGAACGCCGTACCCACGCCCATCGCCGCCGCAAAACCAATCGAAATGAACCCGTCCAACACCGACTTGAGGAAAATAATCGCGTAGTCATGCTCAATGCCCGCCTTGAAACTCCCCACAATCGCCATCGCCCCCACGCAGAACAGCACGGACGCGTTCAAAAACGCATAGGCAAAATTTTTCTGCGGCCCTGCCCCGGTCTCAGAAGATACGGCGGGGGAAGTCTCCCCCCCGGCTTCAATGCTCCGCCGCGGCTCCGCATTTCCGCCTTCCCCCTCCAGCGGGGGATTCCCCCGCAACGCCCCCTTCCCGCCATGAAGAAAGACGCGCTCCAGAAACCTGCCGAACCGCAGGATCTTCCCGTCAATGTCGAGTATCGTCCCCACAATGCCGCCGAGGATGAGCGCGAGCGCGAGGTACACCACGTTCTGGTACTTGAACGCCATCTGCACGCCCATCACGAACGAGACCAGCCCGCAGGCAAGCTGAATGGCATCCGTCACCCGCTGCGGGATTTTCTTCGCAAAAAACAACCCGATTACACAGCCGACAAGAATCGTCGCGCAGTTCACAAAAACGGCAACCATGGCACTTCCTTCTGCTCCCAGTATATCACGCACCGTGCCTTTTTGTCATGCCCTTGCCGCAGCACGGCGTGTGCGATTGCGGCCGCACCAACGCCATACCGCGAGCGCACACTCCGTGCATTGCCCATAGCACACAATGTCATTGCCGAGCGCACACCGTATGCTACTTACGATAGCAAAGTATGTGCTATTGCCGAGCGCACACAGTGTGCTACTTACGATAGCAAAGTACGTGCTATTGCCGAGCGCACATAGTGTGCTACTTACAATAGCAAAGTACGCGCGACCTGCCCATACAACAAAAAAAGGCTTCCAAATGGAAGCCTTGTGTGCGGAGAACCTGACTTGAACAGGCACAGCTTGCGCCACTAGCACCTCAAGCTAGCGTGTCTACCAATTCCACCATCCCCGCAGAATTGACATGATTATAGCAGACAACGAGCGTCCGTGTCAAGCGGCTACTGCCCCAATCCGCCTGCTTTCAGCTGAAAATGCCCGAATTCCATGCTGAAACTCGCGCGCCCCTGCGTGACCGAGCGCAACGTGGTCGAAAAGCCGAACATCTTTGCCATCGGTGCCGTGCAGTGCATAATCTCGCCGCTCGCCTTGCTGTCCTGCCCCAGAATCATGCCGCCGCGCTGGGTAATCTGGCTGATAGCGTCGCCCACGAATTCGAGCGGGCAGGAAATGTCCACGTTCATCACCGGCTCAAGCAGCACTGCCCCGGCTTTCCGCGCCGCCTCGTCAAACGCCTGCGCCGCGCAGGCAGTGAACGCGAACGGCGTGCCGGTCAGCTCGTCATACTGAATGCCCGTCACGATCACGCCCACATCGGCACACGGATAGCCGTACTGAATGCCCGACGCGAAACTACTCTCAAAGCCCGCCTGTATCGCCGCGTAAATCGCATCCGGGATTGCCGCGTTGTGTACGGCACAAGTATACGTGTTGCCCGCGCCCTGCTCGTTCTGCCGGATCGTCACCGTAAGCGACGCGGCGTTGTCCTTGCCGCCGAGGTTCTTTTCCCATGCGGACGTACACGTCGCCTCGCCCGCAACGGATTCGCGGTAGGTGACCTGCGGCGCGCCAACGTTCGCCTTCACGCCGAAATCGTCTTTCATGCGCGTCACGAGCACGTCAAGGTGCAGCTCGCCCATGCCGCTGATAATCAGCTGCCCGGTCTCCGCGTCCTCATGGCTCGTGAACGTAGGATCCTCGCGGCTCATCACGGCGAGCGTCTCCACCAGCTTGTCCTTGTCGCTCAGCGTTTCCGGCTCGATCGCCACGGAAATGACCGGCTCAGGAAATTTGACGCTCTCAAGCAGCACGGGCATTCCCTCCGTGCCAAGCGTGTCGCCCGTCTGCGCGAGCTTCAGCCCCACGAACACGGCGATGTCGCCCGCAGAAACGCTGTCAATCTGTTCCATATGGTTGGCGTTCACGCGCAGGATACGGTTGATGCGCTCCCGTTTTTTCTTCGCCACGTTCAGCACCTGCGTCCCTGCCGTCATCTTGCCCGAATACATACGCACAAAGCAGAGCGCGCCCATTTCCCGGTCCTGCTGAATCTTGAACACCAGACCGAGCGGCATTTTCGTCTCGTCGCACGGAATATCAACCGCCTCCTCCCGGTCTTTTTTGATATGTATGCCTTTTGCAGGGGGGACGTCCGTTGGACACGGCAGGTAGTCGATTACCGCGTCAATGAGCGGCTGCACGCCCTTGTTGCGCCGCGCCGACCCGAGCAGGCACGGCACGAACGTCCGCGCAATCGTCCCCGCGCGGATTGCTTTTTTGAGCTGCTCGTTCGTAATCTCGCCGCCCTCAAGGTATATCATGCCCAGCTCGTCGTCGTTGGAGGCAACCTCGTCGATAAGCTTTGCCCGCCACTCGTCGGCAAGCGGGCGGTACGATTCGGAAATGTCGCTCTCCACATACGTCTCGCCGTCGTCGTCGGCATTCCAGCGGATTTCCTTCATTTTTATCAGGTCAATCACGCCCTCAAAGTCGTCGCCCTGCCCCATCGGCACTTGCAGCGCAATCGTGTTCGCGCCGAATTTCTCGCGCACGTCGTTTATCGAATAGAAAAAATCCGCGCCCACCCGGTCCATCTTGTTCACGAAGCACAGGCGCGGCACGGAGAACGCATCCGCCTGTTTCCAGACCGTCTCCGTCTGCGGCTGCACACCGTCAACCGCGCAAATGACCGCGACCGCGCCGTCAAGCACGCGCAGGCTGCGTTCCACCTCCGCCGTAAAGTCCACGTGCCCGGGCGTGTCGATGATCGTGATCGAATGCCCGTTCCAGGTCGTCGTGATTGCCGCCGATGCGATCGTAATGCCGCGCTCCTGCTCCTGCTTCATGAAGTCCATCGTCGCCTGACCGTCGTCAATCTCGCCGATGCGATGAATCTTGCCCGTGTAATAGAGGATTCGCTCCGTCGTCGTCGTCTTGCCCGCGTCAATGTGCGCCATAATGCCGATGTTGCGCATTTTTTCCAGTGAAGTCATCGTGATACCTGCTTATGAGTGTGGGAACAATTATAGAAAAAAACGGGGCGAATGACAAGCACGGGAAAATGCAGACGGCTGCGGCAGACGTTCCACAGACGTGGAAAGGTCACTTTCGCTTGGGGCGGCTTTTCTACAGACGTAGGAAGAGCATTTTCGCTTGGGGCGACCTTTCTACAGATGTAAAAAGGTCATTTTCGGCTGAGGCGGTCTTTCTACGGACGTAGAAAGACTGTTTCTGGCTGGGGCGGGCTTCCTACACTTGTAGAAAGCCCATTTTGCTTGCGGTGCTTCCCACGGACGGAGAAAGCCTGCCTCAGTCGGCAGGAAGCCCCTAAAAAAAAACGCCGGTCGCCTGCTGACAGACGACCGGCGTTGCGATTGCGCGGAGCGGGCTATTTCTTTGCCGCCTGCGCCTTGAACGTCCTGATGCCCTCTACAATCAGAATGACCGCGAGCACTGCCATCGCCGCAGCGAACAGCATCTGGAACCAGTTGCCCCAGTGGAATGCGCCCTGCGCGCCCGCCGCCATCGCCTGAATTTTGGCGATAACGGTGCGCACCAGCTGCGTGAGCGTCGCCGCCAGCATGAACGCCGTCGGAATGAAGAACATCTTATTGTTCTTGCCGACATGACCGAGCCATGCCGCCACCGCCATCAGCGCGATACCCGCAAGAAGCTGGTTCGCCGAGCCGAACAGCGCCCAAATCTGCGAAAGGCTCAGCCCGCCGAGCACACAGCCGATGACGACCAGCAGCAACGTCGAGAACAGCGGATGCGCGAGTACCTTGCGCGCGCCGGAAACGTCCTTGTACGACGACTCGCCGTCCGCAAGGAACAGTTCGCTGAACATAAAGCGGCTCAGGCGCGTCGCGGAGTCAAGGGAAGTCAGCGCAAAGACCGACACCGCCAGCGTCAGCAGCGCGTAGATGGCGTTCTGATCGTCCGCAAAGCCGAACATCGCGGCAATGCCCGAAGCGAACGCCACCGGCGGCGCACCCTTGAACGTGCCGTCAACGATGAACGTCTTGGAGACCATGCCGACCGCAATCAGCGAGATGACCGCAAGCCCGGACTCAATCAGCATCGAGCCGTAGCCGATCGCCTTTGCGTTCTTCTCATTGTCCAGCTGCTTTGAGGTCGTTCCCGTCGCAATGAGCGAGTGGAAGCCCGAACACGCGCCGCACGCGACCGTGATGAACAACGCCGGGAACATCGGACCGATGGACGTGTTCCAGCCGGTGAACGCGGGAAGCTCGAACNCCGCGTTGCCCGTGACCGCCGTGACGACAATGCCGACGAGCGCGACCGCCATCATCGCGTACAGCAGGAACGACGAAAGGTAGTCGCGCGGCTGCAACAGCATCCACACCGGNACGAGCGACGCNANCGCAATGTACNNNCCGATAAANACNATCCANGCNGTGCGGCTCATCGCAAAGCCGAAGTTCAGCCCGATNACCACCGCAAGCACGATGCCCGCNAGNCCGATAATCGTCGCGGGCAGCGTCTTGATGCCGCAGCGGTTGGTCANAAAGCCGTAGACGACCGCAAGCACGATGAACAGCAGCGAAATCATCGCCGTCGTCTGNTTGCCGTTCGGATGCNGNACNATACCGAATGNNCCNNCNNCCGTAAAGAACGTGCCGGCGACGACNTTCACGAACGANGCGATGACCAGNATCAGCACGAGCAGCGCGAANATGATGAACAGTTTCTTNGANGTCTTGCCCATTGANTCCCGGATAATCTCGCCNACCGACTTNCCGTCGTGGCGGGCGGACGCGAACAGCGAGCCGAAATCCTGCAANCCGCCAAAGAAAATGCCGCCGATGATACACCACAGGAACACNGGCACCCAGCCGAAGACCGCCGCCTGAATCGGACCGTTGATCGGCCCCGCGCCGGCAATCGAAGAGAAATGGTGTCCCATCAATACCGCCGGCTTTGCGGAAACATAGTCGATGCCGTCTGCATTTGTCTGTGCAGGCGTCTTTTTGGTGGGATCGATTCCCCACTGCTTTGCCAGCCACGAGCCGTAGAACACGTAGCCGATGAAAAGCAGCGCGATCGCAGCAAGAATGATGAGTAATGCTGTCATCTGTTTTCCTCCTCCAGAAAACGTTTTATAGGTTGCCCACGAGCCGCCTCAAATCCTTGCCGAGCCGGTTGTACGCCACCCGGCCGGAGGAAGTCTCGTAAGCCAATGCCCTGAAATTGCTCCAGCCGTACAGGCTGCACCGATATGACTTGGAATGCCGCGTCTTCTTGATCCGCGCGAACGCGTCGTCGTCAATCGTCTGCGCGACGATAATGAGCGCGATGTCGGAGCAGCGGTGACCCATATACGGCGTGACGCGCGAAAGCCCCGCGCTCCAGGCAGAGCCGTCCAGCTCCGCGAGCCGCGCGCAGGTCAGTNCGCGCTCCTGCGCAAAAAAGACGTATTCGTTGGAATCAATATCCGCGATGTGCGCCGCCTTGACGAGGACATACTGCTGCGCATGGGCGTGGAATTCGGCCTCGGCGACAAAGGGCGCGGCAACGCCCTCGGTCTTTACGTCGTAATACCGCTCGAACGATCGCAACAGTTTCTGTAACACGTCTGTCTGTTCCATTATAAATACTGCATTATATGCCGTATTTATACAGCCGTCAAGTACGCGGGCAGCTCCCCCAGATGAGACAGCACAGNCGCCGCCCGCGCGCGGATTTCCCCGTCCGGCTGAATCTGGTCGGGAATCATCACGCAACGGATGCCCGCCGCCACCGCCGCGCGCACGCCGTTGGGGCTGTCCTCCACGGCAACGCAGTCCGCCGGGGCAAGTCCCAGCGACGCGCAGGATTGCAGGTAGATGTCGGGCGCGGGCTTGGCGTGGGCGACCATATCGCCGCACGTGATCGTCTCAAAATAGCCGATGATTCCCGCCGCCGCAAGCTGACGGCGCACGTTCTCCGTGCGCGTGGACGACGCGACGGCAAGCCGGTATCCCGCCGCGGCGAGCGCGTCAAGGCACGGGCGCACGGACGGCATGAGGTCAAGCCCGCGCGTCATCTCAATCTCGCGGAACACCTCGCCCGCGCGCGCATAAAAACCGTCCGCGTCAAAGCCCGGACCGCAGCGCGCGCGGAGCAACGCCTTGATGTCGTCCGTGTTCATGCCAATGCACTGCCGGTACAGCGAGCGGATGTCCGCCACGCCGCGCTCGTCGGCCGCCTGCTCCCAGCTCGCAAAGGCGACGCGCTCGGTGTCCAGCAGCACGCCGTCCATGTCAAACAGCACCGCCTTCGTCATGCGTCCTCCTCCGTGAAAATCTCATCGAGCGTCTGCATGAGGCGCTTGACGATAACGAAATGCTCCCGCAGACGGATGCGGTAAAAAATCTGCGTCCCTTGCTTCACCGGCTCAAGGATGCCACAATTCTTGAGCACCTTGAGGTGATATGAGATTGCCGGGCGCGACAACAGCGACTTTCCCGTCAACTGCGCCACGTTGATGCCATCGTCGCCCGCCTCCACAAGGTCGCAGACGATTTTCTGGCGCGTCACGTCACCGAGCGCGACGAACAGTGCCGAGCATTCCTCGAACTGCCGCCGCGCAAGCTTGATTTTTTCCATTACGTGTGTTTCCCGCTGCATGATTCCCCGCCTTTCACGTATACTTTTTTTGCCAAACGTTATTGACACAAACCGCGACAGTTTATATCATCTAGTCGAACGGTTTAATATTTTAAACCGTTTATGAATTAAAGCAGTTTTCCCGGAAAATTGCAAGGAGAACAACACCATGATTCCGCGAATGCTCAAGCATTCATGGCTGATTATCGCCATAACCGCCGTGATTACCGTATTTTTCGGCTGGCAGCTGAAAAATATCCGTATTGAGAACACCAGCCGCACGTTCATGCCCAAGGACGACGCATCCTACCAGTTCATGCTCCAGACCGAAGAGACGTTCGGCAGCATGCTCGGGCTGGGCATATCGCTGGAGACGAAAGGCAAGACGATCCTGACCCCCCAGTATATCCAAGTGATCCAGACGATCACCGACGAGATCGAAAAGCTCGATTATGTGGAGAACGTGGACTCGCTCACCAACATCGACTTTATCTACGGCGACGTCACCGAGGACGGCGAAGGCAGCCTCGTGGCGGGCAGCCTGCTCGGCGACGATGACGAGTACACGGGCAGCGCGCAGGATATGCGCCTCATCAAGCAGCGGATCATCGACTGGCAGGAAATGTACAACCGCGTCATCGTGAACGACTCGTTCACGGCGGCGCAGATGATGGTGACGGTGACGGCATCCACCGAGGACGGCGAGGAACTGCCGTCCACCGTGCAAAACGAAATCCTCGCGAACATCAAGGCCGTCTGCGAGGACGCGCTCGCCGGGTCAGACCTTGAGGTGCGCTACTTCGGCGACCCGGTCATGTCACATGACGCGCGCGAATTCCTGATGAGCGACCTGATCAACCTGATTCCGTTCGTCGCGCTCATCGTACTGCTCTCGCTCTATTTCTCATTCCATACCTGGAGCGGTACGTTGCTTCCGCTCGTCACCGTCCTTATCAGCACAATCTGGTCAGTGGGGCTGCTCTCTGTCCTCGGCTACTCGTTCACGATCATCGGCAGCATGATTCCCGTCTGCCTGATCGCATGCGGCTCGGCCTACGGCATTCACGTGATGACCCACTATTATATCGGGCTTGACAACATCGAGGGTGAAATCACCAAGGAAAAACACGCGGGAGCAATCGCATTCGCGCTCAAGGACGTGTGGGTGGCGGTGCTGCTCGCGGCAATNACGACGNTNGCGGGCTTCATCTCCAACATNTCNAGCCCGNTGCGNCCGNTGCGCTCGTTCTCTATCTTTGCGGCGGCAGGCGTNGCGTTCTCGCTCATCCTGTCCGTCACGCTCATTCCCGCCCTGCTGTACGTCATGCCGCTCAAGAACGTGGGCAAGCACTGGCGCAACAAAAACCATTTGAGCACACGCCTGCGCGAGCGGATGGAAAAACAGCTGGCGCGGCGCGGCGGAAAAAGCTCTGCCGAAAAGAACAGTGAGACCCTGTACAGCCTGTACCATTTCTTCGCGGGTACCAAGCCACGCCTCATCGTGTTCATGCTAGTTATCGTGCTGCTTTCCGCGTTCGGCGTACAGCGGCTCATCGTCGATACCGCCATGGTCAACTACTTCCCCGGCAGCAGCAAATTCCGGCAGGACCTTGCCTACGTGGACGACACGCTCGCCGGGTCGAACAGCATGTATTTCGTCGTGTCGGGAAAGGAGAAGGCGGATGACGGCACCGATGCAGCGGCGGACGACGGCGGATTCGGCGACTTTGATTTTTCCGAGGCGGACGCGGCGGGCGACTTTGACTTCGGTGGCGACGACTTCGGATTCGGCGATGAAAGCGCGGACGCGCCGAAAGCATACTATATGCTCACCAACCCCGAAATCCTCAAGGCAGTGGACGATATGCAGGAATACATGCTCGCCCACCACCCCGAAATCGGCAAGATCGTTTCGTTCACCACGTCAATCAAGCGCATGAACCAAGTGATGCACACGCCCGAGGGCGAGGACGCGCAGGCACTCGGCGAAACGGTCACGATGCAGCAGCTGCTCGAAATGCTCGGTCGGGCGTATGCGGCGGCGGGCGGCGACAAGGCGAACGCGAACGAAGTCGTCTCCGAACTGGAAAAGCAGCTCAACTACAACGGGCTTGACTATTACGAGATTCCCTACGACACCGAAAAATATCCTGTTGACCGGCGCGAAGCACTCGGCGACTTGGTGACGCAATACTTGTATCTGCTCTCCAGCGACTCAATCACGCGCTTTGCAGACGACATGACGAACCCAAAGGCAATCCGTACGCAGGTGCAGTTGCGCACACACAGCACCGTGGACACGGGCAAGCTCATCGACGACATCAAGGACTACGCGGCGAAGCACTTCCCCGAAGGCTACGACATCGAAGCAACCGGCACGGCCGCGCTTGAGTACACGATGAGCAACCTGGTCATCAACAGCCAGATGATCAGCATCGTCTTCTCGCTGGTCGCCGTGTTCGTCATCATCACGCTGTCGTTCAGGTCCGGCTGGGCGGGGCTTATCGGCGCGATTCCGCTGGGGCTGGTCATCCTGCTCAACTTCATGGTGATGGGCTACGCGGGCATCCGGCTCGACCTGTGTACGAGCATTGTCTCGTCCATCGCAATCGGCGTGGGCATCGACTACACGATCCATTTCATGGAGACGTACCAGCACGAGCGCGCGCGCNCNAANGACCTTGAGGTCGTCGCCGANAACACGTTCAAGACGAGCGGCAAGGGCATCATCACCAACGCGATTGCCGTGGGCATGGGCTTCCTCGTGCTGGTGTTCAGCCGNTTCATCATCCTGCGCTACATCGGCATCNTNGTGGCGGTNGTCATGTTCACCAGCTCCATGCTGGCAATGACGATCATTCCGGGCCTGCTGAACGCCTTTGACCCCCAATTCATGTGGCCGAAAGAAGAGCGGGAAGCATACAANGCAAAGCTTGCCTCGGAAAAAGCAAGCNCACAGAACTGACAACAAAGGAACAATAAAACGACTGGAGGTATCCTTATGAAACTGACAAAAATGCTGGCGGCCGCGGTTGCGGTCATCGGATGCACGGCAGGAACTGCCGCGTTCGCCATTGACGGGACGGAGATCATGCAGAACGTGTTCGACCGGCAGAAACCCGACTTCACCAAGGCGGCGGTCACGCTGTCGCTGATCGAAAAGAGCGGCAANGTGACCGAGACGCGCAACGTGGGCGAGTACGGACGCTGCAAGAACAACCTGAGCGACATGGTGATGGTGTTCCTCAGCCCCGCCTCGGTCAAGGACACGCGCTTCTTGCAGAAAGAGAACGAGGGNGACAAGGCCGACGACAAGTGGATCTACCTGCCCGCANTGCGCTCCACCCGCCGCGTCGCGTCATCGGAGGGCGACAAGGCGTTCGTCGGCACGGACTTCACCTACGATGACATGAGCAGCCGCGAAGTAAGCGACGACACGCACGAACTGCTGAAAGAGAGCGAGNACAAGGGCAACTTCAAAGACCTGTACGTGGTCAAGTCNACGCCNAAGGACGCCAAGTCAAGCCAGTACAGCTACCGCATCTCNTGGATCACCAAGGACAGCTGGATTCCCACCTACGTGGAACTGTACGACAAGAAAGGCAAGCTGCTCAAAATCAACGAGATCAAGGCAATCACGCCCAAGACGGGCAACAAAACCTACAACATTCCGTCAGAGAACGTGATGACCAACGTGCAGACCGGNCACAGCACCGTGCTCAAAATGGTGAACATCGAAGTGGACANGCCGCTGCCCGACGGCTACTTTACCCCCAACTTCCTGACGACCGGGCGGCTCTAGTATGAAGGCGCGAACGATCCTATCGGTCGCGCTGGCAGGCGCGCTGCTTGCCGGCGCGGCGTTCGCCGACGACTTCGGATTCGACTTCGCCGACGACGGCGGNTTTGANTTNGGCGGCGANNGCGCGTCGTCCGGCGGCANCGGNGCGGNGCTGTCCGCAATCAGCCTGAACGGCGACGCGAGCCTTGAGGGACGCGTCTATGTTGACCGGCGGGACGACGGCAACNNCCGGCTGAAAGTNGGCGACTTCCCCACCGCCGTGTTCCCGTCGCTCAAGCTGGGCATTGCCTACAGCGGCGCGTCCACGGACTTCTCCGGCACGATAAANCTCGACCNCACGTCGCTCGGCGGCGNNTACTACNCGGACATCCTNGACGAATTCACCGCCCGCGTCTACGTGAACGGCAACCTGCAGCTNGAGGCGGGCAAGATGAAAGTGGTNTGGGGCAAGGGCGACAAGCTGCACGTGCTCGACAACTTCAACGCCAACGACTACACCGACTACATCATTCCCGACTACATCGACCGCCGCATTGCCGAGCCGATGTTCCGCGCCGTGTACACGACNGACNGCGGCATCAAATTCGAGGGCATNTACACCCCCACGATGACCGGCGACCGCTACGCGACGGACGNCGAATGGATTCCNGGAAAGATGACAAAAGCAGTCNNNCNNCTGNATGGANCATNCNNANATCAGTTGAACNNANATGCAGAAGAAATAAGCCTCAGNGACCTNNANTATCCCAAGACGTTCGCGTTCAAGTACGGGCAGGCGGGCATCCGCTCCACCTTTACGCTCGGACCGGTGGANTTGGGCGTGAGNTACTACTACGGACACAACAANCANGTCTCCGTCGATNTGTCGCCGATACTTGCGGAGATAGCGACGNGTCAGACACCATCGAAATTGCCGAAACTGCATTACGACCGTATGCAAGTGTTCGGGCTTGAGGCGGCGGCAGTGCTGTGGAAGTTCAACACGCGCGCCGAATTCGCATACAACCTGACCGCGGACACCGCCGGGGACGACCCTTGGGTAAAGAACAACAGCATCGGCTGGGTGGTCGGCTTTGACATCGACCTGCCGCTCCACAACATCAACGTGAACCTCCAAAACCAGGGCAGCTATATCCTGCGCAACGACAAAATCGACGACATTACGAAGAAAATGGTGGCAACAACAAGATTGCCGGTTTCTGATGGCGATTACGACGCGAAAGGACGCTACAGCAACAACAAGCTCGTGCTCGCCGTGACGGACAGCTGGGATCATGAAAAGACCAAGCTCGACGTAAAGGCGATCTGGGGCATTGAGCGCGGCGACGTGATCGTCCTGCCCAAGCTGACCCGCACCCTGCTTGACGGATTTGACGTGTCCCTGAGCGGCATGTTCATCTGGTGCAAGGACAAAAACAGCGAATTCGACGGCTGGCAGCACAACAGCTTCGTCACCGTGGGCGCGCGCTACCAGTTCTAGCGGGCGGACGACAAAAAAAGTACGGCGTATTTGAAACAAAAATACGCCGTACTTTTAAAAAAACACGCCGTAAAATGTTTAAAACACGGCGTACATTTTTGCAAAATCCTCTTGACAAAAGAATTCTGTCAGAATTTCACCTTGACGCGGTTTTTATGGCACGGCAAGAATCACCAGGAAAGTATCTTCCTCGCCTCCGTTAAGTCAACGAGCGTTCCTGTCTTTTCCGCATCAGAAGAATAACGGACTGCCGCAGGACGCGCGGCGGCGGTCATCATCTGCCGCCGAACCTCCGTCTGGTCAGCCTCAACGCTTCCATTACTTTTTCCGCCCGTAATGTATATATCTTATGACCGTACCATATATATCATAATTGCATTTCCGGCGGCAGGCAACTGTTACAGGCAACTAAAGCCCTGCACGACGCTTTGCTTCTTCGTAAGCACAACGATGAGATAAGTATTCAGAAGACATCAGCGCCTCATACTTACTTTCACGTTCGTACAACTCAACCATGTCTCTATAAAATTCTTTCTTATCAACACCCCTCTTAAACACTTCATAGGTACCGTAATGCTCCCATTCTTCAAGAAGACGTTCATGCGGAATCTGATACCGTAATGTATGACTCGGATTTATCTCATATCCGTCAAAATTTTTCTCTCCTGTCTCATACGCAGTGAATATGGCTTCTACATTCTTTTCTGTTATGGGCCACCACGAACTATTACTATTTTCAACAGGAGTCCAGTTATCCCTGCATTCATCCTCGGGAAGGCTGCCTAGCCATGACCCAAAACCGTCATATTTTCCGTTTATATATACATCGAAAGCACCACTTGGATAGAAACTGTGCAAAAGACGATGGCCGCCAAAATAATAGCTGAACGTATCGTTATGTTCCTGTATGAAGTGCTCGGCATAGTCTTTGTCAGAACTCTTTAGATAGGTAACCGTACCCATTCCATCAAACTTCTCAGTATTGTCATATATAGTGATAATATCATCTATATCCCAGTCCGTTAAGTCAATAGCTTTAACAGCTTGATCTCCTAATCGCACTGGAAGAGACTCTACCGAACCAGAAAATTTCACGCAGTCACCAGAAAAGCCATAGCAATTAATTGGATTATTCTGAAACCAAACAACTCCACTTCCATGAACTGTAGTTTCATACATTACAAAACTACTTATCCCACTTACATCGCCTTCAAATACAACATTCTTAAGGTTTACAAACTTAAATACAGTCTCCTCTGTCAAATCTCCCGTTATAATACAGTCAGCCACATAAAGGCTAGAAGTTCCGAGCGCAAGAATATCGACGGGAATTCGCGGAAGCCGAACATCAGTTCTCAGTTCATTGCCTTTAAATAATGTACCACTATGCAGTTCATTAAATCCAGTAAAACTATACCGACTATAACTCATTGTAAACTTTATTTTCTCCCGCATCTTATTTTTAATATAAGTTTTATAGAGAGCGGCAACCCAGTGTCCACAAGGCGACTGTCCCTGTCTTACACTGTAATGAAACAGCGGCAGTGATTCATAAGACGGAATTTCAGTTTCTGTTGCAAGTATGATTTCCGCTGCATCAATACGATTGTCCTGTGGGAACAGTCTGTTAAAAAGGTCAAACAATTCTTCTTCATCAATATTCCAGTAGTAATCACTATTATCAAAAGTAAGACAAAAACGACAGTCATCACCAAACACAAATACCGTGCTTCCACAGTTTTCAATCTGCAAATCATAATTTTTAAATTCGCCCGAACACAGAATGTTCCCGGAAACTGCATAGCAGGGAAGAACATCATCAAAGCCATACATTATATCCTCGTCACGCTCTATCTGTATCCAGCCGTTTTGAAGAGCCTTCATTGCCTTTGCAAAGTCCGACAAATCAGCAGGTTCATGCAACCCTTCATTTCCATTCCGATATGAATAATAGTAAGTCCGTACAAACGCCATATTTTCACAGACCTCTTCACGGCAGGAATAATCAAAATAGTGGTCGTATATTTTTCCTGTATGGCTCGAATTCCATTCCACATCGCGCCCCGTCAGTGTGCCGAAATACACATCGCCGAGTAATTTAATACACTGCGAAGTCAGCGTCACCCTGCTATCAGACGATACGCCGGAAGCAAGCCGATCAAATTCTTGCATGTCAATGCCAAGGACATCAAGAAACACCTGCAACTCGTTGCCTGCAATAGGCGTACCCAATTCTTTTGCTATAGTAACAGTCCTATACTCACAAAACTCCACTCCGCCAACAATGCCTGACACCTCAAGAGCAAACGTTCCTGCATCCGGAAAAACAGGCAGTTCGTCACCGTCCGATC
Organism: Treponema sp.; assembly: GCA_014804085.1. Classification (GTDB taxonomy): domain Bacteria; phylum Spirochaetota; class Spirochaetia; order Treponematales; family Treponemataceae; genus Treponema_D. The sequence continues at coordinate 49,821 of JAAVAM010000049.1, read as the reverse complement.
TGATGCTGCCAATACTGGCAAGGCGATGCAAGTCCTCATCAACAATGAAAATACCAATTTGAAACGTAATACCATTCTCGCGCAACTCATCAGCAGTTACGTCAGCAAGGTTTACAGCGTTTTCGGGATGTACATACACAAAACGGAAGTCAGAAACAGAAAACGCATCCCCTGCAAGGTAGCGGTCTGGCATTGAAAAAGAGAAATATTCTTCCGTTATACCAGAATTGTCCGGCTTGGGGGCGGGGGTCTCGACGTGCCGGTCGTCGTCCGTGGCTGCGCCGTCGCCCGTGCAGGCGGCAAGCAGGATCGCGAGCGCGCACCAGGGCGCGGCAACATACTGGGCAATGCTTCTTCTCATGTCTTTCTCCTCTGTGCGACAAAGTATGCCCAATAATACCCCCCCCCCCCCCGCGTTTTTTGTCAAGGGGTTTCGGTGTTTTTTCGGAGAATTCTGCGTTTTTTTTTTTCGGGTAGTGCGGTGCGGGCTTTTAGTTGCTCAAAGACCGCTCGTGCGAGTCATGCAGTATGTCAAGGATTTCATCAAGCGGAATGTTCGCAAAACTGCGTATGCCGTCAAACGGCGATGTTTCCCCCAAGTCTTCCGTAGCGTTCATCACAGGCATTGTACAGCCGCACATTGAGAAAGCCAATGTTTCTTGACCGCCGCCAATACATAAACACACACTCCACTCCCAGTATGTATTTCAATCCAAAATATATACTGTATTTCAAGTCAAAATCTTACTTATTTGAAGATGAAATGTTACTGATTTCAACATCAAATCAGTAACATTTTAAGTTAAAATCAGTAAGACTTTAAGTCAAACTGTTACTGATTTGAAAGCAAAATTCGTACTATTTTAGCATCCAGCGTTATGGCTTTTATGCGCAAAATGTCATACCTTCCAACATGCACATGAAAGAATATGCTACAATCCGCCGCACAAAACCAAAAAAGTACGGCGTATTTTTGTTTAAAATACGCCGTACTTTTTTAAAAACACGCCGTAAAATTTTTAAAATACGGCGTATATTTTTTCAAAAACCTCTTGACAAAAGAATTCTGTTTTGGAGTTTCATGGTGAAAACGGCGATGCGCGGTGACGGCGGTATGTTTCCGCAATAATCTGTATGCCGCGCTCCACCTCATCCGCCGGACGCGCGTAGTTCAGGCGCAGGCACTTGGCATAATGCGGGTGGTCTTCGGCGCGGGGCAGCGAGCCGTCGTTCCCGCCGCCAAAGAAAAAGTATTCGCCAGGCACGACGATAACGCCGCGTTCCTTGAGGATATGGTANAATTNCTTGGTNGGCACTGCCAGATCGTNCAGCAGCAGCCACAGGAAAATCGAGCCTTCGTTCTTGTGCACNGCAAANTCGCCGCCCGCAAAGCACTGCCGTATCCAGCCGACTGCCGCGTCGGACTTCTGCTGATAGAACGGGCGCACCACCGTGCGTGCCGTGCGCACCAGCTCGCCGCTGCTGATGAGCGGNCCGGCAATCGCCTGCCCCACCGANCCGCTCGCGAGCGCGGCAATGGCGTTCAGGTTGCCGAGCGCGGCGACGATTTCCCGGCGCGCNATGATGACTCCCGTGCGCAGCGCGGGCAGGCCGATTTTGCTCAGGCTCATGCTCAGCACGATATGCTCGTTCCACAGCGGCGTGGCNTCCTCGGTAAAGATGATGTCCGGCCAAGGCAGCCCATAGGCGTTGTCCACGATCAGCGGAATGCCGTAGTTCCGGGCGAGCGCGGAAAGCCGGGTAATCTCGCCGTCGGTCAGCACGTTGCCCGTGGGATTGGTCGGGCGGCTCACGCACAGCGCGCCAACGTCGTCATGCGCGCGCAGGTACGCTTCCAGCAAATCGAAATCGACGTGGTACTTGAACGTGTGGTCATCGCCCATCGCGACGCGCGGCGGAATGCTCNCGAANGTNNCCGGCTCAATGCCCTGATCCGCATAACCGACGTATTCGGGCACGAGCGGNAACAGCACTTTCTTTTTGCGCCGCGTTCCGCCTGCCGAAAACGTCCCCGAAAACAGGTTGAACAGGTAAAAGCACGCGCTCTGGCTGCCGTTCGTCACCGCCACGTTCTCCGCNGTNATGTCCCAGCCGTATGCGTCCGAAAGATAGGCGGCGACGGCTTCCAGAAATGCCGTCCTGCCCTGCGGCGCGTCGTACCGCCCGATCAGGTCNTCGAACGCCGTGCCGTCCGCAAGGATTTTTTCCATCTGCGCGCGGTACATCGCCGAAACNGCGGGAATCTGCGCNGGGTTGCCGCCGCCCAGCTGGTACGTCGGCCGGTCTTTGGGGAGCGGCTTTCCCAGGTCNTCCATCAGCTGCAAAATGCCCGACTGNNCGCAGAGCTTCGTGCCGAAATCGGAAAACTCAGCGGGCGGCATACAGCCCCGCCTGGTGCGCGANTTTCCGTTGCCGCGCGAACCTGACCGACAGCCTTTCGCCGTCGCAGTCCACGACCGCCTTGCCGCCTGCGGCGGCTTTNCCNTCCAAAATCAGCACGGAAAGCGGCTCCTCAATCTCNCGCTGAATCAGNCGGCGCATCGGGCGCGCGCCCATGCCGGGATCATAGCCGTGGTCGAGCAGATANTCGCGCGCCTTCGGCTTCAGCGTCAGCGTNACCGACTTTTCGGCAAGCCGCCGNTCCAGCTCGCCGATCTGAATGGNAAGGATCGCGTCCACCTGCGCGCGGTCAAGCGCGGTGAACACCACCACGTCGTCAATGCGGTTGAGCAGTTCCGGGCTCATAATGCGNTTCAGCTCTTCCATCGCNCCCGACTTGATGTCGCTGTACGGCAGCAGTCCGTCGCGCGCCGCAGANAATCCCGGCCGCTTGTCCGCCATAATCTCGCGCGCNCCCGCGTTCGAGGTCATAATGATGACCGTGTTGCGGAAATTCACCGTATGGCCGAGGTTGTCGCTCAGCTCGCCCTCCTCAAGAAGCTGCAACAGCAGGTTGAAGATGTCGGGGTGCGCCTTTTCNATNTCGTCGAGCAGGACGACGCTGTACGGCTTCTTGCGCACNTTTTCGGTGAGCATGCCGCCCTCGTCGTANCCNACGTAGCCCGGCGGCGCGCCNACCAGACGGCTCGCGTTGTGCTTCTCCATAAAATCGCTCATGTCCACGCGGATAAGCNCNTCNTCCGAGCCGAACAGGAATTTCGCGAGCGACTTTGCCAGCTGCGTCTTTCCCACGCCCGTCGGTCCGAGGAAAATGAACGATCCCATCGGACGCGCGGACGACGACACGCCCGCCCGCGACCGCCGGATCGCGCCGGAAAGCAGGGAGACCGCCTCGTCCTGCCCGACGACGCTCTTGTGCAGCTCCGATTCCATGGTGAGCAGCCGCGCGCTTTCGTTTTCGTCCAGCCGCTCCAGCGGAATGCCCGTCATCATGCTGATGACCTTGGTGACATCCTCCACGGTGACGCGCTTTTTGACGCTCGCCACGTTGTTTTTCCAGTAATTGCTGAACGCCTCAAGTTTCTGCTTGAGTTCGTGCACTTTGTCGCGCACCATCGCCGCGCGCTCATAGTCCTGATGGGCGACCAGCTGGCGTTTTTCCCGGTCAAGCTCCTCAATGCTCTGCTCCAGCTCAGCGAGCTGCACGGGGCGTTCCTCTTCCTGAATTTTCTTCGCGCTGCCCGCCTCGTCAAGGATGTCAATCGCCTTGTCGGGCAGGAAGCGTTCGGGAATGTAGCGCGTGCTGAACCGCACGATCGCGGGAATCACGTCGTCGTCGTAGGCTACGCCGTGGAATTCCTCGTACTTGCCTTTCAGCCCCTCAAGAATCTGCACGGACTGCGCGGCATCCGGCTCTTCCACGGTGACGATCTGAAACCGGCGCTCCAATGCGGGGTCACGCTCAAAATAGCGGCGGTACTCTTTCTGCGTCGTCGCGCCCACGACCTGAATCTCGCCGCGGCTGAGCGCGGGCTTGAGGATATTGCTCGCGTCCATCTGCCCTTCCGGTCCGCCCGCCCCGATAATCGTGTGCAGTTCGTCCATAAAGAGGATGATGTCGCCGCTGTCGCGGATTTCCTTCATCATGCGCTTCATGCGCTCCTCGAATTCGCCGCGGTATTTCGTGCCCGCAATCATCGCCGCAAGGTCGAGCGCGAGGACGCGTTTTTTGAGCAGGTTGCGCGGCACGTCGCCGCGCGCAATATGCTGCGCGAGTCCTTCGGCAATGGCNGTCTTTCCCACGCCCGGCTCGCCGATCAGCACGGGATTGTTCTTGGTGCGGCGGCTCAGAATCTGCACGCACCGCTGAATTTCTTTTTCCCTGCCGACCACGGGGTCAATCGCGTTCTCGCGCGAAAGCTGCGTCAGGTCGCGGCTGTAATCCGTCAAAAACGACCGCCGCTGCTGCGCGCCACGGTTCTGCGGGCTGCCGCCGGACGAGCCGGAAAAGTTCTTCATCATCGCGCCGAATTCCCCGCCCGGCTGCCCGTTGTCCGCCGCGCTTGAAGGCATCTGCCGCTGAATGACCTGCGCCTCGCGCCGCGCCACGTCAATCGTAATGCCCGCGCGCGCAAAAAAATGCCCCGTCGGACTCTGCTCGTCGCGCATGGCGGCCAGCAGGAGATGCTCCGTGCCCACGTAATCATTGCACAGCGACCGCGACTCGACCACCGCCGCATCCACCAGCGTGTGCAGGCGGCGCGATGAGGGCAGCCCGTCGGTTTCGCCGGAAAGCCGCTGCGCGGGCGGCAGGCTCTGCTCCAAAATAAGCTGATACGAAAGCACGTTGATGTGCAGGTTCTGCAACAGCTGATAGCCCAGCCCGTCCGCNTTTTTCAGCAGCGCGAGCAGCATGTGTTCCGGGAGCAGCTCAACGCCGCCGCTTTTCCGTCCTTCGTTCTGTGCGTACACGCCCATCAGCCGGTGCGCCCGCGGAGAAAATCCCCTTGTCTTCATGGCAATGCCTCTTATTGTTTCCCTGTGGCTTTACAATGTCAGCCGCTCAAACGCTTCCTGCATCATCACCGCCCGCAGGCGTTCGACTTGCAGCGCATTATCGTGCGCGATGTCGGAAGGAAAATGGAACGAGCCGTTTTTGAGCACGAACTGCAAGTGNCCGTCCTGAATGCGGTACAAAAGCGCNCACAGATCGCTGTCCGCAATGCCGCCCGCCATGCCCGCGTCGATTCCCCATTTGAGCTTACCGATACTATCGACCGATTCGCGCAGCGTCATAAGCGATGAAAACTTCATCTTCGCATACGCGCGGTACACCGCGTCCTGCATCTCGGTCGGACGCCCGTGCATGACCGCCGCACGCTCGCGCCGCTCGCATTCCGCCACGTACCTGACGGCGGATACAATCGCCGCCATCTGGTCGAATTCGCTGCCGACCGCCGGCTGCCTGGTGGCAATCTGATAATACGCGCCGAGCGACGTGCCGTTCTCNTCCCCCGCNCCAAAACACGCCGACACGCCCANGCCTTTTTCTTCGAGCGATGTCACGCAGTCGCGCAGTTTTCCCGCAAACGAAATCGCCGGCANATGCACNCGGACGCTCACTTTCATGCCGCTACCGCAGTCAAGCACCGACGACGTTAAGAAGCCGAAGTCATAGCTGGCGGCNAACTGGAGCGTTTTTTGCAGCCCCTCGTCAAGGCGNNGGCACAGATCGTAGGCGGCATCGCCGTCAAGCCCCGGCGCGAACGCGCTGATGCGCACGTGATCGCCCGCGTTGACCGTGCAGGCGACTTTTCCGTCCGTACGCATGACGATGCCACAGCCGGGCATATCCGTTCCGCCGTCAAGTACGCCGCGCTCGCCCAGAATCCGCGCGCCCAGCTCGTCCAAGTCGTCCGCCGCAACCGCCTGAAACGCGTCGGGACTCTCGCCGTGCGCGAACGAATCGAACACCAACGCCCGCACGCGCTCCGCGTCGTCCTGCACGGCATGAGCCGGAAAGGGAAAATTCGCCAGGTTGCGTGCCAGCCGGACGCGAGTAGACAGCACGACATCGTTCTCAGGACCGGCAGCGGCATACCATGCATCCGTCCCGGCGGCAGTGCGTTCGGTCATTGTCCGCCGCCCGCCACGTGCGTTTTCTCCAGCGCGCGCAGATAGTCGCGGTACAGCGCCGCCTTCTCATACTCTTCTTTTTTGAGCGACTCTTCCAGCTTGGTGCGCAGCACGATACGGTCGTTCAGCACCGAACGGAAATTGCGCAGGCGGTTCGGCATGGTTCCCGTGTACCGACCGNTCATGCCATGATCCTTGAGTATGGCCGCAATGTCGTCCTTGAAAATGGCATAGCATTCCGGGCAGCCCGCCGTCCGCGTTTTCCTGACGGCGGCAAGGCTCGTCCCGCAGACGGGGCAGACGCGGCTTTCTTCTTCGGCAAGTTTTTTGGAGATTTTTGCCAGCCGCGCGAACAGCCCGCCCAGCGATTTCCCCAAAGACGGGGAATCGGGCATCACGCCGTGCTTGGCGGCACATGCCATGCACAGGTTCAGTTTCTTGCGGGAATCCTGCCCCACCTGCTCGATAAAAAAAACCGCCGTATTCGTATGACAAAAATCGCACGTCGTCTCGTTCATAGTCCACCGTCTCAAAAAGTGCTATCTATAATATACCATATTTTCGGGCTATCGGCTATATTTTCCGCAGCGTATCGATCGGTTTTTCCCTGCCCGCCCGGACTGCGGGAATCGCGCTCACCGCGAGCGAAAGCACGAGCGTCCCGCAGCCGATGACAATCAGCTGACCGAGCGGCACGGAAAGCGGAATGCGCTGCAAGTAGAACGCGGGATCGAGCAGATGAATCTGCGCGAAATCGGCAAGCGTCCCGCCGCGCAGCAGGTACACGAACTGTGCGCCGCCGTTCACCAGCCGCTCAATCGCATGGATAATCGCGTCAAAATTGACGGCGCACAGCAGCCCCGCCGGAATTCCCGCAAGGACACCGATCGCGCCCGTCACCAGCCCCGTCACCANAAACGAAAACGCAATGCCCTGCGCCGAGCCGCCCANGCTTTTGAGNATGGCGATTTCCCGGCGGCGTTCCATGACGAGCATGACCAGCGCGCTCGAAATGTTGACGGAGGCAACGAGCACGATCAGCAGCATGATGAACAGCAGCATGATCTGCGTGGAGGAAAAATTCTCATACTGNGCGGAATTCAGCTCGTCCCAGCGGTAGACNCGCGTGTACTGCGGGACAACGCGCTCCACGCCGTTCTGCACGCGCGACAGGCTGACAAAATCGAACGCGTCCGCCGTCGAAAGCCCCACNCTNACCTCGCTCGACTGCACGGGCAATATATCNAACCCGGTCTCCAGCGGCACGAACNCCCACAGCGCGTCCAGTTCCTGNTAGCCGCACGAAACNACGGCGGCGACCGTGAGCGGCGTGATNTTNGGCACGGTTTTNCCCGACGAAAGGCGGCGCGCCGTNATCANGCGGAACGTGTCGCCGGCGGCAAGCCCCAGCTGCTCCGCCAGCTTCTCGCCGACNACCGCCGTATGNTTCCCGCTCAGCACCGCTTCCCCNCTNGAAACGGAAAACAGCCCCGCNAACGACGGATTGGTTTTGAACACATCGTCCTGCACCGCCCTGACNGTCGCGCCCATCCTGCCCCGCTTGCCCGCCGCAAGGCCGATGCCCTGCATCTCCGGGTATGCCGCCGTCACGCCNTCAACGGCGGAAAGCGTCCGGGCAAGCGCNCGCAACGCCGATTCGTCCTGNGCCTCTTTTGCGAACGGATACAGCACGCATTTCACGTGCGAGCTGGAAAGCCCGATAATGCGCCCNGTAATGCCNTGAATCATGCCGTCCGAAACCGTAAGCACCATGACGAGCGGCACCAGGCTGATGGCAATGCACACGCACGCGCCGATAAGGCTGCGCCGCGCGTTCGATTTTTTTCCCGTGNGCGGGAACAGCAGCCGCCAGGCAAACAGCAAAGAAGATCCCGTTTTCACCAGGCACGCTCCGCAAGCCGGCCGTCCACGATCGAATAGCACGTGTCGCCCTTTTTTGCCAAAGTCATGTCGTGCGTNACCANGACGAGCGTNTTTTTGTACGTATCNGCCAGCGAAAAAAGCAGGTCGCCGATCATCAGCGCGTTGGCGGGATCAAGNTTTCCCGTCGGCTCGTCGGCGAGGATAAGCTGCGGATCGTTGATGAGCGAGCGCGCCACAGCAACCCGCTGCCGCTCGCCGCCCGAAAGCTGGCTCGGCAGATGGTGCATCCGGTCGGTCAGCCCCACGTCGGCAAGCAGNCGCGCGGCCTTTTCCCGCGCCTCATGCCGGGGAACGCCCGCCATGTACGCCGGCAGAAAGACATTCTCCAGCGCGGTAAAATCCTTGAGCAGGTAATGNAACTGAAAAATCAGCCCCAGAAAACGCGCGCGNTAGTCGGTCAGCCCGTCCTCGTCNAGCGCGGAGACNTCGAACGAACCGACGCGCACCGTNCCCNCCGTCGCCGTGTCCAGCCCGCCGATNATGTTCAGCANCGTGCTCTTGCCGCTNCCGCTTTCGCCCACGATGACGTTTTTCGTCCCCGCCGCAACCGTCAGGCTCAGATCCTTGAGTATCGTCAGCGTCTCGCTGTCGGTCCTGTACGTCTTNTCCANATTCTCAATGGTGANNATGNTACTCATCGCGCAGCACCTCCGCAACGGTCATCTTCAGCACNCCNCGGCTTGCCACCCANGACGCAAGCAAGGACGAAAAGANACCGAAAATCGTGATGACAAGCACTTCGCCCGGAATAATGCGCGGCGGAATGTTGCCGTAAATCATGTACATCGGGTTTTCNCGCACGNANGCCGCGGACTGCGGGGAGACGAGCATATACGCGAACCGCTGCGCGGCATAGACGAGCTTNGACATNAGCGAGAACACCGCGCCCATNCGCACGCTCAGCAGCAGNCCGANCGCAAGCCCCGGAATCGCCCCGATAACGCCGACCAGAAAGCCCTGCGCCACGAAAATAGACTGAATGAGCGGCGACCTGCCGCCGAACGCGCTCAGCACCGAAATNTCCTCGCGCCGCTCNTAGACGATCCTGCGCATGCCGTTGAAAATATTGATGCCGACCACCACGAAAATCAGGAACACGAGCAGCATGAGCATNTTCTTCTCCACGCGNAGCGCNCCGAAAAACGAACGGTTGTACTGCCGCCACGATTCCGCNTGNGCGCCGGGAAANGCCTGCCGGATGCGGGNAATGACNCGCGCGTCGNCGGCAGTGTCGCGCAGCTTGATGCCNTAGTGCTGCACCGCGCCCGCGCCAAAATANAGCCGCGCGTCCCGNATGTTGATGAACGCATACGCCGCGTTGATGTCGGCATAGCCCGTGTGAAAAACNCCCGTCACGGTGAACACNCGGTCGGACGACACCAANTCCACGTCGTTCCCGCCCGAAAGCGCGAACAGCGTCACGCGGTTTCCCACGTACAGCCCCAGCCGGTTGGCGAGCGCGCTGCCCACCACNATCGTGTTCTCCCCCGACACGTCGAACGAACCGCGNATCATGCGCAGCTGCGNGCGGAANCCGTCGTCCAGCGACAGCTGCCGCTCGCTCACGCCNCGGACAATCGCCGCNGNCTGCCGCTCGCCNTCGCCGACGAGCAGGCTCTGCGCCTCATAAAACGGGNNCGCCGNCACAATATCGGCATCCGCGNCGCAGAACTGCTCGAACGCGGCGGCATCCANGCCGTCCGCGCGGACATGATACGAGCTGATTTCCATAATCGCGTCGATAAANCTCANCTGAAAGCCGTTCATCACGCTGATGACGGTAATCAGCGTCATCACGCCGAGNCAGATGCCNAGCGACGCAAGGAANGACGTGACGGCAGAGCGACCTTTCCGATCGACGCGGGAAAAACGCCAGGACACAAAGAGCACCCACCGCAACGAAGCTATCATGTTATTGCGCAAACGTCCGTCTCCTCAGTTCCGTTCCGTCAACCGAAACAATCTCACGCACTTTGCTGCCGTTTTCGTAGCGCACCTGCACCATGAACCCGCCGTCAAAATACATCGTCTCATTATACACATTTTCGCTTTCGTATACAGTACGCATGCGCAGTTTTTCGTTCTCAAAGTACGAAACATCGGGCTTATCGCCGCCCAGNCCGTCATACGCATAGAATTTTTTAACGACATCCGTCTCGACNTTNTCCCTGCCCGTCGCCGTCTTACCGTAGGAATANGCCGTCGTCTCCTCGGCGACCANCCGNCGNGCATCGTCATAGCCCCACACGATTTTNTTGTCCTGCACGAGCCGGCGCTGACCGTCCGCGTGTCTGGNATCGNCNGNNGCAGGCTGCTCGTAATGGGAAAGCTCGCGCNTGACGGCAAAGCCGTTCTCATCGTAGTCCGTCACGGTATGCTTGCCGCCCTCGGTGATTTCTTCCGTCATCTGATACGGCAGCGTCGCCCCGTCATNGTAGGCGTAAGTCCGCGCGGAAAGCAGCGTCAGNTCACGGGAAGCCNCGCCAATCCTGAAACGCTCCTGCGCCGTCAGCCGGTCGTCGCCGTCAAAATGCCGCCGGACAATCAGCCCGTCCGCGCTGTCNGTCACCGTCCTNCCGCCGTCCTGCGCGCGCACGGAAAAATGCTCGTCCCCGTACACGAGCCGCCGGAGCCNTCCNCCGCTGTCGGTAAACTGCACCGCCGCAATGCTGTCCGAGCCGTCAATACCCGGGTCGGCGCGGTTGTCCAGCTGCCCCAGCAGTTCTTCCGCGATGTTCGGCGGAATCTCATCGTCCCCGAACGATTCNGCGTCGGCAGGAAATCCGTCGCCGTCGGAANCCGCCAGAGCGAACGCGGCACNCGTGGAATCCACATCGGGATAAAAAANGGCAATCCGCACCAAAGCGTCGAACAGCTGCTGAAGCGGCGACAGCGCGNNCGCAGNCAGCNCGAGCANGCACAGCGTNCCGGCACACAGNANGAACCGNCGCACGCGCTATCCCAAAAANTCGTCCGTATAGGAAACGGGATCNAACGGGCNAATATCGTCGTAGCCCTCGCCCGTGCAGACGAACGCCACGGGAATGCCGAATTCCTTTCCCACCGCGAACGCCACGCCGCCTTTTGCCGTGGAATCGTATTTNGTCAGCACCACNGCNTCCACGCCGACCGCCTGATGAAAGACCTCNGNCTGGCGCACCGCGTTCTGCCCCGTGGTCGCGTCGATGACGAGCAGTTTTTTGTAGCAGCCCTCGTCNGCCTTNTTGCGCGCAATGCGGTCGATTTTTTGCAGCTCGCGCACGAGGTTGTCCTTGTTGTGCAGCCGNCCCGCCGTGTCGGCGAGCACGAGCGCACCGCCTTTCGCGCGCGCGGCATCCGCCGCGTCAAACACCACCGNNGACGGGTCGCTCCCGTGCTGATGGCTCACCANGCGGATACCGAGCCGCGCGCCGTGCATCTCAAGCTGCTCCTCTGCCGCCGCACGGAACGTGTCCGCCGCNGCAAGAATCACGTTGCCCGTCCGCGCGAAATGCCGNGCNAGCTTTGCGGCAGTNGTCGTCTTTCCCACGCCGTTCACGCCCAAAAGCATATACACCGAAACCTTGCCGGGCGGCGGCGCAAGCTCCACGGATTTTGCCAGTCCCCGCAGCATCGCCTTCAGCTCGGCGCGGATGTCCGCCTCGTCAGCAAGATGTTTTTGCGCGCAGATTTCCTGCAANTCTTCCGCCAACTGGAATGCCGTCTTCGCNCCGAGNTCGCCCTCCACCAGCGCGTCGGTCAGGTCGTCAAAAAACGCGTCATCGACTTTTTTTCCGCCAAAAAGTGCCTTGAGTTTTTCCGCAAACGATAGTTTTCCCATTATAATGCCTGCTCCGTTGTCGTTTCGTCCTGCGCCGCCGATTCCGTCTCTCCCGAATCCGCCGTCAGCTCTTCTGCCGCCCCGGCAATCTCCGCCGTCTCCCAGGCAGAAAAGTCGCGGTTGTCCGTCCGTGCCGTCGCGGGCAGCACCTGGTTCGCCGCCCACAGGTAGCGCACCAGCTCGAACACCGCCCACACGCCGCAGGCGATGGAGATGCCCGACGCGACGTAGCCGTATGTCTGCCATTTTTTCGCGTCGTCATACGAGCCGCGCCCCATCGCATACGCGTTGTTCGCCGCCGTAAAATTGCCCGTGCAGTAGAACGTGAACGGCAGCGAGCAGATAAGCGCACTGTATGCAGTATACATCCTGCGCCGCCTTTTATCAATGTTCTCCGCGCGGTCAAACGGCTTTGCGTTCACCATGAGGTTCGCGCCGTCCTGCGCAAGGTTTTCGGGAATGTAAAAGAACGCGCTCGCCGCGTCGTCGTCCGCGCCCGCCGTGAACACGCCGATGACCGCCGTACCGTTCACCGTCACGCGCGCCGCCGGATGCTGCCCGTCCACGGCCTGCCGGTCAAATCCCTTGGGATAAAAAATGCCGTCGCGCTCCTTTTTGAGCCGCAGGTTCAGCACGCCGTCCCGGGCAGGAGACAGCGAAAAGCGGACACGGTACCGCTCGTTGCCTTCATATTTGTACGTGAACGAGACGGTCTCATAGTCCTTTGCCGCCACGCTTATCGTATGCACGGACGCGTCCACCTGCAAGGTGTCGGGAATCCGGCTGTAGACAACCCCGTCAAGCGTGAGCGACGCGGACAGCGCCGCCTCTTCGGGAACGACCTCAAAACGCAGCATGACGGGCAGGCTGTTCGCAATCGCGGGGACAAGCTTCTGCACGATCCGTTCCGCCAGATCCATCTGGTCGCCGACCGTCCCCACCTCCGTCACCGAGCCGACCCGCTTCGCGCCCGGATACACGTACAGATCGACCGAAACCGCCAGGTATTCGCCGTAGCCCGTAATCGAGCCGGACAGCACACCGTTGATCTTCGCGCCGGTGACCTCCTTCTCATACGTGCGGCTGGTCACCCCTTCCGCCAGCGCGTCCGCCGACGGCGCGAACAGTGCCGTGCTGTCCGCACGGTAAATCGTCACCGTCTCCTGCTGCTGCCGCTCCGATTCGCCGTCGCCGAAAAAAAACGGAAACCGCCACCCCTGCCGCTGCTCGTCCGCAACGTCCTCGCCGCGCGCAGCTGCCGCCTCGCGGTCAATCTTCGGCCGGAACGAGTCTCTTGCCGCATCCGCCGCCGCCAGATTCTCATCGATTTTTTTTTGGATGCTGTCGATTTTTTCCTGCGCCTGCGCCAACGCCTTGGCAAGTTTTTTCGGCTTGTCATGGGTCAGCACGAGCGCGTCGCGGGACTGATATTCCTTTGAGAGCTGCAAAAAAAGCGAGAGCCGCTCGGTCTGCAAGGCATCCAGCTGACGGTCGAGCACTTCCTGGCTGGGAAGCACGCGCATCCCGTCAAGGGAAATCTGCTCCAGCAGCAGCTGCGGCAAGACCATCGCGAACTGCGCGGCAGAAGCCGACGGGGCGTTTTTCTGCGCGAGCGTGAACTGCTGCGCCGCAAGCACCCACCCCGCCGTCTCCTCGCCGAAACAGGCCGCACCGATCAGGCAGACGAGCGCGAGGACGCTACATCGCTTCGTCACTGTCGTCACCGCCGACGGGCAGCCCTTTCCACTGCGCCTGCAAATACGCGTCGATGAACGGGTCGATGTCGCCGTCCATGACCGCCTGAATGTTGCCCGTCTCATGCTTGGTGCGGTGATCCTTGACCATCGTGTACGGCTGGAACACATACGTGCGGATTTGGTTTCCCCAGGAAATATCTTTCTTCTCCGCGCCGAACTTGGCGTTCTCCTTTTCTTTTTCCTCTTTGTAATGCTGATACAGCTTCGCGCGGAGCATACTCATCGCCGTNGCGCGGTTCATCAGCTGGCTGCGCTCGCTGTCGCACTGCACGACAATGCCCGTGGGCAAATGGGTAAAGCGGACGGCAGAATCCGTCTTGTTCACGTGCTGACCGCCCTTTCCGCCCGAACGGAACGTNTCCACGCGCAAGTCTTCGGGGCGGATATCAACCTGTATCGTGTCGTCAAGCACGGGAAAAATGAACACGGACGTGAACGACGTGTGGCGGCGGGCGTTCGCGTCAAACGGGGAAATGCGGATAAGCCGGTGCACGCCCGCCTCGCCCTTGAGGTAGCCGTACACGTAGTCGCCCGTAATCTGNATCGTCGTGCTCTTNATGCCGCCCTCATCCTCCTGAATGTCCACCGTCTCCATTTTGAAGCCGCGCCGCTCAGCCCAGCGGATGTACATGCGGCTCAGCATATACGCCCAGTCGCACGCCTCCGTGCCGCCCGCGCCCGCATGGATCGTCAGGAAGCAGCCGCTNTTGTCCACCTCGCCCGAAAGCAGGTTGAGGATGCTCTGCCGGTCGAATTTTTTCCGGGCGGCATCGTACAGCTCGCGCAGCTCGCCCTCGACGCTCTGGTCNTCGCCCTCAATGCCCAGCTCGTACAGGGTCTCCATGTCGCTCACGGCGGCAAGCANCTCGCGCCACGGCTCGACGCGNCCTTTGAGNAGCTTGATGTCGTTCATCACTTTCTGCGCTTTTTCGGTGTCGCTCCAGAAATCGGGCGACGCGGACTGCGCTTCTTTTTCCGCTATCTGCCGGTCAATCGCGTCCGAGTCAAAGACGCCCCCAGACGTTCATAATATCTTCTTTGAGCACCGCAATCGGCTCTTTCATNTCTTCTAACATACGCGCTCCCTATCTATCGATANTATCAGCATGACCCGCAGCCTACTGGCGTTCCTCGGGAAGCTGATACAAATCCAGCGTTGACTCGATCCATTTTTTTGAGACGACGGGAACGGATTCCGCGACGAGCAAAAAAAGGTTGAGTGCCTGGCGGTAATTTTTNCGGTAATAATACGACTCGGCAAGGTAGAAAATGGCGCGGTCGGTCACCTCGTCGCTNCGGTTGACGCTCAGAAACTGCCGCAGCTGCCCGATCGCGTTCTGATAATCCTTGCGGACGAAATGGTCTTTCAAAATCCCGAACAAAAAGTATTCGTCGCCGCCCGCCGGCTCGAACATATCTTCCTCAAAAATATACGGGNCGAGCGGGACGCGGCGTTTTTCCGTATACGCGCCCGCCAGATCCGCACCCGCCGCGAGCACGTCGCCGCGCAACGGATTGGGCTTGTGCTGCCCGTCCATCAGCGCAAGGTACGGCAGCGGCAGCTCGCGCATCTGCCCGGCGGCGTACTGCCGTTCCGGCTCGGCCGCCGTATCTTCCGCTACGTCCGGCTCCGGCCGCTTCGCCCGGATTCCCGTGACGGTCGCGTTTACGGACGGCAGCACCACGTCGTACAGCGTGCCGTCCGCTTTTTTNGCGATAACCGCATAGTAATATTCGTTATAATCCGCGAGCCGGTCCACAAAAAACGACGAATCCGGCCTGACCTGCGCGACNGGAGCGAGCGCGGCGACCTGCTGCCGCGCCGAAAACGGCTGCGTTCCCTTGAAAATCAAAATCGCGGCGGCAGAGAATCCCTGCGGCAGCCGCCAGCTGACCCGCACCTGCGCGTCGGCGACATGGCTTGCCGTGATGTTCTTGACGACCGGGCGCACGTCCGTATCCTGCGCAAACAGCGCGCCGAAAAAGAGAAAAACTGCCGAAACAGCGACTGCCCGTCTCACGTCCATACCCTTATCATGCACCAAAACGGCGGAAAATACAAGGGCTATTTTATGCTCCTGATTATCTCAAGGATTGCGGGCGTGCGCACCAGNCCGAGCCGCTCCGCCGTGCTGCGCGCGTCCTTTTCGTCCNTGCCNTTGCCNGCNACGGGCTNTCCGTCCTCNTCGGCGGCGGGNGCGGTGTCGGCGGCAGTTCCNGCGGGGGCGGGCATGGANTTTACCAGCACTTCGTCGCCCACGTTCACGCGGTCGTAAAAGCCTTTCTGCCGCAACGTGCCCTGCGCGATTTCCTCGCCGACGCGCTTCACCGTAATCGTGCCGAGCAGGGCATCGCGGCTGAATTCCACGCCGACCGTGCTGTCCTTGGTGCGGACAGNNCCGGCCTTTATCACGTCGAGCACGGTGTTCTCCGTCATTCCCTCGACTTTCCCGATGTCAACGAGCACTTCGTTCACGCTGCGCGCGATGATTTTTCCGCGCACGGGAAGCATGGCAAGCAGGTTCCGCCGGAACGAGCGCAGCACGGACGCATATTTGTCGTTGCCCGTGCGGAACAGGNTGAAACGCGTCAGCTCCACGCCCGTCCGCGCCGAATAGACGACGGCGTTCATGGCGACCTCGCGCTCGGTCTCGTCCACGGTCAGCAGCACGAAATAATCCATGCCGCCCTCCCGCGCCAGCCGGAACGCCTCGCCGTAGCCGCTCACCGGGTGGTTGCGCACCTCGACGGACGTAATCGCCACGCCGGTGAAAATNTCCTGTATCATCTCCGCGGAGATATGCTCGACCTCGCTGTGNAGCAGCTGCACGGGACTGTCCGTATAATACAGCCCCACGTGCCAGCGCGTCTTGTCCAGATAGAACGGGTCGATGTCCCACGCNTTNTTGAGCGAGTATTTGAGCAGCGAATCATACGCCTCGATCGTGTCCGCCATCCTGATTTTGCGGTAGCGTTCGGCATCGTCCGAGTCCCCGCCGTCAGGGGCGCGCTCNTGCTCGCTGATGAATTTGAGCTGCTGCAAGTACAGTTCGTTCAGCCCCACCTGCGAAAGCAGCGCGGCAAATTCATCGCGCGCGCGCGCGTCGTTCGGGTCNATCTTGAGCGCGCGCTGGTATTCGTACCGCGCCTCCTCGCCCATGAACAGCCGCGCATAGTCGCGCCCTTTCTTGAGGTGATACGCCGCCCACTGCGCGCGCCGCGCGTCCTCGACCTGCGTCGTCCGCATGACCAGCAGCTCCAGCGCGGAGCGCATCACCTCGTCGTGCTCGTCGATCGTGAGGGCGGTCGTCCAGGTGGCGATCGCNGCCTCGTCGTTCCCCTGCTTGACCTGGCACAAGCCCTTCAGATACCAGGCGGAAACCGTGCCGCGATCCCGCGCGATCAGATAGTCGCCGATGTCAATCACTTCGTCATAGCGCGCCTGCGCGAACAGCACCGAAGCCAGAAGCACGTAGGCCTTGACNAAATCGCCGTCAATCTGCACCGCCGCCCGCGCGCGCCGCTCCGCCTCGTCCAAATTGCCCGCGCGCGCCGCAAGGTAGGCGGCAAGGTAATGCACCTGCGCGTCCGCGCCGTGGTANTACAACGCCTGCTGCACGTACTCCTGCGCGGCGCGGTCGTTCCCCGTCTCCGCAGAAAGCAACGCCAGCGAAAGCAACGCCTTGCGGTTGTCTGCCTGCCGCTTGAGCGCGTCGGCATAGCGGCTTTTCGCCGCGTCGTACCGCCCCGCNAACAAATCCAGCTCGGCAAGCCCGAAGCGCGCGTTCACGTCGTTGGGGGCTTTTTTGAGCATCGCGCCGAACACCGCNCGCGCGTCGTCCAGCCGGTTGAGCGCGATGTAGGTAAGCCCGCGCAGGTTCTGGATTTCCAGCTTGTCGCGCGCGTATTTTTCGGCGTTGTCAAGGTAGGTCAGCGCAAGGTTGTAGTCGTCCAGCTCATACGTCACCTGCGCAAGGCGNAACCAGGCATCGGCGTAGGACGCGTTGATGCGCAGTGCCTCGTGGAAATCCTCGCCCGCGCCGTAATAGTCGGCGCGCCGCTGCTTNTCCACGCCACGGTCATAATACTGCCGCGCCGTCTGCGCGGACACGACGGCAGCCGCCATGCACAGCACGAACGCAAGCGACCGCCTTCTGAACTTTCTTTCCATACCCCACCCCACGTATTGCCTAGTCTTCCTCGCGCGCCTGCTCGTCCGCCGCCGTGTCATGGCGGATGACCTTTATCAGGCTGACGCGGTGTCCTTCCATATTCTGAACGATGAATTCGTACTCGTTCCAGCGGATGCTCTCCGTGCTGGCGGGAATGCGCCCGAACAGGTCAAGCACGAAGCCGCCGAGCGTGTCGAAGTCGTCGGTCGGGAACGCCGCGCCGATACGCTCGTTCAGGTCGTCAATGTTGACCCGCGCGTCGCAGAGCCACTCGTTCTCCTTGCCCACCGTCACGATGTCCTCGTGCTCCTCGTCGAATTCGTCCTGAATGTCGCCCACGATCTCTTCGATGATGTCTTCCATGCAGACGATGCCGCTCATGCCGCCGTACTCGTCGATCGCAATGGCGATATGAATGTGCCGCCGCTTGAATTCGCGCAGCAGCGCGTCGATTTTCTTTGACTCGGGGACGAAATACGGCTTGTGCACCGCGTTCTTCAGGTCAACCGCCTCTTTCTTGGCGAACGCCTTGATCAGGTCCTTCACGTACAGCACGCCGACCACGTTGTCGATCGAATCCTCGTAGACCGGAAAACGGGAATGCCCGCTTTCGGCGATTTTCTCCAGCAGCTCGTCCTGCGGCGTATCGAGCGAGATAAAATCAACGTCGATACGGGGAATCATGACTTCCTTGACTGACGTGTTGGACAGATCCTCGATTCCCTTGATCATGTCCTTTTTCTCTTCAATCAGGATTGCTTCTTGTGCCCGGTCAGCGCCGCCATGCAGCCCTGCCGGGCTACTAGCGTGGGGGTCTCCGTCTTTGTTCTTTCCGAACTTAAAAAAACTCATACGCGTCCGCACGTTTCCGTGCCGTCTCCTTATCGCTTTTTCTTCTTATGGTATGATACGCTCATCAGCGAATCCGCGCAAGACGGATTCCTGCAATCTCAGCATGTCGTCGTCCGGCTCTTTTCCCGGCTCGACGTGCGCCTCGCCGTGGTCGTAGCCGTTCAGGTGCAGCGTCCCGTGGATGAGCAGCCGCTTCAGCTCCTCGTCCTCGCCCACGCCGAAATACGCCGCGTTCCGGGCGAGCGTCTCCAGGCTTATCGCCAGGTCGCCCGCGCGTGTCCACGTCGTCCCGTCCTCGTCGGCATATTCCCCGCCGTCCTCAAACGAAAGGATGTCGGTCGGCTCGTCAATGCCGCGGAACTGCTTGTTCAGCGCGCGGATAAACGCGTCGTCGCAGAACAGGACGGAAATCTCCTGCCCGTCATAACCGAGCGCGGACAGCACACGGCACAGGAACGGCTCGACCTTTGCCAGCCAGGGCGGCGATTCCAGCGGCTCCTGCACGGAGACAAAAATACGGCTGCTCATTGCTTCGCTTCGTCCGTCTTCTCGGCCGCAGCTGCCGGGGCGTTCGTCCCCGCCTCGCTGAGCGACTTCTCCTCGCCGCCGGGGTCTTTCTGGTTCGGGTACTCAATGCGGCTGTGGTAGTAGCCGGCAAGGATCTGCACGAACGACTCGCGGATTTTCGTCAGGTCGCCGAACGTGAGCGGGCAGTTGTCCAGCTGGTGGTGGTCGATCTTTGCCTGAATGAGCGTCTGGATGAATTTGTCCAGGCGCGGGACGGACGGCTTGTCCAGCGTGCGGCAGGCGGCCTCAACCGTGTCCGCAATCATCACCACGGCACTCTCCACCGACGTGGGCGGGTTTCCCATGTACGCGTAGGATTCGGGGCTGACGTTCGGGTCTTTCTGCTTCGCCTCGTTGTAAAAATACGCCATCACGCTGTTCCCGTGNTGCTCGCCGATGATGTCCACGATCNGCCGGGGCAGCCGCAGCTGGTGCGCCTTCTCCACGCCGCGCTTGACATGNCTGCGGATAATCGACGCNGAGAGCGACGGGTTGATGTCGTCGTGCTTGTTCCCGCCGCCGCCCTGGTTCTCCACGAAATACTCCGGCTGATCCATCTTGCCGATGTCGTGGTAGTACGCNCCCACGCGCGCGAGCAGCGCGTTCGCCCCGATTGCCTTGCAGGCGTTCTCGGCAAGGCTCGCCACGAGCATGCTGTGGTTGTANGTGCCGCCNGCNGTCAGCAGCATCCGGCGCATGACGGGCGTGTTCAGGTCGCTCANNTCCATCAGCCGGAACACCGAAGCCGTGTTGAGCAGGGACTCCAGCGGCGTGAGCAGNCCGAGGACAAGNATGCCGGAAAGGAAGCCGTTGAACGCNATGCCGGTCAGCACNAACACTACGTCGGAGAACGTGTCGTTGAAAATCACCTTGAACATCGTCATGAACACGACGTTCAGCACGGCNAGCATGATAGACGCGAACACCAANTCAATCCGGCGTTCGATAGTGCGGACGATGCGCGCCGCGCACAGGCAGGAAGCGAGCGTNAACAATGCCGGGACAAGCTGGAAATGCGCCGCCGCCAGCACGCCCATNGCAAGCAGGAGCGAAAAATACAGCGCGGATGCCTGCCCGAACAGGATGGCGACCATGAACACGCAGAGCGCNGACGGAATCGCCACGGGCAGCCGGTACACNGACTGGAACAGCGGCGACTTCCCCGCAAAGGTCGCCGCCACGAACACGACGACGAACAGCACCGCCTCAAGCACGACCTCCTTCAGCTCCACCTGCCGCCCGANCAGCGCGGGNGAGAACAGCAAGAACCAGAACGCCGCCACGAGCAGCAGGAACAGCACGCTGTTGGAGAACGCGCGGTAGTCGATGTANGCGGGCGAGGCCGCCATCTTGCGCAGCTTCAGGTACTCCTCCTCGGTGATCGGGAAGCCCTTGCGGATGACCTTCTCGCCCTCCTCAATGGCGACGGGGAACACTTCGTCCGCCGGCATCGACTTGGTGGCNAAAATCGTGCGGTCGGCGACCTGNCCCACCTCGTAATCCTCCACCGTGTACGACGCCACCGTGTCCGTCGTGGACGTGTCCACATAGACGACCACCGTCGCCACCGCGAAGCTGACCAGAAACACCACGAGGACGTGCCATTTTTCCTTTACGTACTCCGCCGCCTTTCCCAACAACGAAAGGACGANCGGACTGCTCTCAGTATTCGTCTTGCTCATGCTCATACGCCTGTACTATTTTTCTGACCAACGCCGACCGNACGACATCCGCCTCCGTCAGCGTCACAAACCCAATGCCGTCAACGGGACGAAGGACACGCAGCGCGTGCACCAGCCCCGACATCTTTTTCTTCGGCAGATCGACCTGCGTCACGTCGCCCGTCACGAACACCTTTGCNCCCTCGCCCATGCGCGTGAGGAACATCTTCATCTGCTCGACGGTCGTGTTCTGCGCCTCGTCAAGAATGACCGCGCAGTCGCGCAGCGTCCGCCCGCGCATGTACGCCAGCGGCGCGACCTCGACGACCCCGTGCTCGCCCAAAGCCCGCACCGCGTCGCGCGGCAGAACCGCCTCCATCGCGTCGTAGAGCGGGCGCAGGTACGGGCTGATNTTCTCCTGCAAGCTGCCCGGCAGAAAACCGAGGCTCTCGCCCGCCTCCACCACCGGGCGCGTCAGGACGACCGAGCGCACCGCATGGCTCAGCACGAGGCGCATCGCCTCCGCCACGGCAAGGAACGTCTTGCCGCTGCCCGCCGGNCCCGCCGCGAACACCAAGTCGTGCGAGCGGAACGCCTGCACGAGCCGCGCCTGCTGNCTTGTCTTGGGATAAATCTTGCGNGACGCGCCGGGAACGGCGATCGCATGCGCGGCGGCATTGAACGGCTCGTCCCCGCAGCCGCCGTTAAGGATCGACGCGACCANATCGGGGCTGCNCTCGCCGCCGTCCGCGATNTCGTCAAGGATNCGGTCGATGATGAAGCGGAACTGGCGGCGGATATGGTCGTCCCCGTTGTCAAGGGAAATCTCGTTGCCCCGCGTAAAGACCGGCACGCCCAAATGTTCTTCGATGAGTTTCAAATGACTGTCATTCGTGCCGCACACCTGCGTGACCATATCCGTATCCGGCAGCACGATCGTAAACGTCGCATCCACTTGCCCTCATTGTACCGCCAAACGCGGAGAAATGCAACTGATTTTGCGGGCGCGCCGCGCCGGGGGATTCCTGCGGCGGGGGATTCCTGCGGCGGGGGATTTTTCCGCTTGGAAGCGGGGNAACTTTCTTGGGGGAGAGAGAAACCTCTACTCGGAAGCGGGTTTCTCTCTCCCCCAAACCCCCTCTCTCTTCCAGCACCGCTTAGGGCGCTGCCCTAAGAACCCGTCGCAGTGCTGTGCACTGCTTAACGAGTTTTGCAAAGCAAAACTCGCGTTTGTGTTCCCGGACTGCGCGGAGACTTCACACGGCGGTTGAACCCATTTCCCGCACTGCGCGGACACTTCAAATGCGATTTGAACCCACTTCCCGAACCGCGCGGACGCTTCAAACGGCAGTTGAAGGCACTTCCCAAACTGCGGGAACACTTCAAGCGGCAGTTGATGCCATTTCCCAGACTGCGCGGACACCTCAAACGCGATTTGAACCCATTTCCCGAACCGCGCGGACACTTCAAATGGCGGTTAAACCTATTTCCCGGACTGCGCGGACGCTTCACACGGCAGTTGAGCCTACTTCCCGAACCGCGCGGACACTTCAAACGGCAGTTGAAGCCACTTCCCAAACCGCGCGGACACTTCAAACGCCAGTTGAACGCACTTCCCGGACTGCGGGAACACATCAAACGACGGTTGAACCTACTTCCCGAACCGCGCGAACACTTCAATTGCTTAGCATTGCAACTGATTTTGCAAAACCGCCCGCACAAGTGGCGAAGCGGGTTCTTAGGGCGGCAGCCCTACGCCGTGCTGGGAATGGGTGAGTGCGAGTTTTGCAAAGCAAAACTCGTTAAGCAAGGCAACGCCTTGCGACGTTTGGGAGAGGGAAAACCCCCTCTTCCGAGTAGAGGGGTTGCCTCCCNCCAANTAAAGTTCNNCCGCTTCCAAGCGGGAANAAANCCGCTANGGNTTGAGTTCCCACTCGCCGTACTCGTCCACGATNTCGGTCTTGAGNCTTTCCATGGGACGCCAGACGACGCTGAGCGTGATGCGCGGGCTGAAGTCGTAGTACTGGCGACCGCCGTTCCGGTCCGTGTCAAAGTGCTCGTTCGACGCGGTGATCAGCTTGGGGCTGATGCTGAACGCGGCGGACAGGTCCCAGTCGTGCAGGTCGTGGGTCACCTTGACGCTGAACTGCTTGAGCTTGAAGTTGCTCGCCTCGCGCTTTGACGTGTCGAAGAAGTTGAACGAGTCTATCAGGTCCGTCAGCGGGTTTATCAGCTGCTGCTCGTCGGAATAGGTCGTCACGTAGCGGTAGATCGAATCGTTGCGGGTCTCCGCGCTGAACGTGATGTCCAGCACGTTGTTGATCTTGAACGTGAACGCCGGGACGAACTTGAAGTAGCTGTACGTCGGGCGCAGACAGTCGTACACGATGCTCGTGGACAGCGACGGCGNGAACGCGACCCGGTCCGACCACCAGGAGAACTTCTTTNTCCCGCTCGTGTACGCGAGGCTTACCGAATAGGGCTGGAACTTCTTCTCCGTCTGCGGAATCCAGCCCTTGNCCTCGTCAAAGTCGTAGCCGGTCACGTAGCTCATCGTGTAGGCGAGCTGCACGCCGTAGCCGGACAGCGAGAAGCGGAACGACTCGTGCTCGTCCTCCTCAAGGTCGTAGATCCANGACTGCGTGAGCTTGATGCGGTCGCCGAACAGCGAGAACGACAGCGACTGCGATATGTCCTCCTTTATCCANGTGTCGTCGTCCTTGCTCGTCTGCCGGATGCCCGTGCCGATTGAGAACGTGGTGTACGGGAACGTCAGCGACAGGATGCCGCTGTAGCGGTCCACGAGCGGCGGCAGCTGNGTGGTGAGCGACAGTTTCTGCCCNAAGCTGCCCTCCTTTGCCGCGAGCACGAAATTCAGGTTGTGCACGGTCAGGCACTCGTCGTCGGTCAGGTCGGTGGTCAGGAACTCCCACTCCGGCTCTTCGGGGTCGTCGCTGATGTACTTGGTCTGCACCATCTTGATGGTCGTGTTCCAGGTGAGCGAGGTCTCCGAGAAATGCTCGGTGTAGTACAGCGGGCGGAACGTGAGCGCGTTGGTGTCGGTCAGGTCGAGCTTGCGCGCGTTGTAGTCGGAATTCCGGGTCGATTTTACCGTGGAGTCCGTGTCGTCGATATACGGGTGGTCCTGATAGACGGGGTTGAACGTGANCGTGTCGGTGAGCGAGACGAACTGCCCCCGGTAGCCGAGCGACGAGGTGAGCGAGGTCGGCGCGGCGGCGCGGTAGTACGTGGCCTGCACGTTGTCCCAGGAGAAGTCGTCCGCCTCGTGCAGATCCGTGGACGCGTAGGAGAACTGCGAGGTGAAGTCGGCGTTCACGGCATAGTCCAGCTTGTACGACAGCCCCGCAACGTCCGACCGCGCGGGAACACTCGTCGCCAGCAGCGGCAGCGCCGTTTCGGTGAACGTCGGCTCGGAAGCGGCTTCCCCGTCCGCCGCTGCTCCGTCAGCCGTGGCGGCGGTATCCTCCGTGCCGTCTCCGTCAGCCTCACCCTCGGCCGCGCCGTCCTTGCGGTCGGGGTCAACGGCGGGCGGGGGCTGCATGAGCGCGGGGGCGGGCTTGGACGTTTTTTTCTTCGCCGCAGGCGGATACTGCACGATCGTGCCGGCAAGGCGCACGGATGTCGTGAACGGCGTGACCTGCGACGGGTAGTAGAATTTCCGCTCCGGGCTGTACGTCCGGTAGTCATCGTCCGTGGAAAGGGTCGTGTTGTTCTGCGCGGAGAAAATGAGCGACGACGAAAAGCTCGATATGGCGAGCGACGAAATATACGGCGACACGATGTCCGGCAGGGGAATCGTGTATGAGCCGTTGAGCTGCCAGGTGAACGACGACACCTCGCTGATGGTCGGCTCGTCCGTGTCCGACGACGGGTTCGACATCAGGAAGTCAATCCAGTCCATCGTCTCCGCGCGGTTGTTGAAGTCGTAGTCGAAGTACGGGTCGGAGTACAGGGGCAGCGCGAGCGTGAGGGAGAACGGGCGCGCCAGCGTCAGCTTGAGCGAGGACGCNTAGCGGAACGGCAGGGAAATGCCCATGAAGTTGGACGAGTCGCTGTAGGTCGCGCCGCTGGCGGCATACGGCAGGTAGGTCGTGCCGTTCTTGAANATCGTGTTGCTCCAGCCCAGCCGGAGGTTGCCCGCAAGGTTCGTGATGATGTCGTTCGGGCGGAACACGCCGTCAAGCCCGACCATCACGCCGAGGTTCGCGTAGTAGTCCGCCATCACCTTGAGGTAGTTCGTCGTGTCNCCGGTATAGTCCTTGTCGAGGTTGTGCATGACGATGCCCTCGCGCCGCTGCTCCTTGAGCGCGTTGGTCTTCATCAGGCTGAAGAAGTTGATCTTGTCGTCGCTGTCGTCGGTGCTGGACGANCCGGTCGCCCGGTTCGCGTCCACGCTCGACCGCGCGTCCAGCGGCTTGCGCCCGATGAGGTAGGCGGTCGTGTTGATGTAGTAGCCCTCGCGGTTGCGGTAGCCGAACGCGGGGTTGAAGATCAGCTCGTCCTTGGGATAATAGAACGCGGGGAANTACAGCAACGGCACGTGCCCCACGAACAGGATCGCGCTGAAAAACGCGAACTCGCCGCCGGGNAGCAGCCAGATACGGCTCGCCTTGATGCGCCAGTGCGGGTCGTCGTCGTCGCAGAACGTCAGCTCGCCGTTCTTGAAGGCGATCGTCCCGCCGCTGTCGCGCCCGAAAATCGTGGAGGCGACGTTGAGCGTGGAGCCGCTCGGCAGGTTGAGCGCGTCGCTCTGCGTCTGCACGACGCGCCCGTTGTCNAAGATGCCCTCCAGCGTGGCGGTGTTGAACAGCAGCGTCTTTGCCGTCACGCGCTCGCCGCCCGCCTTCGTGCCGGTCTGCTCCAGCTGCACGTTGCCTTCGGCATACATCATGTCGGTCTCGCGGTTGTAGTTNACCANNTCGGCAAANATCGTGCTCTTGCTCCCGCCGCGCGACACGCTGATGCGCACGCCGCCGGTCAGCACGATNGTGTCCGCGCCGGTNACGACNTCTTTTTTGTACTCGGTCTTCTGCGCGTTCTCTATGGAGATGACGCTGCGCTCGTCGTCCGCGAATGCCCGCACGCANNGAAANANAACGAGGAAAAANAGCACTGTCCGNATCCGCACTTTCGTCACGTTTTTACCTTAAAGNATCGACCCGCCCGCCGCNCGGGGCATCAGGCCGTTCCGTCCCGCTGCCGCTCGCGCTCCAGCATTTCCNCGATGAAATGCCCCGTGTACGACCCCTCGACCCGCGCCACCTGTTCGGGCGTGCCCGTCGCGACAATCCGNCCGCCCCGGTTGCCGCCCTCCGGTCCCAGGTCGATGATGTGGTCCGCCTGGCAGATNACGTCGAGGTTGTGCTCGATCATCACCACCGTGTTGCCTTTGTCCACCAGCCGCTGGATCACTTCCATCAGCACTTTCACGTCCGCAAAATGCAGCCCCGTCGTCGGCTCGTCCAGAATGTAGAGCGTCCTGCCGGTGGACGGGCGCGCCAGCTCGGTCGCCAGCTTGACGCGCTGCGCCTCGCCGCCGCTCAGCGTGAGCGCATTCTGCCCCAGCTGGATATAGCCCAGCCCGACGCTCTTGAGCGTCTCCAGCTTCCGCGCGATGTGCGGGATATGCGCNAAGAAATCCGCCGCCTCCTCGATCGTCATGTCAAGCACGTCGCTGATGTTCTTGCCCTTGTAGCGCACGTCGAGCGTCTCCGCGTTGAACCGCCGCCCGTGGCACACGTCGCACTGAATGAACACGTCGGGCAGGAAGTTCATCTCAATCGTGATCGTGCCCGCGCCCTGNCAATGCTCGCANCGGCCGCCCTTCACGTTGAAGCTGAACCGCCCCGCCCGGTAGCCGCGCGCCTTGCTGTCGGGAAGCTCCGCGAACAGGTCGCGGATGCTGTTGAACACGCCCACGTAGGTCACCGGGTTGCTGCGCGGCGTGCGCCCGATCGCGCTCTGGTCGATATTGATCACCTTGTCGATAGCCTCCAGCCCGTCGATGCCGTCATGCGCCCCCACGGGATAGTCCGTCCGCATGAGGCGGTTTGAGACGGCAGGATAGAACACGTCGCTGAGCAGGGTCGATTTGCCGCTGCCGCTCACGCCCGTAATGCACGTGAACGTGCCGAGCGGAATGTCCACGGTCACGTCCTGCACGTTATGCTCGCGCACGCCGCGCACGGTGATCTTGTGTCCGTTGCCCGCGCGCCGCTGGCGGGGAATGGGCATCCGCAGCGTTCCCGCCAAATACTGCCCCGTCAGGCTCTCCTTGACCTGCATGATCTGCTCCGGCGTGCCGCTCGCGACGACCGTGCCGCCGTGTACGCCCGCCCCCGGACCGATGTCGATCACCCAGTCCGCCGTGCGCAGGGTCTGCTCGTCATGCTCCACGACGACCACCGTGTTCTTCAGGTCGCGCAGGTAGGCGAGCGTGTCGATCAGCCGCTGGTTGTCGCGCTGGTGCAGGCCGATTGACGGCTCGTCCAGAATATACATGACCCCCGTCAGCCCGCTGCCAATCTGCGTGGCAAGCCGGATGCGCTGCGCCTCGCCGCCGCTCAGCGTTCCCGCCGACCGCTCCAGCGTCAGGTAGTCAAGCCCGACGTTCTGCAAGAAGCGCAGCCGCGCGTTGATTTCTTTCAGGATCTGCGCGGCAATCGTCCGCTGCGTCTCGGTCAGCTCGAGCGCGTCAAAAAAGGCGACCGACTCCGCCACGGAAAGCTGGCAAAGCTCCCAGATATTCCTGCCGCCCACCGTCACGCCCAGCGCCTCGGCTCGCAGACGCTTGCCGTGGCACGACGGGCACTCCTTGTGGCTCATGTATTTTTCCAGGTTCGCGCGCGCGTTGTCCCCCCACGCCTCGGCGTAGCGGCGGCGCATGTCGGCGAACAGCCCCGCCCAGGGGCGGTTGTACTCCGAGTAGCCTTCCCCGCTCTGCTTTTTGTACGTCCACTTGATCGCGCGCGTCCCCGACCCGTTGACCAGCACGTCCCGCTGTCCGTCGGTCAGCTGGTCGAACGGCGTGTCGAGCGAAAACTGATACGCGCGCGCGACCGCCTCGAACATCGCGTGGTTCCACTCCGATTCGGGATTGTACGGCGCGAGCGCGCCCTCGTTGAAGCTCAGCGAGCGGTCGGGAATCATCAGATCGATGTCGTATGCCATTTTTTCGCCCAGGCCCGTGCAGTCAGGGCATGAGCCGAACGGGTTGTTGAACGANAACAGGCGCGGCTGCAATTCGGGAATGGAGATGCCGCATNCGGGGCAGGCATTTTTCTGGCTGAAGAACACTTCCTGCTCGACATANTCCTTGCCCGTGCCCGCGTCCGCCCCGTCCNTGGGCAGGCGGCGCACCACCGTGATAATGCCGTTCGCGCTCGCCAAGGCCGTCTCCACGCTCTCGGCAAGCCGCTTGCGCACGTCGTCCCTGAGCGCGATCCGGTCAACGACCAGCTCGATCGTGTGCTTTTTCTGCTTGTCAAGCTTGATGGAATCGTCCAGCTCCACCATCAGCCCGTCAATCCGCGCGCGCACGAAGCCGCTTTTCTGCGCGTCCTCGATTATTTTCTGATGCTCGCCCTTCTTGCCCCGGATCACGGGAGACAGGATCGTNATGCGCGTCCCGGCATCCCACCCCATAATCGTGGCGACAATCTGGTCCACGCCCTGCTCGTTGATCTCGCGCCCGCAGTTCGGGCAGTGCGCCGTGCCGACCCGCGCGAACAGCAGGCGGTAGTAGTCGTAGATTTCCGTGACCGTGCCGACCGTGGAGCGCGGGTTGCGGTGCGTCGTCTTCTGNTCGATTGAAATGGCGGGGGAAAGCCCCTCNATCAANTCCACGTCGGGCTTGTCCATGCTGCCCAGAAACTGCCGCGCATACGAAGACAGCGACTCCATGTACCGCCGCTGCCCCTCCGCGAACAGCGTGTCGAACGCAAGGGACGACTTGCCGCTGCCGCTCAGCCCGGAGATGACCACCAGCTTGTGGCGCGGCATGTCCACGTCGATGTTCTTCAGGTTGTGCTCGCGCGCCCCCCGAATCGAAATCTTGTCGCCCGAAACGAAGTTGATACTGCTCATGCCGAAAGTATAGTGAAAACAAGGGAAAAGCACAATGATACGGCGCGCGCCGTTCACCCCTCCAAGGGAGCGGTATCCCACCCCTATAGGGGTGCGGTATGCCACCCTTATAGGGGTGAGGTTATCCACCCTTATAAGGGAGAGGTGTCCACCCTTAGAGGGGTGCGGTCATCTACCCTTATAAGGGAGAAGTGTCCAACCTTACAAGGGCGGACAGCGTTCCCGCACCGCTATTCGAGCGGCGCGAAATAGCCCGTCTCCGCGCGGCCGCTGCGGTTCATCAGGTAGGTCTCCACCTCGACGGGCAGGTAGCTCTGCCCGAATTCCGTCTTGAGCTGCGACGTGTACGACAGCCGGTACATGCCGTTGGGAATGGCGATGATGTCCTGCACGATGCCGCCCAGCCCCTGGCTGCGGTACACGTAGTACGAGCCGCCGTTCGTATGCTCGCTCAGGTACGTGACCTCGCGCGCGGGCGCGCCCTGCGCGGTCATCACCACCGCCATCGCCACCGCGTTGTTGTTCAGGTAGGCGGACAGATCCGAAAGGCTGTACGTCGCGAACGCGTCCTGGCTCACGCCGCCGTCGGTCACGTAGATAATCGCGCGCTTCTTTTCCGCCGTAATCAGCCCGTTCGCGGCAAGGCGAATCGCGCCGTCAAGGCTGACCGACGCGGAGACCGGGGTCTTGAGCGCGCCCAGGCTGAACTGCGCGATGCCGTCCGGCGGTCCCACGTACTCCAAGACCGGCATCGCGCCCGCGCTGACGACGCGCACCGTCCCGCGTCCCTGCATTGCCGCCGCAATCTCGCGCACGGCGGTCTCGGTCGCCTCGGCATGCCGCGCCGCCGAAACGGAGCGGTCAATGATCAGCGTGATGTCGGCGACGTCGTTGGCGGATGCCGCGCCCTCGAATTTCGCGTCAAGCACGGGGTTCTTGTTCTCGGTCACGAAAAAGTTCACCTCTTTCAGCCCGACCATGCTCTGCCGCCGGCGGTTCTCCACCTTGACTTCCAGCGTCACCTGGGGGAACGCGCTCGCGTCCACGCGCTCGATCTGCACGAACAGGCCGCCGATCAGCTCGCTCATCTTGCTCATCACGTAGACTTCGTTGCTCACCACGTCGCTGACCAGCACGTTGCCGTTCGCGTCGGGGACGGCGCAGGTCACCCGCGAGGGGGCGTTCCCCGTGCTCACGTTCTCAAAAACCGTGCCCGTGTCCGCGTCAATCGAATAGACGCGGTTCTTGTCGCAGATGACGATATAGCCGCCCCAAGGCTTGAGCGATTCGGGGCGGACGAACGTCTTTTCCTTGCAGAGCAGGCCGATATAGTTTCCCGCCGTGTCAAACCGGTACACCGCGCCCGTCACCGCGTCCGCCACGAAGACCGTGCCGTCCACGCAGGCAATGCCCGTCGGTGCCTTCAGCCCCGCGAATTCCGCCGACGCGCCGCCAAAATAGAACAGCCCGTTGCCGTCCTTGTCGAACACGTCCACGCGCGCGTTGCCGAAATCGGTCACGTAGATGTTGCCCGCCTCGTCCGAGGCAAGGTACTGCGGTCCGACCATCTGCCCCACGCCGATTCCTTTTCCGCCGAACGATCCCTCATAGCCGCCCCGGCCGTTGAACACGCTGATCCGGTCGCCCGCCGATTCCGACACCAGTATGCGCCCGTCCGCCGCGCGGATCATGTCCATCGGGCGGTCAAAGCCNGCCAGCGAGCCGTTCGTGCGGTTCACCACCAGCCCGTTCACGTCGATTTTGAGCATCTCGTTCGACCCGTAGGCGAGCACCCAGACCGAGCCGTCGTCCTCGGGCAGCACCGAAACCGGCTGGCTGAAAATGAACGCGCCGCCGTTGCGCCCCGGAAAGCTCCCCGCCTCCGTATACGTGACGGAAGTCTGATAGGCGTTGTCGGTNATGCGCCGCGCCCGCACGATCTCGATCTGGTTCTTGAGCAGCAGCCCGCCGTAGCCGTTGTCGCTCGCAATCTGCCACTGCCGCAACGCCACGCCCTCTATGCCGGANCTATANTANGATTTTCCGAGCCAGTCCAGAATCAGGTTCTCGTCGGGGAGATACGAAAGCGCGCGCTCGAACTGCAAGATCGCGTCGTTGTACGCGCCNCGGTAATANGCCTGCACGCCGCGCCGGAATTCCTGGAACGCGAGCGCGCTCTCCGCCGTCTGC
Organism: Treponema sp.; assembly: GCA_014804085.1. GTDB lineage: Bacteria > Spirochaetota > Spirochaetia > Treponematales > Treponemataceae > Treponema_D. The sequence continues at coordinate 18,695 of JAAVAM010000049.1, read as the reverse complement.
GTCCCCGACGCGTTCACCGCCACGCTCGCAAACGGCGTGCGCTGCGCGGANACTGCCAGCGCGNCGAGCGCAAACGCGGCCGCCNAAAGAAAGCGTCTCATCCGATATGTCATCTTTATGTGTCTCATCTCAGCTCACCTGCACCAAACGGATATGCTCCTGAATCTCCGCGTTGTCGGGCATCAAGTCCCGCGCCTGATGCAAATACTTCCGCGCCTCGTCATACAGCCCCANCTTGAAGTACACCCACCCCACCGAATCCATGCAAGCCGCCGACCGGGGCGACCTGTCCAGCGCGCGCTTGCAGTACGACAGCGCAGCCGCAAGGTCGCGGTTCTCGCTGGCAAGCACGTAGCCCATGCCGTTGAGCGCCGTCGGGCTTTCGGGGTCAATCTCAAGCGCCTTCTTGTAATACGAAATGCTGAGGTCAACCTCATGCTGCGTCCAGGCGTTGTAGGCGAGCGCAGAATAGACCGCCGCCGGCTTGTACGCCGCTTCCGCCAGTTTTTGCAGCTCAAAGTCGGCGAGTTTCCTGCGCCCGGTCAGCGAATAGACGGTTGCCAAGATAAAGCGGCATTGCAGCACGCGGTCGATGTCCTGCCCCGCCGTCACCACCTGCTCCAGGTACAGCAGCGCGTCGTCGTAGCGTTCCAGCTTGGTGTAGCACAGGCCGATAAAATATGCCAGCTCGCTGTTGTCAATGCCCGTGTCGTCGGGAAGCGAAAGAAAAAACGCGAGCGAGGCGGCATAGTCCGCCTTCTTGTACAAGGCGATGCCCTCCGCAAGCGTATCGTTTTTTACTCCGTCTGCCATAGTTCCTCCCAAACCAAAACGCTACAGCACAAAGCGGACAGCCGCATCCGTCCGTTCCGTCTCCGGCTCGGCGCGGACAAGCGAAACGGAAACCTTCCCGTCCCGCACGGCCTCATAGTCATTGCCCGCCGCGCCGCCCGTGACAATCTCGCCGCCCGCAAAAAAGCCGTACCGCTTTCCGTCGGGCGCGTCCAGTATCTCCACTCTATCAAGATAATTCCGTCTCGACAAGGTGGTGACGGCAACGCCCGCATAGGACGACCGCGAAGCCGCGTTCACGCTCACGAACGAATCCTTGGTACAGAGCGAAACGAGCGCGCCCAAGTTCTTTGCCACAAAGTCCGCGAGCGGCGCGAACTGCCAGCTGCCGTCATAGCTTTCAAGGCTCACCGCAATGCCGGGCATGCCGTACAGCACCGCCTGCCGCGCCGCCGCCGCCGTCCCCGAATACACGATGTCCGTCCCCAAATTCGCGCCCCGGTTGATGCCGCTCACCACCGCGTCAAACCGCACGCCGAACAGATCCGAGCGCAGGGCGGCAATCACGCAGTCCACGGGATTGCCCTCCGACGCAAACCGCCCCGCGCCGCACGCGGAAAGGCACAGCGGCCGGTGCATCGTGATGTGGTTCGACACCGCCGAGCGGTTGCCGTCGGGCGCAAGCACGTACACATCGGCGACGGCGCGGAGAGCCTGCTCCAAGACGGTCAGCCCCTCGCACTGAATGCCGTCGTCGTTCGTCAGCAGGACTGCCCGCCGTTTTTCCGCACCGCTAGCAGACAACGTGCGCTCCGTCTGCCGGCTCGATCTCATAGCAGTGGGGATGAAAGCCGAAAATCCGCTCGTACTCGGACAGTTTTTCCTTGAAAAGCGGCATATCGTCCTCGTTCAGGATAGTGTACGCGCACCGCCCGAATCCCTTGCCCGTAATGCGCCCGCATGAATAGGGATTGCGCATGTCGTTCAAGTTCGGGTTGATCATCGAAAGCCGCTTGAGGATCCAATCGACCTCCGGGCAGGAAAGGTCGTAGTCATCGCGCATGTTCTTGTGGCTCGCGTTCACCGCGCGCGCAAAGCCGCCGAATTCGTGCTTTTTGAGCGCGCCCACGGCATCGAGTACGTACTTGTGCTCGCGCATGATGCACTGCAAGCGGTGGCGCATAATCTCGCTCACCCCGCCGAGCACCTCATTGATTTCGTTCGGATTGTCCTCGTAGACCCAGCCGCCCCAGACGTTCCGCTTGTGTTCCTTGAGGTCGCCCATCAGCAGCACATGCTCCGGCTGGTGCAGCTCGCCCTCGTTCCACACGGTCACGCGCTGCACGCGGGCATCGGTCAGCAGGATTTTTTTGCCGGGAAAATCGAACGGGACCGCCTCGTGCGCCCCCGTGGCATAATCGGTGACCATCACGTGCCGGCTTTTCGCGTAGAGCGCGGTGTAATTCGCCGCAAGGAAATTCTGCGTCTTGAGGAACAGCTTGTTCCCGCGCTCGATCACCTGCAACAGCTGCGCGTCGGAGCAGGAAAGCGACGTCGCCTCGCGGATAGCATACGCCGCGCCGACTTTCATCGCCGTGGTGATGCCGAATCCGAGCGACGGCGGCATGTCCGAATAGACCGTCATGTCCATGCCGCGCAGCGCAAACCCGCCCGACGTGAAGCCGTAGGCGATCGCCTTGAGCGCGTTCGACCAACGGTCCTCCTTGCGGAATTTGAGCGCGGAGAGCGTTGCGTGCTTGCGGTCTTTCTGCTGCGCGAAATAAAAATGCAGCGCGCCGTCCGAACGGAACGAAAGCGCGATGTAGACGGGAACGTTCACCGCCATGGAAAGCGTCTTGTCCTTGAAAAACCAGGAATGCTCGCCGATCAGGTGCATGTGCGACGGCGCGGAAACAACGATGTCCGGCTTTGTGTTGTATGCAGCCTCGTGCGCTTCAATCACCTGCTTCATCTGACCAAGATTCCCTCATTCTTGCATATTTGTTTTCTTATTATTATAATGATACAATAATGCGTCGTTTTTTACAAGTTTTTTGTCCGTTTTTTTCCGGCATCGCGCTGGCACTGGCGATTCCCAACGAGCTGCTGCCGTTCGGCTCTCCGCTCATCGCCGTTTTCTCGCTCCTGCCGTTTTACGTCGCCCTTTCCCGCGCGAAAAGTTACGGGGGTGCGTTCGCTTCGGGCTGGATTCTTGCGTTCACGGCGCACATGCTCTCCAGCTTCTGGCTGGGCAATTTCCGCGGATTCGCCTTGTTCACGCTGGGCGCAAGCGCGCTCGGCACGGGATTCGTCTGCGCGTTCGCCGCGCTCGTGTTCTATTTTCCGTTCTCGCATNGCAAGGCCGGACGACGGCTCCGGGAGAACGCCGGNACGACGGCATACTCGCTGCCGCTCCGGGTTTTCTGGTTCGCGGGGACGTACACGGTCTGGGAATGGGCAAAATCGTTCGGCTTTCTNGCATATCCGTGGGGNACGCTTTCCATGACCGCCTACACCTGGCCGCTCGTCACGCAGATTGCCGACCTGACCGGTCCGTACGGCGTGACGTTCCTGTTCGCGCTCGTCAGCGCGGTCACGGGCGAAGGAATCCTGCTCATACCGAGGCTCGCGCACGTCGCCCAGAAAACTTCGCTGTACGACGACTGGCTCCGCTGCGTCAGGACCTGCGCCGCGCTGTTCGCGGTGACCGTGCTGTACGGCGCATACCAGTACCTCATACCGCGCATCCCCGTCAAGACACTGAACGCCGTGCTCGTGCAGCAGAACCTCGACCCATGGGACGACAGCGATGAGGAGGCGATCGCGATTTCCACGTGGCTTTCCCAAGAAAAAATCAACGAATTCAGCGAGAGAGGATTGCAATGCGATCTGGTCGTCTGGAGCGAAGGTGTCCTATCGCGTCACTTTCCCAATGCNCAGCACTATTATTCGTATTTTCCCCAGGACGACCCGCTCGTTCCGTTCATCAGAAAAATGCAGACCCCGTTCATCATCGGCGCGCCGTTCACCATCAACCGCGAAAANCATCAGTACGGAAACGCGACCGTCCTGCTNGACAAAAACGGCGAGTACCGGGGCGCGTACCTCAAGATGCATCTCGTGCCGTTCGCCGAGCGCATNCCGTTCGTGGAATACGAGGCGGTGCGCGCGTTCATCAGGAAGATTGCGGGNTTCTCTTACGGCTGGGTGCAGGGCAACGTTCCCGTGCTCTTTGAGATTCCCCTCAGCACGCCGCCGCACCATACGGCGAACGCCCCCGAAATCGTGTCGCTCNTGGAGCNGAANCAGACNCAGCGGCAGTCGGTCTTTGTCTCCACGCCGATCTGCTTTGACGACGCGTTCAGCGAAGTCTGCCGTGCGCTCTACCTTGCCGGGAGCGAGGCGTTCATCAACCTGACCAACGACGCATGGTCGCGCACCAAAAGCGCGGAAATCCAGCATTTCGCCGTGGCTTCCTACCGCGCGATCGAATACCGCACCACGCTCGCGCGATCGACCAACGGCGGCTACACCACGGTCATCGACCCTGCCGGCCGCATCCTGCAAAGCCTCCCGCTCTTTGAGGAAGGCGCACTCGCCGCAGAGATTCCCATATACGCGCGCACGATGACGATTTACGCGCGGCTCGGCGACTGGCTCATCGCGCTGCTCGCACTGCTCGCGCTCGCCTATATCGTGCTGTTCACCATAACCGAACGCGAAAACCGCGTCACCGCTATTTCGACCGAGCTAATCCGCGTGAAACGACGGCGCGGACGACCGCGCAAGGACGAAATCCGCCCCTAAAATGCCCGCCTACTGAATCAGCATGGCATCCCCGTAGCTGAAAAAACGGTAGCGTTCCGCCACGGCAATGCGGTAGGCATTCAGAACAGCGTCCCGCCCCGCGAACGCGCTCACCAGCATGAGCAGCGTGCTTTCGGGCGTATGGAAATTCGTGAACAGCTGGTCAACCACCTTGAAACGGTAGCCGGGATACATAAAAATCCGCGTGCTTCCCGTGCCGCCGCGCACNATGCCGTTGTCATCGCTCGCACTCTCAATCGTGCGNACGCTCGTCGTTCCCACCGCAAGAACCGCGCGCCCCTCACGCTTCGCCCGGTTGATTTTTTCCGCGACATCCGGCGCAACGGTGTAGGACTCCTCGTGCATCCGGTGCTCCTCGATGTTTTCCGTGCGAACCGGCAGGAACGTTCCCAGCCCGACGTGCAGCGTGACCCAGGCAAGCTCGATGCCGTTCGCCGCGAGCCGCTCCAGCATCGCCTCGGTAAAATGCAGTCCCGCCGTCGGACACGCCGCGCTGCCCGTCTGCCGCGCGTACACCGTCTGGTAGCGATCGCTGTCCGTGTCATCGTCCTCACGGCGAATATACGGCGGCAACGGAATATGCCCGTTCCGCGCGAACCAGTCCTCCTGCACCAAAAACGGAAACTGAATCGTCCTGAATTCCGTCCCCGCGTCGCCGTCGCAATCGACGATCGTCCCGACCGAGCCGTCCGCAAAACGGAACGTGTCGCCCGGCCGCACCTTTTTNGCGCCCCTNACCATCACGCGCCAGGCATCGCCGCCGGAAACCGCGNGCCGCAAGAACATGAATTCCTGCTCGCGCCCGCTCGTTTCCTTGATGCCGTANCACCGGCTCCGGCGCACCCGGCTGTCGTTGAAGACCATGAGCGTTCCCGGCGCAATCAAGCCGGGCAAATCCGCCATGGCATAATGCGACACGCTGCCGTCCGCGCGGCTCANGCGCATCAGGCGGTCATCGCCGCGCGTCCCGCTCGGCTTCTGCGCGACAAGTTCCGCCGGCAAATCAAACGTAAAATCAGACAATTTCATGGCATACGCTCCCCGTCATCTTTTTTCCGGCAAAATATCACCGCACGACCGGCGGTCAGTCGAACAGCGACGGGTTTTGNTCCCGCGCCGCGCCGGGCGTTATGCCCAAATGCTCGTAGGCTTTCGGCGTGACCATCCGCCCGCGCGGCGTACGCTGCAACAGCCCGCACTGAATCAGGTACGGCTCGTAATAATCTTCCAGCGTGTCCATCGACTCCCCGATAGAAATGGCGAGCGTGTCCGCCCCGACCGGGCCGCCGCCGAAATGCCTGATAATCGAAAGCAGGATTTCGCGGTCGTAGCGTTCTAGCCCGATCGAATCAATGCCGAGCCGCCGCAGNCCGTCGCGGACAATCGGCAGCGTTATGCAGCCGTTCCCGTAAATCTGGGCAAAATCGCGCATACGGCGCAGGACACGGTTTGCCACGCGCGGCGTGCCGCGCGAGCACGACGCCATCAGCAGCGCCGCGTCGGCATCAACCGTGCATTGCAGGATTCCCGCCGAACGGCGGATAATCGCCGCAAGCTCCTCGTCGCCGTAAAAATCGAACCGCTGGATAATGCCGAACCGGCTGATGAGCGGCGAGCTGACCATGCCCGCCTTGGTCGTCGCGCCGACAAGCGTAAAATGCGGGACGGGAATGCGCACCGTGCGCGCCGCCGCCCCCTGCCCGATAACCCAGTCAAGCTCAAAATCTTCCATGGCGATGTACAGCATTTCCTCAATCGCGGGCTTGAGCCGGTGGATTTCGTCGATAAAAAAAACCGTGCGCGGCGTAATCGTGGAGAGAATGCCCGCCAGATCCTTGGGCTTTTCGAGCGCGGGCGCGCTGGTCACCTTAAAATCCGCGCCCAGCTCATGCGCCGTGATTTCCGCGAGCGTCGTCTTCCCCAGACCGGGCGGACCGATCAGGAACAGATGATCGAGCGACTCCTTGCGCTCCCGCGCCGCATTGATGAACACCGAGAGATTCTCTTTGACCGCGCGCTGCCCCAAGAATTCGTCCAGCAGCTGCGGACGGAGCGAGCATTCCTGCGCATCGTCGTCGCTCGGCATATCCGCCCGCACGATATGCGTCGTGCCGCGCGCCGTGGCAGATGCCGCGCCGTCAAAATGTCCGTCCGAATCAGCCTTTCTCATTGCGCCAGCTCCACGATTGCCCGCCGGAACAGCACCTCTTCTTTTGCCGACGGCAGCATATCGTTGAATGCCTGCCCACCGTCCGCCGCAGGCTGNCTGCCCANCTCGTCCGCCAGCTTCGCGATGACGGTCTCCACATCGCGGCGGTCGTAGCCCATGTTCGCGAGCGCGGAAACCACGTCGGCATAGGCACCGCCGCGCTGCTGNGCCGCCTGCGTCCGCTTCGGCTCGTCAAGCGTGAGTTTTCCCTTGAGCTGCAAAAGCATTTTCTGCGCGGTTTTCTTNCCCANACCGGGGATTTTTTCCANCGCGGCAAGNTTTCCGTCGTCGAGCGCGACNACCANCTGNTCGAGCGCGACGCTGCTCATGATTTTTACCGCGCTTTTCGGTCCCACGCCGTCCACGNTCAGCAAGTCGAAGAACAGGGCGCGGTCACGCTCGCTCGCAAAGCCGAACAGCGTCATCGCCGCGTCCGTGTGCTGCATATACGTGAACACCCGCGCCGTCTCGCCCAAATGCGGCAGCGCGTCCAGCGACGTGTCGGGCATCACGATGTCCCATTCAATGCCGTGCGTGTCAAGAAAGAGTTTCTGCGGATATTTTCCCGTNATCGTCCCGGAAAGGCTGTTGAACATACCGNCAGTATATCAGAAAATGCCCGTGCTGTGAATATGGGTAATCGCCGCCGCGAGCGCGTCCGCCGCATGGTCGGGCTTCGGCTCGACCTCCAGCCGCAGGAGCACTTTCACGCACCGCTCCACCAGCTCCTTGTCCGCCCTGCCCGTGCCCGTGACGGAAGTCTTGATCTGGTTGGGCGCATACAGCGCAAGCGGAACGGCGAACTGCGCGAGCGTCATCGTGACCACGCCCTTTGCCTCCGCCACGCCGAGCGCGCTGGTCACGTTGCGGGCAAAATAGAGCGTCTCCATGCTCGCCTCGTCAGGCCTGAATTCCTGCAAAATGGCGACCAGACGGTTGTGTATGGCAAGCAGGCGCGTTCCCTGATCATCGGCGGCAGCGGTTTCGATGATACCGTAACTGACCAAACGCTTCTGCTCGCCGAGCGCGTCCACAATGCCGAACCCCGTATGCGCCAGGCCGGGGTCAATGCCGATTATCCGCCGTTTTCTCATACAAAAAAAGCCCTGACCGAACGTCAGAGCCTTTCCTTTATCCGCCGACGCGCTTAGGCTTCCGCCTCAAAGTCGTCGGGATATTCGACGGTCGAATACACGTTCTGCACGTCCTCGTCCTCTTCAAGCCGGTCGAGCAGTTTCTGCACCTTTGCGGCAGTCTCTTTGTCCACCGCCGTGTATGACATCGGNACCATGTTCACGCCCGCCGCAAGCGACTCGTAGCCCTTGCCCTGCAACGCCTCCAAAACAGCGTCAAAACTGCCCGGCTGCGTCGTGACGGTGACAACGCCGTCCTCGTTCACGATGTCGTCCGCGCCCGCCTCAAGCGCGACTTCCATCANCTCATCCTCGNTCACTTTTTCCGCGTCGTACTCGATGACACCNTTGCGCTCGAACATACGGCTCACCGAGCCGGACGTGCCCAAGTTTCCGCCNGTCTTATTGAAGATATTGCGCACGTTCGCCGCCGCACGGTTCTTGTTGTCGGTCAGCACCTCAACCAGCACCGCAACGCCGCCCGCCGCATAGCCCTCATACACCAGCTCTTCGTANCTTGCCGCGCCGGTCTCGCCCGTGCCTTTTTTGATGGCGCGCTCGATGTTGTCCTTGGGCATGGATGCCGCCCGAGCCTTCAGAATGGCAGTGCGCAGGCGCGGGTTTGAGTTCGGGTCGCCGCCGCCCATCTTTGCCGCAATAGAAATTTCCTTGATGAATTTGGTGAACAGCTGACCACGCTTCGCGTCCGCAAGACCTTTCGCGTGCTTAATGGTAGACCATTTACTGTGTCCTGACATGATATGCTCCTAAAAAATAAATTCAACGTATGGTCATAGATGATACCATAAACGAAACGGTCGGGTCAAGCCCGACCGACGCGCTAGAACAGTTTCTTCAGCACGTTCTTCGCCGCCTTTGAGGCCGCATCCTCCACGGCAGCCTTGCCCGCATTCGCGAGCGCGTCCGTCAGCTCCTTTTTCTTCGCCTCAAGCTGCTCGTTCAGGCCGTTCACGCGGTCGCCGGACGCGCTGATTGCGTCGGTGATGCCCGTGAACGCCGCGATCTGCGAAGCCGCGCCGCCGGTCGCCGCGTCAAGCTCAGCCTGCGCCTTTGCGACTGCCGCCGCGCTCGCCTCTTTTACCGCCGAGCCTGCCATACGCTGCATCGCGCTCATCAGTTTTTTGTCCAGATCCGTGGANACCGACAGGTCGATGCCGTTGTCCTGGCTGAAGCCGATGTTCGCGCCCAGGCGCAAGTCCTTTATCGTGGCGAGCGCGTCCTGATACAGGCGGTCAACCGTCTCGTTGGGAAGCGGAGCCGCCGTGAGCAGCACGTCCGCAAGGGCAAGCGACCCATTGATGCCGAAACTGAAATCCTCGCTTGCCGTCAGCGTCGCCGCAATGCCCGCCGTACCCGACAGCTGCGGAACGCCGGGCGCGCTCACCGTCTTGGTCATGTCGAACGCGAGCGGATAGTTGGTGCCGCTGTAACTGCCCGTAATGAGCGGCGCGGTCGAAGTCGTGCGCGCGTCAATCGTAAGCCCGGCGGTGTGCGCCTGCTTTGCATTAGTGTACGATCCTTTCGCCACCATCGGCGCGCCGCGCTTGTTCATGTCGGAAGAAATGTCGGTCGCCGTCGCCTCAAAGCTGAACGCGTTGTCCGCGCCCCTGCCCGAAGCCGCGAGCCGCTCGACCAAAAATGTCGGCACGCGGTCGGCACGCCAGTACACGTCGCGCCCGTACAGTCGCCCCGTCCCCGTCTTCTTTGCCGTCGTCGCCTTTTTCTTGTCCGNCGATTCCGTTTTGCCGCCGGAAGCCGCCTTCATGCTGCCGGCGTAGTTAATCGCCTTTTGCAGGTACGGATAGTATTTTCCGAGCGTCTCGTACGCCACGCTGTCGAGCGTTCCCGTCAAGATGCCCTTTGCCGCGTCAAAATCCGTGTACATTCCCAGCTTTGAGCTGATAAGCTCCTTGTCCGCCGCCACCGCCTTTGCCAGCTCGTCGGAAAGCGTCTTCACGGTATCGGCATCGCTCTTCACCGAATCGGTCAGGGCAACCACGTCCGACTTGACGCGCTTGCCTTTCTCAATCGCGTCGGTGACCTTGGTAATTGCGTCCTGAATGCCCGCCGCCGTCTTCAGGCTGTTCACGTTAATGGAAGCAAGGCTCTGCGCCGTCACCTGAAAGTCCGCCACCTCTTTTTGCAGCGCGGCGGGCTTTTCTTTCCACGCGTCCACCATGCCTTTCACGGTCGCCTCGACTTCCTTCGCCTTTTCTGCGGACGCGAAATTTTCCTTGATGTCCGCCGCGACGTTCTGCGGATTATAGGCGGCGAACGCATCGGTCAGGCTCTCCTTCGCGTTCTCCGCCGCCGCNATACCCTTCTCTTTGAGCGCGGCATAGAAGCCGGTCTCGTCCTTTTTCTCCTCGGCTTTCTGCTTGCGCTGTTTTGCCGGGAGCGCGCCGCTCACCGTGCGTTCCGTGCCGAGCGCGACACCCGTAATCTCGATGTTCTCCGCGTCAAACCGNCCGCGCAACAGCTGCGTCAGGTTGAAATGCAGGTCGAGGTTGTCGAACTGGAAGATATTTTTCATCGGGTCGTCCTTGTTCGCCTGCGCGAGGTTACGCACGTTCAGCTGCGCCCCGAAAATCTCCACCCGGACCGTGCCGATGTCGCACTTCGCCTCGAACGCGCTTTCCATGGCGGACGTGATGACGCGCCTGACAATCTGATTTTTGAACGTCGTCACCACAATGCCCACGCCCGCNANAAACGCGACCACCGCCACAAACGGAATCAGCTTGAAGCGTCCCTTGCGGTTCGCCACGATTGCCTTTGCCACTTCCTTGAGGCGCACGATCTCTTTCTTGGTGAATTCGCTCGTCATTGGGACGGCGAGCTTTTCCTTTCCCTTGATTTCCGTCTTCTTGAACAGCGTGACGAGCAACGCCTTGTCCTCATCCACGAACACGCGCTTGAGCAGCGCATCGAACTTCTTCTGCGTGTACGCCTTCTTGAGCAGCCTGGGCAGTTTTTTCGCGCCCAGCTTTTTCGGCTCTTTCTTCTTCTTTTCCGCAACCGCTTTTCCGGTCGTCTGTACGTCTTTGCCTGCCATCGTTTACCCCTGCACCTTGCCCGCAATCGTCGCGATAAGCGGAAGATTACCAATCGCCTTGATAATCGGTGTCTGCCGCAACACGGGAACGGCATGCCTGCGCCACACCTTGAGCAGCACGCGCGCAATGATATTTGCCGGAATATACAGCATCAGCCCGAACAGGAACGAGCCGCAGACCACAGAATTGTTGAATTTCGTGAACGCCACGAACGGAATGTCCAGCAGCCGGCCGAAAAAATCCGCCAGCGACGGAATCGTCAGGAACGCGTAGCCGAGCCGGTCGAACAGCGGGTCAAACGCCACGGAAACCGCCGAGCTGAACAGGATCATCAGCAGGTACGCGGCCTTGTTGAAGCGCACGAACAGACAGAACACGAACACAAGATACCAAAGCAGGTTATTTTTTGGCATCAGGCCCAACAGCAGCCCAATCGAAACGGCATGGGCGATTTCTCCGGGATGTGTATTGGAACACAACGCCTTGAACAATGTTACGATTGCTTTCACCATAATGGAGACAGTATACCACAAAAAGGATAAGATAGTATATAATGCCATCAAAGGATTACGGAAAAATGACAGTCGTAGCAGAAATCGGGACGGCGCACGGCGGATCCCTTGAAAAGGCAAGGCAGCTGATCGACGCGGCGGCGGACGCGGGCGCGGATGCGGTCAAATTCCAGTGGGTGTACGCGGACGAAATCCTGCACCCCGACACGGGCTTCGTGAACCTGCCCGGCGGCAGGACGCGCCTGTACGACCGCTTCCGGGAGCTGGAAGTGCCGCCGTCGTTCTTCGCCGCCTGCCGCGACTACGCGCGGCGCACAGGCATCCAGTTCGTCTGCTCGCCGTTCGGCCTGCGGAGCCTCGCCGAGCTGCTCCCGCTCAGGCCCGACGCCGTAAAAATCGCCTCGCCGGAGCTGAACCATTACCCGCTCCTGCACGCGCTCGCGGACTACCGCCGCACGGACAACATCCCCGTCATCCTGTCATCGGGCGTGTCCACCCTAGCGGACATCGAGTGCGCGCTCGCCATACTCGGCACGGACGGCGTGACCCTGCTCCACTGCGTGACGAGCTACCCCGCGCCCGAAACCGACTACAACCTCACGCTGATACGGAATCTTGCGCGGATATTCGGCATTGCGACAGGCGTAAGCGACCACAGCCTTGACCCCGTGCTCGTGCCGTCACTGAGCGCGGCGGCGGGCGCGGTCATGCTCGAAAAGCACATCACGCTGAGCAGGGAGAGCGACGGGCTGGACGATCCCGTCGCCTTGGACGGCGAACAGTTCGCGCACCTGTGCCACTGCGTCCGCCAGTGCGCCGCAATGCTCCGCCGCTACGGGCAGCCAGTGGGAAGCGAACGCATCATCGCGCAGATGGAAGACGAGTACGGCGCAGAAACCGTGCGCGCGGTGCTCGGCGACGGCATCAAACGGCTCGCGCCGAGCGAGCGCGACAACTACGGCCGGACGAACCGCAGCCTGCATTTCCTGCGCGCGCTCAAAAAAGGCGAGACAATCGCCGTAGACGACATCGGCGTGCTGCGCACCGAAAAAGTACTCACCCCCGGAATCAGCCCCGCCTACCTGCAAACGGTCGTCGGCGCGACCATGACCCGCGACGCACCGAACGGCGCGGGCGTGCAGTGGGAAGACATCCTGTGCCGCGGCTGAGGGCGTGCCGCCCGTATGCGGAACGGAACGAAACCGGCCTGCGTTCCGCACCATGCGGAAACGGGAACACCTGCCCCGCACCCTTCCGCATTTTGCGGAACGCTGTCTTTAGCCGAGGCACCCCTCCGCATTCTGCGGAACGCCGTCTTTTGCCAAAACTGGATTTCCGCGTTTTGCGGAACATTGCCTTTTAATCGGGACAGGTTTCCGCGTTTTGCGGAACGCTGACTTTACCCGAAACAGTCTTCCGCATTCTGCGGAACGCCGACTTTATCCGAGGCGGGTTTCCGCATTCTGCGGAGCACGGTATTTCTTTCCGGGCAGGCCGCATTATCATGCGCGTACATCGCGCTGCGCCGCGAACAGCGCGACGCGGCGCAGTCCCTGCAAGGTCAGCTCCCGGTCAAAGTCCTCAAAGCAGTCCACAATCGGCTGGAGAACGCTGTTCAGCCCGCCGGTCGCCACCACGTGGATGTCGGCGGCGGCAACGCCCGTGCGCGCGCAGAGGTCGGCCTTGGTGCGCGCGATCATGTACTCCACCAGCCCTTTGTAGCCCAAAATCACACCCGCCTGTATGCATTCCACCGTGTTCGCGCCGAGGCTCGTGGGCGGTGCTTTCAGCTCCACGAGCGGCAGCTGCGCCGTGTTCGCCGAGAGCGACCTGATCGCCGTCCCCAAGCCGGGCGCGATCGCCACGCCCTGCACCGCGCCGAACTGGTCGATCGTCGTGAACGTGAGCGCCGTGCCGAAATCCACCACGATCGCGGCCTTCCGGAAGCGGCACCACGCCTCCACGGCATTGCAGAGCAGGTCCGCCCCCAGCTCATGCTCGGCGGGCGGCGGAAAAGTGACGGGCAGCAGGGGATACAAGTCCTTGCCCACCAGAAGCGGCTTCTTCCCCGTGATGCCGCGCGCGACCGACACGAACGTCCCCACCAGCGCGGGCACGACCGAACTCACCACGACATTCTCAATCCGCGCCGTGTCCACGCCAGCGGAGCGGAACATCATCGCCAAAAACGACGCGTACTCGTCGCCCGTGCGCCGCGCGTCCGTGCTGATCCGCCATTCGTGCAGCACCGCCGCCGTCCGCGTCACGTCGTCGTCCGCCGCAAATAGCGCGACGACCACGTTCGTGTTCCCGATGTCTATCGCCAACAACATTGTGCAAATCCCCTTTTTCTGCTAGTATATCGCTATGGAACAGTTGATTCAACCGAGAGTGCTCAAAGGATTCAGGGATTTCCTGCCGGCCGCGGAAATCGTGCGCGCCGACCTCATGGAAAAAATCACGCAGGTGTACCGTTCGTTCGGGTTCGTGCCGATCGACACGCCCGTCCTTGAGTACGCGGAGCTGCTGCTGCGCAAGAGCAACGGCGAGACCGAAAAGCAGGTGTTCCGCTTTGCGGACAACGGCGGGCGCGACGTGGCAATGCGCTTTGACCTGACCGTCCCGTTCGCGCGGTTCACGGCGGAGCATGAGAGCGAGCTTTACTTCCCGTTCAAACGCTACCACATGGCAAAAGTCTGGCGCGGCGAAAAGCCGCAGGCGGGACGCTACCGCGAATTCGTCCAGTGCGACATTGACACGGTAGGCTCGGACAGCGCGGCGGCGGACTTTGAGATTCTGTACGTGATGAAAAGCGCGCTCGCCGCAATCGGCGTGGAGGACATCACGATCCGCGTCAACCACCGCGGCATCTTCAACCGCTTCCTTTCTGCGATCGGCGCGGGCGGCTCGCGCGACGACATCCTGACCGCAGTCGATAAGCTCGCCAAAATCGGCAGGGACGAAGTGCGGAAAGAGCTGACCGCCTGTACGGGCAGCGCGGACACCGCCGAAAAAATCCTCGCCTACATCGCCGGGGACACGGACTTTGACCGCACACTCGACCTGATGGAGACCATGGCGGGCGGCGCGGCGGACGACACGCAGCGGCTGCGCGATCTCCGCGCCATGATGAAAGCCGCCGGCATAGAGGCGACCTACGTACTTGACCCGTCAATCACGCGCGGGCTGGACTATTACACCGGCATCGTCTACGAGACGTTCCTGAACGACCTGCCGTCAATCGGCTCGGTCTGCTCCGGCGGTCGCTACGACAACCTCGCGGGATTATACATGAAGAACAAGCTGTCCGGCGTAGGCGCGTCCATCGGGCTTGACCGCCTCATCGCCGCCCTCGAACAGCTGGGAAAAATCAGGCGCAGGGGCAGCTACCTTGACGCGGAGATTTTCTGCACCGACGCGAGCCTCGCCATTCACTACCAGCGCGTCGCCAGCCGCCTGCGCGCACAGGGAATCAGCGTGGAAGTGTTCCCCGACGCAAAGAAAATCGCACAGCAGTACGCGGTCGCGGAGGCAAAAGGCATTGCATGGGGCATCCTCATCGGCAAGGCTGAGGCAGAAGCGGACACGCTCACGCTCAAAAACCTCGCGACCCGCGAGCAGTTCGCCGGGCTTACCGCAGAGGACGCGGCAAAAAAGATTGCGGCAAGCCGCTAGCGAACGCCCAGTTCCTTGACTGCCGTCTGTGCGCGCATCTTGTTTGCATAGACGGCAACCGCACCCTGCGGCATCCACCCGTCCGCAAAGGCATACCACACTGTTCCCGTCCCGTCGCTGCTCACCAGACGCTCGCCGACAACCCGCAAGATTTCGCCCTTGCGGAAGTGCGCCACGACCGCCGCGTCATAGCCTGCGTCCGCGTAACACGCCGCATACGGCTCGGTGACGACCGCCCACTGGATTTCGGGGTCGAGTGCGAGTGGGTCGGAACGGTCGAATTGCACGGGAACGTGCTGCCTGACGCACGCGCACAGGCACACGCACAGCGCGGACAAGCACCAGAACTGTCTCATCGTTTTTTCGGCTCTTCGTCGGGAAGAATGCCCGCAAGGTACTTGACCACCTGCGGATAGATGAGCATATCGCTGTCCACAAACGGCAACTCGGGAATCTCCGCCATTTCCGCCCAGCGGTATTCGGTATGCTCGGTAAGCACGTACTTCTCTGCCAGCCCGTTGTGTGGCACATACACCCGGTAAGCATGCAGGTCGCGCACCTCGCCGTTGTGCTTGAACTGTGCCGTCGCGATCAGCTCGCCTACCCGCACCGTCACGCCGAATTCTTCCTCAAACTCGCGGACAAGCCCCTCCCGCTCGTCCTCGCCGTCCTCAACCTTGCCGCCGGGGAATTCCCAGCGGTTTCCCATCTGCCCCGTCGGATTCCGGTGCGCGATCAGCACTTTCTTCCCGTCAAAGGCAATGCATGCGATCGATGTACGAGCCATACCCACTCCTTACAAGAACATGACGCGCGGGAAGATAAAATGCACGATTCCCGCGATGATACAGAACACGCCCAGATACCGCCGCCCCGTCACCATAACGGTCTGCAAGAAGAACGGCAGGCGGATTTCCGTCGAGAGCTTGTTCGCGTAGAACTCAAGGAGCAAGGCCGCCCCGCCGCAGATACACGCGAGCGCGGGAACGAGGTCGCCCACCACCGGCGCGTCGTCCTGAACGGGAGAGACGAACAGCAGCACACCCGAAAAGACCGCAAGAATGCCGACAACCAGACGGAAAAGCGAATCATTCATAAACGATTCATGCGCGAACAACCGGTCGTCTTCTTCGTCAGCCGGTTCGCCGGTCGCGGCATCGCCCGCGTCCATGTCATCAGCCATGCCGTCGGCAGGTGCGCCGAGCGACGTACCCCGCGTAAAATCGGCGGCATACACCAGAATCAGCCCCGCCATCACGTTGAGCAAGACTGCCAAAAAATAAAACTGCAACATACATCATCTCCCATAAAGTCAACCGCGATATTCACCGCTGCGCGACGCTCGCGGAAAGCGTCCCGTCCTCGCCCGCAATGCAGAACGCGACGCGCACTTCCAGTATATCATAATCCGTCGCCGTTGTCGCCAGTTTTTGCCGCGTCCCGTCATATTCCGCGCTCAGTTCCTCGCGCCGCACCAGCTGCCCGTCCGCGTCAAAGAACGAGAATTCTGCCGTGACGGGAACGGACCGCTCCTCGGCATATTTTGCCGTCGCGTCGTCAAGCGTGAGGTCGGTGTACACCGTGTCCATATACGAGAACGCCGTCAACGCAACGGGAACGCCATGCACGGTGCCACGATCCCGGCGCGGTCCGAAATGCCACATGAACAGCATCGCCGCCGCGCAGATGACGACCGAAAAAAACAGGGCGCGGTTTCCGCGCGTGGCGACAAGCGACCTGAAAATCCCCCGACTGCCAATCTGCATGTTCCCGCCGTAATAATCCTGCACGATTTTCGGCGCATGGGCAATCCGCCGCTCGCGGTTATAATAGAAGACCAACGAATCATCGCCCTCGCTATGTCCCTCATCAATCCCGGAGAAATCCACCGCAGTCCCCCGCTACTCGTGCACGAACGCATCGACCAGAATATCCGTGCGCCACCAGCCCACCTCGGCTTCGTCCCGCTTGACGAACAGCGCGCTCAAAATACCCTCCTCGTCAAGGTGCATCACGTAATACAAAATGTCGCCGTGCCGCGCGCCGAGCGTCCGCCGCAGAATGCGCTGTCCGTTCGGCTGCACCATCTGCACCTGAAAGCCCTTGTCCGTGGGAACGGAAAAGAAAAACCAGCCGCTTTCGGTCACGCCCAAAAAGTCGTAGGGCATCTGATACGTCTCCATGCCCAAACCTTCGGCGACCGTGCCCTCATACGCGGGAATGTCAAGCGGCGCACCGTAGCGTCCCGTAGCCACGTCGAGCGGATACAAAAGCGTGTGCTGATACTCCACGCCGGACTGTACCTTGAGCGCGGGATCGAGCGTGTTGGCAAAATAGTCGATTTTCAAGTAGAGCCGACGTTCCACCAAGTCGGGAATGACGTTCTCAATGGAGATATAGACCGAATCCTCCGCGGAATCCTTGTACGGATTGGGAACGGTCGCCGCCGTAATCGGCACGGTATAACGCAAGAACCCGTTGTCGCCGAACCAGTAGACCACCGGTCCATCATTCGTGACGCAGACCACGACCAGCTCGTTCGCGTTGGTGGCATACAGCGCCCGGATATACGGGAACGGCGTTCCGCCTGGCCCTTCCTGCCCCAGGTAATCCAAGAACGAGCCGTCGTCGGCAAAGCGGAGCACGGCATGGCGCAGCTGCAAACGCTTCCCCACATCGACCTCCTGCCGCTCAGGCGGCAGCGTGTCCACGGCGTACAGGTATTTGCGCGAATCCACCGCGACCGGGCCGAGCGTGTTGAACGGATACGCGACAACCCGCTTAGTGCTGTTCTCCGCGTTGTCATGGGCAAACGACGGCGCGCCGCCCGCCTCGTCATTATAATACAGCGTGAGCAGGTCGCCATAGGAATTCAGCTCCATGATTTTCTTCGCCTCGCCGTTGGCGACATAAAAGAACCCGTCGCGCATTGCCATGTACGTGCGCACGTCGCCCGCCTGCGACAGGTTGAACAAGTTCAGCTCGTCCTCAAAACTGCCATATTTTAAGGAAAACAACTTTTTCTCGCTCACCGAAGCCACCACGCCCGAACGCCGACACGAAACGGACAGCAACAAAATGGCGACACAAAGAAAAGACAGAAAACGGCGCAGATTTCTCATATCAGCAGCACGACACATGGAAAAACACACCACAATAGCTCCTACGGGAGTCGAACCCGTCTCTCCGCCTTGAGAGGGCGATGAACTAAACCGATATTCGAAGGAGCCGAAACAAAAAGTGCTGACTGACCAGCCAGCACCCCGTTCCCCAAGGAGGATTCGAACCCCCACAATCAGAACCAGAATCTGAAGTGCTACCATTACACAATCGGGGAATACAGCGTAAAGAGAGTATACCGCCTTACGCAAACTGTGTCAAGCAGATACCGAAGAAATATCAATGACTTGTTATATATTCGTCATTACAGCAAAGAATGTCGCGATATTCGTTCGCGTCTCTTTGCCTT
>JAAVAM010000048.1 GCA_014804085.1 Treponema sp. | reverse complement strand
TCCGCCGCCGCGATTTTGTCCGTGGTCAGGCTTTTTGCCGAAAGTGCAGAGCGGGGTCTTGGGGCAGCGCCCCAAGCGGTGCTGGAAGAGAGAGGGGGTTTGGGGGAGAGAGAGACCACGCTTCCGAGTAGAGGTCTCTCTCTCCCCCAAATCGTTCCCTCCGCTTCCAAGCGGAACACCATCCCGTTGGACGACGAAAAAAAATCCACGCACGAACATGGCATTGCCACCGTGCGCAGGCTGCGTGCGGAAAAAATCGCTGCGTGATTCTCAGGGAGCGCGTGTGCCGCGCCGGGCAGAAATACTATACAAGTATATGGTTGGTAATGCTTATCGGGGTTTTCCGTTCCGCCGTCTGCTGCATGGCAAAAGCGCCGGACAATCGGCATTCGCGCCGCATTTTGAGAGAATCTTTTCCTGAAAGAGCGTTTTCTTGCATTTGCGTCATCGTTCTCATGCGAGTTTTTGCTTTGCAAAAAACTCGGCTAGCAGCACATCGCACCGCGACGATTTCCCCCGAACGCGCAATTATAGCACATCGGAATTTTTTTGTCTTGAGTAATTTACGCACGGTTTTTAAAGATTTTTGTATAGGGGCGGAGTTATTGCAGGTTTGGAAGTCTTTTTTACCGGTTTTTGATGCTTTCCGCCCAAAATATACTTGGCAAGCCAAATAAAATGTCTTGAGCGATTATGAATCATAGTTTACACTATGATTCATGGCAAAGGAGGTTTGAGATGCTGGAAACTACGAAATTCGATGTTGCTGAATATCTTGATACTGAAGATGTGCAGAGCTGCTACTTGAATTATGTGGCGGAAGAAAACGACCCCGACGAACTTCTAAAGGCAATAAACGATGTGGCACGGGCAAGGGGAATGACGAAGACCGCATGAGACGATTTTTTTCTGCACTTGCCCTCATCGCACTTGCCGCCGCCGCCGTTGCGGAGCGGCTGACGCTGCTGTCGTTCAACATGGGCGGCAGGAACCGGACCGCCGCCGCCGTTGCCGCCATGATCGCCGAATCGGGCGCGGACATTGCGTTCCTCCAAGAAATCTGGGTGAGCGCGCCGAACAACGCCGCGCTCAAGGCAATGGCGGCGCAGCTGGGGGACGGCCGCTGGGACTTTGCTACCTCGTCCGCCTATATCCTGTCCGAGCCGAGGTCTGCGGGGGGCGAGACCTACAAGGCGGGCGCGAACGGGCAGAACAACGCCATTCTATACGACACGGCAAAGGTCACGCTCCACGACCTTGCCGACGAGGCGGGATTCACCCATTTTGACGGCGACTTCCTGTTCGACAAGAATGCCGTGCAGCTCGTCCGNNTNNCCCTGCGCGGCNNCGCGCNNNCGNNGTTCNNCGCCATAAACGTGCACCTGCCCTNCACCGACAAGGCNCACCGCCGCCGNGACCTGCGCACGCTNGANCGGCTGTATGCCCGCTACAANCGNNCGGGCGGCATCGTCATNGCGGGCGACTTCAACACCNCGCGCAGNGAGCTGACGGCGCGCAACTTNGACTTNGTGGACGGCACGGAGCGGTGGTTCTCCGACCGGCATNTNGGCATNGCCACCACGCTTTCCACCAAAGGCGACGACCTGATACGCTTTGCCAACGACTACGACCACTTNGTCTACAGCNNGNGCATCACCGTNGCCGCGCAGATGNGCCGCGCCTTCTCCGATTCGCGCGGCAAGACCGTCCCNAGCCTNNCGTTCGGCACGACCGTCTACACCAGCAGCACCGCCTACCGCGCCGCCGTCTCCGACCACGTGCCGATCGTGATAACGCTNGAATTCTGACCCCGCNCGCNGCANNATGCNATAGNCTTTTCCCGGNGGATNTGGTACACTGNCGGCATGNNTGNNNNGNNCGCNAAAACCGCCTANCANGCNGNNCTTTTTTNCAACCGGCTCGCAAANAAATACCGCATGCTGCGCAAGTGGGCGCGGAAAAACCNCGTCAGCTGCTACCGGCTGTATGACCGNGACATTCCCGAAGTGCCGCTGGCGGCGGACCTCTACGAATTCCTGCCCGACGGCATCGGCGGCAAAGCCGAGGCGGCGCAGTTNCTGCGCGAGGAGGAGCANCGCATAGCGGCGAACGATCCGTCCGTGGCGCAGGAGACCGCGCAACGGCGTTACCTGCACCTGTTCATGTACGAGCGNCCCTANCAGACNGANGAGGCGGAAGAGGCGGCATGGCTGNACGCAATGGCGCGCGCGGCGGCGGCAGTGCTGTCGATCGAGGCAAACCANGTCATNGTCAAGACGAAAAGACGGCAGCGCGGCGAAAGNCAGTACGAAAAAATCGCGGCAGGGCGCACGATCCGCGGCACGGTGCAGGANTGTGGCCAGCTGTTCGCCGTNAACCTGAGCGACTACCTTGACACGGGGCTGTTCTTTGACCACCGCCCCCTGCGCTCGCTCGTCCGGCAGACGGCGGCGGGCATGTCGGTGCTCAACCTGTTCNGCTACACCGGCTCGTTCTCGGTGTATGCGGCGGAAGGCAANGCNCGGCGCGTGGAATCCGTNGACCTGAGCAACACCTANCTTTCNTGGGCGCGCGAAAACATGANGCTGAACGGCTTTGCCGACGNAAAAAAATACGTCTTCACCAAAAGCGACGTGACGGCATTCCTGCAAAGAAAACAGGCGGAACGGGCGGACGGCACGAACCGCTACGACCGCATTATCCTCGATCCGCCCACGTTCAGCAACTCAAAGTCCACGCAGCACACGCTCGACATCAACCGCGACTGGCCGNNCCTCGTCGNCGNCTGNCTGCGCCTGCTCGCCCCGCGCGGCATCCTCTATTTTTCCACCAACAGCCGNCGGCTCAAATTCGACCGCGCGCTCATCCCGCCGTCGGCAAACGGCGCGGCAATCGACGTGGCAATCGACGTGGCGGACATGACGGAATCATCGCTCCCCGAAGACTACAAGGGAACGAAATCGCGGCGGTGCTGGAAACTGCAACGGACAGACTGACNGAAATCCGGCGGCACGGNNANTCCCGCCCCTTTCTTTTTCCGAAAACATGCGCTATACTGANANACAAGGAGATTCCCATGAAGAAAGAAACCTACCAGAAATTTTCCGACCCCGAATACGACCTGCTGATCCAGAACCGCGCCCGCATCCTGCGCAAAATCAGGCTTCTCGAAAAGAAAATTATCGCGCAAAACAAGGACGACACGATGGGCGAATATCCCGCGCACCAAGAGAACCCCGTCTCCGCGTACCAGGACTATCTGGTCTACCTCCAGCGCATGACCGACGGCATGTTGCAGAAGATGCAGTCCGTCTACGGCAATCTCGCATTGTAACGGGAAAAACACGGCGGGTCATGCCACTTGACACTGCTTTCCGTTGACGGTTATACTGTATTTGCCGTATGAATACGGCGCGTACAAAACGCTCTTTTTGGAAAATCCTTTGACTATATACCTTATTTTTCAGAGAACTTAATCTCAGAATGGAGTTTTACCTATGGCATTGATCAGACGCCGTACTGCCTCGCCCGAAGAACAAAAAGACGAGCAGCAACAGTTGGATTGGGAAACGCAGCCCGCTTCCTATGAATCACCGGCACCGCAGACTGAAAGCGGAAATCCCGAACAGGCAGAGAAAAAAGTCGTCGTCAAGCGGCGCAGAACCGTAAAGGCTGACGGCGCGGAGCATACCGAATCCGCCCTCGCCGCCGACCAAGCGGAGACCGCCGGAACAGGCGACCCGTCCGCCGAAAATCCCGCGCCAAACACGGAGCGCAACGAGCCGACCGGCGAAAGCCGCATGTACGAAGGCGGCTACCGGCAGAACCGCTGGAACAACAATCAGAACAACCGCTACAACAATACCCGCTACGGCAGCAACCGCCGCTACAACAACCGGCAGAGTTACGCGGAACGCAACGCGCTCCGTGATGCCGAAGTGCAGGCNGCGCANATNATNGAAAATCCCGAAGAATACGANTCNAANCCGCGCCTCAAAATCAACGACCTCACGATNATGAGCATGCCGGAACTGCGCAACATGGCGCTCGAATACGGCTGCCCGGAGGACATGCTCCCCGCCATGAAAAAGCAGGAGCTGATTTTCACGATTCTCAAGGCGCACACCGAGCACGGCGGCATTATCTTTGCCGAAGGCGCGCTGGAAATCCTGCCCGACGGCTACGGCTTCCTGCGCAGCCCGCAGAACAGCTACCTGCCCGGTCCCGATGACATCTACATCTCCCCGAGCCAAATCCGCCTGTTCAACCTGAAGACGGGCGACACGGTGTACGGACAGACGCGCAGTCCCAAAGAGGGCGAACGGTTTTTCGCGCTGCTGCGTATCGAGACGGTCAACTTTGACGAGCCGCGCATCGCGCAGACCCGCGTCCCGTTTGAGAACCTCACGCCGCTCTACCCCAACAACAAATTCACGCTGGAGACTATCTCCACCGAATACAGCACCCGCATTATCGACCTGTTCGCGCCGATCGGCAAAGGGCAGCGTCTGCTGATTGTCGCCCCGCCCAAAGCGGGAAAAACGACTATCTTGCAGAAAGTGGCGAACGCCATCACCGCGAACAACCCCGAAGTCTACCTAATCGTGCTGCTGATTGACGAGCGTCCCGAAGAGGTCACCGACATGGAGCGCGCCATCAAAGGCGAAGTCATCTCGTCCACGTTTGACGAGCAGGCGACGCGCCACGTGCAGGTTGCCGAAATGGTGCTCGAAAAAGCAAAGCGGCTGGTGGAGCACAAGCGCGATGTCGTGATTCTCCTCGACTCAATCACGCGCCTTGCCCGTGCCTACAACCAGACCATGCCGACTTCCGGCAAAGTGCTTTCCGGCGGTGTCGATTCAAACGCGCTGCACAAGCCCAAGCGTTTCTTCGGCGCGGCACGAAACATCGAGGAAGGCGGCTCGCTCACGATTATTTCCACCGCGCTCATCGAGACCGGCAGCCGCATGGACGAAGTGATTTTTGAAGAATTCAAGGGCACGGGTAACAGCGAAATCAACCTTGACCGCAAGCTGGCAGAACGCCGCCTGTTCCCCGCAATCAACATCAAAAAATCCGGCACGCGCAAAGAGGAACTGTTGCTTGACGAAGCGACCTTGCAGAAACTGTGGGTGCTCCGCAAAGTCATCAACCCGATGGAAGACGCGGAAATCACCGAGCTGATTCTGAACCAGATGCGCAAGAGCAAGAACAACGACGCGTTCCTTGCGGCAATGAACACGGGATCTGCGGCGGTTGACTAACCGGCGGGATTTTTGTATACTAAGCAATCACTCTTGTGGTGCTGTCTTGATATGTAACGGTAAGGGAATGATACAAACACGCCTTCGCTTCTGCGATTTTTGTGTAAGGTAGTGCTGACCGGCATTTCTACGGCATCGGGCAAGAAAGAGGAGCAATACGATGAAAAAAGGGATTCACCCGGAGTACAAACTGACCAAGATTACCTGCGCATGCGGCAACGTAATCGAAACCCGTTCAACCGCGCAGAACATCAACGTTGAAATCTGTTCTGCCTGCCACCCGTTCTTCACGGGCAAGCAGAAACTGGTTGACACCGCAGGCCGTATCGACCGCTTCAACAAGCGTTACGGTCTCGATCAGGCAAAATAAGCCGCCTGCAAAACAAAAAGCCTTCCTTTACGGAAGGCTTTTTGTTTTGCAGGCAAACTCATCGGGGATCGTCAGACTTGAGCACCATCGCCTTTTTGTATTCGGCACTCGCCACGCTGAACAAATCGACATCGGGAACGGAATCAAGCATCGCCACCTGCCCCTCAAATTCCACGTTGTCCGCAATGCGGATATGTGCGGTCGTCACGTTCCCGCTCACCTTGCTGCCCGCACACATTTCCACGCGCTCGGCTGCCTTCATGTCGCCCGTCACGTTCCCCGAAATGACGATAGCGTTCGCCTCGATAGCATCAACGTTGCACACGCCTGTCTTCGCAATCTCCAAATCGCCCGTCGCCTGAATCGGTCCGCCGGAAAATGTACCCGTAATGACAAGGTTGTCCGTAAAGGCAATCATTCCGTCAAATTCCGTCTCCCGACCGAGCACGGTCATGTTCTTTTTCGTTTTTTGTATCGTCCCGTTTTTTTCCGTTTCCATACGCACAGTCTACACTATTTCCGCCAGAAAATCTACCCGTCGCCCACACTGCTCGTCTTTTTCGGTCAAACAGACGAAAAGACATCGCCCGACGAAAACACCGCGCCGAGATACCAAACTGAGAAGCACTAACTGCAATGCTGAGTAATGCGGCTGACGACAAAAAACGCCGCACACGAAATTTTATCGCACGGGAAGCTCACACAGTGCTTTTCGCAGTTCCTGTCCCGCACGGAACACCGCCACATAATGCGGCGCGACAGAAACCACATCGCCCGTCTTGGGATTGCGAGCCTTGGAACGCCCCTTGCGCAGACGAGACTCAAACGTACCGAAGCCACGAAGCTCAATCGTCGCACCGGATTCCAACGAATCTTTCAGCTCGACCAACAGCAAATCAATGACATCCTGCACGATATGCTTTTCACATTTTGCAATTTTTTGGTAAACTGATTCAACCAAATTGCTCTTCGTTATCTTTTTATCAGCCATACCACTATCAAAATGGCGCAAAGCAAACGACGATGCCACGCCAACGCAACACCGCCGTATGCCTGCCCGGCTTAGTTTGCCGCTGCCGCAAATGAAACATTGTACAGTTTCATCATGCGCGACTTCTTGCGGGAAACAGCGTTACGAGTAAGAACACCCTTGCTGCGCGCAGAATCAAGCTTAGAAACGAGCGTCCTAAGTTTGTCCTGTGCTTCTGACTGATCTTTCTTCTGAACCGCCGCCACAAACTGCTTGGCAATGGTACGACATTCGCTCTTGATCGCCTTGTTGTGCAAACGGCGAACTTCGCTCTGCGCATGCCTTTTTTCCGCAGATGATTTTTTTCCTGCCAAAGGAGACACCTCCAAACAAAAACTTANTNNTATTGTAGCAAACNGCCCATGGATAGTCAAGAGGGAGCGAAGCCGGACATCGCCGCTCGGTTCTCTTGCATTCCGATGCTANAAACAAGAAACCGATTGNACGAAAAACATCGGGCGCCGATCGTATTTGCGGAAATACGCACATATTTCGGGAAAACGGTATGCGTATTTGCGGAAATACGTTTTCGTTTTTCCGCAAATAAATTCGCGTTCCTGCTGAATTTTGTTGCCGCCTGCATGAGGCGTTTCCCCGCCCCATGCAGAAAACTGCCTTGCCCTCTTTTTTGCCTGACGACAATACGGGAAACCACTATCTTGACAGCGACCCCCCGCTTGCAGTATAGTTAGCATATAATCGATTATTTTTGGAGGCTCATATGGCTGGAGCAAGTAAGAACTCTCGAACGACCGTTGCGACACAGAAATTCATGTGTCCGTGCGGTGGCGAAATTGCGATGAAGACATTGATGGAAAACGGTAGACTGCGCAACCTTGCCGAATGTCCCAAATGCAAGCGCGTCGAACGCCGCCCGAAAGACTTTAAATAATCTCGGACAACGCTCAATGCTTAGAATCCCGTGGCTCGTACCGTGCACTGCAAGCCACGGGATTTTTCGTTTTCTGCGCCCGCCTCATTCCCTGTTCCGCCACTCATCAAGCTGCGCCTGAATCAGTTCCTTGCTTTGTTCCAGCAGTTTGGTCTGCGCCTCCTTGCTTTCCGGCACAGGAAACACGCCGAGCACTTTGACGCGGTACCAGCCGTTATGCAGTTTCTGGAAAATCGTACGCAGATTATTGATGCGGTAGCCGCCGTCAAGCGCACACACCGCAACGGGAAGCGGCGCAGCGGCGCACAGACGGCGGAATCCCGCCGTGTAAAATGTTCCCAGCGAACCGTCCTTGCTGCGCGTCCCCTCAGGAAATATCACCGGAATCTGCCCACGCTCCATCACGCGCGCGCCGAACGCGTCCAGCGTCTCCATCGCCACCGAAGGCTTGCCGCGCCGGGGAATCATACAGTGCTCCTCCACACGCAGCATTTCCGAAACAAGCGGCACATGGCGCGCAAGATTATCCTTTGCCACAAAACGAATCTCAACATCGCGGAAAAAATTCATNTAGAGCGCAATATCNATCAAGCTCTGGTGGTTTGAAATAATCATGAACTGCCGGGGAAGTTTTTCGCGGTTGTCATCGTAGCCGACAAAATTAAAATGCTTGTATGTCTTAAAAATCACGAACACNCGNTGCGAACACACCGTGCGGATATAATGCGAAATGGCACGGCTCCATTTTTTTGAAATAGGATAGGCAATGATATTCAGAATCGCCGGAATCCCCACCGTCAGCAGACAGCATGACAGCGTGATGACATTAGATAAAAAATTGAGCATANTCCATTCTAAACCGAAAGCGCATTGATGTCAAATTATATCATCTCGCCCACCGCGCCCAAAATCTCGTTGAGCGNCGCGTACATTNTTTTGCAGTCGGGAATGCTGTGCAGAAATATCTGCCCGTACCGTTTTTCCATGATCCTGCGGTCAAGGCAGACGACGACACCCCGGTCATCACCGCGGCGGATCAAGCGGCCGACCCCCTGCCGGAATTTTATCACCGCCTGCGGAACGCTCANNTCCATAAACGGNCTGCCGCCGCGCTGCTGAATCAGNTCGGATCGGGCGGTGAACACGGGATCGCTCGGCACGTCAAACGGCAGCTTGACGATAATGACCTGACTCAACGAATCGCCGGGAACGTCCACGCCTTCCCAAAACGAATCCGTGGCAAACAGCACGCTGCCCGTATCGTCCTTGAACGCATTGAGCAGCCGGAACCGCTCGTCGTCCCCCTGCTTCAGTACCGTCATGCCGAGCGAATGCAGGCGGGAACGCGCCGNCGCGCACGCATGGCGCAGCGAATCGTATGCCGTAAAAAGCACCAGCGTCCGNCCGCCCGCCGCNTGNATCAGGCGCACGATCGCATCCTCAAGGTACGGCTGAAAATGCTCGCTGTCAGAAAACGGCGCGTCNTTCGGAACNGCGAACAAGAGATTTTTCTTATACGGAAACGGCGACGGAAAATCGCNGCTCAAAAGCCGCTCGCGCTCCACAAAGCCAACGCCCGTGCGNCGCTGCCANAACGAAAAATTGCCTCCGATNCANAGCGTCGCCGANGTNCAGACGACCGTNNTCATCGGCTCGAACACGCCGCCGTGCATGAGNGGCGCAATATCAAGCGGCGACTGAAACAACTGGACGAAAAACGGCGAATCGTAATGCTTCGCAAGATCGGGATGCATCCGCTGCCGCTGTANCCAGTACACNGATTCGGGATGTTCGTCCCANCCGCAAAAATTCTTGCAGAGNGCCGCCATNCCGTCCAAACGNCTCAGCACCGATTTTGTCTCGCGCACGACCGCATTGTCCGCATCGTCTTCGGNAATTTCCGCNATCATCTCGCGCATGAGAGCCGTCAGATTCGCGATNTGCCGCTGCACGTCAGAAAGCGCGGCAAGGACACTGCCGAACCGCGACGCATTCTGCGCGAACAGCCGCACCGAAAAATCCCGATCCATCATCTCCAGGGCGGCATCTTCCAGCACCGCAAAGGCATTTTTTATCCGGGCGATTTCCGCCTGCGCCTCGGCAGTATGATCTTCCTGCACNGAAAGCGCGGCAACCGTAAACAANAATCCCGCCGCCGCAGACTTGCNCATGCGGAACAGCAGGTTGAGCTGCTTGNTGATTTTAAAACGATGCAGCGTCTCGCTNAAAAAACTNGTCGCCGCNTCCTCAATACCGTGCGCCTCATCNAACACCANGCGACGATACGGNGGAAGCACCGCCGTNTCATCATAGCCGATNCCGGAACTGCGCGACTCNATGTCCGCAAACANAAGNTGATGATTCACCACGAGNAGCTGTGCGTCCGCCGCTTCCTTTCGCACGCGCATCACAAAACATTTTTCACGGAACGCACAGCGCATTCCCGCGCACAAGTCGGTCTCCGAATTCACGCGCGACCANACACTTTCCGGGGGCATAAACNAAAGATCGGCACGGTTTCCCGTTTTTGACTCCTTCGCCCATGCCGCAATGCGGTCAAACGTCTCCTGATCATCGCTGAACAAATCGCGCTCTTTGCCCNCGTCGTCAAGCCGCCGCAGNCACACATAATGCTGCCGGCCTTTCACCAGAACCGCCTTAACNGGCTTTCCAATGATTTTCTGCGCCANCGGAACATCTTTTTCAATNAGCTGCTGCTGAAGATTTATCGTNCCCGTGCTGATAACCACGCGCTCTTTGTTNTCCAGNGCCCAAAGCATNCTNGGCACGAGGTACGCGAACGATTTTCCGACCCCTGTCCCCGCCTCGAACACGCCGACCGCATTGTCATTGAACGCACGCGCGATGTTTTTTGTCAACGCCAGCTGAACNGGTCGCTCCTCATACGCGGGATTCGAGACGGCGAGCGGACCTTCAGCCGAAAGATAATATGCCACGCGCGCTTCGTCCAACCGCGTTATNACCACCGGCTTAACCGGCTCCATCACCACGTAGACTTCGCTCACGTTATTGTTGACGATAAAAAATCCCTGCGCGTTCTCAGCGCAGTCAGACGCAATCCNCAAGTCCNCGTCCGACGGATGCAGGTTTCCCGACGGATGATTATGAATAAGCACCGAGCCTTTCCGCGCTTCGGCATAATTGACNGGNACGGAATGCGCATCGCCACGCGCGGCAGCGGTTACGGAAACGACCACACCTGCCTCATTTATCGCGCCGGAAAAAAACACTTCATTTCCGTCCGCCTCGACAATCTGGCGNCTNATCTCTTCCCGAACNGCATCTGAAAACCTGTTCCGCACGTCCATACGCAATAAAAAAGGCTTGCAGCCNACCGACNACAAGCCTCTCCATCTCCTAGCAGAATTGAACTGCTGTTGTCGGGATGAAAACCCGATGTCCTAACCACTAGACGAAGGAGACATCCGCCACTCTGTGACGCTGTTACTATACCAAAACCAAACGATTTCGTCAAGTGTTTTATCTGCCGGTGNCAGCGATTTTTACATTCCCATGCCCATTTTCTTGACAATCTTCTCATGCAACGCCGCGCAGTCCGCATCCTCCAANCCNAGCTGCTCGGCAGCCGTCACGTCCGCCANTGCCTTGCTGTCATCGCCCAACTTGAAATAGGAAACGGCACGGCGGTAATGCGCATGAGACTGATACTCGTTTAATTCCAGCGACCGGGAAAATGCCATGACGGCATCCTCATTTTTATCCATCACGCTGTACACAATGCCCAAATAATAATACGAACGGAAGCCTTGCGGGTCATACTTGACGCTCTGCTGAAAATCTTCCAACGACTCCTCGTACAACCCCTTGGCAAAATACGCCATTCCCCGATGCTTTCTGATGACGGCAAGCACGGCATCCGGGGGAATCGGATCGCTGCCCAAAATCTGCGAATAAATCTGCAATGCGGTATCAAGTTCGCCGCTGTTATGCGCGTGAATCGCCTCCAAAATCAAGTCATCAATCGTGCCGTGNACATACGGCGACACGCGCGAAATATGCNTGCTGTCATTNTTGACATTTTTNTCACGCGCTTCGCCCTGATACGTACATTCGTCCACTTTCTCATAAAACGACGCACGGCGCGCGCTCACCTCGCCCTGCAATTTGTTCTGATAGTCNCGGATTTCTTGAAAAATAATGTCGGCAAGGCTCAGACTTGCGTTCATNGAAGCAAGNTTGCGCCGCAAGGGCATATCAAACGGNGTGAATTCCGTCTTGTAAATAAGCTCGTGCTCGACCTCCGCCCATGCATCCTGCAAAATGGTACGCACCTGTATCTCGCAGACAAGGTTATCAGGCAAAGACAAATCGCACTGCTTAGGGCGGCAGTCGTCNGGGATTGCCACCAGCACATGAATGGATTCATATCCAAATTCGCGGAAATTCTGCTCCGCGCCTTTGTATTCAACTTCTTTCACGTCAAAGTACTGCTTTATCTGCTCAACAGCAAGCTGTATGTCTTCCAAAAACGCGCAGATGATACGAATTCCCATCATGTCGGTAAGCGTCACCANTGTTTTCGATGTCTCCGCNTCGCCNGCCTTCTGGCGCAACACCTTNCGATAGTAACTCTTGAATGATTTTATGCGCGATTTATACGTCGGCAGNGAAGAAAGCCGTATTGANNGNCGCAAACGATTTTCGATACGCTCCAAGATTTCCGCAAAAATGGGGCAATACGCGTCATACANTTCTTGAATTTGTTGCTTTTTAGGATAAAGCCCCGTGTGTTCCATATGTGTATTGTATCATTGATNTTTCAATAACGCAAACAATTATTTAAACATAAAAAACCGCCTGTCCATTACAGGCGGTTTTATCAGCANAACTAANGGTATAGCAGAAGTTTACTTATTTAGCNTCNGCTGCCTGTCCGCCATTNTGCTGAGCGTTAGATGAAGAACCATCACTCAANCTCGGCGTAAATGACTCTTCAGTAGCCATCTTNGCTTTTTCAAGATANCGATTTACCTGCTTGTTGCCAAAGCGACTGAATTCNATATTCTGCTTTGCACGTTCGCGGGTACTCACGATGCCCCACAAATCCTCGTCAGCAATATCACGTTCAGAGGTAAGCTCTGCCTTGTCGTAAATAATCTTCACGTCCTTNAANTAACCGATGTAGTCATCGCCGATGTGAGACGCATCGCGCACGACCTGGAAACCGGCAAACTTGACGAACGGCAAGCCACGCGGATAAATCGGGTACACACGGATTTCGCGGGTGCGCACTTCTGAGATATAATCCGGATTGTTCCACGTCAGCGTCTTCCAACCGTCAAAATTAAGATAACCCATGAAATAGCGGCGTTCCTCAACTGATGCACCACGCTCATCACTCTCATTGTCTTTGAGCAGGACATACAACGCATGCGGATAGTTCATTCCCATCGTGGTCACGGCAATTGACTTAAGCGTACCAACGTTGCGGACGACACCGTATGCGGGTGACCCCTGCGTCTCATCCTCATCCGCCTCAAACAAGAAACGACCTGATGACTTCTGCTCGTCAGTCTGTTCCTGGCGGTTTCCGTTTTCATCAGCAGTTGAGAGCGGCTCATAAACCGGAATGTCAAACGGCGGAACAATCCTACAGTTTGCATTGTATGCGCCTGTCGGGAAAATAACATGGACACCCATGACTTCTTTCCCTGCAAACGGAACTTTCGCAGACTCTTTTACCGGCGCGGGCTTAACGATTGACTGCGACACGCTCACCGTGTTGCGGGCAGAACTGTTGAGGACAACTTCCCATTCACCGATGTACAGGGACGTTTTCATCAAGTCTTTCTGTTCCTCGCTGAACGTTGCACCAGCAGCACGACCATAGTCCATAATGGTACGTGAGTTCTGCGGAATCTCCACGTCGCTGTCCGGCATTTTCACGGTCATGTCAGCATTCAGCGTCGTGAAATCGATGAGCGTTGCTTCCGTAGCAAACGCAGCCGTACCGAAGATCGCCGCGATTGCAGCAGATAAAACCAAAGTTTTCTTCATTCGAAGCTCCTTTCATTTATACAATTTGATGTAGCCTTGTATACGCATTCAGTATCGCCGAAATGCACTGTTTTGTCAACGATATTTTTACAGATTTTTCGATTATTCGACATATTTTCCGTCGATAAAAAGCACGATATTGTCCAACCGTGAAAAATTTTTCCGTATGTTTTCCTTAAAAAGCGCGATGTCGCCGAGCATATCATCCGCCACCGCGTCCGCGGCGAGCACTTCTTTGGAAAGCCCCAGATAGAGCGTCTTTCCGCGCAGAAAGCAGAATTCGGCACGTGTTCCCAGCGCAAAGAGCGGGCGGGCGCGGCGCGACTGCGGTCCGAGCAGCAGCTCATCGACGAACAGGGGGATGTTTCCCTGCACGGGACGGCGCGGCACGTACCGCGCTTCCACCACCCGGTCGCCCGACGTGACGGACGGGAACACGAACACGCGGCGGCGCGCCGCAGACGGCAGAAAACACGCGAGCGAAACGACGAATGCGCACACGATGACGGCACACGCCGCCAGACGGAAACTGATTTTTTTCATTTGCTCCCCGTAAAGCCGCGCGACCGCTCAAAATGCGTGACGAACGCGGCAAGTCCGTTATAAATGCCGAGCGAAAGTTTCTGCAAGTAGGCATTGTCCACGAGCAGCGCCGCCTCTTTCTGATTGGAAAGAAAGCCGACCTCGACGAGCACCGCCGGCATATTTGAATTCTTGACGACAAACCATTCTTCCGCCTTGATCCCCCGCGCCGTGGCAAGGTTTCCCACCTGCGCCTGCAAGCCGTCCATGATGAATTTGGCAATCAGAATGCTCTCGGTGGTGAATTCTTCTTCCATCATTGAATTCATGATGTCGAAAAGNTTCTTGTCGTCNGTGGTATTCTTGTCCAGCACCGTGCGCCGCGTCCCCGGAGAAAGATACCAGACTTCGTAGCCGCTCGCCTTTTTGTCCAGCGACGAATTGACGTGGACAGAAACGTACAGAATCGCCTCGCCGTCTTTCAGCTTGACGGAATTGGCGATGTCGGTGCGCTGCGAAAGCGAAAGGAACGTGTCCGTGTCGCGGGTCATCAGAATCTTCTTGTCGGGATAGGCGCTCTTAAGCCGCGAATAGAGCATTTTTCCCACGGCAAGGTTGATGTCCTTTTCCTTGACGGTGACTTTCTTGCCGTTTATCGTATGCGTGTCCATCGCGCCGGGATCTTTTCCGCCGTGACCGGGATCAATCAGCACCGCGCCGATGTGATAGCCCGCGTCGTCCTGCGTCTGGGCGAACACTTTTTCCGCAAGGGAGAGAAACTGCCTGCTCACGTACAGTACGCCGTCACGGAGTTCGGGAGCGTCGGTGAGCGCGATCGTCTTGTAGTCCTGCAAGACGACGGCATCGCCCGCCCGGAACGAAAGCTGATGCCCGTTTTTCTCAAGGATTCCCGTGCCCGAAAGCGAATCCCAGTACACCTGCGCGCCCGTCTTTTCTGCGGACGTGACAAGATTTTCGGTATTCTGCGCGAATGCANCCGAAATGAGAACGACGATGACAAAAAAGCACAGTCTCTTTTTCATGCTATACCGTCCGCCACATACAGCGCGCCCTGGATTGATCCGCGGAGAACCGCGCGCCAGAATTGGTCGGCACGGATAGCATACTGATTTTGCCGCAGTTCGTCAAAGCGTCCGAGGACTTGGCGCAGCGTGCCATGATTCCAGTCAGCCTCGCTGTCCAAAAACGGCAACAACGGCGGCGGCAGGAACGTGCTGACCGGCACGCCGGCAGAAATCAACGCNGAATCCGCACAGGGCTGCTTTTCGTATGCGGCAAGCGCGGCAGGAAATGCCGGNGGCGGAAAACCNCGCTCGCCCGACTCGCCCTCGCCGCGCAGGAACGCGTCGGTCTGCGGCTGGTGCGGCATCAGGCGCANGGTAATCTGCCGTATCGCCGCATACGCCGCCTGCTCCGCCTGCGCGCGCGACGGCGCGACGGCGATGACATTGCCGCATTTCTGCACGTTGTTGCGCGGGAACNNCACGGCATCGCCCGCAACGGCGCGGGGAAACACGTCGCGCACGAACGGCATTTTTGCGGCGGCCTCNAGCCCCGTNACAGCGGNGACNGTCCCCGGAATNGAAATCCACGCGCGCTCGGCGCTCACCCGCGCGCACGGCACGTCGTACAACGCAAACGGCTGCGCCTTCCCCGCGACCGACGGATGCGGCTGCCACGGAAGCGGGACGCGATGACGCACGAGGAAATCGGGCGTTTTGCCGAGCGCGACGAGCANCGCCTGTTCGGTGAGGTCGCAGCCGGACGCATAGGGATACGTCCANCCGCTCATGTAGCCGCCGGAAAGCCGCGCCGCAATCTCGCCGACCATCGGCCCTGCGGCAGTATACTTGATGTCGGCCTTGGCAACGCCGCAGGTCAGNCCGAGCGACTGAATGCCGAGCGCGAATGTCGCNATCAGTTCGTTCCGCGTCTTTTCGTCGCAGGAAGACGGCATCGTGTGTCCCATTTCGATAAAATACGGCGGATAACAGATATGGCGGTCGGCAAAGCCCGTAATGGTGAGCGTCCCGTTCCAGACAACCGCGTCGATGCTGTACTCCGCGCCGTCCATAACGTCCTCAAGAATCGCCCTGCCGGAACGGGAATTGCGCACCGCCTCGTCCAGCGCGCCCCGCAGTTCGTCGGCATCCCGCACCAGGCGGCAGCCGCGCCCGCCCATGTTGTCCACCGGCTTTATCACCTGCGGATAGGCGATTCCGTCAGNCNCGCCGTCCGCCAAACTTGAGGCGGTCAGCTCCCTGAAACCGGGACTGGGAACGCCCGCGGCGGCAAAACAGCGGCGCATCCGTGCCTTGTCGCTGGCATTCAGGCANGCCTGATAGGAATGCCCGCGCAGACCGCACCGCTCGGCGACAAACGCCACGTTCGCCGAAAAATCCGTGCCCGCCGTGAACACGGCGGCGAGCGGCTCCGCGCCAGACCGCAACGATTCGGCNAGCGCGACGAGCGCGTCCCGNTCCTTCANATCGACCGGCACAAAACGGTCGGCNAGCGGCGCNCAGACGGCAGCCGGGTTTCCGTCCACCACGACGGCACGGTAGCCGAGACGCTTTGCGGCAAGTATGGCGGGTTTCTGCATCAGCCCCGCGCCCAACAGCAAGACCGACTGCATCAGATGTCCCGCTCCTTCTTGCAGTAGACCTCAAACGTGTCGCCGAGCGCGAAAAAATGGCTCGCCGCCGTGAACAGCGACACCTTGAAGCTGCTGATTTTCTGCCCTTTCCGCGCGGAGAGCTGGGGAAACCGTTCGGGATGATGCCCGGTCGAAACGATTTTCACCACCTTGAAGCCGTAGGGACGCAGAACCGACGCGGCACGGGACGGCTCCCAGAGCGTGTAATGGTCGTCGGGACTTTGGGCAAAGAATTTCTGCGGGCTGAATTTTGCCGACACGCCCGAAGCCGACGGCGTNGAGAACGCAAAGATTCCGCCCGGCTTGAGCATCTTGGACACCCCCCGCAGCACCGCGTCAAGATCCTGAAAATGCTCGATGACATACCACATCGTCACCGCGTCGAACGTCGGAATGCCGAATTCCGCCACCGGGTCGAACGCGGGGAACTGCGCCACGGCGGCGGGATAATGCAGATGCTCCTGCACGTAGGCGACCGCCTCAGGCGCGATGTCCGTGCCGTAGACCTGCCAGCCCGCGTCGTTCGCCGCGTCAAGGTACGGACCATAAGCGCAGCCGACATCAAGCACGGTGGGCGTGACCGCCTTGTGCGCGCTCCGGTACAGGGCATCCACGATTGACGTGCGGCGCACGCACTGTGACTTTATCGCCGTGAAATCGTCCAGATACGTCTTGCCGTACTGATGCTTGTAATCGTCGAAAAAATACGACGTGTCGTAGGCGGTGTTCTCCGCGACCGCCGTCCATGACATATACAGCATGCCGCATGCCTGACAGCGGCGGAACGTGTGCTTTGCCGTGCGGGCGACAATCGAATCCCCGGTCTCCAAAGCCGTCTTCCGGCAGACCGGGCAGGCAAAACGGCGGCCGCCCGACAAGGCCGTGATGAATCCGCCGAGCGATTTCTTGCCCCCGCCGCCGTGCGCGAACGAAAGGGCGGGATAGAGCGCGACGACATTGGCGAGCGCGTCCTGCGCGGTATGCTCGTTCAGGTCGGACGGCGCGATNCAGGCAAAGCCGTATTTCTGCGCCAGCTGGATATGCAGCGGCGACGTGCCGAGCAGGATGACACCGCACCCCGCCGCCACCGCCTCAAACGCGGTGAACCCGTAATGCGTCACCACCACGTCGTAGTCGGCAAGCCGCTCGCGCAGGTTGTGCACCGGCGCGATGAACGTAACCGCGTCCTTTGCCGCAGGCACGCGCTCCGCCACGCGCGAAGCCGCCTCGTCCGGGNNCTGCACGATGGCAGTAACCTGCTTGCGGCATGCGGCAAACGCCACCGCCGCCGGAACGACCAGATCCGCCGGATCCTCGCCGCCGACGGTCACCAGAACCGTCCTGATGTCGTCAGCCGTGGCGACNGGCGGCAGCTCGCGGCGGTGCTGCGGCAGCGTGATATATGACGGGTCGGACACATTCGCCGGGCGGGCAATGCCGTAGGACGGAATAATGTCGAACAGGAAATCGCACAGATCGGTGTTGAGCGAGCCTTCGTCAATCGCGACGATCGGCGCGGCGGCGGCAAGCCGCAGCGCGAACGCGCGGTCAAGCGCAAAGGCATCCGTCACGATGAGCGCGTAATCGCCTTGCTGCGGAAGCTCATGCGTCACCTGCCAGTCGGCAAGCCCGTCCGCCTTCGCCTGCGCGAGCAGCTCATCCGCCCGCTCCAAATCGGCATCGCGGGGAATATACACATCCGCGACACACGCCGTCGCAATCGCAAGACAGCGGCGCAGATGCCCCGTCCCGCGCCCCTTGCGCACGCTCGGAACGCACAGCACGGGACGCGCGACCGACGGCTCGGCGAACGCGCCCACAATCTGCTCCGCCGTATACGGCTCGGTCACCGGGTCTGCCTCCGTGCCGTCCCGACCCGACACGGCGCGCACCAGCGCACACGCNCGGCGGTAATCGGCAGCCGTGTCCACCGTCGTCCGCANGTCGGGATGCCTGAAACAGGCGGGCGCNTCCGCAAAAACGCAGTGCCAGGAATCGGCATGNTTGTACAGCGCNGGGCCGACNTGCTCATGGTCGTAGGGGGAATCCGTCTGCGCCGCCGCCGTCAGGAGCGCGTGCGCGTCGAACATCTCCACCCCGCTCCCGTGGGGCAGCCCCGTGAACGTGATGTAATCGCACNCCCCCGTCTGCCGCCGCCTGCCGAACTCCTCCACCAGTGCCTGCGCCGCCTCAAAGAACAGGAACGGATTGTCCGCCGTGGCACGGACGACCGCATCCGCGCCCGTCTGCCTGATGACNTGGCAGAACCGCTCCAGCACATCGTCNAGCGGCCCGGCAAACAGCTCGAACCCGTTGCGCTCCGCGGCAGGGGCAAGCGACGGCGCGCTGTCTGCGTCGGTCGCCAGCCAGTAGCCGTCCGCCGGAACGCGCCGCATTGCGCAGAGCGTCCAGTCAAGGAGCGACTTGCCCCCCAGCGGAAACAGCGCCTTTCCCGGCAGCCGGGACGAATTCAGCCGACATTGCACTACAACTATGGTCATGGCGGCAGTATACACGATTTGTGCCGCTTTGGGAATACGCGCGGNCGCAAGGGGCGCGCCGCCCGCTATGCCTTTGCCCCGTGGTTCGTATCCGCCATCTTGATGCCGGCCGCGTCATAGCGGGCGGAGTGCGGTTTCTTGCCTTGCAGAATGGCGTCGAGCGTTGTGCCGGACGGCAGCTTGTTCCTCAGTCCATTGTCGTCCAGCGCGTCGTCTTCTTCGTCGGTGATGAGCGCGAGGCCGGAGACTTTCTCTATGAAGTCCGTGAGGTACTCCACCGTCAGCTGCGCCTTGTCCAGCGAGGCAAGATGCTCGATAATCACGCTCACGGGGATGGTGTGCTCGTTAGTGAGGTCTTCGTACTTCGTGTATACGTGGCTGTAGACCGGCTTGTCAATGCCGTTCTTTTTGAGATATTCTCTTGCCCCCTCTGAGATATAGCGGTACTCGCTGCGCATGCAAAGGCTTGCCACGATGAACGAAAGCACGTCCTTGTATCCGCGGGCGAACGGGTCTACGGGGCTTCTCTGCGCCAGTCCGTCCGGACGCTGGGTAAGGTAATTGTGCAGGTATTCCGCCCGCTTCTTGTAGTCTACCCCTGCAAATTTTGATGTCCATGCCATAGTGTTCTCCTTGGGGGGAGGCTTCCCGCCTGCCCCGTTTATGTTTTATGCTTCCCGCGCCGTTTGGTTTTGCGCGGGAATATTGCCCCTTACGCGAGCCTTGCAACGCAAGCCTCGCGCAGGGTACGGGCAA
Organism: Treponema sp.; assembly: GCA_014804085.1. Classification (GTDB taxonomy): domain Bacteria; phylum Spirochaetota; class Spirochaetia; order Treponematales; family Treponemataceae; genus Treponema_D. Next base: position 3,253 of record JAAVAM010000048.1, on the reverse strand, counting down.
GCACAACGTACTACCCGATTATTGCCTAGTTACTGTCGGTGATGTTGCCGTTACTATCGACAGTGAGTGTGCCGTTGGTGCAGGTTATCTCCGTGACGTTTGTGGCAACGAAGATGTATGACCCTTTTTCCATACTAGCCCACTGCTCCTTCGTGCCGCCGTAGGTCACGCTCGCAAGGCTCGTGCACCACCAGAACGCTCCGTACCCGATTTCCGTCACGCCTGCGGGAATATCCACACTCGTGAGGCTCGTGCAGCCATAGAACGCGTAGCCCCAGATTTCCGTCACGCTGTCGGGTATCTCCACGCTCACAAGGCTCGTGCAGCCCTCGAACATGCTGTCCCCGATGCTCGTCACGCCCTCGGGAATCTCCACGCTCTTGAGGTTCGTGCAGCCATAGAACACGTCCATTCCGATGTACGTCACGTTTGCGGGGATCGTCACGCTCTCAAGGCTCGTGCACCCATAGAACGCGATGCTTCCGATGTACGTCACGTTTGCGGGGATCTCCACGCTCACAAGGCTCGTGCAGTCCTTGAACATGCTGTCCCCGATGCTCGTCACGCTGTCGGGTATCTCCACGCTCACAAGGCTCGTGCAGTCATTGAACGCGTACTCCCCGATGCTCGTCACGCTGTCGGGTATCTCCACGCTCACAAGGCTCGTGCAGTCATTGAACGCGCTTCTCCCGATGTACGTCACGCTGTCAGGAATAACGAGCGTCCCCGCCAGCTTCAAGTCCATATTGTTTTCGCCGGTCAGTATCACGCTTTTTGCATTGCCCATGAGCCAATAATCGTTGTCCATAGAGCACCACTGCGCGAGCGTACCGTTGTAGGTCACGGTCTCAAGGCTCGTGCATTCCAAGAACGCGCTGACCTCGATGTACGTCACACTTGCGGGAATCTCCACGCTCGTGAGGCTCGTGCAGTCCTTGAACGCGTATTTCCCGATGCTCGTCACGCCGTCGGGAATGACGAGTTCTGCGGGAACTTCGCCGGTATACCCCGTCACGCGCGTGCCGCTCATCGTGAGGTAGTCGGGAACGTCCTTTACGCCCAAGTAGCCGTTGGTGCACTGGATGTAGGTAGCATTTACCCCGCTGCTTCCTTGGATTGCCTTCCACTGCTCCACCGTGCCTTTGAACACGATTTCCTTGAGCGACGCGCACCCATAGAACGCGCCGCCCCCGATGTACGTCACACTTGCGGGAATCAACACGCTCGCAAGGCTCGTGCAACTGTAGAACGCCTGCTGCCCGATGCTCGTCACGCTGCTGGGAATCTCCACACTCGCGAGGCTCGTGCAGTCCTTGAACGCGCTTTTCCCGATTGCCATCACGCCTTTAGGTATCGTCACGTCCGCGTCAGTCCCGGTGTATTTTGTGAGTGTGCCGTAGTCGCCTATCTCGAAGACTTCCGCTTCCGCGTCCGGCAATCTCACGGTGACCCGGCACGCCGTCGTCTTGTCGCCCGCCTGTGCATAGATGGTCGCCGTGCCAATGCCGACCGCCGTCACCGTGCCGTCATCGCCCACCGTCGCGACCGACGAATTGGACGACCTCCATGTTACCGTCTTGTCGGTGGCGTTGCTCGGCGTTACCGTCGCTGTCAGCTTCCTTGCTGTACCGGTCGCGAGCGTGAGTGTCTGCGCGTCAAGCGTGATGTCCTCCACCGCGACGGGCTTCTGCTCGTTCTGCTGCCCGGCGACCACTGCCGCCACGGCACCCGTCATGCCGTTGTCGCACCCCGCGGCGAACAGCACCGTCATCGCCGCCATTGCGAACGCCATTGCCGCTTGCGACGCAATCCATTTCTTTTTCATATACTTCTCCTTGTCCGTCTGTGCGGACGTTTTTGTCAGTTGCCGTTCTTGCTCTTCTTTGACCCGCCCAATACTTCCTGCTTGAAATGGTCGATCTCCGTGTTGGCGTAGTCGATGAATGCGGCGTAGTCCGCTTCGCCCTCAAGCAGGGCGTGGGCGTTCACGTGCAGGACGAGCATTCTATACGCCTCGTCGCTCGCGCTCCGCGCCGCCTTGAGCGCGCCCGCCGTCTTTGCCGACCGCTCGTCCGTGCGCTGCCCGGTGAGCGCGCGCACCTCCTCGTTCGCCGCTTTCAGTTTCTCCACGAACGCGCCGAGCGAAAGGGCTTCCACCTGCGCCTTGTACTTGCCCTCCAAGTCCTGAATGAAGTTGACGAGCAGCCCCGTCTCCTTGTCCAGCTGCATCCTCGGGTCAATCTTGTAGTCCTTGAGGTGCTGCGCGAGGATTTTCGCCGCCTCCGCCATGTCCGCAAGGGGGAACTTCTCGTAGCCCGCCACGGCCTTCTTGTAGCCCGCGTAGAGCTGGTCGCGCTGGCGGTCCGCCTCCACGATTTTGTCGGTGGTCAGGCTCTTCGCGCTGATTTGCAGGCTCTCGTCCTCCGCCGTGACCGCCGCCCGCAACGCCTGTACCTGCGCCGCGCACTTTGCCGCCACCGCCGCGTCCTTTTCCGCGCGGTCCGCCACGTTGGACACGAACAGGAAGTGCGCCGCATTGTTCATGCCGCCCACGTATACTGCCTGGATTTCTTTCATAGGAATGCTCCTTTGCCATATTGTTCTGCCGCCGCATACGCGCCGGCCAGTTTCCGGTTTCTGTCCGCCCGCACCCGGACGGATTTGGTATGCAAGCTTTCATTGCGCGCTCTTGTACGGACGAATTTGGTACGCAAGATGTCGTCGTACAGACCTGCATGGACGAATTTGGTACGCACGATGCCACCGCGCAGTCTTGTACGGACGAATTTGGTGTGCAAGATGTCGTCATGCAGACGTGTATGGACAAATTTGGTGTACAAGATGCCATCGCGCACTCTTGCATGGACAAATTTGGTGCGCAAAATGCCATTGCGCACTCTTGCATGAACGAATTTGGTGCGCCGAATGCGCACTTGTCGGGAGACGAAAGCCTGTCGGCAACAACTTTGCGGGGTCTTGGGGCAGCCGCCCCAAGCGGTGCTGGGGAAAGTGGGTGGTTTGGAGGGAGAAAACCCCCGCTTCCGAGTAGAGGGGTTGTCTCCCTCCAAAAAGTTCCGCCCGCTTCCAAGCGGGAAGAAAACCCTGCAGGAAGAAAACCTTAAACGAAAAAAGCCCCAAAATTTCGCCGCGCTGCCGCGCGGAAAACCCAGGGGCTTCCCTGCAAAATGTGAGCCTTTAGAAATGTACGAAGATACAGTCAGAGCCTGTGTTCTGTGTTCTGTGTTCTGTGTTC
>JAAVAM010000047.1 GCA_014804085.1 Treponema sp. | reverse complement strand
CCAGCTCTATGCGGGCTACAAGAAGGCGGTGGCGGGCTACGCGGGCTTCCCGGTGGAGTCGCTCGCGGAGGCGGCAAAGGTCCTCAACCAGCACATCAAGGACTACAGGATTGACGTGCAGGCGCAGCTGGACAAGGAGACGGGGCTGCTCGTGAACTTCATTCAGGACTTGGAAGGCAAATTCGCCGAGCAGGTAAAGGCACTGTCGCTCACGGCGTTCGTGGAGAAGCTGAAAGCCGCGAACGAGGAAGTGCGCGCGCTCACGGGGCAGCGGACGGACGAGCGGTCGGCAAGGACGGCGGGTGCGCTCAAGGCGGCGCGGGCGGCGAGCGACGAGGCGTATAGAATGCTCGTGCTGCACGTGAACGCCCACGCGCTGCTTGAGGGCGAGGAAGCCTACGCGGCGTTCATCGGCTACGCCAACACGGAGATCGAGCACTTCAGGCAGGAGGTGCTGGGCGGGCCAAAGAAGAAGGGCGCGGCCTCCGCAGACGGCGCGGAATAAGCGCGTCCCAGGCAGGAATCGCCCAGATAAGGGGAACACTCGCGGCGCATGCCGCGTGTACATAACTGTCGGCGGACAGTAAACGCAGGGGGGGGCTCTATGAACACAAAAAAAACACTGGTTGCCGTGATTGCGGCTCTGCTCGTGGCGGCGACGCTGCCATGCTTTGCGAAAGGGAAGGTCGTCACGCAATGGAAGGCAACAGATGGCGGCGAAGGACTTTTCGTTACGTTCTACAGCGACAAAACTTGGGATATGATCGGTACTTATGGAGACGGTTCTTCTGAAAAAATAGGAGGAACATATTCCGGCGACACCACAAAGGACGGCAAAATCTCGCTGATAGCAGCAAACGGTCACGAATCTATTATAGAGACAGTGGGAGACCTGCTGGACTTAGATGGAATTGTATTGACAAAAGTAAAATAACCGCTCCCGCTGCGGGACGCCGGATGGTGTCCCGGGCGGGAAGAAAAAGGAGTTTTTATGAAATACGAAGGAAAGTACGGAACGCTGGAGATTGACGAGAACGGTCCGCTGGGCTACAAGCCCGAAGTCTACTGCACGGAGCTGAACCTCGGCGGCGAGCTTACGGCGGACAACGTGAAGGCGCTGCTCAGATGGAAAGACTGCCGGTGGCTTTCCCCGGACAGCGACAATACGGAAAAAGTGCTGGCGCGGCTCGACGACATCAACGCGTTCCGCGCGGGCAGGCAGGAGGCGCTTGCGCCGTTCTTTGGCGGAAGCGGCGTGTACGACGTGTTCATAAGGCACATTGCGCGGCCGGTGGAGTACCCCATCTATGACCGCCACGTCCTGAACGCGTACTGCCGGCTTGAGAAAGGGCTTGCGGACGGCACGTCCGAGGATACGACCCCGGAACGGTACGACGAGTACCGCGCCTTTTTCTTTAAGGTGTACGAGGCAATGTTCGGAACGGGCGAGCGCAAGAACGACCTTGAGACGGTGCGGAACATGAAGCGGGTGGACAACGCGCTTTTTGAGTATGACAAAGCGCACGGGGAAAAATAGGGCATGACCGCGGGGCGGACGCTCCGCGGACAACATAAACAAAACTTTTTCATCAAGGAGTAAAACATGAAAAAGACAGCAAAGGCGGCCGCGCTCGTTGCGGCAGTGGTGCTGGCGGTGGGCTTGACCGCGTGCCAGAAGAAGGACGGCGCGGCGGCAAGCGGCGCGGCGCAGCAGCCGGCGGGAACGGCAAAGGCAGCAAAGGCGGCAAAGCCCACGCCGGTGAACGAGTTCAGCAGGGAGCTGACGGAGGACGCAGGCGGCGTGCGCATCCTGAAATACAACGGCAGCGCCAAGAGCGTGGTGATCCCCACGGAGATAGAAGGGCTGCCCGTAAAGGAAATCGACAAATCGGCGTTCTACGACAACACAACACTGAAAAGCGTCACCATTCCCGACTCCGTAGAGAAAATCGGCAAGTCTGCGTTCATGAACTGCGAGTCCCTGACGAGCGTCATCATTCCCGACTCCGTAGAGAAAATCGACGAATTTGTGCTCTGTAACTGCACTGCCCTGAAAAGCGTCACGTTCGGAAACTCCGTACAGGCAATCGGCAACGAGGCGTTCGATGGCTGCAAGTCCCTGAAGAGCGTCACGCTCGGGAACTCCGTGCAGGAAATCGGCTACGCGGCGTTCTACAACTGCACTGCCTTGCAGAGCCTTACCATTCCGGACTCCCTGCAAAAAATCAAATTTGTTGTCAGATCTTATGATGGGAAGAACAATGCGTTCAAGGAAACAGAGCTTCCGCTCGCGACCCAGGCACGGCTAAAGGCGCTGGGGTACACGGACAGTTTCTAGGAAAGGGCCGCCCCTGCGGGCGGGAGCGGAATAGCAAGCAACGCACGGATAGTGGGAGAGCCATCACCACAACAATCCAACGTATGTTTTGCCGCTCCCGCCCAAGTCTGGCGGCGGCATGCCGCACTGTACATCATTCGCAAAAACGGGTATACTCTGCGTGTATATTTTTTAGGTGGATGTGACGGTGGATTATTCGGAACTTACATTGGACGAGCGGGTGCAGCAGGGCGTTGCCGGGGCGGGGTACGTGACGTGCACGCCCGTGCAGGAGCAGGTGCTGTCGGTCGCGCTGGACGGGTCGGACCTATACGTGCAGTCGCAGACGGGCACGGGAAAGACGGCGGCGTACTTGGTCACGGTTTTTCAGGAGCTGCTCACTGCGCCGGAGAAGCAGGGAAAAAAGGCGCTGGTCATGGTGCCGACCCGCGAGCTTGCGGTGCAGGTGGAGGAGGAGGCAAACCGGCTGGGTGCGCATACGGGGCTTGTCTGCGCGAGCTTTTACGGCGGCGTGGGGTACGACAAGCAGGTCGCCGCGCTCAAGAAAGGCGTGGACGTCATCATCGGCACGCCGGGGCGCGTGATTGACTTGCAGGAAAGCCGCCAGATGGACCTGAGCGGCATTGCCGTGCTGGTGCTGGACGAGGCCGACCGCATGTTCGACATGGGATTCTATCCCGACCTGCGCCGGCTGCTTGCCGTGCTGCCGTCGAGCGAGAGCCGCCAGACGATGCTGTTCTCCGCCACGCTCAATTCGTATGTGAAGAACCTTGCCTGGGAGTACACGCGCGACGCAAAGGAAATCACGATTGCGGCGGAGAACATCACCGTGGACGAAATCGACCAGGAGCTGATCCACGTGTCGAGCGANGANAANACCGCGCTNNTGGTCGGCATCCTTTCGCGCGAGCAGCCCGCCAGCNCGATTATTTTCTGCAACACCAAGCGGATGTGCGAGGTGCTNTCCAAGCGGCTCGCGCTGAACGGCATTGAGAGCGAGTTCATCATCGGCGACCTGCCGCAGTCCAAGCGGCTCAAGATCATGGANCGGTTCAAGGCGGGGCAGGTGCGCTGCCTGGTGGCGACCGACGTGGCGGCGCGNGGCATTGACGTGAGCGACCTTGCGATGGTCGTGAACTTTGACCTGCCNAACGAGGCGGAGAACTACGTGCACCGTATNGGGCGCACCGCGCGNGCGGGAAAGAGCGGCAAGGCNTACACGTTCTGCTCCGAGCAGGATGTCTACAGCCTCGTGCCGATCGAACGCTACATCGAAAANCAGATNCCGNCCCGCGTNGCNGTGNGCGANGATTTGGGCGAGGACAAGAGCAAGGGCATCTATATCCGCACGGANGACTGGCGCGAGGACGACGCTCATGGCGGCCGCGACGGANGGCGCGGTCGGGGCGGCTCGGACGGACGGCGGGATTCCCGCCGNGGCNCGCGCGGACGTGACGGGCGCAGNCCGCAGGGCAGGGACGCGCGGTCGGCGGANTTNGCGCGCGANGTTCGGACGACGCAGAGCGATCTGGCGCGGCTTTCTACGATGAGCGCGGACGAGCGCATGAAATACTACAAGGAAAAATACGCGCACGGCGCACNGCCGGACGGCAGNNNCGGGCGGAACGCGCGGCGCGACGGCACGAAGCCGGAGCAGCGGCGGAACGGAACTGTCCGCGTGGACGGCATNCGGCGNGGGGAGCAGCCGCGCCGCAGCCGCAACGATGTCGTCCCCCGCACGCAGCGGAANCGTCCGCAGGAGCGGGGCGGCGCNCGGCNGGCGGAGCATGCGCCNAAAAAACTCGGCTTCTTNGGCAGGCTGAAGTCGCTGATCGGCAGGAACAAATAGGGGGAAACGGGCATGATTACGGTATCAGATGTCAGCCTTCATTTCAGCGAAAAGCCGCTGTTCAAGGACGTGAATCTCAAATTCACNGCNGGGAACTGTTACGGCATCATCGGCGCGAACGGCGCGGGAAAATCGACGTTCCTCAANGTGCTTTCCGGCGAGCAGGACCGGGACAGCGGCGAGGTCTTTATGACTCCCGGCGAGCGCATGGCGGTGCTCAAGCAGGATCACTTCGCNTTTGACGCGTACACCGTNAAGGACGCGGTGNTGTTCGGCTATCCCGTGCTGTACGAGTGCGCCAANNCCCGCGACGAAATCTACGCCAAGGCGGACTTNACCGANGANGACGGCGTGNGGGCGAGCGAGCTNGAGGCGCAGTTCGGCGAGCTGGGCGGCTACGAGGCGGAGAACCAGATCGAGCAGATGCTTTCGGGACTCGGNCTTGAGGAGAAATACCACGACAAGATGATGGGCGAGCTNGACGANAGCCAGAAAGTGCGCGTGCTGCTCGCGCAGGCNTTGTTCGGCAATCCCGACGTGCTGCTCCTCGACGAGCCGACGAACGGCCTTGACCTNGAATCAATCGCATGGCTTGAGGANTTCCTGCTNGAATTCCCGAACACGGTCATCGTCGTGAGCCACGACCGCCACTTNCTGAACGCGGTCTGNACCTACATCTGCGACATCGACTACGGCAAGATCACGCAGTTNGCGGGCAACTACGATTTCTGGTATCAGATGAGCCAGATCCTTCAGAAGCAGGCGAAAGANCAGAAGAAGAAGAACGAGGAGAAGGCAAAGGATCTGCGCGAGTTCATCCAGCGGTTCGCGTCCAACGCGGCAAAGTCCCGGCAGGCGACGAGCCGCAAGAAAGTCCTCGAAAANCTGGAGCTGGACGACCTNCCCGTCACGAGCAGGAAATTCCCCTATGTNCATTTCCAGCCCGACCGCGACATCGGCAACAACGTGCTTGAGGTGCGCAAGGTCAGCAGCAAGGACGANGACGGCNTGCCGCTGCTCANNGATTTTTCGCTCGTGGTGAACCGCACGGACAAAATCGCNTTCGTCGGGCTTGAGCACAATGCCATATCGTCGCTGTTCGACATCATNTCNGGCGAGAAAAAGGCGGAGCGCGGCGANTANTTCTGGGGGCAGACGACGAGCTTNNCCTANCTGGGGCGCGACAACAACNNNTANTTTGACAACGACTANAGCATCACCGACTGGCTCAAGCAGTANTCCAAGGAGCAGGANGATGCCTACGTGCGCGGNTTCCTCGGCAGGATGCTGTTCACGGGCGACGAGAGCCTGAAGCCGGTCANNGTGCTGAGCGGCGGCGAGAAAGTGCGCTGCATGCTNTCCAAGCTGATGCTNGNCGGNGCGAACGTGCTGATCATGGACGACCCCACCAACCANCTNGANCTGGAGGCGATCACGAGCCTGAACGAGGCGCTGATCCGCTTTCCNGGCGTGGTGCTGTTCTCAAGCCATGACCANGANTTCGTNTCGTCGNTNGCCAACCGCATCATCGAGATNACGCCGNCCGGCGTGTTNGACCGCATGATGCCGTTNGACGACTANCTTGCCGACGAGCAGNTCNGGCAGCTGCGCAAGGAAGCCTATGCCGGCACGGACAAGAAGATACGGATTTAGCCGTGGCTGANACTCCCGNCGTCCTNGGCAGGANCGTGGACGCTCAGACGCGGTGCGTNCATTACCATTNGGCAGTGGACATCGTGGCGATACGGTTCAAGTGCTGCGGGAANTGGTATCCGTGCTANNAATGCCANGACGAATGCGAGCGCCACGCCATCGTCCGCTGGGAAGCGCGCGAGTTCGGCGAGCAGGCGGTGCTGTGCGGCGTGTGCGGGCGGACGCTCGCNATCCGCGANTATNTGGGNGCGAGCGGCGTGNCCGCANTGCGGNAGNNCGTTCAACGCGGGNTGCCGCAAGCACTACGGCATNTATTTNGCGNTNNCCGAAAAAAATGCGNCCTGCGCCTTGACATAAACCNNCGGANANNNTATACTGCTGATACTTNCGCCGCTGTAGCTCAGTTGGTAGAGCAATGGACTGAAAATCCATGTGTCGTTGGTCCGATTCCAACCGGTGGCAGAACGAAAAAGCCTCGCANTGCGAGGCTTTTTTGTTTGTCGGCGGGCATCGCGCGCTCTTGCCGTGCCTCATTCGTGCGGAGCGGGTGTCGATTCCGCCGCGCCGCCTTTCTTGCTGCGCCGGGCGACGCTTTCGTTGAGGCGGGCGATTTCCGTTCCCACGGCGGCGGCGAACGGCGCGCAGTCGGCGTTGTCCGCGAGCCGCATGGCGGTGAGGTAGGGGANCAGCTTTTCGTTGATNGCGGCGAGGAGCGGCTTTTTGANGNNCGTCGCGGTCGCGCCCCTGCTTTTGCTCGCGGCGACGTATGAGTCGTTCGCGGCGGTNAAGTCGTCCTGCGCCGCCCGGATCGCGGCGATCGCCTCCGCNACGCCCTCAAGCGCGGCTGTCTTNCCCGCAAGGTTTTCGTCCGCNAGGTCCTCCAGCAGGCTTTCCGTCATGGCCGANGCGCTCAGGTAGTTTGCCGTCGTTATCCCCGCCCTGGCGTATTTCTCATACACGGCGAGCAGCGGCGCGGCGGCGGCCTGCTTNGCGGGAAGCGGGATCGCGGCGTAGCCCGCAAGCGCTTTTCCGAGCGCGGTGATCGCCTTGTCGCGCGCTTTGTCCNCGTCTTGCAGCGTGGAGCGCGCCTTGTCCCGCAGGATTGCGGTNGTGATTTCCGCGCTGAGCCGCTCCACCTCGCCCATGGTCGCCGCCACGAAANCGTCCCGCGCGGCGGCGGGATTGTNCCGGTAGAGCCGCACGATCGTGTCGCTCAGGCCGTCAAGCTCGGCCACACGGGCATTCGAGTTGAGTTTGTTCATAGTCTGAACCTCCTGCAAAAAATAGGTTGTTGGCAAGCCNCGCGCGCGGACAGCGCGTATNGTTNGTATCAGGCAGGACGCGCGGGACGCAGCCTATACGCGCTCTCTTTCCGCCGCAGGCAGAAGCAGAACGATATATGTCATATTTTACCCGGAACGCGCGTCTGCGGCAAGATACAACATATCGTTTGTTCCCCAAGGCGGAAGCAGGGAGATACAGTTTGTATCTCGCCCGGAACGCGCGTCGGCAGAGAGATAGAAAAGATATTTCGTTGCCGAAAGGCTTATGCAGGAAGATATATGTTGTATCTCGCTCATACCTTGTTTTGGCATGGAATGAGAAAATCTATCTCGTTCAAAAAACAGTATGCTTGTCGGTAGATTTTCTACTTTGTCAAAGTTATCTGTTAGCAAGGAAGTAGATTTTCTATTTCGGCAAATATACGTATTGGCAGGAAAGTAGATTTTCTACTTCATTAAATATAGCATTCGATAGTGAGATAGAAAATCTATCTCGTTCAAAAATGNAAAAATGGGAAAGTAGATTTTCTATTTTATCAAATACATCCGTCGGCAGTGAGATAGAAAATTTATCTCGNTCACAAAGGAAAAATCATTGAGGTAGATTTTCTATCTCGCGCAAGACTGCTATTGGCATGGAATGAGAAAATCTATCTCGCTCCTAAAAGAAAAAGCAGGAAAGGAGATTTTCTATCTCACCAAGAATGTGTTTCGGCAATGAGATAGTATGATGAGGATAATGCGGAGTGCCGTGAAGGTCAAGGGCGGGGCGGGCGGTTGTGTTTTTCCGCGTTCGGTGGCATAATGATACCCATGGCGACGACGACTTTTGCGTTTGCGGGCGGCGGGACGGGCGGGCATATCTATCCCGGGCTTGCGGTGGCGGACGAGCTGCGCGCGCTTGCGCGGGCGCAGGGCAGGGACATTCGTATCATCTGGCTGGGGAACAGCGGCGGCATGGACCGGGAGCTGGTGGAGCGGAGCGGTTCGGTGGACGCGTTCTATGGCGTTCCGAGCGGCAAGTTGCGGCGCAACGTGTCGCTGCGGAACGTGTTCGACGTGTTCAAGGTCATGGCGGGGGTGCTGGTGTCCCTGCGGCGGCTGGCAAAAAGCAGGCCCGCGCTGCTGTTCTCCAAGGGCGGGTTCGTGTCGGTCACGCCGTGCGTCGCGGCAAGAATCCTGCGCATCCCGGTCTATACCCACGAGTGCGACGTTACGCCGGGCTTGGCGACAAAAATCAACAGCCGGTTTGCGGACAAAATCCTGGTCTCCTATGAGGCGACGAGGGCGTTCCTGCCTGCCGCGTTGCGCGCACGGTGCGTGGTGACGGGGAATCCGGTGCGGCCGGCGTTCTATGCGGCGGACGCGGAGCGGGGCAGGCGTTTTCTGTTCGGCGATGGGCGTCCGCTCAGGCCGGTGCTGCTCGTGATGGGCGGAAGCCTCGGCGCGCATCAGCTGAACATGCTCGTGCGCGACAATCTGGACTGGCTGTGCGGGCATTTTACGGTCGTGCATCAGACGGGAAAGGCGGACGAGGCGATGACGCAGGTCCGGCATGAGGGCTACTATCCGTATGCGTTCATCTATGCGGAGCTGTGCGACGTGGTTGCCGCGAGCGACGTGGTGCTTTCCCGCGCGGGCGCGAACGTGCTGTGGGAGTGCGCTGCGCTCGCCAAGCCGATGGTNCTCGTTCCGCTGTGCGGATCGGGGACGCGCGGCGATCAGGTGGACAACGCGGCGTTTTTTGTGGAGCGGAACGCCGCGCTCATGCTGCTGGGCGAAGAGGCGGACGGCGCGCACCTCAAGGACGCGCTCACGCGGATGGAACGCGCTGAGTTCCGCGCGGATTGCGCGCGCGCGTGCGGCGCGCTGTCGGCGGGCAGGCGGCCTGCGCAGGAGATCGCGCGCATTATCTTTGACGGAGTTGTATCATGACATTTACGTTTATCGACGCGCTGTTTTCCGCGCTCGTCGTGCTGTTCGCGCTTGCCGGGGCGGTGCGCGGGCTGATACGGGAAGTGTTCGGCAAGCTTGCCGTCGTGCTCGCGGTGCTCGTTGCCATCAGTTTTTTCGGCGTGCTTGCGGTGCAGCTGGCGGCGGTCATACCGAATCCGATCGGCGCGTCGGTGGTGGCGTTCCTGCTGCTGTTCGTGGTGACGTTCATCGTCGTAAAAATCGTCCAGCTCATGCTCGGTGCGGTGTTCCGCGGTGAGATTCTGGGCAGCCTGAATCGGACGCTCGGCTTTTTCTTCGGCGCGCTGGAAGGGCTGGTGCTGGTCGCGCTGATCCTGCTGGTCAGCACGGTGCAGCCCTGGTTTGCGGGACTGCGGGAAACGATGTACGCGTGTTTTTATTGGCACCTGCTAGGCGGCTTTCTGGGGCTGTCGGTGAGCTATGTGCGGGGAATGGTTGCCTGATGTTCGATAATCTTTTGTACCAGAACGCGGCGGCGTTGCTCAAGGACGACATCGCGCACGGACGGCTGCCCGGCGCGCTGCTGCTTGCCGGACCTGACAGCAGCGGCAAGCTGACCTGCGCGCTTGAGATCGCGCGGATTCTTTCGTGCACGGCGGCGGAACAGCGCGGGCGGTGGCAGTGCGACTGTCCGTCCTGCCGCAAGCACAAGGAGCTTGCNAGCACGAACGTGCTGCTTGCCGGGCCGCGCGACTGCGCGCTTGAAATCCTTGCGGCAAAAAACACGTTCCTGGCTGCCGTGGCGCAGGACGCGCCGTATCTGACGGCGGCGCGCTATCTGTTCGTGCGCGCGGTGCGCAAGCTGACGATGCGTTTCAGCCAGGTTCTGTGGGAAGATGACGAGAAAGTCTCAAAAATCGCGCCGGTCGTGCAGGCGATAGACGAGCAGCTGGAGCAGATTGACGGCACGAAGCCGCTTCCCGGCTACGAGCGCACCGAAAAAATCGCGGCGGAACTGGTCAAGCAGACCGAAAAGCTGGAGTCGGCGTTTATGTACGATTCGCTTCCGATTCAGCAGATTCGGCGGGCGGCGGCGTGGGCGCATCNGANAAGCCCCGACGGAAAGAAAGTGTTTATTATTGAGCATGCCGACCGCATGAACGAGGCTGCCCGCAACGCGCTGCTCAAAATGCTGGAAGAGCCGCCGTCCGACGCGGTGTTCATTCTGACGACCAGCCGCCGTGGGGCGGTCATGCCGACGATTCTTTCCCGCGTGCGCACCTACCCGTTTGCGCAGCGCACGGAACGCCAGCAGGCGGAAGTGATTGCGCGGGTCTTTCATGCGGACGCGTCGGCGGGCGGGGGGACGATTGACGGTTTTTTGCAGACGTACCTGCCCGTCACGCCCGCCGCCGTGCAGGAACACGCGCGCGCGTTCTATGCGTCGGTCGAAAAAGGCGCNTTCCCCGTGATGGGCGACATCGTGAAAGGCTGCGCGGGATTTGAGCCGCGGCTGCTGTTCCGGCTTTTTCTGACGGGCATTTTAGGCGCGCAGATGACCGGCGAGCTGACCGCACAGGCAGGCGAAAGCGCGGCAAAAAACGTGGACGCGCTGCGCATCTGCTACAACAACGTGACCGTGTACAACCAGACACCCGGTGCCGCGCTTGAGGCATTGTGGCGCGATTTGTTCGCCGTGCGGCGCGCGGAGCGGCACTGATGCGGACTTTTTCACGGCGCGCCTCGCAGAAAATCGAAAAGCTCTCTCCCGCGCAGATTCAGTCGCTCGTGAACAATCTTTCCGAGCGCACCGAGGCGTTCTCGTCGATTTTTCAGTCGCTCTCCACGGGGCTGATGATNGTCAGCACGGACTGGCGGCTGCGGGAGATAAACAAGGCGGCGGANCGGTACNTGCCGTTCTCCCTGCATCCCGCCGCCGCAAAATCGGAAGGAAAGAAAATCTGGGAAATCATCGGCGATGCCGACGTTGCCGGGTTTCTCCGCTCGTGCGCTGAGACCGACAAGACCAACGTGCGCGACGAATACACGCTTGCCACGGCGGGCGGCTCGATCCGCTTTGTGGACATTTCCGTCATGCCGCTGGTGCGCAACCAGGAGCTNGTCGGCTCGATCGTGACGATTGACGACGTGACCGAAAAACGCAACCAGGAAATCCTGCTGCACCGCATGGAGACGCTTGCCGGGCTGACGAACCTTGCCGCAGGNGTCGCCCATGAGATCAAGAATCCGCTGGGCGCGATCAGCATTCATATCCAGCTGATGCAGAAGGCGGTGCGGAAAAAGCGCGGCGGCGACGGAATGCTCCCCGACCCGAAATTCATGGAGCAGTACCTTGATGTCGTGAACCAGGAAATCGACCGGCTGAACAAAATCGTGGTGGATTTTTTGATGGCGGTGCGGCCTATTTCCGCGCAGCTGGAGCTGGTCAACCCGAACGTGCTGCTGGAGCAGCTCGTCTCGTTCTTCATGCCCGAATTCACGGAAAAGCACGTCGCCGTTGAGACGCATTTCTGCAAGGACTGCCCGCGTCTCCTGCTCGACCAGAAACTGTTCCGCGAGGTCGTCGTCAACCTTGCCCAGAACGCGCTCGCCGCCATTACCGAGCGGTTTCCGTCCGGCGGCGGCCGGCTGACGGTGACGAGTGCCGTGAAGGACGAGCTGTACGTCCTGCGTTTTGCGGACAACGGTATCGGCATGGGCGAGGAGACGGTCGCCCGCGTTTTTGAGCCGTATTTCACGACGAAGGCGAACGGCACGGGACTGGGGCTGGCGATGACGTACAAAATCATCAAGGAATTCTCCGGCGATATTACCGTGCGCTCGGAAAAAGGCACGGGGACGGTGTTCGTGATTACGTTGCCCGTCCCGCAGCGGAACAGGCGGCTGCTCATGTACGACGGGAACGGGGCAAAGGACAAGGCATGAAATCGACGATTCTGATCATTGACGACGAAAAACATATCCGCGAGGGGCTTGCCGCCGATTTTGAGCTGGACGGCTACGCGGTCAAGGTCGCGGCGACGGGGCAGGAAGGGCTTGACCTGCTCGCGGGCGGCGACATCGATCTGGTGATTACCGACCTGCGGATGCCGGGAATCAGCGGGGAGGCGGTTCTGCGCCACGTGACCACCGAACTGCCGGGCATTCCCGTAATCGTGCTGACCGGGCACGGCTCGATTGACGCGGCGGTGCAGGCGATGCGCGACGGCGCGTATGATTTTCTGACAAAGCCGCTGAATCTCGATCAGCTCGGCATGATTGTCCGGCGCGCGCTCGAAAGCCGCGAGCTTAAAATCCGGCACACGCAGTTGCTCAAGGAAGTCGGCTCGAACCGGCAGCTCGACAATATCATCGGAAAGAGCGCGGAAATGCAGCGGCTGCTGACGATGGTGCGCAAGGTTGCCGACACCAAGGCGAGCGTGCTCATCACGGGCGAAAGCGGCGTGGGCAAGGAAGTGATTGCCGACGCGCTGCACAACCTTTCNTCGCGCCGCGACCGTGCCTGCATAAAAGTGCATTGCGCCGCGCTGAGCGAGACGCTTTTGGAAAGCGAACTGTTCGGGCATGAGAAAGGCGCGTTTACGGGCGCGGACAGCCTGCACAAGGGGCGTTTTGAGCTTGCGCACGGCGGCACGATTTTTCTGGACGAAATCGGCGAAATCAACCAGAGCGTGCAGATAAAGCTGCTGCGCGTCCTCCAGGAGAAAAAATTCGAGCGCGTGGGCGGCTCGCAGACGATAGATGTGGACGTGCGCGTCATTGCGGCAACCAACCGCAACCTTGAGGAAGAAGTCAAGGCGGGACGATTCCGCGAGGATTTGTATTACCGCCTGAACGTCATTCATCTGGAAGTGCCGCCGCTGCGCGAGCGCAAGGACGACCTTCCGTTGCTCATCAGCGCATTTTTGGACGAGTTCAACGCGGAGAACGGCAGCAAGATTACGGGCATCAGCGCGGCGGCGCGCACGGCGATGTATCAGTACGACTGGCCGGGCAATATCCGCGAGCTGCGCAATTGCGTGGAAAGCGCGGTGGTCATGGCAAGCGGAGCGGAAATCGGGCTGGAGGACTTGCCGCCCACCGTGAGCAAGGCGAGCCGGGCGGAGACGATTGCGGTTCCCGTCGGCATCACGCTGGAAGCCGCCGAACGGATTATTATTGAAGAAAACCTGGTCGCCAACAAGGGCAACAAAAGCAAGACGGCGGACGTGCTCGGCATTGGGCGCAAAACGCTCCACCGAAAACTGGCAGAATACGGTTTGGAAACTGGCGACTAGGAAAAAAAACGTTCCAACGTTTTCCATGCGGCAATGACGCTGCGTGTTTTTTCGCGCGCGACTTTTTGCAGGACGGGATTGCTGCCGTGGCGGTCTGGATGGTAGTATTTCAGTTTTTCATGGTAGGCTTTTTTTGCCTCGTCGTGTCCTGCCATCTCATTCAGCCCGAAAAATGCAAGCGCAGCCCGCACGTCAGCTGGTATGACGTGGTAGACTGGTGGTTGCCGTTTCTTCTTGCGTGAAATGTTCTGATTTGGTTGTTCTACGTTCTGACGGTTTTGTTCGGAGGTAGTGCTTTTTTGCCATGGTGGCATATCTTCTGCGGGTTGTGCGCTTTTTTTGTCAGCAAAAGCATCGTTTTTGTCGGTTCTTGTGTTGCCGATATGTTCTTCCGCTGTTTGCGTGCCGTTGATTGCGGAATGAACGGGAACAGCGCCGGATTCNAGCACGTCATGTAACATATCGCCCAATCGGTCATACATTGAATCCGGCATGACAAGTCCTATTGCCAACTGCTTCCGCGTTGCGGGAATCGGCGCGCCGGGTGGCGCGCCGTACGGTCAGATGACCGTTCCTGCGGGCAGGGTCGCTCCCTTGCGGATGACGACGATGCCGTCGGAGATGTAGAACATACCGTGGTCGCCGTCCTCGTAGGTGTTCCCGTCCACGTTGATGCGGCAGTTGTCCCCGATACGCGCATCCTTGTCGATAATCGTCTGCGAAATCACGCAGTTCTTGCCGATGCCGATATTCGGTCGTCCCGCCTTTTCGTTCTCGGCTTTCTGATCCGCGCTCTCGTAGTAGTCGCCGCCCATCGTGATGACCCCGCTCAGCTCCGAGCCGCTTTCGATGATCGTGCGCACGCCGATGACGGAATCCTTGATCGCTTTCGCGTTGGTGACGATACAGCCTTCGGTGAGCAGGCTGTCCTGAATGTGCGGTGCGCCGTTCACTTTTGGCGGCGGCAGGTTGCGCATGTGCGTGTAAATCGGCGTGTCAACGTCATAGAAATTGAACGGTGGCTGTTCCGTGGTGAGCGCGAGCGTCGCGTCGTAGAAACTNCGGATCGTNCCGATGTCNTCCCAGTAGCCGTCAAAAATGTAGGAATTGACTTTCTTGTTTTTGAGCGACATNGGGATGATTTCCTTGCCGAAGTCGGTGTACTCGTTGTCGAGCATCTCTTCCATCGNCTTTGCGTTGAAGATATAAATGCCCATTGACGCNAGGAATTCTTTTTCCGCNGGCAGATNCCCGCGCGCGTTCTGCGGAATTTTCCAGTCGCTGATGTCCGCGTCCGGCTTNGGTTTCTCCTTGAATTCGGTGATGCGGTGCTGCGCGTCGATTTTCATGATGCCGAAGCCGCTCGCGTCGTGGCGGTTGACGGCNGTGGTCGCGATCGTGATGTCCGCGCCGCTTTCGATGTGCGACTGCATGAACTGCTCAAGATCCATGCGGTACAGCTGGTCGCCGGAAAGGATGATGTAGTGCGTGGGATTCTGNGCCCTGAAATGGTGCATGTTCTTGCGNACNGCGTCCGCCGTNCCCTCAAACCAGCCGGAATTCTCCAAGTTCTGCTCCGCGGCGAGAATCTCCACGAATCCCTGGCTGAAGCGGTCGAAATTATAGGAATTGGTGATGTGCATGTGCAGCGACGCGCTGTTGAACTGCGTCAGCAGGTAAATCTTGCGGTATCCCGAATTGATACAGTTTGAGATCGGAATATCGACGATGCGGTATTTGCCGCCGAACGGAACGGCAGGCTTTGACCGCTCTTTTGTCAGCGGGTAGAGGCGGGTTCCTTTGCCGCCGCCCANAATGATNGCCAGAACGCGTGGCTTTTCAATCGGTGATTTTGCCATAACAACTCCTCAAGTCAGCTAATCTTTTCTCTTATTGTAACCCCATACGCCGAACTTTGCAAATCTTTTTTTTGCGCGAGCGCATCGCGCGAACGAATTTGATAAACTCGCNAACCGTGGTGCCGATAATTACGGTGTAGAGGTTAGGTATGATTCGAGGTTGGTANATCGGCGCGAGCGGCATGAACGCACAGCAGGAACGCCTGAACGCCATTTCTAACAATCTGGCGAATGTCGATACGGCGGGATACAAGCGCGACGTGACGGTGAGCAAGGAATTCTCNCAGCTGNTGCTGCGNCGCACGGAAGCCGACGGCANGTACAAGACGGCAAGCGGATCGTTCGATGNNGCGCCGATTGTGGGAAAGCTGGGCATGGGCGTGGAGACGAACGAGAATTTCACGCAGTTCGTGCAGGGCTCGTTCAAGGACACGCAGACGGCGACCGACTTNGCGCTTTCCGGCGANGGATTTTTCGCCGTNCAGACNCCGAACGGNGAACGCTACACGCGCAACGGCAATTTTATGCTNGGAAAAGAAGGCATCCTTGAGACGAAGGACGGCTACCCGCTCNTGGGCGAGACCGGCATCGTCCGCCTGGAGGACGACAAGTTTATCCTCGACCANGACGGCATGCTGTANACCAAGGACGGCGACTTGATCGACCGNGTTAANATCGTCCGCTTTGACAACGAACGCTACCTCAAAAAAATGGGCGACAGCCTGTGGGAATCGAACGGCATTACGGGCGAGGCGTACATNGCGGANGGNGCGGAGCGTCCGCGCGTGTTCCAGAACTACCTTGAGATGAGCAACGTGAACGTCGTGAACGAGATGGTCAAGATGATTGAGG
Organism: Treponema sp.; assembly: GCA_014804085.1. GTDB lineage: Bacteria > Spirochaetota > Spirochaetia > Treponematales > Treponemataceae > Treponema_D. The sequence continues at coordinate 69,607 of JAAVAM010000047.1, read as the reverse complement.
TGAACCGCGCGTATGAGGCGAACCANAAATCGATTCAGAGCGAAGACAGCATGATGAGCACCCTGTGGACGCGCGTCGCGGTGACACGGTAATTCGGCAAGGAGTAGGATATGGTACGGAGCTTATGGACNGCGGCGACCGGCATGAACGGTCAGCAGGCGAATTTGGACACGATTTCGCANAACCTTTCCAACGTGAANACCACGGGCTACAAACAGCAGCGCGTTGAATTCGAGGACTTGATCTATCAGAACGAAAAACTGGCGGGAACGCCCGCGACCGAAGACACGGTGACTCCCGTGGGCATNCAGCAGGGACTGGGNGTGCGCGTGGGCGCGACGCAGCGCATTTTCGGGCAAGGCTCGTTGCAGGCGACGGGCGTGGACACTGACGTGGCGATTGTGGGCGACGGTTTTTTCCGCGTGCAGCAGTACGACGGCAGNTTTGCCTACACCCGCGACGGNTCGTTCAAGGTGGACATGACGGGNCAGCTCGTGACGAACAACGGCCTGCGCGTCCTCCCCGAAGTCATCCTNCCCGAAGGCTACAACGTGCAGACGCTCGCGATTACCGATACGGGACGCATCACCGTCAACGTGGACGGCGTGGAAGATCCCGTGGACGTGGCGCAGCTGGAGCTCTACCGCTTCCCGAACAACGCGGGCTTGGAAAGCCTGGGCGACAACCTCTACAAAGTGACCGACGCGAGCGGCGAGGCGATTGCGGGTCGGCCGGGCTTTGAGGAATTCGGCACGACCAAGCACAAATACCTTGAGATGAGCAACGTGAGCGTCGTAAACGAAATGGTGCAGATGATCGTGGCGCAGCGCGCCTATGAATTCAACAGCAAGGCGATTCAGACNTCGGACAGCATGNTGAGCACCGCCGTAAANCTGAAGCGGTAGGNGTAGGCGATGACGGGACTGAANNTNTATAANCCGATCCGGCAGGCGGCGGGCGCGGCGCACGTCATGCAGTCGGGTCGTCTGAACGGCGATTACGGCAGCGGCTTTGCGGGAACGTTCACGTCCGAGCTGGACAAGCATGCCGCCCCGGTGGGCGCGGCGGCAAACCAGGCGAACGGACACGGAGCGGCGCGCACGATTGACCGCACGAGCGAGCTGTACGAAAAATCGATGGAAATGGAATCGTACATCGTCAAGCAGATGCTGTCTTCCATGCGCAAGACNGTCATGCGGGCGAACGGCGAGCAGAGTTATGCCGAGCAGATGTATGAGGATATGCTCTACGACGAATACGCCGTGCAGATGACCAAAAGCGCCGGATTCGGATTTGCGGATCAATTGTACCTTCAGCTGAGCGCGGACGGCTCAAACGGCGTGGACATCACGGCATGACGCGGCGGTTGCAAGCGGCAATGACTGCCGGNTTTGCGGCGTTTCTCTAGTATGCAGGATCAGTTTTCCCGGACGCGGCTTATNTTCGGCACGGATAATATGGAAATCCTTGCCCGTAGTCGCGTCATCGTGTTTGGTATCGGCGGCGTGGGAAGCTTTGCCGTGGAAGCCCTCGTCCGATCGGGCTTGGGCGCGATAGACATTGTTGACGACGACACGGTCTGCCTGACCAACGTGAACCGCCAGCTGTACGCATTGCGTTCCACCGTGGGACAGTACAAGGTGGACGTGGCGGAAGCGCGGATTCTTGACATCAACCCGGACTGCGTGGTGACCAAGCACCGCCGTTTTTTCATGCCGGAGACCTCCGGTTCGTTCGATTTCAGCCGTTACGACTATGTGGTGGACTGTATCGACACGGTGAAAGGCAAACTGCACATTATCGAGCGGGCAAAGGCGGCGGGCGTTCCCGTCATCAGCTGCATGGGCGCAGGAAACAAGGTTGACCCGACGCAGTTCCGTATTGCGGACATCTCCGGGACGAGCGTGTGTCCGCTTGCGCGCGTCATGCGGCAGGAGCTGAAAAAACGGCACATAACGGACGTAAAAGTGCTGTTTTCCACCGAGCCTGCTGCGGTGTCCCCGCTTTGCGACGACGAACGTGCCGACGGCTGCCCGCCCGCGCCGGAACGAAACATGCGTCGGCAGATACCCGGCAGCAACGCGTTCACGCCGTCCGTGGCGGGGCTGATTATCGCGGGCGAAGTGATAAAAGATTTGACGGGATTCCGCGGAAAGCAAGCCGTTCCGTCGGCGCGGTAAAAATCGTCTTCTCAAAAAACAAATTGAGTCGCTCTTCCGTGCGGTTGACTGTCGCGTCATTTTTTTCTATGCTAGAGTCATGCCGATTCCCGGAGAAATTCTGCCGTCGTTTTTGTGGTACTGCTATCTTTCTGCGATTACGCCCGGTCCTGCCAACCTGTGCTCGCTTTCGCTCGCGCTTCGGCGGGGCAGAAAGGACGCGCTCTGCCAGTGGACGGGCATTTTCGTGGGATTTTTTATCGTGGCGATCGTTTCCGTGTTCGTGGCGTATGGTGTGGGCGCGGCGGCGGGGGAGCATGTGGGATTGCTTTCGTTCGTGGGCGCGGCATATCTGACGTGGCTTGCCGTGCGCATGATACGCCAGAGTTTCGTGCCGGAAGATACAGCCGACGTTCCTGCCGAAGCCGTTCCCGCGCAGAAACCGGCGGGATTCTGGCGGTATTTCCTGACCGGCATGTTCGTGCAGCTGACCAACGTAAAAGTGATGCTCCTGTGCCTGACCGCGCTCACGACCTTCGTGCTTCCGTACAACCGCAGTTTCGGCGCACTGCTCGCTGTGGGATTGTTCCTGCCGCTCACTGGTCCGGTCGCGAATTTGGTCTGGCTTTTTGCGGGCGTGGGCTTGCAGCGGTTCTTTGCGCGCCATACACGTGCGGTCGCGCTCGTCATGGCGGCTTCGCTCCTGCTGTGCGCGGCAAGCCTTGCGGTTTCAGGCGTGATCGTGTTCCTTGCGTGGCTAGACTGACAGTCCTTTCCGCTCGTCGCAGCCGAGCATGATGTTCAGGCACTGCACGGCCGCGCCCGACGCGCCTTTTCCCAAGTTGTCGAACTGCGCGGAAAGCACGACGCGCTCTTCGTTTCCCGTGACGAAAATCCTCAGTCCGTCCTGCCCGGAAAGCGTGTTTCCTGCCAGCATGCCGTCTTGGAGACAGTCGGTGTCATCGGCGACGGAAATGAAGGGGGATTTTTGGTAAAAGTCGGCGAAATAGGCGCGCAGGTCGGCAGGATTTTTGCGGTCGCGCAGCAGTTCCGCATAGACGGGTACGGAGACGACCATGCCGCTGTAATAATCCGCGATAATAGGGGAGAACAGCGGCACGCGGGTCAGTCCGGTGACGGCCTGCATTTCCTTGAGGTGCTTGTGCTGCTGCGTGAGCGCGTACTCGCGCGGCGCGTTCAGGTCGGCATGGCGGTCGGTCGCTTCGTATTCGGCAATCCGTTTCTTGCCGCCGCCGCTGTAGCCGGTGAGCGAGAACGCCGCGACCGGGTAGTCGGCAGGAAAGATACCGCCGGTCACGAGCGGATACACGAGCGAGATGAAGCCGGTCGCATGGCAGCCGGGCACGGCGACGCGCGTTCCGTTTCTGATGGCTTCGCGGTGTTTTTCGGACAGTTCGGGAAATCCGTATGCCCAGCCGTCCTGCGTGCGGTGCGCCGTTGACGTGTCGATGATTCTGACGCGGCTGTTTTCCACGAGGGAGACCGCCTCACGTGCCGCCGCGTCGGGCAGGCACAGGAACGTGATGTCGGACTCGTTGATCAGCCGCTTGCGCTCCGCGCTGTCCTTGCGCAGTTCGCCGTCAATCGTCAGCAGCTCGATGTCGTCGCGTCCGGCAAACCGTTCGTGAATCCGCAGTCCCGTCGTTCCTTCGCTTCCGTCAATAAAAATCTTCGCTTTCATCGCAACCTCTTTTCCCTANGATAGCACAAAATCCGCGTTTCTGCTATAGTGAAAGCATGGAAACACGGGCATCGTTGCCGCAGGATCTGCGCGGCGTTCATATACATATCGTCGGTATCAAGGGAACAGGCTGCGCCGCGCTGGTGGAGATTCTGCACGCGCGTGGGGCGGTCATCACGGGAAGCGACGTGGGCGAGCGTTTTTACACCGACGAGATTCTGGAGCGGCTCGGACTGCGCGTGTGCGCGTTCAGCGAGTCGAACATCACCGACGACATCGCGTACGTCATTTATTCGAGCGCGTATCGGACGGACACAAACCCCGACCTGATTGCCGCCGTCAGGAAACAGAAGCCGTTGCTGCTGTACACCGAAGCCCTGGGCGCGCTCTCCCGGTCTGTCTACAGCGCGGGCGTGTGCGGCGTACACGGAAAGACCACGACCACGGGACTGGTCGGCACGCTGCTCCAGTCGATCGACCTGCCGAGCCAGGTGCTTGCCGGGTCGGTCATCGCGTCGTTCGGCGGCGGTTCGGCGGGCGCGTGTACGATGACTTCCGCGTCGTTCGGAAAGCGGTCGGGGGTGCGGCAATATTTCGTGGCGGAGACGTGCGAATACCAGCGGCATTTCATGGCGTTCAGCCCGCAGAAAATCATCCTGACGAGCGTCGAGAGCGATCATCAGGACTATTATCCGACGTATGAGGCGATTTTGGCGGCGTTCGTGGACTATCTCTGCACGTTGCCGGAGCATGGGCAGGTGATTTTTTGTGCTGATGACAACGGCGCGGCGCAGGCAGTGGAGTGCGCCTTGCGACGGCGCGGCGACATACAGGCGATTCCCTACGGGACGACGGCGGGCGGCGAATGGCATATCACGTTCGGGCGCGTGGAGAACGGGCGGCAGTATTTTACGCTTGACGGCTTGGGGGAGTGCGCGCTTGCCGTTCCCGGCGAGCATACCGTGCGCAATGCCGCCGCCGCCGTCGCGCTGGTCACCGAGCTGTTGCGCACCGACGGAAAGCATCCTGCTGAGTACGCCGAGAAGATAAAATCAGCCTTGCTGTCGTTTGCGGGCGGCAAGCGGCGCAGCGAGGTCATCGGGCGGGCAAAAACGCCGCGCGGTGAGGACGTCATCGTGCTCGACGATTATGCGCACCACCCGACGGCAATCGCCACGACGCTCGCCGGTTACCGCGCGTTCTACAGGAANCACAAAATCGTCGTGGATTTTATGAGCCATACCTACACCCGCACCGCCGCGCTGCTNGACGAATTTGCGGCGGCGTTCGGCAGTGCCGATATGGTCGTCATCAACAAGATTTATGGCAGCGCGCGCGAGCAGGCCGGCAGAACGTCCGTGACGGGGGAACTGCTTGCGGAGCGCACGAAAGAACACACGCCGTGCACGGTGTACGCCGGCGAATTTGACCAGGCAGCCCGCGTCGTGCTCGACGCGCTTTCCGAGCCGAGCGGCGCGGCGGACGGCTATCTGTTCGTCACGATGGGCGCGGGCGACAACTGGAAAGTGGGANCGCAGGTGCTTGCCGCGCTCACCGCCCGGTAACCTGTTCCATGGCGCGGGTCAGCGCGGTGAGCGGTTCGCTCTCCTGCCGCGTGACGACGGCGAATTCCTCGAAGCCCAGCCGTTCGAGCAGCCGTCTGACCAGGGCGCGCGCACGGCTGTCGCATTCGTCGAGCAGCCCGTCGTCCTGCAATTCCTGCGCCATCGCGTCTTTTGCCGCGTCGATTTCGCCGAAGATTTCCTGCGTCGTGATCGGCAGGAAAATGCTGCGCTGCTCGTCGAATACGGACTGGCTCGTGATGTCGTTCCCGAGGATTTCGCAGCGGGGCAGCGTCACGTCCGCGCGGGTGCCGTCCGCGGAGATGCGGATTTCGGCGGCNGAGATGTCGGCGATGCCCGCCCGCACCGTGCCCGTGTAGCGCACGATGCTGTATGCCTTTGCCGCGAGCAGTTTCTTTTTTATCGTGATGATGTCGCTGTAGCGCATTTTGCACAGCGTCAGCTCGGCGACTTCCTGGAGTTCCTGCTCCAAAAGCGCGTGCTTTTTTTCCGCGTCCACGCGCATGATTTTTCCGTGCGCGTACCAGGCGANCGCNNCGGCGGCGGCGACCAGCACGATCGNCCCGGCGATTTTCAGCGCGAGCCTTGTAAAGAATGACTTCATCATGAGGCAGTATACACCGCTTTCCGCGATATTGCAAACCGTGCGTTCGATCTGCCGAATCTGCTGATAAATCCGTTGAGGAATGTGCCGTTCGTGCCGATAATAACGGTAATGAAAAAATTTCGCTTGCTGTGCGCGGCACTCGNGGGAACACTCATCTACGTTTTGATTTCTCTTTCCGGCGGAACGGACGGCTTTTGGGCAAAGAAGCAGTTGCAGGAGCAGAAACGTCTGCTCAGCGCGCGCACCCAGCAGATTCAGAACATTACNGACGGTCTCGAACTNGAATTCACCGCGCTTGAGAACGATCCCGATGTCATCGCGGCGTTCGCGCGCAAGCTCGGCTATATCCGCGACGGCGAGAAGGCGGTGCGCATCAACGGGCTGATGACCGACCGCGACTTCGACTTTGAGACGGGCACGCCGCTGAAGGCCGCCGAGCCGTACACGCTTCCCGAATGGTTCTGCAAGGCGTTCGCGCTCGCCGTGTTCGCGGTCGTGTACGCGCTGCTGNTGCTGGACGACTACCGGAAAGGCCGGTTTCGGAGCAAGGACACGCTGATACGGGGAATTCCGGTGTATGATTTGCCGCAAGTGTGACGAAGAATCGGTCAGTATCGCCGCGGATTTTCTGAAGCGCGGAAAAATCGTCGTCCTCCCGACGGANACGGTCTACGGCTTTTCGGGCATCGTGGACGGNCGNCATTATTCCTATCATACCGACCGAAAAATCCGGGAGATAAAGGGGCGGGGCGACGAAAAACCGTTCATCCAGCTGATTTCGTCCCCGGCNGACCTGAAAAAATACACCCGCGACCTCGTNCCCGACGGCNTTCTCGCAAAATGGCCNGGCGCGCTGACGGTCATCGTGCATACGTTCGTCAAGGGCGGCATCACCACGACGGCGTTCCGCTGCCCCGGCGANGAATGGCTGCGCGCCGTGATCGCCACCTGCGGNGCGCCGATTTATTCNACCAGCGTGAACCGCAGNGGCGCGCCCGTCCTTGACAACGTGCAGGACATCAAGCGCGAATTCGGCAACGCCGTCGATGTGATTGTCGATGANGGCTCCAAGCGCGGCAACGTGCCTTCCACGATCGTGGCGGTTGAGGCTGACGGGTCGGTGCGGGTNGTCCGGCAGGGCGCGGTCACGCTATAATCTGCTTCTGATTTTTGCCGTTATTTTTTTATCCACTGGACGNTTTCNGTGCCTGCTGCCGCGCCGGTCGCGCTGTCTGCCGACGGGACGAGCGTCGTCTTGGTGCCGCTCAGCGNGCCGTCCGCCGTCACGGTGAAACGCCACACGATTGGCTCTGCGTCGGCGGCGGAAGCGAGCGCGGTCTCACGTGGCAGGGCGGGATAGAACGACGCGTTCGGCTTNCCGACCTGCCGCACCTCGACGTGCGAGACGTTCCCGNGCGCGTCAGTCTCCTGCACGGTCACGCTCACGTTCATGGACGCGCCGTTCTTGAAAATGACGAACCCGCGCCCGCCGCGCAGCAGGACGATTTTGTCCGTGTACGGCTCGCCGCTCCAGGTACCCGCAAGCGATTCGGGTTTTATGGCCGCGGCGGACGGNNCGGCTGCGGGCTGCGGCGCGTTTTCCTGCGGAATCTGATTGAGCACGTCCTCTATCGCGCTTTTTGCGCCCACGAGAATNTTGTAGTAGGAATCATAGGTTTCGGTTTTTCCGTAGGTCTTGCCGCCTGCGGCGACCGCGTTGAACGTGCAGTTCCATTCCGACGGCGCACCGTCCGCGCCGGCTTCGGCAATCTCCGCATAGAATGCGATATGGCTGCTGCCGTCGGGAATTGCGGGCGCAGCGGCGAGCGTCTTTGCGGCATCGGGGCGTTTGTCGTTCACGCGTATCTGGTCGATTGAGTTGAGCTGCGTCAGGAAAATGTCCTGCGCCATCTTGAGGATGTTCGTGTTGGACGACTGGGAGACCACGCCGTAATAATCCACGTTGAGCGGGAGGGCAGGCAGNACCTGCGCGGTGAAGAGAAACAGCATTGCCAGCACGTGCGTCAGTTTGTTCAATACGTCTCCTCTGCCATGATTCCCCGTCCGAAAAGAAAACCGTCAGCGCTGCAAATCGTTTCTGAACGCGCGCGCGATTTCCCGGTTTACGTCTCTTTCTTTAATATCGGCACGTTTGTCGAATAACTTTTTACCTTTGCACACGCCGAGCGTCACTTTGACCCGCCCGTCCTTGAGGTAAAAGTCGAGCGGNATGAGCGTGTAGCCTTTTTCCTCGACCTTGCGCCTGAGCCGCTTGATTTCTTCTTTGTGCAGGAGCAGTTTTTTCTTGCGGTCGGGGTTGTGGTTGAACACCGANGAGAANGGATATTCGGCGATGTGAAGATTGCGCACCCAGACCTCGCCGTCCGTGATTTCGGCGAACGCGTCNGGAAACGAGATGTTGCCCGCCTTGACCGACTTGACTTCCGTGCCCTCAAGCACGATGCCGCATTCGTAGGTGTCCTCCACGGCGTAGTTGAAGCGGGCTTTTTTGTTCTGCGCGATTATCTTCACGTGTTCTGCCATACCGCACAGTATACTGCGCAACGCCCGTCCTTGCAAGTGAGGGGACGCGCCGTGCGGTTGCGGTAGTCCGCGAACTGTGCTATGCTTGGGGTATGTTCAAGGATATTTANGCGATCTCATATAAAATGAAGCGCGAGCTGTACCGCAAGGTGTTCACGGTCGTGCTTGCCGTCGTGTCGTGCTTNGTCGGGATTTCGCTGTTCATGACGTTCGTGCTGTTTCCCGTGCGCGAGTCGTCCGTTTCTATGATGCCCGATGTCGCCGTGAACGGCTTTGCGCTCGCCACGCCGCTCCTGCGCTCGCCGCGCCGCGGGGATGTCATGCTGGTGCAGGCGTATTCNGCGGAGAAAAATGCCGTCCCCGCGCGGCTCGTCAATCAGCTGGCGCGTTTTGTGACCGCGCAGCAATGGCAGCCGCTGCCCGACGACAGCTCCGGCAATCGCTCGTCGCCGTTCGTCCGCCGCGTCATCGGTATGCCGGGCGACACGATTTANCTGAACGATTATATCGTCTATATCAAGCCCCGGGACGAGAAATTTTTCCGCACGGAATTCGAGCTGACCCGGACAAAATACGACGTGACGATTGCGGCTCCGCCGCCGCAGTGGGATTTGTCGCTCGGCGCGCAGGGAAAGACGGAGCCGGTCACGCTCGGCGACGGCGAATATTTCGTGCTCGCCGACAACCGGCTCGTGGCGGCGGATTCGCGCCTGTGGGGGGCGGTGTCGCAGGAAGCTTTCAAGGGAATGCTTTTGGTGCAGTACGTTCCGCTCACGCAGTTCCGCGTGTTCTAGCCGGCCGACCGATGAGCGANCCGGGTGGCATCGCGCTGTACGTGCACGTTCCGTTCTGCCGCAAAAAATGCGATTACTGCGATTTTTTCAGCGTCGGCAGCGACACGTGCGCCGGTTATGCGTCGTTGCGGGACGACTATGTNTCGTCNGTGCTGAACGAGGTGTCGTTTTCNGCGCGGAAACATGCGGTTTCGGCATGGAATTCCATTTATTTTGGCGGGGGAACGCCCAGCCAGCTTTCGGCGGCNCAGATCGAACGGCTTTTGCAGGGCATTGCCGCCGCCGCACCCGTCGCGCCTGACGCAGAGATCACGCTCGAAGTGAATCCCGACGACGTGACCGAATCGTTGCTCGCCACGTGTGCGCGGGCGGGCGTNAACCGCATTTCCATGGGCGTGCAGGCGTTCGACCAGCGCGCGCTGGACAGCGTGCGCCGGGGCGCGTCCGCATCGTCTGCCTTGCGCGCGCTGGAGCGGCTGAACGGCTGCTGGCATGGCAGGCTCTCATGCGATTTGATTGCCGGGCTGCCCCGCCATACCGCTGCGTCGTTCGAGGACGGGGTGCGCTCGCTCGCGGCTTTCCCGAACGTTGACCATATTTCGCTCTACACGCTCACGGTTGAGGAAGGAACGCCGCTTGCGTGGCGCATCGCGCGGGACGAGGTGCGCTGGTCGCCCGAAAAAGCCGACCGCCTGTGGNTGCGCGGCAGGACGTTGCTGGAGAACGCCGGTTTCGTGCAGTACGAGGTGTCNCAGTTCGCCAAAGCGGGCTGCCAGAGNCGCCATAACCTGGCGTANTGGCAGCTGCGCGATTATATCGGGTGCGGCGCGGGGGCGAGCGGGACGATATACGGCACGGCTGCANAAAACGGCNCNCCCTGCGGCACGGGGATTCGCTGGACGAATACGACCGACATNGCCGCCTACAACGAGTTCTGGCGGCAGCCCGTGCCGCTTGCCTGCCGCGACCTTCCGCGCCAGGTCGAAGCATTGGACGCGCCCACGCAGGAATTTGAGTATCTGATGATGGGATTCCGTACCGTGCAGGGCGTGTCCGCCGCCGCGTTCCGCGCGCGTTTCGGGAAATGCCTTGCGGAGCGCATCGGCGTGCGGGACGGCGTGTTCGCGCGGTGGCAATCACGCGGCCTTGCGTGCGTGCGCCGTCCGGCGGACAGGAACGATGTCTGCTACGCGCTCAGCCGTCGCGGCCTGCTGCTGCTCAACCGCTTTTTGGAGGAATTGCTCTGATGTGCCGCAATGACGAATATATGCCAAGTTATTGATAAATTTTCTTTTCCTACTTGACGATAATCTAAAATGGGGAGAAAATAGGGAGATGATTTCTGTGACCCGTCTTGATGGCAAATCGTACTGGCTGAACCCGCACATGATAGAGAGCATGGAGCGGACACCCGATTTGACGATTTCGTTGCTTTCGGGGAAAAAGGTCGTTGTCCGGGATGACCCCGAAACGGTCATCCAGAAGATTGTCGCGTACCGTCGTGAAATCGGCATATACAAAAATGAACTGTAAGCGGTTGTCGCGCAACCGTGGGGTATGGGAGAAACAGCCATGGATATAGCCACAATAATTGGTATCGTCGGTGGTATCATTGCTATCGGTCTTGGTGTCGTCACGTCGGGCGGCTCTATCGGCGGCATTATCGATATTCCGTCGGTGTTCGTTACGGTGGGCGGTTCGTATGCGGCATTGTTCATCGTCGCGCCGCTCAGGCAGGCAATCGGCATGTTCGGCATTATGGGGCGTGCCTTCAAGACGTATGACTATGGCGAGAAGACGCTGATCCAGAACATGGTCGCGCTTTCGGAAAAGGCGCGCCGTGAGGGTATCCTCGCGCTGGAAGAGGGGCTTGACGACCTTGACAATGCCTTTATGAAGTCGGGGCTGCGCATGGTGGTTGACGGCACGGACGGCAACGTCATCCGTGCCATTATGGAGAACGAGATGAGCGCGGCGGAAGGTCGCCACATGAGCTGGATCGGTGTCATCAACGCCTGGGCGGGCTACGGTCCGGGTTTCGGTATGCTGGGTACGGTTATCGGTCTGATCGGTATGTTGAACAACCTTGAGGACAAAAGCTCGCTCGGTCCGAACATGGCGGTCGCGTTGATTACGACGCTGTACGGATCTATGCTGGCAAACTGGCTCGTCGCCCCGTTCGCGAACAAATTGTCGGCGCAGAACGCGGCGGAGATGGCTTCCATGGAAATGGTCATTGAGGGTGTGCTTTCCATTCAGGCAGGCGACAACCCGCGCATCCTCGCGATGAAGCTGCTGACCTACCTTGATCCCAAGACGCGCAAAGCGATTGAAGCGGACGTGCTCAAAGACTAGCCGGAGCGATACCTGATGGCAAAGAAAGAGAAAAAAGAGCCGGAGAAACCGTCAACCGCNTGGCAGGGCACTTACGGCGACATGATTACGCTGATGCTCTGCTTCTTCGTCATGTTGTACGACCCGACGGAAGTGGACGCGACGGCGATGAGCCAGATCCAGTCGTCGCTTTCCATTGAGACGCGCTCGATTGACGACCCCACGACGGGCGGGCAGTCGCTGGCATCGGGGCGGCTCGCCGATTTGGGGAACACGATCAATCAGCTCCCCGCGATNGACCGGGGNCGCTCGCTCAGCACCGCGAAGAAAAAGGCGGTCAGCATCTTTGCGCCGGAAGTCAACTCAAACAAGATTACGATTTCCAGCGACGAGCGCGGCCTNGTCATCACGCTCGCGTCGGACGCGTTTTTTGAGGAGGGCAGCGCCGACCTGAACATCGAGGAGACGCGCGAGGTCCTGCTCAGGCTGTCGCGTTTCTTCCAGGATCCGGAGCTTGCGGGCAGGCGGTTCCGCATTGAGGGGCATACGGATTCCACGCCGGTGTCCAACGGGCTGTTCCCGTCAAACTGGGAGCTGTCCGCGGCGCGCGCGGCGAACACGCTGCACTACCTTTCGGATTTCGGCGTGAGCGAAAAGGCGTTCTCAATCGCCGGATATGCGGACACGCGGCCGCTTTTCTCGAATGAGACTAAAGAAGGACAGGCATATAACCGAAGAGTAGATATAATTATCCTAGACGAAGGTCATTTTTAATGATAGAATGTTAAAAATGGGTGAGTATACAGGGGGACAGTATGGCAGATGATGATGACTTGGACATGGGCGACGACGGTGACGCGTCCGCTCCGAAAAAAGGCGGCGGTGGCGGCGGTTTTCTTCCCACGCTGCTCAAATTTATCGCGCTCGGGCTGGGTGCGGTTATCCTTATCGTTACGGTCGTCATCGTGACGATGAAAATCATGGGCGGCAACACCTCGCAGCAGATGGCAGTGCCGGTGACGGAAGAGTACAGTGCCACGCGCGAGCTGCTCGACTGGTACACGTCGCTCGGCTCGTTGCGCACCAAGACGAGCGATGCCATTCCGGCTTCCGTCGTGGTCGATGTCGTTTTGGGGTACAAGAAAGAGGACAAGGCGACTTCCACCGAAATTACGCAGAGAAGTATTGAACTGAAGGACTTTTTGCGCCGATATTTTACGCAGAAGACTGCCGAGGAACTCGCGCCGCAGAACGAGGAGAATCTGAAGATTGAGATCCGTAATGCGATTAACGACCAGATCCTCAGCAGCTCGAAGATTAAAGACGTGCGATTTATGCAGCTTGATGTCATTGCCCAGTAACGGGCAGTCGGCGGGCGGCGGAAGGAAGACGGCATGAACGAGGTTCTGTCACAAGACGAGATTGACCAGTTGCTACAGGCTATCAGTTCGGGTGATACCGACACTGATGATTTCAAGCCGGTCAGCGACACGCGCAAGATAAAGATTTATGACTTTAAGCGTCCCGACAAATTCTCAAAGGAACAGATTCGTACCGTTTCGATCATGCACGAGACGTTCGCGCGTCTTACCACGACTTCTTTGTCCGCGCAGCTGCGCTCGCTGGTGCACGTGCATGTCGCGTCGGTTGACCAGCTGACGTATGAGGAATTCATCCGTTCGATTCCGACCCCGACGACGCTTGCCGTCATCAATATGGACCCGCTCAAGGGCAACGCGGTTCTTGAGATTGACCCGGCGATTACGTTCAGCATGATTGACCGCCTGTTCGGTGGAACGGGGCAGGGCGCGAAGGTCAGCCGCGATCTGACCGACATTGAGCAGTCCGTCATGGAAGGCATTATCGTGCGCATCCTCGCGAACATGCGCGAGGCATGGACGACGGTCATCGATTTGCGCCCGCGNCTGGGGCAGATCGAGACGAATCCCCAGTTCGCGCAGATTGTCCCGCCGACGGAAATGGTCGTCCTCGTCACGCTGGAGACAAAGGTCGGCGAGGAAGAAGGCATGATGAACTTCTGCATTCCGTACCTGACCATCGAGCCGATCATCTCAAAGCTTTCGTCGCAGTTCTGGTTCAGTTCCGTGCGCAGGAGCGCGACCACGCAGTANCTGGGTGTCCTCAAGGAAAAGCTTTCCGACGTGGACATGGACGTGGTTGCNGAAATNGGCACGATAAACCTGCCCATNCGCGACGTGCTCGGCCTGCGCGTGGGCGACGTGGTGCAGCTTTCCAACACGCGCGTGGGCGACCCGCTGACACTGAGNGTGGGGAACGAGAAGAAATTCTATTGCCAGCCGGGTGTCGTTGGCAAAAAAATGGCCGTGCAGGTCATCGGAAAAATAGAAGAAATAGCGGAATCTGACGAGGTTGAAGAATTATCCGTTGAAGGAGAAGACTCTTATGAGTGATGGAACAATATCACAAAGCGAAATTGACGCACTGCTTTCTGGCGTAGACATGGGTGGGCTTTCCGCTGCTCCTGCCAGTTCCGTATCGTTTGATGTCGCGACGCTGGAGAAGTTTGCCGACGGATTAAAAGATAAACTTGCCAACAATTTGAACACGATGACCGGCGCGTCGTTTGCGGCGGGAAAACCGACGGTGGAGGCGCAGGGGCGCGACGAGTTGCTTGCGAAGCTGCCCGAAATGGTCATTGCGATTACGGCCGACTTCAATACCGCGCTCAAGGGCGACCATTTGTTCATGCTGTCCCCGGAATTCGGGCAGAAACTGACAAGTCTTATCAACGGCGAGGAGAATGCCGAGCTGGACGACATGGCACTTTCGGTCATTTCGGAAGTGGTGTCGCAGCATACCGGCTCCGAGATCACGGATCTGAGCAAGGACGGAAAACTGCCCGGGCTTGCGAGCAATCCTGCCGAGGCGGTGCACGTGCCCAAGGCGATGGTGCGCATTCCGCAGGGAACGTTCTGCCTGTTCAGTTATCCCGTCACGCTTGACGGGCAGTCCTACACGCTGTGGGAAGCCGTCTCCGACGAGGTGGCGCACGGCATGGTCACGTCGCTCGGCGGCGGCGCGAAGCAGGCGGCGGGAGATACGATGGGNACNCTTTCCGCGAGCGATTTGGGCAGCCTTATGGGCGGTGCCGCTCCGCAGCAGGGGGGCGGCATGATGCAGCAGCCGATGGCAGGTGGTATGAGTATGGGAATGCAGCAGCCGATGATGGGCGGCGGGATGAATACGCCGAACGTGCAGAATTTGCAGTTCCCGCAGCTGGCGGGCGGTCCGACTGCGCAGGAGCAGGGCAATATCGGTCTTATCATGGACGTAAACATGGAGATGACCGTNGAGCTGGGGCGTACCAAAAAGCAGATAAAGGAAATCCTTGGAATGGGAGAGGGCACGATTATCGAGCTGGACAAGCTTGCCGGTGAGCCGGTTGACATTCTCGTCAACCATAAGGCAATCGCGAAAGGCGAGGTGGTCGTTATCGACGAGAACTTCGGCGTCCGCGTGACCGAAATCCTTGCGCCGATGGATCGCGTCGGAAATATACAATGATGATACGTTCCGTGTGAGCGCACGGAACGTCTTGGGTGGGGCAATGAAACATATCTCTGTGCGCATCGTGTGGTCGGTACTGATTTTCGCGCTGTGTGCGCCGCTTTTTTCTCAGCAAACGGACGTGCNTTCGGTGTCTGCCGGGGACATTTCGCTTTCTACGCCGGAAAATGCCATTCGCTTTGACTGGGACAGAAACGCGGANCGTCAGGCGGATACGGCGGCGGACAGTCCGTCCTCGTTCGGGCTGTTGGTTCGGATGATTGTCGCGCTTGCGGTCGTNGCCGCGCTGATTTACGGGGTCGTTTTCCTGATGAAGCGCGGCNTGCGTCCGCGGACGGGCGACGATCCGTTTCTGCGCCGCGTGTCGCAGATTCCGCTTGCCCCCGGAAAATCCGTGCAGGTCGTGACGCTGTTCAACCATGCGTATTTGATCGGCGTGAGCGACAATGCCGTCAACCTGATTGGCGAGGTTACCGACGCGGAGCTGGTCGATTCGATGAATTTGTATGCCGACCAGCAGGAGAACGCGTCGCGTCCCCGTTCGTTTGAGGATATTCTGCATATTTTCATGGGGCGGAAGCCCGTCGNGCGCACGGAAGGCGTTTTTTCGGGGAGCGCGCAGTCTGCGACGGAGGCGTTGCGGCGGCAGCGCGATCGGCTTAACCGTGCGGCAGAAGACAGCGGGGCGGACGAATGACCGGCGCGCTCAACCGTTTTTTCGTCGTGCGGTTTCCGAAAATCCTCGTCGTCTCGGCGCTGGTCGCGCTGTGCGTGTTCCCGGCGGCTTCGCAGTCGCGGCAGAACCAGGGCTTTCCGGCGGGCACGGCGCGCGGGACGACTGAGATGAATGACCGCGTGGCTGCGCCGACCATACCGAACGTGAACATCAGCGTGACGCAGCCGCAGACGGGAAACCAGATTGCGTTCTCGTTGCAGCTGCTGCTGCTGCTGACGGTGCTCACGCTCGCGCCGAGCATCATTATCCTGACGACGTGCTTCCTGCGCTTTTCGATCGTGCTCGATTTTATCAAGCGCGCGCTTTCGTTGCAGCAGGTGCCGCCGACCGCCGTGCTGAACGGGATCGCCTTTTTTATGACGGTGTTCATCATGTGGCCGGTGTTCAGTGAGATATACACGAAGGCGTACCGACCGCTCGCCGACGGGCAGATTTCGATACAGGAGGCGTACACGCAGGCGGAGACGCCGATGCGGCTGTTCATGTACAAGCAGATTGCCGCGGGCGACAGCGAAAAGGCGATGCAGACGATCGGCTATTTCTACCGGCTGACCGACCTGCCGCGCCCGAACGATTTCTCCGAGATGCCGACGTATATCCTCATTCCGGCGTATATCCTGCACGAGCTGACGGTGGCGTTCAAGATCGGCATTATCCTGTACATTCCGTTTATCGTCATCGATATGGTGGTGGCGAGCGTGCTGATGAGCATGGGCATGATGATGCTGCCGCCGGTGCAGATTTCCATGCCGTTCAAACTGATTTTGTTCGTCCTGGTGGACGGCTGGCATCTGCTGACGCAGCAGTTGTTCATGTCCGTCACGCTGTGACGGATGAAAGGAGGGCTGCATGGACAGTGCGGTTATCAACAATCTTTCGACAATCGGGCAGATCCTTGAGCTGATGCGCAAGGCGGTCATGCACGTGTTCATCCTGTGCGCGCCGGTNCTTGGCGCGGCNNTGNTTGTCGGGCTGATCGTGGCGATTTTTCAGGCGACGACTTCCATTCAGGAGCAGACGCTGACGTTCCTGCCGAAAATGCTCGTCATCCTCGGCGTGATTGCCCTGCTGGGCGGATGGATGCTCGCGACGATGCGCGGCTATACCGTTTCGCTGTTCGCGATGATCCCTAATCTGGCGAAATAGCCGATGCTTGACGCGATTGTCGCGAACGCCCCCGTGTACCTGCTGATCGCAGGACGGTGCTTCGCCTTGGTGATGACGCTCCCGCTGTTCTCGTTGCGCACGGTGCCGCGTATCGCGAAGGTGGCGTTCGCGGGGTATCTCGCGTACCTGATGATTCCGCACGTCGATTTTTCGTCCTATGCGCCGTACCTTGCCGACGGCGCGTTCTCGCTGCATTTCGTGCTGCTGCTTGCCGGGGAGGTGCTGCTGGGCATCATCACGGGCTTTTACGTGACGATTATCTTTGCGGCGTTCAGCACGGCGGGGCAGTTCTTTGCNTTTCAGATGGGCTTTTCCGCGTCCGAAGTGTACGACGCGCTGAGCCANGTGGAGAATCCGCTGATGGGGCAGTTCTTCAACNTGATTGCGATGCTCATGTTCTTGCAGAACCACTGGGCGCAGCGCGTTTTCTCGCAGGCACTGGCATCGTCGTTCGCTTCGGTCTCCGCGTTCTCGGTCGTGGCGGGAAACGGGCGGATCGCGGCGTTCCTGCTCGGCGGGCTTTCCAAGCTGTTCGTGGACGCGTTTGTCATCGCNCTGCCGATTATGGGGACGCTGCTCCTCATAAACGTGGCGATGGGGATGCTCTCGAAGGCCTCCCCGATGATGAACATGATGAGCGAAGGATTCCCCACGATGATTCTGGTGGCGTTCTTCATTATTATGGCGCTGCTGCCGAATATCTGCGAATTTTTCCTGCATTCGTTTGAGAGCGCGTTCGTGCAGCTTGAGCGGCTGTTCGTCGCCGTCGCGTCGGCGGGGAGGAGCACGTGACCGCCGACCAGATTGACCTGCAATGGTTTGCCGCGGAGGACGAGGGGCGCACCGAAGAGCCGAGCGAGTTCAAGCTCCGCAAGGCGCGCGAGGAAGGGCGGGTCGCCAAAAGCCCTGAGATTGCCGCCGCGCTGGTCATGCTGGTGACGGTCATCGCGCTGATTGCGCTTGCGCCGGCGATACTGCGGTGGTGCGAGGAGCTGCTGCGCTTCTTTTTTACGCGCGTGGCGGAAAAGGACGTGCTCCGGCCGTCGTACCTTGCCGTCTGCTACCGCTACCTGCTGCGCATGATAATCCCGCTCGCGCTCGTCGGCGTTGTCGCGGCGGTGGCGGCGAACCTCGTGCAGAACCGCGGCTTTATTTTTTCCGTCAAGCCGATCACGCCGGATTTTACCAAAATCGTGCCGCGGCTCGGGCAGTACCTCAAGAAGACCGTCTTTTCGTTTGAGGGCGGCTTTAACGTGGTCAAGTCGCTCGTGAAAATCGTGCTGATCGCCGTGATCGCTTACGTGATTATCCGGGCGAACCTTGCCCGTGTGCTGGGGCTGTTGCGCGCGGGGAGCGTTCGTCCTGCGGTGGGGCAGATCGCGGGCATTGCGGCGCAGATCCTGGTCGCCTGTGCCGTCCTGTTTCTGGTCATTTCCGTCCCCGACTACCTGGTGCAGCGGCGGCAGTTCATCGAAAGCATGAAGATGACCAAGCAGGAAGTCAAGCAGGAGTACAAGGAGATGGAGGGCGACCCCGAGGTCAAGTCGCGCCTGAAGCAGATGCAGCAGCAGCTGTTGCAGCAGAACATGCCGCGCGCCGTGGCGGAGAGCGACGTGGTTATCACGAACCCGACCCATTTTGCCGTCGCGCTCCAGTACGACGCGGCAAAGGCGGACGCGCCGGTGGTGACGGCGAAAGGCTCGGACGAGGTTGCGTTCCGTATGCGCTCGATTGCGTATGAGAACGACGTTCCGGTCGTGGAAAACCGTTCTTTGGCGCGTGCGCTCTATACAAACGCGGGAATTGGTGATATAATACCCGAGGCGTATATAAAAGCGATAGCAACTATATATACTCAGATTGATTATCTCAACAAGAAGAAATGAGCCTGATGGGGGTGGGGATTGGCAGGCCGGTTTTCGGGGTTTTTTAAAGATTTTCAGAATCTCGCGATGAGCGCCGCCGTGGTGGTGGTGGTNTTCATGCTGTTGNTNCCGCTGCCCGGCTGGATTGTCGATACGCTGATGATTTTCAATATCTTTTTTTCGTTGGCGGCGCTGCTGCTCGTCGTGTTCACGCCCAAGTCATCGAGCCTGTCATCGTTCCCGCGCATTATCCTGTTCCTCACGCTGTACGGTCTGGGNCTCAACGTGTCATCCACCCGGCTGATCCTGAGTTCCGCCAAGCTCTACGGATACGAGCGGTTTCCCGGCACGATGCTCAAGGCGTTCTCATCGGTCGTCGCGGGTGAGTCGCTCGCCATCGGGCTGATTATTTTCATCATTCTGATTATCGTGCAGGCGTTCGTCATCACCAAGGGATCGGGGCGCATCTCCGAGGTCGCGGCGCGCTTCGCGCTGGATTCCATGCCGCAGAAGAATTTTGCCGTGGACAGCGAGTTGCAGTCCGGCGCGATTACTGACGAGCAGGCGCGCGAGAAGAAGCGCGAGATCCAGCAGGAGAGCGATTTCTATTCCGCCATGGACGGCGCGGCGAAATTCGTGAGCGGGAACGTCAAGGCGGGCATTTTTATCACCGTCATCGACATCGTTGCGGGCATCATCATCGGGACGACGGGGCAGGGCGCGATGAGTTTCGGCATTGCGGCGAACACGTATACGCGCCTGACGATCGGCGACGGCCTGCTCAGCCAGCTGCCGTCGTTGCTCGTGTCGGTGGCGACCGGTCTGCTCGTCGCCGGATCAAACACCAGCGAGACGATGGGCAGCCAGGTCAAGAAGGAATTCTCGCAGAGCGGCTGGGTGTACGTCATATCCGGCGTCGTTATCGCATTGATGAGCCTGGTGCCGGGCTTCCCCTGGTACCTGCTCATTCCGATTGGCGCGGGGCTTGCGTTCTTCGGCTACCGTCTGGTGCGCGGCGCGCGTGAGACTGAGCGCAGGCAGACGGAGGCGGAGGCCGCCGCGAAGGCGCAGACGGGATCAAGCCCCGCCGATGTCAGCCCGGTCGTGCCGCTCGATCCGCTTTCGCTTGAGATCGGCTACGCGCTCATTCCGCTCGTTGACAAGGACAAGGGCGCGGAACTGCTTGAGCGCGTCACCCGCATCCGCCGTGAGGCCGCGCTCGACCTGGGGCTGGTCGTGCCGAGCATCCGCATCATCGACAACATGACGCTTGATCCGAGCGAGTACAGCTTTAAAATCCGCGGCATAGAAGTCGGGCGGAGCAAAATCAAGATGGGCTGCTATATGTGCCTTGACACGGGATCGGTGGTGGAGGAAATCAAGGGCGAGGCGACCGTCGATCCGGCGTTCGGCGTTCCCGCGCTGTGGGTGGGCGAGGACATGCGCCAGCAGGCGGAGAACGCGGGGTATGCGGTGGTCGATCCGCCCACGATTATCGCCACGCACCTGACTGAGATTATCCGCTCGCACGCGGCGGACATTCTGAGCCGGCAGGAAGTCGCCAAGATTATCGACGAGATCAGAAAGACCAACGAAGTCGTCGTCAAGGAAGTCATGGACACCTACCATTATACGTACGGCGAGATCGAGAAAGTCCTGCAAGGTCTGCTGCGCGAGCAGGTTTCTGTCCGCAACATCGTGGCGATTCTGGAGACGCTCGCCAATTACGGCGCGATGCAGCACAACACNTGGTTCCTTATCGAAAAGGTGCGCGAGGCGTTGGGGCTGCAAATCTGCCTGCAATACGTCGATCAGGAGCGCAAGCTGAGCGTCTTGCAGCTTGACCAGTCCTCGTCGGAAAAGATTTTGCAGCATCAGGTCATTCCGAACGACGGCGGGCAGCCTTTTGTCGCTTTTGACCCGGTGGACGGGCGNAAGTGGATCAGCGCCGTGAGCGCGTCGATAGCCGCCGTCCGTGAGCGCAATATGATGCCGATTATCCTGTGCGCGGGCGAGGTGCGTGCGCTCGTGCATCATTCGATTGACCGCGAGATGCCGGGAACGGTCGTTCTTTCTATAAATGAAGTCATGGCGGCGGGACATGCCGTNCAGCTGGAAATTTTGGGAGAAATTCATGTCGATTGAAAAAATTGAACCGACGGCTCACTTCATTGAAAAACCGACGCTCAANGAATGCCGGGAAGCCTTGAATCAGCTGTACGGCGACAATTATACGTTGGGCGACCATCATGTCGTGCTCAAGGGCGGNTTTTTTGGATTCGGGCAGAAACAGTGGATCCGGGCGGAGTATTTCGTGAACGAGCCGCGCACCGTTGCAGCCCCGTCGCGTCCGGCGGTCGAGCCGCCCAAGCCGGATAGCGTCAACCCCACCGACCTCGCCGCGCTTCAGTTTGCCATGCTCAACCAGATAAAGGAGCTGAAGACCAGCATCGGCTCGAAGATTGACGATATGGTGTCCGCGTCGGCGGCGCAGGCAAGCGACAAGCATCCTGCCATCCAGAAAATCGAAGAGATGCTCGCCGAAAATGAATTCACGCTTTCGTACATCAACGGCATTTCCACCCGNATCCGCGAGCATTTTTCTTTGGACGAGCTGGACGATTTCGGGAAAGTCGAGCAGAGCGTGGTGGACTGGATCGGGCAGACCATCGCCATCGCGCCGAAGCCTTACCGCAAGTGCCCGCACGTCATCGTNCTGGTCGGTCCGACGGGCGTGGGAAAGACGACGACGGTGGCAAAGATCGCGGCGAATATCATCCTTGACGCGAAGAACAGCGGAAAGCCGCCGATGCGTGTGCGCATGATTACGGTTGACCGCACCCGTGTCGGCGCGGAGGAGCAGCTCCGCCGNTACGGCGAGATTATGAACGTCTCCGTGGACAAGGCGGAGTCGGCGGAAGANCTCAGGCAGATTTTTGACGAGCACAAAGATTCGCTGGACGCGCTCATCATC
This sequence comes from Treponema sp., assembly GCA_014804085.1. Taxonomy (GTDB): domain Bacteria; phylum Spirochaetota; class Spirochaetia; order Treponematales; family Treponemataceae; genus Treponema_D. Next base: position 47,593 of record JAAVAM010000047.1, on the reverse strand, counting down.
GACACGAGCGGCTACAGCCCGAACGACCATGAGAACATCGCCAAGATGTGCGCGTTCCTTGACGTGCCGGGGCTGAATCCCGATGTCTACCTGACGGTGGCGGCATCCACCAAGCCGCGCGACTTGGTTTCTATCATGCAGCATTACGAGCCGTTCAACATCGCCTCGGTCATCGTGACCAAATGCGATGAGACCGTCTCGTTCGGCAACGTGCTCAGCGTGCTTGCCGAGCGGCACAAGGCAATCGCCTACATCACGGACGGGCAGAAAGTGCCGCGCAATATCGCGCGCGCGTCGGCCGTGTATTTTCTGACGCGGTTGCATGACTTCAAAATCGATCGGGTTCATATTGACGATATGTTTGCAGGAGAAAAATAATGGAAGATCAGACGCAGGAATTGAGGGAACTTATGCAGAGAGACGGCAGAAGCCCGTCATCATCTGGTCACAAAACACGGATTATTGCCGTCACGAGCGGAAAGGGCGGTGTCGGCAAGACGAATCTTTCCGTCAACATGGCGATTGCCTACGCGCAGCTGGGAAAAAAAGTCATCCTGATTGACGGCGACCTGGGCATGGCGAACGTCAACGTGCTGCTGAATATCGTGCCGCAGTTCAACCTGATGCACGTGATAAACAAGCAGAAGACGATGCGGGACATCATCCTCGACACCGAATTCGGCATCAGGTTCATTGCCGGCGCGAACGGTTTTTCGAAGATCGCGAATTTGACATCCGCCGAGCTGGATTACTTCGCCGAGCAGTTCAGCCAGCTTGCCAACGCGGACATCATCATCATCGACACGGGCGCGGGCATTGCGGAGAACGTGCTGCGNTTTGTGGCGGCGGCGGACGAGGTGCTCGTGGTCACGACCCCGGAGCCGACGGCGATTACCGACGCATACGGCATGATAAAAATCATCACGACGGAGCTGACCGCCCGCGAAATCAGCATAAAGCTGCTGGTCAACCGTGTGCACAGCGCGGACGAGGCGAAGCGCATTTCCGACCGCATTATCACGAGCGTGGCGCAGTTCCTCAACTTCAAGGTCGATTACATCGGATTCGTCTACGACGACGCGGCGGTGCAGCAGTCGGTCATCCGGCAGAAGCCGTTCATCATCGTCAACCCGACCTCAAAACCGGCGCAGTGCGTCAAGCATATCGTCGGCAGGATTGAGAAAACCGATTTCGGCAGTTCAGAGAGCGTTTCGAGCTTCCTGCGGAAATTCATGCGCAAGAAGTAGGCCGGAAAAAAAACTTGACCTAACGGGGTTTTTGCCGTAATCTGTATAGATGGGAGGAATAGGAGAAATGATAAGCCCAAAGTACATAAGCATTTCAGCCGGGCTTGGGTTCATCGTGTCATTTCTTATCGGGGTATGCTCGGGTATCGGCTTCGGGCATGTCGTGTTGCGCGCGCTCATCTGTGCGCTGTTTTTCGGCGTGATGACCGTCGGGATACTGTTCCTGAATCAGAAATTCCTTTCCGACGGACAGACGGATGCGGATTTGGACGTTCCTGCGGAGAAAATGTCCCGGGTCGGCGGCGTGATTGATATTACGGTTGATGACGACCGTCTGCCCGAAGAGGAGCAGGGACCGCGCTTTAACGTGGCATCGACCCGTCCCGCCCTGCGGCAGACGGAGACGGCGGCAGAGGAATCCGCTGATGCCGTTCAGCCGGTGTCTGAGACGNCTCCGGTTTCGGACGGGGATCGTGCGGGTGCGCCGCCGCAGGCAGAAATATCTGCCGGGTTTACGCCGATGGGGCTTGCGCAGGTCGCTTCCGCCGTGGCGGAGCCGAAACAGGCGAAGGTCGCGCAGCAGCCGGTCGTACCGTCNCATGCTGNCGCACCGACGGCNGGCGCGGATTTGGGAGANCTTCCCGACATCAGCACGTTTGGCGGCGGCGATACCGCAGACGCGGCGGGGGAAGATGTCGTGGAAGACAGCGAATTTGCCGAGGCGGACGTGCCGCAGAAAGCGCGCTCGTCGGTGTTCCCCGATGGCGTTCCCGCGAGCGAGCAGAGCGCGTCGCTGATGGCGCAGGCGATACGGACGGTATTGGCAAGAGAATAGAACAAGGGTAATCAGAGATGGATTTTGTACGGACACAGCCGCTTGACGAAGAAGAAGAGAACAGACTCTGGCGTGAATTCAAGAAGACAAAAGCTTCTGCCTTGCGCGATAAGTTTATCCGCCAGTATATGCCGCTGGTGAAATATGTTGCCGGCAAGGTTTCGGTCGGCTTGCCNGCGAGCATTGAATTCGATGATCTTGTCGGGTTCGGGCAGTTCGGGTTGCTAGATGCCATTACNAAGTTCGACCCCGACAAGGGCGTGAAGTTCAAGACGTATGCGGTCACGCGTATCCGCGGCGCTATTTTTGACGAGATGCGCCAGCTCGACTGGGTGCCGCGTTCGGTGCGCCAAAAATCCAAGGAGATTGAGGACACCATCGGCGATTTGGAGTCCCGGCTTGGCCGCCCGGCGACGGATGCGGAAGTCGCCAAAGAAATGAACATGAGCGAAGATGCGTTCCAGCAGACGGTGATGAAAGTGAGCGGGACGAGTGTGCTTTCGCTGAACGACGTGTGGTATTCGGGGGACGACAACGACCACATGTCGATCGGCGATTCCATTGAATCCCCGTCGAGCCTGAATCCCGACGTGCAGGTGGAGCGGGAAGAAATCCGCAAAGTCATTATCGAGGCGATCAACGAGCTGCCCGAAAAGGAAAAAATGGTCATCGTGCTGTATTATCACGAGGATCTGACATTCAAGGAAATCGGGCAGGTTCTGGACGTGAGCGAGTCGCGCATCTCTCAGCTGCATACCAAGGCGAACCTGCGTCTGCGCGCGAAGCTCACCAATCTTCGCAAAGGAATTGTCTGAATGCCGGTAATCACGCTTGAAAAAATCCGCACCGAACTGACTGATCTGCTCAAAACCGACCGGGAAATCCGCTGTGTGGAAGTCTGTGCCGACACGCTGGAAGAGGCGCTGGCGGATGCCGCCGTGCAGCTTGACTGCAAGGTCATCAATCTGGAATACGAGGTGGTTGAGCGCGGCTTTTCGGGCATCCTCGGTCTGTCAAAGAAGCCGTGGACGATCCTTGCGTATCCGAATTCCGAGGTCATCGCCGCGACTAAGGCGAAAGCAAAGGCGAAGGACGCTTCGGGCGAGGCGGTCGCCGAGGAAGCGGTCAGCCACGACAAGGACGGCGTGTTTTTCGTGCATCATTTTGGCACGGACATCGCGCTCAAAGTGGTGCTTCCCGAAGGCGCGGGCAGGCCGGTCTCCGTCGATGCCGTCATGGCAGAGGTGAATCGTGCCGATACGCTGACGGTTGACGAAAAGAAAATCAAGGAGGCGGTCGCCGGGGGAACGGGAGACGGCTATGTCTTGGTCGGCACGTATGAGCACAACGCCGCGAACGACGCGATTTTTGTCATCGAAGTGTCGTCGGACGAAATGCGGGCGACTGCCACGATCAACGCGCCGATGATGAGCGGCTCGGATATTACCGCGCAGCTGATCGTCAAGGCGCTGAAAACGCAGGGGGTCTGCGCGGGTATCTCCGACGAGAAGATTTCCGCGCTCGTGGACGCGCCCGTGTATGACAAGCCGGTCGTCGTTGCGGAGGCGGTCGTGCCGCAGAACGGCAAGGATGCCTACATCGAATACTATTTTGAGACCGATCGGACGAAACTGCGCGCGAAAGAAAGCGAGAGTGGGCAGGTCAATTACAAGGAACTGAATCAGGTGCAGAACGTCGTGCAGGGGCAGCCGCTTGCCATCAAGCATCCCGCGGAGAAAGGGCGGGCGGGCAAGACGGTGTTCGGCCGGTATCTGGAAGCCGACGACGGGCGCGACATCGCGTTCCCGCTGGGAAAGAATGTCTCAGTGGGCGAGGACGGAGCCACGATTATCGCCGACTGCAACGGGCAGGTTCTGCTCATCAACAATAAGATTTACGTCGAGCCGGTCATGGAAGTGGACGGCGTGAACATCAAGACGGGCAACATCGACTTTTTGGGCAAAGTCATCTGCAAGGGATCGGTGGAGGACGGCTTCAATATCAAGGCGAGCGGAAACATCGAGATCATGGGGGCGGTTGGCGCGTGCCATTTGCAGAGCGATGCCGATATCTTCGTTTCGCAGGGCATTATGGGGCGCGACGAGGGAACGGTCACCTGCGAGGGGACGCTGTGGGCGAAATTCATCCAGAACACCAAGATCACGGTGGGCGAGAATGTTGTGGTGTCGGACTCGCTGATGAACTGCGACGTGTCCGCGCAGCATAAGATTATCCTGCACGGCAAGAAAGCGCAGATTACGGGCGGACACCTGCTCGCGTGTGAGCTGATTGCGGCAAAAAATATCGGCGCGCGCGACGGCGGCACGGAGACCATTCTTGAGGTGGGCATTGACCCCAAGGCAAAGCTCCGCGTGGTCGCGTTGCAGACCGAGCAGGCCGACAACGCCAAGAAACTGGAGGAGCTTGAGCCGAACATTGCCACGCTTGAGAACCTGCAAAAGACGCGCCGTTCGCTTCCCAAGGACAAGGAAGACGCGTTGCATGCCCTGTACAAGCAGCGTGACGAAATCCTGCTCAAGAATGATGATTTGAACGCGGAAATCGCGCAGATTCAGGAGCGGCTGCGCGAACTCAAGGCGGTCGGCAAGGTCGTGGCNAGCGGAACGGTGTACAGCGGTGTCAAGATTTACGTGCGCGAGGAAAAAGAAGAAGTCCGCACGGAAGTGAAGAGCGTGTCGTTCTATTATGAGGACGGTTTCGTGCGCCGCGGCAAATATGAAGAGCCTGACATGAGCGATGTCCGTCAGCCGGAAGGCTACGCATAAGGCGGGGAGCGCAGGTGGCAATTCAGCCGATTGACTTACAGACGATGTACTCGCAGATGCAGAATGTCGCGCGTGACGTGGCGAATGCTCAGTTTCAGCCGCAGCTTGCCCAGCAGATGCGCGAGATGAGCATGGTGCAGCANCAGCAGGAGCGCGCGCAGACCGTGCAGCGCGCCGCGAACGAGGAGGCNCAGCCCACGCACGTTGATNCCGACGGNCGTGGCGGCGATTCGCAGCAGCCGAACCGGCAGGGCGAGCCGAAAGGCGGCGGNGAAAGCANTCCGGCGGCGAAAAAAACGGAGATCCGCGAGGGATTTTTGGGTCGGCACGTTGACGTGACAAGGTAGGCGCGGGCATGGGTGGGATTGGCATCGCATTTTTGGCGGGGTTTCTGATTGTCTGCAATATCGTGCTTGATGTTGCGCTCGTCCTCACGTTCAAAAAAAAGATTTCCGACAAAAAGGACGAGGTTATCGGCACGGCGAAGCGGGAGATGGATCTGATTATCGCCGACATGAACCGCCAGACCGACCGCAACATCACGCTGTATCAGGACTATATGCGCGAATTCAAGGCGGCTGTCGCAGAGGCTGACCGTCACATGACGGTCGCAAAAAGCGAAATCGAAAAACTGAACCATTTGCAGGCGCAGCTGTTTGCCCAGCGGGTGCAGCAGACCGCGTCCTTGCAGGACGGTTATCGGCGGCAGAAAGGTCGAGCGGCGGTGGCGAGCCGTGCCGCGGAACAGTATCTGCGTGAGGCGGCGGGATTGCCGCCGGTGCATGATCCTCTTGCCGTTATGGAGACGAAAAAAAACGTGGCGCAGCAGGGCGATTTGTTCGACGACGCGCCGGTGCTGCCGGAACCGAATGTGTTCACGGTCATGCAGGACGGCACGTCGTACACGTCGATGCCCGTCATCGGACCGAACGTCACGTATGCCGACGATCCGGTGCGGCAGAAGAAAGATTTCGGTACGCTTGTCCGCGAACGCTACGACCGCGGGGAAACGGTGGAAGAAATCGCCACCGCGCTCGGNCGTTCTACCACGGAAGTCCAATTCGCGCTTGATATGGGGGCATAAAAATGCAAAAACATTGCGAAAATTGTTGTATTTTGGCGCGATCTGTTGTATCATAGATGGTAGCGGATTGCATACAGTCCGTTTGTTATCGTTGTACAAATTTATATTGAGCGAGGTTCGCATGGACGTCCAGTTACAGGAATTAATCGACAAGATTAAAAAAGATGGTGTCGCCGCTGCTGAAACGTCCGCTTCCGAAAGGATTGCTGCGGCAGAAAAAGAAGCCGCAAAAATCATTGCCAAGGCAAAAGAAGAAGCGGATGCTATTGTCAAGCAGGCTAAAGACGAGACGGCGCGTTTTGAGAAAGCGAGCGAAGACGCAATCGCNCAGGCAAGCCGGAATTTGGTGCTTTCGTTCCGCAAAAGCGTTGAGGCGGAGCTTTCCGCGATTGTCAGCGCGGAGACGGANCGTGCCTATGANGCGAAACTGCTTGCGGCGTTGATTCCTGAGACTGTCAAGGAATGGGCGAAGAAATCGGACGCGGGCGATTTGACGGTGCTCCTGAACGAAAAGGACTTGAAGGCTGTCGAGTCAAACCTGACCGCCGCGCTCAAGGCAGAGATTGCAAAAGGTCTCACGCTCAAAGCGAACAACGCTATCGGCGGCGGCTTCCATGTGGGGCTGAAAGACGGTGCTGCCTATTATGACTATTCCGCTGAGGCGGTGGCGGATTTGTTCTCAGCATACTTGAATCCGCGCGTTGCCGCGATTCTGAAAGGGGCAGTACAAGAGTGAAGCAGTACTACCTTGTGGCGCAGCTGCCGTCGTTCTCCGTGAGCGATGACAGAACGCCGCTGCCCATTACGGAAGAAAACTTTACCGAACTCTGTTCCCGTTTTCTGGCAAAGGNTGAGCAGAAAATCCTTGAGGAGCTTTCCTTGGAGCCGCCGCGGGACGAAATCAAGACGGGGTCTGCATTGGTGGACGCATGGTACGGTCAGGAGCGCAGTCTCCGCGTCGCGCTTGCTCAGATTCGTGCGCTGAATATGAAAAAGAAATTCGACGCGAACGGTCTTTCCTTGTCTCCCGATGCCGTGCAGGCTGCCCGGACGGCGGCAGGNATGGACAGCCCGCTTGCCGCGGAGCAGTTTTTGAATCAATACCGTGTGCGCGTTATTGAGAACATCACGCCGTTGGACGGGTTTTCTACCGATGCCGTGTTTGCCTATGGGATTAAGCTCAAGCTGGCGGCGCGCATGAAAAAGTTCAGTGCAGAGACAGGTATGGCTTCTTACCATAAAATTTACGATAGAATCCTTGCTGCCGGAACGGCAGGGGCATCAGGAGATANGAAATGACGGATACAAAAGGTAAGGTAGTCGCCGTCAATGGTAATATGGTTTCGGTCGAATTCAGCGGAACGATTACTATGAACGAAGTCGGCTACGTCAAAGTTGATGGCTCAAGCCTCAAGAGCGAAGTAATCCGCATTCGCGGAAATACGGCGCAGATGCAGGTCTACGAGATGACGAAAGGCATCAAGGCCGGCGATTCGGTTGAGTTTACGGGCGACCTGCTTTCTGCGGAACTCGGACCGGGACTGCTCGGTCAGGTGTATGACGGTTTGCAGAACCCGCTTCCCCTGCTTGCGGAAAAGGCGGGATATTTCCTGGAGCGCGGCATTTACGTTGACCCGCTGGACGCGCAGAAAAAATGGGATTTCACGCCGACGGCAAAAGAAGGCGATGTGGTACGCCGTGGCGAATATGTGGGGACTGTGCCCGAAGGACCGTTCACGCACAAGATTTTCATTCCGTTCGATATGTACGGCACGTACACGGTCAAAAAAATCGCCGCCGCGGGCAGTTACACTATCCGCGACACGATTGCGACTGTTACCGACGAAAAGGGCAAGGATTACGACATCGCGATGTCTTTCCGCTGGCCGGTAAAACGCGCGGTGGACTGTTATGCGGAACGCCTTGCGCCGACTGAGACAATGGGAACGAAAGTGCGCCTTATCGATACGTTCTTCCCCGTGGCGCGTGGCGGTACGTATTGTATTCCCGGTCCGTTCGGCGCGGGAAAGACGGTTTTGCAGCACACGACGTCAAAATATGCCGATGTTGACATTGTTATCATCGCGGCGTGTGGCGAGCGTGCGGGTGAGGTCGTGGAGACGTTGACCGAATTCCCCGAACTCAAGGATCCCAAGACGGGCAAGTCCTTGATGGAGCGCACGATTATCATCTGCAATACTTCGTCAATGCCGGTCGCTTCCCGCGAAGCGTCCGTGTACACGGCGGTGACGTTGGCGGAATACTACCGTCAGATGGGGTTGAACGTCCTGATGCTGGCGGATTCTACGTCCCGCTGGGCGCAGGCCATGCGCGAGATGTCCGGTCGTCTGGAAGAGATTCCGGGCGAGGAGGCGTTCCCGGCGTATCTGGAAAGTTATATTGCAGCGTTCTACGAGCGCGCCGGACAGGTGCGCCTGCCCGACGGCAGCAAAGGTTCGGTCACGATTGGCGGCACGGTCTCTCCTGCCGGCGGCAACTTTGAGGAGCCGGTCACGCAGGCGACCTTGAAAGTCGTCGGCGCGTTCCATGGTCTGAGCCGCGAGCGTTCCGACGCGCGCAAGTATCCCGCAATCGACCCGCTCATTTCCTGGTCGAAGTATCACGGCGTTATCGATGACGANCGCGTTGCGTACTGCCGGGGCATTTTGTTGCGCGGCGTGGAAGTCGGGCAGATGATGAAGGTTGTCGGCGAGGAAGGCACGTCGCTGGAAGATTATATCGTGTATCTTAAAGAAGAGATGCTTGACGCGGTGTATTTCCAGCAGAACTCCTTTGACGATACGGACGCGAACGCGACGGTTGAGCGTCAGCGGTACGACTTGGCGAAAATCCTCAAAGTGCTCGGGTCGGAATTCAAGCTGGCGGACAAGGAAGAGGCGCGTACCTATTTCAACGCGTTGCGCCAGAAATTCTTGGACTGGAACTACACCGAATTTGAAAGCGACGCTTTCAAAAAAACGGAGGCCGANATNGACGAACTGTATGCGTCGAAATCCGGCACGTTGACGGCGGAAGCGGAAAACCTGCTCAAAAAGGACGGTGAATAACGATGAACAAAGTTTATAGCAAGATTGAATCTATCGCGGGTTCCGTCATCACCGTTCGTGCTGANGGCGTAAAATACAACGAGCTTGCGGAAATCACGACGCGGTTCGGCAAGTCGCTTGCCGAAGTCAACAAAATTGACGGCGATTTGGTTTCTTTGCAGGTGTTTGCGGGCGGACGCGGTGTCTCGACGGGCGATCAGATTCGCTTTTTGGGACACGAAATGGAAGTGTCGTTCACCGATGATNTGCTCGGGCGCATTTTCAACGGTTCGGGNGACCCGCGCGACAACGGTCCGACGCTGGCAGAAAACCTCAAGCCGATTGGCGGTCCGTCGGTCAATCCGTCAAAGCGTATTTTGGCAGAGCGCATGATGAGGACGAATATCCCGATGATTGATATGTTCAACACGTTGGTCGTCTCTCAGAAACTGCCGATTTTCTCTATTTCGGGTGAGCCGTACAATCAGCTGCTCGCGCGCATTGCGATGCAGGCGGCGGCGGATGTCATCATCCTTGGCGGCATGGGGCTGAAGTATGACGACTTCCTCTTCTTCAAGAAGACGCTTGAGGAGGGCGGGTCGTTGAGCAAGACGGTCATGTTCATTCATACGGCGGCGGATCCGACGGTCGAATGTATCAAGATTCCCGATATGTCGCTTGCGGTCGCGGAGCAGTTCGCGTTGCAGGGAAAGGACGTGCTGGTGCTGCTGACCGACATGACGAACTATGCCGACAGCATGAANGAGATTGCGATTACGCAGGAGCAGGTGCCGTCGAACCGCGGNTATCCGGGCGATTTGTACTCGCAGCTGGCGGCGCGGTATGAGAAGGCGGTTGACTTNGCTGATTCGGGGTCGGTGACGATTCTTGCGGTCACGACGATGCCGGGCGANGACGTGACGCATCCCGTTCCCGACAACACGGGCTATATCACTGAGGGGCAGTATTATCTGAAAGGCGGGCGTATCGAACCGTTCGGCTCNTTGTCCCGCCTGAANCAGAACGTCAACGGNAAGACCCGCAAGGATCACCGTGCGCTCATGGACGCAATGATNCGTCTGTATTCGTCNTACAAGGACACCGTGGAGAAAAANTCCATGGGCTTTATGATGTCGAAGTGGGACGAGAAACTGCTGAANTACGGNGANCNGTTCGAGAAGAAAATGATGGATNTGTCCGTCAANATTTCTTTGGAAGAGGCGTTGGATTTGGGCTGGAAGATTCTGGCAGATTGTTTTGACCGCTCGGAGACGGGCATCAAGACGGAGCTGCTGGANGAGTTCTGGAAGTAATCGGGGCACGGCATGGCGAAGATTAAGCTGACTAAAAACGAGCAGAAAGCGCAGAAAGACTCGCTGAAAATGTATCAGCGTTATCTTCCGACGCTCACGCTCAAAAAACAGCAGCTTCAGACCGAAATTCGGACGATTGACGCGAAGGCGAAGGCAGTCCGCGAGCAGCGNGTACAGCTTGANAAAGAATTCAAGGTGTGGATCAGCGTGTTCGGGGAGGAAAATGCCTTTACGCCCGACATGGTGACGGTGCGCAACATCAAGAAAGGAATCGGCAACATTGCCGGCGTGAACATTCCCGTGTACGAAGGCGCGGANTTCAGCCGCGGCGATTACGACTTGTATGCGACCCCGCTGTGGATTGACTTGGCCGCCGACCGCATGGANAAAGCNCTGTCGCTNGATTTGGAGGCGAGCGTNCTTGACGAGCAGGTGCGCCTGCTTTCCCGTGAGNTGCGGACGACGACACAGCGCGTCAACTTGTTTGAGAAAGTGAAAATTCCTGAAGCAAAGCAGAATATCAAGAANATATCGGTATACTTGGGCGATCAGCAGGTCAGTGCGGTCGTGCGNTCAAAAATCTCCAAGAAGAAGATTGANGCGCGCAATGCCGCCGCCGANAACGCCATTGGTGCGGATGAGGGGGCTGACGCATGATAGTTCCCATGAAAAAAATCGCGCTCGTCGTCCTTGAGAAAGAGCGGAAAGAGGCGTTGCGGCGGCTGCGGAAACTCGGCGTGGTGCAGCTGGAGGACGTGCAGGGGACNAGTGACGAACTGCAAGTCTACCGCGATCAGAGCAACAAGCTGGCAAAGGCGATTTCGCTGTTGTCGGATACCAAAGTTCCCAAAAAGGTTCTGAAGCATCAGAAAGAGCTGGAGAAAGATGCCGCGCTGGAACTTGCCGCGACGCTCGTGCAGCAGGCTGAGCAGAAGAAGAACTGCTATGACCGTATTACGGCGAACCGCAACGAGCTGGAGCGGCTGTCGGGTTGGGGCAGTGTTGTCCCCGAAGAAATTGCCGCGCTCGCGGAAAAAGGCGTGTACGTTTCGCTCTATGAGATTCCGCTCGGCAAGTACCATGCGATTGGTGTGGACGNGCGGACGTTGCTCGTCAACCGCGACAAGGCGAAGGCTCGCTTNCTGCTCATTNCGGACAGNGCGGATGCCGANCGTCCCGCAGGTATGCCGCCGGAGGCGTATCAGGTGGTGNTGCCGCAAAAATCGACGGCGGAACTGGCGCAGGAAATTGCGGACTGCCAGAAGCAGATTGCCGCGATTGACGCGCAGGTTGCCGACAGCGTACAGTATGTGGATTCGCTCAAGTGTTATGTGCCTTTGCTTGCGAAGGACATCGAGCTTGAGAATGTCTACAGCGGCATGGGCTACGAAAGCAAGGTGGCGGGGGACGATGAGGCGGCTTTGCCGCAGTCATCCGTTCCGCTTGCATGGGTGACGGGCTTTGTGCCGGTGGATGATTTGGCTACGTTGCAGGCGGCCGCAAAGGAAGCGAACTGGGGTTTGGCGGTCGGAGAGCCTTCGGAAGATGAGTTCGTGCCGACGAAGCTCAAGAACAACAGGCTCGTGAGCGTGATTTATCCGCTGACGGACTTCCTTGACGTAACGCCGGGCTACCGCGAGTTCGATATTTCGGGCTGGTTCCTGCTGTTCTTCTGCATTTTCTTTGCGATGATTTTTGGCGATGCCTGCTACGGCGCGCTGATTACGATTGCGGGTTTGATNGCTTTGGCGAAAAGCAAGAAAGGCGGACGTTCGCTGGGTGTGCTGGTGACATTGCTCGGGCTGTGTACGATGGGCTGGGGCGTGGTCACCTGCTCATGGTTCGGTATCGAGCCGGAAAAACTGCCTCCNTTATTGNNGGANATTTCGTTCGCGCCGTTCTCTGCGGCAAAGAGCGGTGATCCTGACATGGCGAACACGAATCAGAAAATCTTCTGTTTNGCGCTNGCGCTTATCCAGNTGAGNATCGCGCACCTCAAGTGCATGGTGGCAGACCGACGGAGCNTGAAATTCTTTGGNGACATGGGNTCGCTCTTCATGATTTGGGGAATGTTCTATGTCGTCATGAATATGGTGGTGGACAGTGTGCGTTTCCCGCTGGGAATTACGGAGACTACTCTGTTTGTCTACGGTTTCCCATTGCCGTTCATCTGTTTGGGTGTGCTGGGGCTGGGCTTTGTCCTCAACTTTGTCTTCGCGAATTACGAAGGGAGTGTGGGCAAGTCCATTTTGGAGAGCGTGAAGAACATCATTTCCGTGTTGCTGGGCGTGGTGAACCAGTTCAGCGATATTGTCTCCTACATCCGCCTGTGGGCGGTCGCGTTGGCGGGTGCGGCAATCAGCAGCACCGTCAACACGATGGCAGGACCGATGTTCGGGAAAATGGCACTCTTTGTGTTCGGCGTGATTCTGCTGGTATTCGGGCACGGGCTGAACATGATACTGAATTTGCTTTCGGTCATCGTTCATGGCGTGCGCCTGAATACGCTGGAATTCAGCCAGCACTTAGGAATGACGTGGAGCGGCTCGAAATTCAGGCCGTTTTCGGATAAGTAATGATGGGGAAGGTGCTTCCCCTGAAAATATTTTGTATACAATTGACGGTGAGAGGCCGTTGAAGGAGTTTTTATGAACTGGGGTATTTTGGGCGCAGGCTTGGTTATGGGTATTGCCGCTATGGGCAGTGCAATCGGTATCGGCATTGCAGGACAGGCTGCGATTGGAGCGTGGAAACGTTGCTATCAGGCGAACAAAGCGGCACCGTTCCTGCTGGTCGTCTTTGCGGGTGCGCCGCTGACGCAGACAATCTATGGATTCCTGCTGATGAACACGCTCAAGGCTGCTTCTGCAGGTGCTGATGTTGCGACGCAGCTTTTCTATCTGGGCTTGGGCATTGCATGTGGTTTGGCGATGTGTATGTCTGCCGTTTCGCAGGGCAAGGCGGGTGCCGCAGGCTCTGACGCATTGGCAGAGACGGGCAAGGGCTTTACCAACTATATCATGGTCGTCGGTCTGTGTGAGACTATCGCGCTGTTCGCCATGGTATTCGGCATGATTGCGTAANCCGGAACGGACACTATGTACAGAACTCCTAGAGTCGTCACGATTGGCGGTCAGGGGGNNACNAAACGCATCGCAATCGGGGGTGACAGCCCGGTTACGGTGCAGACCATGTGGAAAGAGGGCATTATTGGCGTTAAGGACGACAGTAGTGCCCTTTCCCGTATCATCGACCGCATGGGCAACATGCAATCCCTTGGCTGTGATATTATCCGCTTTGCCGTTCCCGACATGGAGAGCGCGGAAAGTTTTAAGGAAATCTGCAAATATTCTCCCGTACCGCTCGTTGCGGACATTCATTTTGACTACCGGCTTGCGCTTGCGTCGCTGGAAGGTCCGGTCGCCGCTATCAGGATCAATCCGGGGAACATCGGAAAGCGCGAGAACGTGGAAGCTGTGGTGAACGCCTGCAAGGACAAGGGNGTNGCCATACGGATTGGCGTGAATTCGGGAAGCCTGCCGAAAGATTTGGCGGATCAGGTTGCAGAGGGCAGGATGACCCGCGCGCTTGCGCTGTGCGAGGCGGCCGCGCGTGAGGTCGCCGTGTTCGACGAACTGCACTTCGATCNGGTGGTGGTGAGCATGAAGGCTTCAAGCGTGCAGGAGACGATTGAGGCGAACGAGGCTTTNGCGAGCAAGTACGACATTCCGTTGCATTTGGGCGTGACCGAGGCNGGACCGCTGATTATCGGCGTGGTGAAAAGCACGATGGCGCTGACGCACCTGCTCAGGCAGGGAATCGGCTCGACTATCCGCGTGAGCCTTTCTTCCACGCCCGAAAACGAAATCTGCACGGGAGTGACTATCCTCAAAGAATGCGGGCTTCGNNCGGGCGGCGTACAGATTGTCTCTTGCCCGCGCTGCGGAAGGGTTGGCTTTGACGTGCACGGTTTTGTGGATCGGTGGCAGCAGGAGCTGCTGTCCATGAAAAAGGATATTACCGTCGCGGTCATGGGCTGCGTGGTGAATGGACCGGGAGAGGGAAAACACGCCGACATCGGGATTGCGGGCGGAGACGGTCGCGCGATTATCTTCAAAAAAGGGAAAATAGTGCGCACGGTNGACGANAAGGATGCCGATACTGTATTCAGAGAGGAATTGGACTCGTTATGAAGAAAACGGCGGCGGTTATCTATTTTGCTTTGTCCGTGGCGGTGTTGTTTGCGCGCGCGCCCAAAAAGCCTCAGGACGTATTTGCCTATCGGGTGTTCGAGGAGGCGGTCGTCGCCTTTGACGCGGGGCTTTACGGGAACGCGTTGCAGCTGGCAAACAAGGCAAAGGATCTCCGCCACGCGGAAGCCGAGTATGAGACTTACGTTTTGGAGAACGCGCTGTCGCCGCGCGCTGTCAAGCGGGTGGGAACGGACTTCCGGGACGTGCTTGCGGTGCTGGGCGAGCGCGACGAATACGAGGCGATTGCCATTATCAACCGGTATCTCAGGCGGTTCGGGCAAGACTATTTCTCCCATTCCGTTGATCGGATGGTCTCATGGATAAAGGAAAAGGCTGTCTACCCGGAAGCGGATTTTCTGATCGGCAGGATTTATCAGCTGGAGGGCGAGTTCGACATCGCGCTTGATTTTTATGAGCGCGCGCGCAAGGAATCGGCGTATCTTGACATTCCCGAAGAGCTGTTCGACATTCTGTATGCGATGGCTGACCTTGCCAAGCAGCAGAAAAAGGNCGAGGTGTACGAGCAGACNTTGCTCCTGATTTTGGACAACGATNCGAATTTNAAGGACGAGGTGCTGCTGACGGCGTTGGTGCGCACCATTGATTACAATACCGAAAAACACGTGGAGCGNTTTTTCATGCTGTTCCGCTGCGAGCCGCACCATTCTTTGCGGGCTTTGTATGAGCTGGGGAACATTTACGAGCGCAACGGCGAGGCGGAGCAGGCACTNAGATGCGCCGCGCTCGGCACGATTGAGGCATTCACGCATATCTTAGGATCGCTCGACGAGCGCGATGCTGATTTTTCCTATACCGATTACGGTGCGTTTCTGCGGCAGACGGCGCGGTATGCGGACGTCGTGGAGTGGGGAAGCCGAATGCACGTGTGGGATTTGATGTTCCAGTTTGCCGACCGTGTTGCCGCGCGGGGTGATGCGGTTTTTGCGCGGACGCTGTACGCAATCATGGCGGAGTCCATGCCCGATGCGTACTGGCGCGAAGAGGCGGCGAACCGGNTGCGTTCCTATCAGTAGTGCAANCCGATGCCGACGGAGATTTCATAGGCAGAGCCATGCCGCCAGCTGGTATCGATTAACTTGGGTACGATTTTGTGGATGATTTTTCTTCCCACGTCAACGCCGACGCTCGCGCGGATTTCAAGGCTCCGCCATTTTGCCGGGAACACAAGCACTTCAAGTCCGCCCGTATAAAATCCGTCCTGTATGCTGAACAATCGCCCGGTCGCGGCATTTTTGGTGAGCGCAATGTCGATGAACGGCGAGAGTTGCAGCTCAAAGTCGAGANAGCGCATGAACTTGAGCGCGCGCGTTATGCCCGCGTCTTCACCGAACAGCGTGGCGAACCAGTCGTTCCAGTGCGTTGTCACGATGTGGATTGGGACGTCGATGTTCGCCACGAACGCTGCGGGAACTTCCGCCGCCTTTTTCGCGCTGATTTTTGCGTCATCGCTGTCGTATTTCACGTTGTCCCGGATGCCGCGCAGGAGCGAGCCGATTTCTTCGTCGCCATTGTGCATGGCAAATCCGTACAGCCGCCCGGTCACGCCGACATAGGAAAACGCCTTATAGCCCATGAAAGTTGCCCACACTTTGGGAACGAATTCTCTGCGCTGAAAATTATAGCCGATTGACTGCCCCAGCTCCANGGAAAGCCCATCCCTGAAATTGCCAATCCAGTCCACGCGGGACGTAGAGACACTGTGTGCGACGGTAAGCAGCGGACTGCTCAGGTCGTCGTTCTCTTTGTTGATGCCGTTTTTGTCCCAGTTCCACTCATACGAGAGCGAGGGAGTCCAACTTACCTTGCCCCAGCCGTCGATTTTGGCAAGCGTGACCGGCAGCGAGAGCGCCGCGGCTTCCGTAAAGTACAGCTCGTCGCCGTATTTTTCGTAGTCAACGTCGCGGGTGGCTGACTGCGTGAGCGACAGGCAGATTGAGAATTGGTCGAACGGCAGCTCGAAAGACAGCCCCGTAGAGACATCGAATTCGGGTTTTGTCGTGCCGAACGTGTAGTTGATGCCGAAATTGTTGTTCCATGACGACTTGAACGGGCCGAGCTTGAACGGATAGTCGTAGGAGAAATTGAGCCCGACGACATAATNGTGCTTTTCGGAATCNTCNTCGTCATTTTCTNTGGCGAAATTCACGTCGAAATTCATGATGCTCATCGTGCCCAANAAATTCATGTCCTTCATCTTGAGCTTGAAGTCGAAGCCGTCGTTGGAATTGTACTTCGGGTACGGCAGGGCGATAAAACTGTGCGAGTCCTTGGTGACGACACGCAGCGAGACGGGAATCGTGCCCTCAGCGTCCGTGTCGCCGTATATGGCATCGANCGCGGCGGACTCAAATTCCCGCTGGTTGTTGAACTGCTGCTGCAAGTCCTGCACATACACGTCCAGTTCGTCAGCAGAATTGAANACGCGCGTCNTGTCGATATCGACGGCGTTCTGGATGGCATATTCCTTTGTCTTTCCCGTGATGTCATACGCGACATCGGTTATGCGGTATGTCTCTGCCTGCGCCACAAACAGGCAGGCAAGGATTGCGAGTGGGGCTGCCGGTTTCATNAGTACGCGCCTTTGCCTTTGAGGACGACATGAATCGTCTTGATAATGATCCACAGGTCAAGCCAAATCGACCAGTTCTGGATGTAGTAGGAGTCGAGGACGATGCGGTCTTCGTAGCCGGTGTCCGACCGCCCGGAAATCTGCCACATACCGCTCAGCCCCGGCTGCACGGAAAGAATCAGGTGCGACTTGTCGCCGTACTTGGACAGCTCCGGCTCGGTGACCGGCCGCGGCCCGATAAAACTCATCTCGCCGGTCAGGATATTGAAGAGCTGCGGAATCTCGTCGATGCTCGTCTTGCGCAGGAATTTGCCGATTTTGGTGATGCGCGGGTCGTTCGTCAGCTTGCGGTCTTTTTCCCATTCCGCGCGCATTTCCGGGTTCTCCGCGAGGATTTTTTCCAGCTGCTTGTCCGCGTCGGCGCACATTGAGCGGAATTTCCAGCATTTGAACGGTCGTCCGTTCCTGCCGACGCGGGTATGCCCGTAGAATACCGGACCGGGACCGTTTTTCTTTATGGCAAGCGCGACGATGAGCGTCAGCGGGAGAACAAACGGCGTAGACAGGAGAATGAGGAAGATATCGACGAGGCGTTTCATGGCGCGGGCGGCGTTTTTGGTCAGATTGTGCGTCGAGGAGAAGCCGAGGTAGCCGCCAAAGTCGCGCACCGACGTGGTAATCGTGTTGTTGTCATGTGTCCGCGGGAAATTGATGGTGTAGCGGTAGTGCATGTCGATTGCCGTGGTGTCTTTCGTGTACCCGCTGATGATGGCGACTTTTATGCCCGTCTGCCTGATGAAGTCCGCGATTTCTTTGTTCGGCGGAAAGACGGGCACGTCCATGAACATGGAGGGGGCGGACGCGCTGCCGTCAATGATGATTGCCGGGCGGTAGCCGAGGTCGGGGCGGTTTAGCAGGCGCGTGATGATGAAGTTGCCGCTGTCGCCGTCCACGTAGATGACGGCAGGTACGCCGAACCACCGCCGGCGCGCGAAGAAGTGCCGCGCGATTTCCCTGCTGACCGGGAGCGCAAGGGATGCGATTGGCGTTGCGAGCAGGAACGCGATGACCAGCGGGATTTTCTCGTCCGCCTCTTCCACGGTGATGGAGAGCGCGATGCCGACGAATATGAAGAACACGCAGAGCGAGAATTTCTTGATTTCCTCGCCCGGCGGTATTGAGATGCCTGGGTACAGTCCCGCCACGTAGAACACCACGAGTGTCGGCGGCAGGTACGCGGCGTACTCCACGAACGAACGGAAATTTATCCAGTGGTAGTTGATGAGATTGATGATAAAAAAACTTGCGCCGATAGAAAGCATGACGAACACCGCGTCGGTGATCATCAGCGACACGCCTGAAGTGAACGAACTGGTCCGATAATATTTCCGTCGGAAAACGTCTTTCAATTCCTGTTCTGTCATAGCGATTTCCTTATTTTAGAACAATATGCATGGATTGTCTATATCTAAATCGAATGTCGGCAGTCCCGTTTTTCGGATTGTTCCACAAAAAATCCGCCTGTATTTTACCCCCCCCCAGTTGATTTTGTCAAGTACCCGTGTGTTTTTGGCGGGAAAACTGCGCCGTATCTGCGTCAGCGCGCGTCCCGTATGCAGCGCATGATGATTGCCGCCGATTTTTCGTAGGAATAGACGGCAGGAACGACGATGCTCCGCGCGGGCTTTCGGACGACGGCGAGCAGTTTCTCCGCGAGGTCGTCCGCGTCCCCCACGGCAAAGTAGGTGACGGGAAAGTCGCGGTAGATTTCCCGGAACACGGGAATATCGGAGACGATTGCCTCCGTTCCCACGGTCATCGCCTCAAGGGGCGGCATGCCGAATCCTTCGTAGCGCGACGGCTGCACCAGAACCCGCGCCTGCGCGTACACGTATTTAAGCTGTTCGTCGCTGATTTTTCCCGTAAAAATGATGCCGCGCTCCGCCGCGCCGGTCAGCTGCCGGGCTGTCTCGTCATCCCCGGTGCGGAAATTTTCGGCGTTGCCGACAATCGTGAGCGTCGCGGAAAGCCCCTGCGCGCGCGCGCGGTCGTAGGCGGCAAGCAGCGTGGCAAGCCCTTTGTGCCGCTTGATGTTGCCCACGAACAGAATCGTGCCGTTTTTTTCGACGGGCTGCGGGAACGGCTCGCGCAGGTAGGCGGGGGCGGCATTGTACGTGACGACCGGCGGTCTTTTGCAGCGCAGTTTTGCCATGATGCGTTCCCGTGAGAATTCCGACACGGTGAAGACGGTTCGCGATCGGTTGATGGCGTGCTGGTAGAACCATTTGCGCACGAGCCGGCCGAGCGCGGAGGTGAGNCCGGGCACGTCAAGGAACACGATGTCATGGATCGTGGAGAAAACCGGCACGCGGATGCCGCGCGGAATATTGCAGTACGGCGTGAAGTACGCGTCGCACCCGTTGATTTTCTGCGCGATGTCGCGCGGGAAAAAGCACAGTTCCGCGAGCGAGAACGACGGCACGTCACATTCGCAGCATTCGGCGTTCGGGTGGGAACGGAACGCCGCGCACTGTTCGCGGTCTGCAATCAGCAGGCAATGGTGCTCGGCAAGAAAGGACGGGAGCAGCCCGCAGAGATACGAGCCGATGCCGCCCGANCCGAGCATCCGGCAGTCTATCGCGAGCCTCATAGCGACTCCGCGATGCGGCTGCGCGTCGCTTCCACGGCGGCTTGCAGTTCACGGCGGAATCGCGCGGCGGAAAACTGCTGCGCGTGCGCGGCGATTTCCTGCGCGTCAAACGCGCCGTCCTGCTCNAGCCGCTCAAAGCGGCGGATTGCCTGCATGAGCGAATCGGCTGACTGCGCGTCAAAGAAAACGCCGGTCTTGCCGTCGATGACCGTCTCCTTTGCGCCGCCTTTTCCGTAGGCGATGACGGGACGGCCGCATGCCTGCGCCTCNACCGGGATAATGCCGAAGTCTTCTTCCGCGCAGAAAATGAGCGCGCGGCAGCGTTGCAGTCGTCGGCGCACCTCGTCGTCGCTGATTCTGCCCGTGAACGAGATGCCCTCGTACCGCGCGGCGAGTGCCTTCAGTTCCTTTTCCTGGCTTCCGCCACCGATGACGACGAGTTTTCGCCCCAGCTCGCCGCAGGCGGTGATGGCGAGGTCGAGGCGTTTGTACGGCACGAAACGGCTGAACGCCACGTAAAAGTCATCGGCGGGGCTGCCGTCCGGCGAAAGCCGCTCCACGTCCACCGGCGGATGGATGACCTGCGCGTCGCGGTTCCAGAATTTTTTAATCCGCCGCGCGATGTACCGCGAATTCGCCACCACCGTGTCAATCCGCTGGCTCGACACGTAATCCCACTGCCGGAGGAACGGCATCCACCGGCGCATGAAAAAGCGCGTGAGCGTGCCCGAGGCGCGGTAATAGTCAAAGTACGCATCCCAGGCGTAGCGCATGGGCGAGTGGATGTACGCGAGGTAGGGGACGGCGGGCGGCGTGATGATGCCCTTGGCGCATGACGACGAGCTTGCGATCACGAGGTCGTAGCCGGAAAAATCGAACGATTCGAACGCTTTCGGCATCCAGTTGAGCAGCTTTGTGTACAGCTTCGTGGCGCACGGAATCTTCTGCATGAACGAGGCATGCACTTTCTCCGGGGGAAAATGAGACGCCATCTTTTTTTTGTCGTAGACGAGCGTGTAGATGTCAGCGTCGGGATAGAGCGCGAGCATCTGCTCGACCACGCGCTCGCCGCCGCCATACGTTACCAGCCAGTCATGCACGATTGCGACTTTCATCGGCCTGCTCCTTGCGTGTCTCTGATGACCGCGTACAATTGTTCCGCCGCGTGCTGATACGTGTACTGCGCGAGCACGGCATCCGGCGCGGCGACCGGCTCTGCGAGCAGTGCGTTCAGGTCGCAGGCGGTGTCGTGCGCGTCAATGTAGCGCACCGTATCCCGGTAGATTTCGTCAAGGCTCGCGCCGTGCGCGCANATGACCGCCGCGCCGACGGAGAGCGCCTCAAGCGGGGGAATGCCGAATCCCTCATAGTACGACGGAAAGACAAACGCCTTGCAGTGCTGCATCAGCGCCTTCACTTCGCCGTCGGACACATAGCCGAGCAGGACGACGTTTTTGAGCGACTGCATTTTTTTGAGTTCGTCCGGGACAAGCCCGCTGATTGCTTTTCCGCTGACGGCAAAAATTTCGTCGGGATGGCTTTCGGCGTAGCCGGCAATCCAGGCGAGGTTCTTGCGCCTGCTGAGCGAGCCGAGCGTGAAAAAATACGTTCCCGCCTGCAAGCGCGGAAAGCGGGCGAAAATGCTGTCGTCCGCCTGCACGGCAGCGAAGTGTTCCCACCCGTTCCCGATGACGCGGATGCGCGATTCCGGCACGCGGTATGCGTCCATGATCCGCCGCCTGCTGAATTCGGAGACGGTGACGAGCGTCCGTGCGTTCCGCGCGATGTTCCGGTAGTGCAGTCGGCTGTAGGCGCGGATAAGCCGGTCCTTGCGCGTCGTAAAATCCTGCGGGCAGTCGTGCGCATAGATGTCGTGCAGGAACGCGATGCCGCANCGTTTGCCGAGCGGCGCGGTGTTGGAGAAAGACAGCGCGGTCGCNTGCCGTTTNNGGCANGACCGGGCAAAGGTTCCCATGTCCCAAAGTGGAAAGGCGCGGATTGCTTTTTCNGAGCGGACGANCGTTATATTCGTGTACGAAGGCACGGCGCGGGCGTTTGCCGGCACGAGCAGCGCGACCGCATCATCGGCGNCAAGCAGTGNGTCGAGCCGNGCNCAGACTTCCCANGCAAAACGCTCGATGCCCGTCANNNTGCGGCAGAGAAAATTTCCATTGATGAGCACGGACGCGGGCATGGCGGTAAGACTCCCCTAATCCCGCAGGTAAATGTCGCGCGTATACACCTTATCTTGCACGTCCGTAAGCTCGTCGGTGATGCGGTTTGCGAGGATAATGTCGCAGCCTGCCTTGAATGTGGAAAAATCGTGTTCCACGCGGAAACGCTCGAATTCGTCCTGCGTTATGGTCGGCTCGTAGATCACCACGTCAACGCCTTCGCCGCGCAGCAGCTTCATCACGTCCTGGATGGAGCTTTGGCGGAAATTGTCGCTGTTCGCTTTCATCGTCAGGCGGAAGATGCCCACGGTGCGCGGGTTGCGGCTCAGCACGTGGTGCGCGATGTATTCTTTGCGCGTGCGGTTCGATTCGACGATCGCCGTCATGAGGTTCTGCGGGATGTTCGCGTAGTTCGCGAGGAGCTGCTTGGTGTCCTTGGGGAGGCAGTAGCCGCCGTACCCGAAGCTCGGGTTGTTGTAGCCGTCGCCGATGCGGGGGTCAAGGCACACGCCGCCGATGATTGCCCGCGTGTCCAGCCCGTGCATTTCCGCGTAGGTGTCCAGCTCGTTGAAGTAGCTCACGCGCAGGGCTAGGTACGTGTTGGCGAACAGCTTGATCGCCTCTGCCTCGGTCGCATGCGTGTACAGGACGGGCACGTCCTGCTTTTCCGCGCCCTGCTGCAGCAGTCTGGCGAACGTGCGCGCCGCTGCTTGCAGTTCCGGGCTGTCCTTTGGCGTTCCCACGACGATGCGGGTCGGCCAGAGGTTGTCGTAGAGCGCGTGTCCCTCACGCAGGAATTCCGGCGCGAACAGCACGTTCCTGATGCCGAATTTCTGGCAGACGCTTTCGGTGTATCCCACGGGAACGGTCGATTTTATGACGATGACCGCCTGCGGCGCGTATTCCTGCGCGAGCGCGATGACCGCCTCCACGCTTGACGTGTCGAAATAGTTTTTCGCCGGGTCGTAATTCGTGGGCGTGGCGATGATGACGAACTGCGCGTCCGTGTATGCCGCGCGCGCGTCCGTGGTCGCCTTGAGGTTCAGATCCTTTTCGGCGAGGTACGCCTCGATTTCTTTGTCGCGGATCGGCGATTTCCGCGCCGCGATCAGGTCGATCTTGGACTGCATGATGTCCACCGCGTACACTTCCTGATGCTGCGCGAGCAGCACCGCGAGGGAAAGCCCGACGTATCCCGTGCCGGCGACCGTGATTTTCATACTGACGCTCCTTATTTCCGTTGCGACAAGTATATAGAAAATCACGCCCGCTTGCAATGCGTCATCGGTCGGCACGTGCGGGGAAGCGAAAAAAGTGCAAGAAAAAATCAAAATNGGGGGGGGGTGAAAATATTGACTTTTTTGTACGTATATATGATAATCGTGAGCATGATCGTTTCTGCGGGAATTGCGTTTTTCATCAGCGTGGCGTTTACGCCGGTCGTCATCTTCCTCTGTAAAAAGAACAACTGGTACGACGAGCCGGGCGCGCGCAAGATGCACGACAGTGCCGTTCCCCGTCTGGGCGGCTTCTGCGTGTTCTTCGCGTTCTTCATTGCCGCTGCGGTGTATGTCCGCTTTTTTTCCGGCGGCGGGTACGCGTTCGCCGTGCCGCTTTTTGTGGGCGGGCTTGTCATCTTCTTGACCGGCATCATCGACGATTTCTTTGACCTGCGCGCCAAGCTCAAGTTCGTCATGCAGATAGCGGTCGCCCTCATCGTCGCGCTCAGCCCGCTGTATTTCCGGCACGTTCTCTCGTTCGCCATTCCGCCGGTGCTGGGGCGGATCAGCACGTTCTTCTGGATAATCCTGCTGATGAACGCATACAATCTGATTGACGGGCTGGACTGGCTGTGCGGCGGGCTTTCGTTCCTGACGCTGCTGACGGTGGGGCTGCTGCTCGCGTACTACGGGAGCGACGCGGGCAACGTCTATTTCGTGCTGTGCGCCGCGCTCGCGGGCTTTCTCGTGTACAACAAGCCGAAGGCGAAGATTTTTCTGGGCGACGGCGGCAGCCAGACGCTCGGCTATTTTATCGCCGTCGCGCCGCTGTTCGCGCCGTCCGGCACGTTCGCCGACGCGCGGTTCGAGGAGGTGAAGGTCGTCCTCATGCTCCTGCTCATGTCCATTCCCGTGACCGACGTGATTGCGGCGGTAATCCGGCGGACGCGTGACCACCGCGCCATTTTCAGTGCCGACCGGGCGCATATCCACCACAAGCTGATCAATATCGGCTTTTCGGGGGGAGCGACGGTCGCGTTCCTGCTGTGCTTGCAGCTGCTGATTTGCCTTTCCGCAATCGGCGCGGTCTTCATGCGGACGCGCAGGGCTTCCATAAGCCTCGCGTTTGTCGTCCTCGGATTTGTCTGGCTGTTTTTTATCACCATCCACTATGTCAACCGCGCGGTGAACATCAAGTTCCGCGGTCATCTTGCCGCAGAGCCGCAGGAAGAGCATTAGCCTCCGCGTCCTGCACTTTCCTGATGTAGAACGTCGCGAAATCCTTGATCCGGTTGTTGAAGGCTTTTTCCAGCGATTTTTTGAGGAACGGCGGCTTCGGTCCGCGGATGCCGCCCGCGCCGTAGACGATCCAGTAGCCGCCGTCCTGCACGATTGCCACGCCCGCTTTCATCGTGTCTTTCGCAATGGCGCGGACGATTGCCAGCCTGATTTTTTCGGTGTTCGTGTGCAGGAATACGAAGGCGNNCGGTGTCTTGCGCATNNACAGGCNGGCGGGGTACGGCTCGAACGGTTCCATGCAGAANCGGGCGGTGCTGCGNGTCTCCGTGCCGTCCGTCTCCGTCTCAATCAGNTCGGCGACCGTAAAAAGCGGCTCNGTTTTGCCGGAGGATTCCGAATAATACGGNATNTCGCGGAACGTGTCCATGTCGCGGAAGAACGATTCGGCAAGNTCNGTCAGCTGCCCGTCGNAGGCAAGGGGCANTGCCCACAGCACTTCGGAAAGGTAGTTCACCNGNGCGCCGCGCATGGCATCGGCGACCGTATCGGTCTCNGNCGNCGCGCCCGGCACGACGCAGATTTTTTCGCTCGTGTTGATNTGGCGGATGACGATTTCGCCCCGGTACAGCCGCTCGCGCTCGTCATTCGACAGCTGGGCGTTGAACAGNTCCGCCGGNGAACGCNCGGCGGCAAGCAGGANGANCGCGGCAATCGGCAGGATTCGCATNCGCNGTATNTGCNGCTGNCGGAACGGANNCCCGCGCTC
The DNA here is from genome assembly GCA_014804085.1 of Treponema sp. Taxonomy (GTDB): domain Bacteria; phylum Spirochaetota; class Spirochaetia; order Treponematales; family Treponemataceae; genus Treponema_D. Next base: position 22,389 of record JAAVAM010000047.1, on the reverse strand, counting down.
ANGCACNNGGATTGNCCCGCTCCCCATAGTTTTTTTCGACCCACTGCATNTATTCGCCNCTCAGGATACGGCGTATCCAGTCGGGATGGGTCAGNTTCCAGCGCACGGTGAGCGCAAGCCCNCGCTCAAAGGTCATCTTGCGNTNCCAGCCNAGCTCCCGCTTGATTTTNGCGCAGTCAATCGCGTANCGCNGGTCNTGCCCNGGNCGGTCCTTGACNTGCGTTATCGTNTTNCTGATGTCGTCCGCGGANTTTNNGAGTTCGGNNGCGGCCGTCTCGATCAGNTTTTCCAGNAGCGTGATGTTCTGCCATTCGTTCTCGCCGCCGATGTTGTATTTTTCCCCNGCCGTGCCGTTTTGCAGGATGAGCCAGACGGCGCGGTTGTGNTCCTCCACGTAAATCCAGTCGCGGATNTTCGTNCCCGCGCCGTAGACGGGCAGGCTNTTTCCCTGCTGCATGTTGAGGATCATCAGCGGAATCAGTTTTTCGGGGAACTGGAACGGNCCGTAGTTGTTCGTGCAGTTGGAGAGCGTGACCGGCAGCCCGTAGGTGTGGTGGTACGCCATGACGATATGGTCGCTCGATGCCTTGGANGCCGAGTAGGGCGAGCGCGGGTCGTAGGGCGTGGTCTCGGTGAANTAGCCCGTCGGNCCGAGNGACCCGTACACTTCGTCGGTGGAGATATGGTGGAACAGCACGTCGTCGCGCGGGTTGTCCAGGGAGATGCCCCAGTACGTGCGCGCCACGTCGAGCAGCGTGTACGTGCCGAGCACGTTCGTCCTGACAAAGGCTTCCGGCCCGACGATCGATCGGTCAACGTGGCTTTCGGCGGCGAAGTGCACCACGGTGTCGATGTCGTACTGCTTGAATATCCGCTCGACTGCCGCGCGATTGCAGATGTCGGCTTTCTCAAAGAAATAGCGTCGCCCGTCGCGCGCGCCCGTGCCGAATTCGGCGTCGATGTCGTCCAGCGACTCGCCGTTTCCTGCATAGGTGAGCGCGTCCAGGTTCACGATCCTGCCAGAGAAGCGCGCGTCCTCAAACGCTGCCTCGCCGCTCGTTGATTTCCCGAACAAATAGTGGATAAAATTCGAGCCGATGAATCCGGTGCCGCCGGTGACCAGTATCGTGTGGAGCTTCCGTTTCATTGCTGTGCCTCCGTGTCTTTCATGAAGCGTTCGAGCGATTTCTGCCAGTGCGGCAGCTTGATGCGCAGCGCGTCCTGTATCTTCGTCTTGTCGAGCACGCTGTAGGCAGGGCGTTTCGCTTTCGTGGGATACTCGGCGGTCGTGCACGGCACGATACGGCACGCGTGCTCTGCGGCAATCCGCTTGTGCTTTTTGCCCAGCCGGTAGATTTCTTCCGCGAATTCGTGCCAGTTCGTCTCGCCCTCGTCGGTCACGTGGTAAATGCCGAACGGCACGAAATGCCCTTTCGCGTTTGCCGTGACCAGCGCGGTGATGACCGAGGCGAGCGTGTCCGCGTTGGTGGGCGTGCCTTTNTGGTCGGCGACCACCGTTACCTCGTCCTTGCTGCCCGTCAGGCTGAGCATCGTNGCGACAAAGTTGCGCCCGTGCCGCCCGTAGAGCCATGCCGTGCGCANNATNTAGAATTTNGTCATCTCTTTNGCGATTGCGTCCTCGCCGTCGCTTTTGGTCCTGCCGTACACGCCGAGCGGTGCTTTTGCGTCGGTCTCNGNNTAGGGGCGCGTGCCCGTNCCNTCNAACACGTAGTCCGTGCTGATATGGATGAGCGTCGCGCCGTTGTTGCGCGCCACGCGCGCGATGTTCTCNACGCCTTTNGCNTTGACGGCGGCGGCTTTNTCNGCCTCGTCCTCGGCATTGTTCACGTCNGTGTATGCCGCGCAGTTGATGATATATTCGAGCGTGTGTCCGGGNTTCTGCGAGCTGACGCGCAGGGCGAACTGTTCGAGCGCGTCGTAGTCGGTGATGTCCACGTCGGAATCCGACGCGGNGAACGGGATTTTTGCGGCGGTCAGGTGCGCGGCGACTTCGCTGCCGAGCATGCCGCTCGCNCCGATAAGCCAGATCATCGCNTTCCTCCTGCCCANCGNCCGTCNATGNCAAAATACCGCTTGTCCCGGTCGAACGCCGGGTGCTTCTTGTCTTTCTCGCTCAGGANCGGCTGCCGNGNGGGGGCGACGGCGTTCCAGTCAATCGCNATCGCGGGGTCGTCCCACATCAGCCCCGCCTCGTCCTCGGGGTGGTAGAAGTCNGTGCACTTGTANGTGAACACGGCNAAGTCGCTCAGGACGTAGAATCCGTGGGCGAATCCTTCGGGAATGTAGAACATNTTCTGTTTTTCGCCGTCGAGCAGCACGCCGTGATACGCGCCGAACGTGGGCGAATCNTTGCGCAGATCGACTGCCACGTCGTAGACCGTTCCCTGCAANGCGCGCACGAGTTTTCCCTGCGGGTGGTNNGTCTGCCAGTGCATGCCGCGCAGNACGCCGCCTTTTGACGCGCTCTGGTTGTCCTGCACGAAGCGCATCGTNAGCCCTGCCGCAAAAAAGTCCTTTTCGCTGTAGGATTCCAGAAAATAGCCGCGCGCGTCGCCGAATCGTTTGGGCTGGATTTCCCACAGCCCTTGGATCGCGCAGGGGGTAAAGTCGAATGCCATCAGAAATGCTCCGCGATGAACTGAAGGTAGGTGCCGTAGTCGGTCTTGTACTGCGCCGCCAGTGCCGTCAGCTGATTATTATCGATCCAGCCGTTGCGGTAGGCGATTTCCTCGATGCAGCTCACGTAAAATCCCTGCCGCTTCTGGATAGTTTTGACGAAATCGCCCGCCTCCTGCAAGCCGTCATAGGTTCCCGTGTCGAGCCATGCCATGCCGCGCCCGAGCAGCTCCACGGTGAGCGCGGATTTGGCGAGGTACGCGTTGTTCACCGCCGTAATCTCGATTTCGCCGCGCGCGGACGGCTTGACTTCCCGCGCGATCTGCGTCACGGCGTTGTCATAAAAATACAGCCCGGGAACGGCATAGTTCGACTTCGGGTGCGCGGGTTTCTCTTCAATGCCGATGACCCTGCCGTCCGCGTCGCTCTCCACCACGCCGTATGCCGACGGGTCTTTGACATAATAGCCGAAGATGACCGCGCCGCCGCGCGTGTCCACGGTATGCGCGGCGTTCTTGAGCGTCTCGGAGAAATTCTGCCCGTAGAAGATATTGTCGCCGAGCACGAGCGCGACGGTGTCGTCCCCGATAAAGTCTTTTCCCACGATAAATGCGTCGGCAAGCCCGCGCGGCTGCTCCTGCACGGCNTACNCGAACCGCATGCCGAGCCAGCCGCCGTCGCCGAACAGCGACTCGAAGACGGGGAGGTCGCGCGGCGTGGAGATGACNAGCACGTCNCGGATTCCGGCGAGCATGAGGACGCTCAGCGGATAGTAAATCATCGGCTTGTCGTATANCGGCAGAATCTGCTTGCTCACGGCGCGCGTGAGCGGATACAGTCGCGTNCCCGAACCGCCCGCAAGAATGATACCTTTCATGCCGCCCATTNTACCATAANTCCCGCCGTCACGGCAAGAGAGNCGCGCGGATTGACTAANGCGCGGGAAAAAATTATGATAAGGCATTGTGCTGACACGTTATTCGACCGATGCCCGCGGCAGACTGCGGCAGAAAGCCGTCATTTATACGAAAGAAGAGCATCGGATACCGGTAGAACATATTGACAAAGACGCATATTCCGTCGTCTCNCACCTGCGCGAGTGCGGGTACGATGCCTATATCGTGGGCGGCGCGGTGCGCGACCTGCTCGTCGGCAGGAATCCCAAGGATTTTGACATCGTGACCGAGGCCACGCCGTCGCGCATCAAGCGGCTGTTCCGCAACTCCCGGATCATCGGNCGGCGNTTCCGGCTGGTGCACGTGTTCTTNGGTGAGAAGATTTTTGAGGTCAGCACGTTCCGCTCAACAAAGTCGGGCAGCGTCGGGAACGAATTCGGCACGATGGACGAGGACGTGCAGCGGCGCGACTTTACGCTCAACGCGCTGTACTACGACCCGNTCCGCGAGCAGGTCATCGATTACGTGGGCGGCGTGAGCGACATCAGGAAAGGCATNCTGCGCCCCGTCATTCCGCTGGACCGTATTTTTGAGGAAGATCCCGTGCGCATGCTGCGNGCCGTCAAGTACAGCGTCACGACGGGCTGCCGCATTCCGTTCGCCCTGCGCCATAAAATCCGCCGGTGNGCGCCCCTGCTGTCGCCCGTCTCGCCGTCCCGCCTGACCGAGGAGATGCTCAAGATCGTCAACGGCGGGCATTCCTACGACATCGTTCGCGAGGCCTTGGACACCGATTTGTACATGCACTTGCAGCCGGCGGCGTGCGCCATGATGTATGACGACAAGCATTTNGAGCGCGCATATATGGAAAGTCTCCGTGCGCTGGACGAGCTGGTCGCGCGGGAAAGCGACGCGCGGCTGGGAAAGAANCTCATGTTNTTCGTGCGCGATTTCATCGCCGGGCTGACCGACTGGCAGAAAGAGGCCGAGTCGCAGGCGGTGGCAAGCGATTTGTACCTGAAGACCTGGACGCAGGTGCGCCAGTTCGTGCTGCCGATCAACCCGCAGCGCACCGAGCTGGAATACGCTATCCGCGANTCGNTGCGCGCGCTCGGCGTGTCGGTCAAGATTCCCAAGCGGATGTTTGCGGACAAGAAGTAGCCCGCGCCGTCCTGCGCGTCAGATCGTCGCCTGCGGCGGCAGGATTTTGTCCACGATGATGGCGATGTCCTCGATGAGCGTGCCGGTCACTTTTTCGATCATGTCCGTGATGAACGTCTTNAGCCCGCCCGTGAACGCGGTGAGCTGCTGCCCGAACGGAATGTCCACGGTGAGCACGAGCCGGTAGCCGCTCGCGTCGAACGAGACCGACAGTTTCTTGAGGCTGATTCCNGCGTGGTACTGCTTCGTGTAGTGTTCCGTCATGCGGGCGAGCGCCGCCTGCGGAATGTCCTTGCGGTTGACGCGCGAGAATTCGGGGCGGACGACCGATTTTTCGAACTGCTTTGCGTTCGCGGACGGTTCGTTCGGTGCCTGCGCCGACGGGAAGAGGCGCGCGAGCCATTTTTTCCGCGTGAGCGAGACGCGCACCGCGTTGACGAAAATCTTGGTNTATCCTTTCTTGACCTCGTTCGANCGCACGGGAATGACGTGCTTTCCCTCGATGATGCGGCTCCGCCGCGCCTGCTCCATCTGCTCCTTGGTGGCAAGCTCTTCGATGTGGATGAATTTCTGGATGGGCGGGAGCTGNAGCCGCGTCGCGATTTTTCCCGCCATTTTTTCCGACGTNCCCAGNATGAGCAGTTTTTTGAGCCGCAGGCTGCGGATTGCGCGCGCCGCCTCGTCGCGCTCTTCCTTGCCGTCAAAAAGCGCGATNCTGACCGCGCCCATGTAGGTCTGCTCCAGCTTTGCCGAGTGCCCCGAAATAATCTCGTCGTCGTAAATCAGCAGCCCGTCGTCGATGATCGCCCGGATGCCGTACCGCTGCGCGACCAGCTTCGCGCGGAAACTCTTTCCCGTGCCGCTCGGTCCGACGAATGCGAAAACCTGAATCTGTTTTGACTGCAAGCCCAAAAGTTCGAGAAGGTGCATGGCAAGAACTCTTCCTATTGATTATAACCGTGCGTCAGACTTTATCAAGCAGGTGCGCAGCATTTTTGCGAAATTGTCCGGGATACCGGCGCGGATGTCGGGCGGAACGCCGAGCGGGTTTTCGCCGATGACGAGCCGGTGCGCGTGCAGGAAAAAATCCTGCGTCCCGGCAATTCCGCTGCCGCCGTAGGCCGTGTCCCCGAGCAGGGGGAAGCCGTGCGCCGCCGCCTGCGCGCGGATCTGGTGCTTGCGTCCCGTCGTGATGGCGCACTCCACGAGCGTCACGGGCATGCCGCGGAACGTGCCGGCAGCGAGCGGCGCGACCGTCGTCTGCGCGTGCTTTCCGTTCCCGCCGACCGAAACGGTGTGGAAGCGGCGTGAGGGTGTATCTTTTTCTGCAANATCGTCTTCCCACGTCTGCNCGTGATNCAGCGTGTTCTGCACGAGNGCGAGGTATTTTTTCTGGACGGCGTGCGCCCGGACTGCCTGCGAAAACCANTGCGCGCCGCGCAGGCTCTGCGAGAACACGACGATTCCCGTGGTCTTGCGGTCAAGCCGNTGCAGCGGCCCGCAGCGGAACGAAAGCGAGCCGCCGTCGTTGCCGTGGCGGAACGCAAAGTCGTCCCGNACCATGTCCGCGAGCGATTGTCCGTCGCGCCGTGCTTTTTGCACGGGGAGGTCATACGGCTTGTTCAGGATCAGGAGGTCGNTGTTNCTGAACAGCACGAGGTCGTCCGGGAGCGGCGCGGCGGGTGTTTTTGGGGCGTNTTTTNCTTCGTCCAGCAGGACGCGGGCNATCGCGATGTCGCTTCCGGCGCGCACGCGGAAATCCTGCCGNCGCCGCCTGCCGTCCACGCAAATCAGTCCCTTGCGGAGCGCGCCGTACACGCGCGACAGCGGCTGACCCGGCAGGTATCGCCGGATNATGGTGTCAAGGCGGCGGCCGTCNTCGTCCTGCCCTGCGGTTACGTGCGTGAAGTCCATGGCANTATCCTACCGGGAAAATCCGTCTTTTGCTACTAGACGAAAACCGCCATACGGATATAATGAAGCGTATGNATGCAAGTCTTCGTGATCAGGTGCAGCAGCTTTTTTCTTCCCCGGTATTTTTGGCGTGNGTGTTCAGCTGGCTGAGCGCGCAGGTCATCAAGACGGTCATCAAGTTGTTCAGCGGAAAGATACGCAGCATCGGCGAGCTGTTCGAGCTNCTCATCTGGCGCACGGGGAGCATGCCTTCGGCGCATTCGGCGCTGGTCTCGTCGCTNTGCACGTCCATCGGCTTCCGTTCGGGCATCGCCTCCGACGTTTTCATNCTTTCTGCCTGTTTTTTCTTCGTGACGGTCCGTGACGCGCTGGGAGTCCGGCGGGCGAGCGGCATTCAGGCGCGGAAGCTGAACGAAATCGGGGCGGCGTTGCAGGAGCAGCAGATTCANGCNTACCGCCCGATAAAGGAAGTGCAGGGGCATACGCCGCTTGAGGTGTGCGTGGGCGTGCTGCTCGGTTTTTTCGTCGGCGTGGCATTCTCGGTCTTGTGAGCGCGGGTGGTGGGAGCGATGAAATCAATTCGGACGATAATCATGACAGCCGCGCTCTGNGCCGTCGCGCTCGGCGCGTTCGCCGTGTTCCGGACCGTTCCGGTCAGCCGCCTGTGGAANGGCTACCGGGTGCTGTACGTCATTTCCGACTCGCTGACGGACGCGCAGGTTCATGCGGTGCTGGCGCGGAACGGATGCCGGGACGTGGTTGCCCGGTCGAANCAGGGCATTCCGATTGTCTCCCGCTACAGTCCCGTGCAGATGCAGGANGCGGATTCCTATATAACGAAGCGCAACGTTTTTTTCCGNGACGAAAGCAATACCGCGTTGCTGTGCTATGTTCCTGAGGGGCAGGACATGGCCTTGTCGCGCGCGCTCGACGAGTTGCAGTCNGTGCCGGGCGCGGTCGCGGGNACGGACGGCACGGCATCGTTTCCTTGGGCAAGTCCGATNGTCTGNGCGGTGTTCGCGCTTGTCTGCATTGTCTNTGCCCGGCAGCGGCTTGCCATTGCGCCCGCGCTCCTGTTCCTGCTCGCCTTTGCGCTGAGCCGCCCGCAGTTCACGACGGGCGCGGCGGTGTGCNTGGCAAGCTACGGNTTTTTCATGCTGCAAAAGATANGGGGGCGGCNCGGCTTTCTGAAGGGCGCGTNCAGTCCGCTGGTCGTCATCTGCCTGTTCGCGCCGGTGGTGCTGCTGTTCGTGTCGTCGCCGCTGAACGTGCTTTTTTACGTCGTCGCGCTTGTGGCGGGGGGGGCTGCGCTCGTGCTTGTCGCGCGGCTCAAAACCGTGTATGATGNGAAGCGCAATCGGCATCCGTTCGCGCCCGTGCTGATNCGGGGCGCGCGGTTCATTCCGCTCATTGAGCGTAGGGATGTCAAGGTCATCGCGCTGCTTGTGTTTGCGACGGCGGTCATGCTGCTGGTGTCGCTTGCGGGGACGATGGTGCAGTCGCCGGTATCGGAAGGAATCGTCCCGGCCGTTCCGGCACCTGTCGCGGGTTCGGCGCGGCTGCCCGATCTGGACGATTTCCTTGCTTGGAGCTGGCAGACCNTNACGTTCCCGTACCGCCGCCTGTCGGACGGGAACGCGCAGTCGCCCGTTGACGGCGACACCGTTGTCATGCCGGAGTACGCGGAGGAGAACGGCGTTATTACGGAGCGCGGGAAGACGGCGTTCGTGTACAACGGCGCGTTCCGCAGTTCCGTGTATGATTCGGTGCGGCACTTGCCGTATCCTGCGCTGGAGAAAATGCTGCTCCGGCAGGGCAAGGACGCGCGCTATTCGTATGCGCGCGGCGGCAGGTCGGCGGGCGAGCGGTTCGGTCCGGCACTGCTGGTGGTGTTCATGCTGATTCCTGCGGGAATTATCGGATATGTTGTGTTGGTAAGAAGGCATTATGGCATCAGTTTCTGATTTTCTCTCCGAGGACAGCGGGGCGTTTTCCCTTTCGGTCAACGGATTCATGCCGCGCGTCGCCGTCGTGCCGTTCGGGTATGACAAGGGCGAGCGCATGGAAATCCTCGTCTGGGAAGGCGATGCCGTGCAGGAAGGGCAGACGATTGCGCAGGGCAGGTTCGGCTCGGTGCAGGCATCGATTCCGGGGACGGTGCGGAAAATNTCGGCCGTGCAGCTCCCCGACGGAAAGCTGGGCAAGGCGGTCAAAATCGCGCTGGGCGGCTCGTTCTCCTACACCGGCAAGCGTCCGTGGAAAATCGACTGGAGCGTGTACGATGCCGGTATGCTGCAACTGTTCTTTGCCGAGCGCGGCGTGGTCAGCACGTTTGGGCGGTGCACGTCGCTGTGTGCGCAGATAAAACAGCTGCATCCCCAAAGCGCGCGGATTCTGGTGGTGCGGCTCTTTGACGACGACCCCAGCCGCGTGACGGAGACGTTCGTTGCCGCGCACCATGCGGCGGAAATCGCCGAGGGAGCCGCGATCATCGCGAAGGCGATGCGGGCGAACGGCGTGGTGTTCGTGCGGAGCGCGGACGGGAAAGACGCTGCCGCGCACCGGCGGGACGACGTGATGTTCGACGTGCCTGCCTATGACATNGCCTGNACTACGGCGCGATATCCGGCTGGNACNCGGCACGAGCTGGTGGCTGCCNTCCGAAAGCAGCTGCCGGAACAGCCGTTTTCGGGCATCGGCAACCGCGACCTGTTCATCGACGTGCAGACGGCGCTGGCGGCATACCGCGCGGTCGCGCTTTCGACCCCGTTGCTGGAGACTTACGTGCACGTGACCGGCGACTGCCTGAACGCGGGCGCGATTATGAACGTCAAGATCGGCACGACGCTGGGCGAGCTTGCGGCGCAGTGCGGCGGATTCAAACGTCCCGTCGCGGGCATCGTGATCAACGGCATCGTGACGGGNTTTTCCGTAAGCAGCCTTGACGTGCCGGTGACTGCGATGGTCAAGTCCGTGGCGTTCCTGCCGCCGCGCCGGGCAAAACGCCAGCATGATGAGCCGTGCGTCCGCTGCGGCGGCTGCCGGAATGTCTGCCCGGTCGCCTTGTACCCCGATATGTTCTACCGCGCGTTCATGCATGGCTCGGATGCCACCGACTTGGAAAAACGTTATGCGGCGACGAGCGTGCTCTGNACGGGCTGCGCGCTGTGCAATGCGGTCTGCCCGTCGCGCTTGCCGCTCAGCCAGATAGCCGCGCTGATAAAGGATACCCATGATGAAACATAACTATACGACCGTCTCGCTGCGACCGTATGCCTGCCTCACGCCGTCCGTGCATGCCAAAGGATACGCGTTCCTGCTTGTCCTGCTGCCGCACGTGNTCATGCTTTTTCTGACGCGGAGCTGGNGNGCGCTGGGCGTGGTCGCGGGCGCGGTGCTTGCGTCGGTTGCCGTGGCGGGCATCGCCTGTTTCTTTTNGCCGCCCCGGACGTTCGGCTGGATTGCCGCGCTCGTGCGCGGGCTGGTCATNGGCCTACTCATTCCGTCGTCGTATCCGGCGGTGTCCGTCTTTCTGATCGCGCTGTGCGTGCTTCTGGTCTGCGAGCATATCCTCGGCGGCTTTGCGGACACCTGGGTGAATCCCGTCGCGCTGACGGTGGCGGTCTGCTGGCTCGTGCGCACCGACCTGTTCCCCGCGTTCTCGCTGTCCGCGGAGGACTTGCAGGTGAAGAACGTCGCGCTCACGCTCATCCAGAACGGCACGTTCCCCACGATGGGCATTGACGCGCGGATTACGGCGTTCCTGAACAGGAACGTGTTCGGTCTGCTCGGCGTGTCCGTTCCCGAAGGCTACGTGTCGCTGCTGTGGGATTCCCATGCGTCCGTCCCGGCGTTCCGCTTCAACCTGATTACGCTGGTCACGTCGATTTTCCTCATTTCGTTCGACCTCGTCAAGGCGCTCATTCCGGCGGTCTACCTTGCCGTTTACTGCCTGCTGGTCCGATTCCTCGCCCCGGTGTGGTACGGCGGCACGGTCGGGCAGGGCGATATGCTGTTCGCGCTGCTGACGAGCGGCACGCTGTTCTGCACGCTGTTCCTGCTGCAATGGTACGGCACGACGCCCGTGACGGCGGCGGGGAAGGCGGTCTACGGCTTTTTTGCGGGCATCGTCGCGTTTCTCATCATCGGCGCGGGGGATTCGGGCGCGGGGTCGGCGTTCACGGTGCTGGTCATGAACGTGGTCGCGCCGGTCATCGTTGCGGCGGAGACGGCGGCGGAACGGCAGTACCTGCACACGGTGCTGTTGCCGCGGGTGCAGGCGCACAAGGACGGTCATCATGCCTGACAACGAACTGAAAGCGGTCTGCAAAAAATACGGCATTTTTTTCGGCATTATGGCCGGCATGACGGCGGTCGTCCTGTGCGTCAGCCTGCTCGCGCACGGCTCATGGCGGCACGGGCTTGCGCAGACCGCGCAGGCGACGCTCGACGCGTATTTCCCCGACGCTTATACGGTCGGCGACTTTTTGGAGATCAGATCGACGATGGCGACGAGCGCGGCGGTGTTCGCGGTCAGTTCCCGGGACGNGGACGGCGGATCGTCCCGTCTGCTGTGTGATCGTGCGCATTCCCACGGTCGCGGGAGCCGAACCCGCGCTGTTCCTGTACGGGCAACGCTCCGGCGTGCAGTTCGTCGGCTACGCGCTTGACGTGGGCAAGGCGGCNCATGTCCTCAATCGCACCGTGCAGGGCAGCACGATTGCGTACTGGCAGAAGCAGATTCCGCTCATGCTGGAAAAGGCGGGGGTGCTATGAAAGACAGGACGATTTATTTTTATCTGGCGGCTGTCCTTACGGTCGTCGTTCCCGTTCCCGGTCGGCTGGCGTTCGGGCTGCTGATGGTCGTGGCGTTCAACGTGCAGGTTTTGACGGGCGTGCTCGTCGGGCATCTGACGGAGCGGCTGCATCTGGACGATTTGAAGAACGTGATCGTGTCGGTGGAGCTGGTCGCGGTGACCATTCTGTTCAAGCAGCTGGTCATCTTTTTCTGTCCCGTCGCCGCGCTCACGCTGGGATTCTCGTTCTATCTTCCCGCGCTTGCTTCGGCAATCATCGAATTTTCCTATAAATATGCCGCGCCGTCGCTTGCGGCGGACATGAAGGAGAAGGCGTTGCGGAACGCGGTGTTCTCCGCCGTCGCGCTCGGCATCTACCTGGTGCGCGACATTGTGGGATTCGGCACGGTGACTTTTCCCGTCTGGCGCAGGATTGCCGTGGCGCACGTGCCGTTCGGCGCACGGACGACCGCCGCGGGCGCGTTTTTCGCGACGATTCCGGGCGCGTTCGTGCTTGTCGCCGTCCTGCTCGCGCTCTACCTGCTCGTGACGGGGCAGTTCGCGGCGCTCAGGCGCGCGGGAGGCGGGCGATGATTCTTGCCACGATTGTCTATTATGCGTTCTCCGCGTCGGCGTTCCTGCTCTATGGGATCGGGCTGCACAACCTGATTTCTGCGGGCAGCGGCGGCTACGGCAGCCTTGTCCTGACGGGCACGAAATCGCTCATTACGGTGGCGACCACGACGACGGTCTCCTACCTGATCGTCAATGCTTTGTTCGTCCCGGTGCGCCTTGCCGAGCTGTACCCGCTGGTGGCGGTCATCGTGTTCGTCCTGTTCTCCGCGGTCATCGAAGTGTTCGTGACTATCGGCCTGCGGAATTCGGTGACGGAATTCGGCGTGCCCTTGCTGTGCGTGCTGCTCGCGCTCAACGAGGCATCGTCTGTCGGCTCGGCGGTCATCATTGCCGTCTCGTGCGTCGCGGCGTTCTATNTGCTGTGCGGCATCGTCCTCGCGCTGCGCAACCGGTTCTCGCTGTTCGCGCCGGTTCAGGGGCTGCGGGTCTACTGCCTGCTGCTCGTGAGCCTTGCGGTCATCCTGATCGCGCTGGGCGCGTTCAACGTGTCATGGCTCATGCAACTGGAGGTGGGACGATGATTCTTGCCGTGCTGCTGCTCGTCGTCTTTCTGCTGTTGGCGACGGGCTGCCTGTTTTTCTTCTTCTGCTTTTTCGTGCCCGCGCTCAAGTCGAAGTATTACGGCGTTGCGTCGGTGCTTTCTGCCGAAAAGAACGTGAGCTATGAGGCCGAAAAAGAGGANGCGGTCACGAGCGACCCGTCGCGGCGNGCGGTCATCGACTCCGCGCANAAAGACGCGTCCGCGCGGCGGCTCATGTACGCGGGGCTGAAAAACTGCGCCGTGTTCCATGCGGCGTATGAGACCGAATACCACGGATTCCACGGCTGCGCGGGCTTCGGCGACTGCATGGCGGTCTGCCACCAGAAGGCAATCCAGCTGGACGGCGGCATTGCCGTGGTGACCGATNTGTGCGACGGCTGCGGCGCGTGCGTTCCCGCCTGTCCTGCCGGGCTGATCTCGCTGGCGGAGAAAACNGGCGCGGAGGCGGACATTCCGGCGAAAAAGCATTTTACATTTTGGCGCGCTTGGTATAGAATGATACAAGCNAGGTCTGACAGGAGTTAGCGTTGTAGGTTGTGCAGGGTGGGGCGCAGCACTCGTTTCGTTTTGGTATGAAAGTGTTGCATATCTGCATGGCGGTTACGGCCGGTTCGCTGGGCATCAGTTCGCCCGATTCATTGGAGGCGGCGTACCAGCAGTCATATAAAAAAATCGTCTCGTTTCTCTATGCGAATCCTGCGTGCAAGGTGTCTTTTTCATTTTTCGGGCCGACGTTCTCCTGGCTGGCAAAAAAGCATCCCGAATGCGTGACGCTCCTGAAGGAGCTGCTGCACCGCAAGCAGATTGAGCTGCTGGGCGGCGGCTATTATAATCCGCCGTTTCCGCTGCTGCTTCCCATGGACAGGAGCGGGCAGATTGAGCTGTACACCGCCGCCTTGAGCGGCGCGATCGGGAAGCGTCCGCGCGGCATGACTGTGTACGGNTCGGTGTGGGACGGCGGCATCGTGCCGGGGCTGCACAACAGCGGCATGGAGTACGTGCTGCTGGACAGCTCGCTGGTCGCGCCGGAAAAACGGACGGGCGAGCCGCTGCTGGTCACCGAGCAGGGAAAGTCGGTCGTCGTGTTTCCCGTCTCGCGCGAGGGGCTGCCGCACGACAATTCCGTTCCGGCGGCGGATTATCTTGCTTCGCTCAAGGCTGCGGCGCAGCCGTCGTCCGCAAAAACAGACGCGCCCGCGACGGAATTTCCCGTGCTCACCCTCATGTGCGACGCGGAATCGTTTGCCGCCCGCTGCGAGGACGGCTGGATGCTCAGCCTGCTCGACGCGCTTCAGTCTGACGCTGCCGGCGGCATCACGCTGACGACCCCGCAGGAATACCGCAAGCAGCACGCGGCGGTGCGCCCGGCATACATCGCGGCGGGCGTGCGCTCCGACATCGCGCAGTGGGGGCTGGTGCCGTACACGCCGCAGGAGAACACGGCGGGCTACCCGGTGACGATGTACGATTTTTTGGAGACCTATCCGCGCAACCACGCCCTGTATGACCGTATGCTCTACATCAGCACGCTCATCGCGAACTACCACGGCGACAAGGTGCGCAAGAAAAGCGCGCGGGAAAAACTGTGGCAGGCGCAGACAGGCGAGGCGTTCGTGTGCAATCCGCAGGGCATCTTCGCCACCAACGCGATCCGGCAGAACGCCTACCGCGCGCTGACCGAGGCGGAGAAAATCCTGCGCGAGGGGCTGGACACGTTCACCGAATGCGTGACGAGCTACGACTACGACGCGGACGGCAACGACGAGTATGTCTGCCAGATGCAGTCGTTCGACGCGTGTATCTCGCGCCGGGGCGCGAGCATCACCGAGCTTGACGTCATGCACAACACGGGGAACTACGCCGACAACCTGAANCGCATTGAAAAATTCGACCGCGTGAGCGACACCTACGAGCGCGGGCTGTTCGTCGATCACCTCTTCACGCCGGAAGAATACCGGGCGTACAAGAAAGGCGCGCCCACGGGAAGCGGCATTTTCTCNCGGGTCGTGTTCGCGCAGGCNAAGTTTGACCGCCGCCGCCATGAGATNCGGCTGACCGGCACGGACGAATTCGGCGCGCTGCGGCAGCCGGTCACGCTGCGGAAGAACTANAGCATCAACTCGAACGGCTTTACCGTGCAGTATATCCTCAGGAACGAAAGCCCGCTCGCGCTCAAGGCGCAGCTGGTGGTGGAATCNAACTTTGCGCAGACCGANTTTTCCCGCGCGGACTGCAACGGCTACACGGTCGCGGTCATCTCCGGGGGCGAAAAGGACGACCTGGACGCGGCGGCAAAGCCCGGAAGCCGGAACGACGTGTCCTATCTCCAGATAACCGACCGGGCGAACGACGTGTCGTTCGTCTACGAGCCGAACGAGAACGCCTCCGTCACCGGCATGCCCCTGTTTTTCCGCCGTCCGGGCGCGGACGGCACGGTGCGCGTNGCGGGCACGACNTTCGTCGCCGCGCTCTGCTGGAACGTGGACCTTGCCGCCGGCGGCGAGATGGAAAAGACNNTNGNCTTCACGATCATCACCCCNAAGAAACGGAAAGGNCGNAAGCGGCATGACATTGCCTAATCTCCGCGTTTAAGGTACACTGTCCGTAACCTCATTCTGGTGGATATTATGTCTGAAATGCACTTTTCGCCGGCAGCAGAGCCTGTCCGCATGGGAATCGATGTCGGTTCTACCACGGTAAAAGTCGTCGCGCTTGACGATGACGATTCTTTTCTGTTTGAAGCGTACGAGCGGCANCGCGCCGACATCCGCAGCACGATTATCACGGTGGTCGGCCGCGCGCTCGACGTGCTGGAATCCGTCCTGCCGGAAAAAGACCGCCGCACCGTCAGCCTCAGGGTAACCGGGTCGGGCGGGCTTGCGGTNTCNCAGTGGCTGGGCATTCCGTTCATACAGGAAGTGGTCGCCGCCACGACCGCCGTCAGGAANCTCATCCCGCAGACGGACGTGGTGATCGAGCTGGGCGGCGAGGACGCGAAAATCACGTATTTTACGGGCGGCGTTGACCAGCGCATGAACGGNACGTGCGCGGGCGGNACGGGCGCGTTCATCGACCAGATGGCGGCGTTGCTGGAGACGGACGCGACCGGGCTGAACGAGCTGGCAAAAGGCGCGACGACGATTTANCCGATTGCGGCGCGCTGCGGCGTGTTCGCCAAGACCGACGTGCAGCCGCTCATCAACGAGGGCGCGCGCCGCGAGGACATCGCCGCGTCCATTTTTCAGGCGGTGGTGAGCCAGACGATCGGCGGGCTTGCGTGCGGAAAGCCGATCCGCGGCAACGTGGCGTTTTTGGGCGGACCGCTGCACTTCCTTGACCAGCTCCGCCACCGTTTCGTCGAGACGTTGCACCTGGAGGGCGANGCGATTATCGTCCCGNAGAACTCGCAGCTGTTCGTGGCGGCGGGAAGCGCGTTCAANGCGGNGCGCGACCGTGTGCCGCGCGCGGAACGGACGGAAANCTGCCCGACGATCGCGCAGGTGCGCGANAGCCTCAAGAANTTGGTGGGCGCGGAGCTGAACGAGGTCGCCCGGCTTGAGCCGCTGTTCAGGGATCAGGCGGAGCTTGACGAATTCACCGCGCGGCANGCNAAGGAGACGACGGAGACAGCCCCGCTTGCCGAGGCGAGCGGACCGGTGTTCCTCGGTCTNGATGCCGGATCGACGACGACCAANGCCGTCCTCATCGACCAGAACGGGCGCATCCTGTGGCGTTTCTACGACGTGAACGCGGGCAACCCGGTCGATNTGGCGGTGCGCGTGCTCAAGGACTTGTACGCCATACTTCCCCGCCATGCCTACATCGCGCGGTCGGTGTCCACGGGCTACGGCGAGGCGTTGTTCCAGGCGGCGCTCGGCGTGGACGCGGGCGAGGTGGAGACNATCACGCATTACCGCGCCGCCGATTTNTTCGTTCCCGGCGTGGAATTCCTGCTGGACATCGGCGGGCAGGACATGAAGTGCCTGCGCATGAAAGACGGCGCNATCGTGTCCATCCAGCTCAACGAGGCGTGTTCGTCGGGCTGCGGGTCGTTCCTTGACAACTTTGCGCGGAGCATGGGGCTTTCCGTGCAGGAGTTCAGCCAGAAGGCGCTGCTCGCGCAGAAGCCGGTGGATTTGGGCAGCCGCTGCACGGTCTTTATGAACAGCCGCGTCAAGCAGGCGCAGAAAGAGGGCGCGACCATTGCCGACATTTCCGCCGGGCTGTCATACTCGGTCATCAAGAACGCGCTGTTCAAGGTGATAAAACTGCGCANCGCGGGCGAAATCGGCACGAAAGTGGTGGTGCAGGGCGGCACGTTCAACAACAATGCCGTGNTGCGCGCGTTNGAGAAAATCGCGGGCGTGAACGTCTANCGNCCCGANGTGGCGGGGCTNATGGGCGCGTACGGCGCGGCNCTGATTGCCTANGACCAGTGGCGCGACCTGACCGCNCCCAAGCCCGGCGAGGANGCCGGNTTCGTGCCGCCCGTTATCCGNTCGGGCATTGCCGNNCCTGACCAGCTCGACCATTTCAGCGTTTCGCTCGACNTGCGCCGNTGNGGCGGCTGNCAGAACAACTGCCTGCTGACGGTGAACACGTTCTCCGCGGACGGCGGCGGGGAAANCTCCCGGACNCGCACGTTCGTGACGGGAAACCGNTGNGAGCGCGGCGCGGANCGCGCGGCGGNCGGNGGCACTGTCCTTGACGCGGGCAACGCAAAGGCGAGCGGCGCGACCGACGAGAACANAAANCTGCCCAACCTGTTCAAATGGAAGTANGACCGCCTGTTCGGCTACCGTCCGCGCGCGCTTTCCGANGCGCCGCTGGGCGANGTNGGCATTCCGCGCGTNCTCAATATGTACGAGAATTATCCGCTGTGGTTCACNTTCTTCACCGAGCTGGGATTCCGCGTGCGGCTGTCGCCGCGNTCGTCGCGNGCCGTGTACGAGTCCGGGCTGGAGACGATTCCGTCCGAGTCGGTCTGNTATCCGGCNAANATCACGCACGGGCACATCATGCACCTGNTCAAAGTGGGNTGCCNGTTCATCTTCTACCCGTGCGCNCCNTACGAGCAGGTGGAGGACGCGGGCGCGGACAACCANTACAACTGCCCGATCGTCACGAGNTATTCCGAAGTCCTCAAGAACAACGTNGACGCGNTGCGGCAGGANAAGANCCTGCTGTTCATGAACCCGTTCCTGCCGATCGAGGACAANAANCGNCTTGCCGANCGGCTGTTCGAGGAGCTNTCGCCGCATTTCCCCGTGACGCGCGCGCAGGTCGAGNNNGCCGTGGACGCGGGCTGGAANGAGCAGGAGAAATTCCGCGCCGAGGTGCGGCAGGCGGGCGAGGAGGCGCTGGANGAGATGATCCTGCGCGGCGCGAACGGCATCGTGCTTTCCGGCCGTCCCTANCACCTNGACCCCGAAATCAACCACGGCATCCCGGAGATGATAAACGGNCTGGGGCTTGCGGTCTTTACCGAAGANTCNGTGGCGCACCTTGCCCGNGTGGAGCGTCCNCTCCGNATCGTCGATCANTGGACGTACCACAGCCGCCTGTACCGCGCGGGNGCGTTCGTGGCGNGCATGCCCGACCTTGAGCTGGTGCAGCTCACCTCGTTCGGCTGCGGGCTGGANGCGATCTCCTCCGACCAGGTGGACGAGATCCTGAAGGCGAAAGGGCGGATGTACACGCTCATCAAGATTGACGANGGNTCGAACCTCGGCGCGGTGCGCATCCGTATCCGNTCGCTCATCGCCGCCGTNNGGGAACGCCAGCGCANCCGCAAGAANCTGCCGTCCCGGTCGTCCGCNTACCACCGCAAGCCGTTCGAGAAGGACTTCAAGCGGACGCACACGATCCTTGCCCCGCAGATGAGTCCGATCCANATGCGCCTGCACCAGAAAGTGTTCGAGCATGANGGCTACAANATCGTCTTNCTGCCTGAGGTGGACAAGAAGGCCGTNGATGTGGGGCTGAAATACGTGAACAACGACGCGTGCTATCCCGCCATACTGGTGACGGGACAGCTGATGAGCGCGCTCGAAAGCGGNGCGTATGACNTGAACCGCGTGAGCCTCGCNATTATCCAGACNGGCGGCGGTTGCCGNATGACCAACTANATCGGCTTTATCCGCCGNGCGCTCAACGACGCGGGGTGGGGGCATATCCCNGTCATCAGCCTGAGCGCGCAGGGGCTGGAGTCGAACCCCGGATTCANGCTGACGTTCTCACTCGGAAAGGGCATCGTGCTCGCGTTCATNCTGGGCGACNTGCTCATTCAGGTGCTGTNCNGCACGCGCCCCTACGAGNAAGTGCCGGGCAGCGCGGACGCGCTCTANGAGAAATGGAACGACATNATCGGNCGCGCCCTGAAAGGCATGTCGCTGCGCACCTACCACAANATCGTGCGCGGCATCGTCCGGGACTTTGACCGCCTTGAGCTGNTGCCGGTCAAGAAGCCGCGCGTGGCGGTGGTCGGCGAGATTCTGGTCAAGCTGCACCCNACGGCGAACAACAATCTGGTGGAGACGATNGAGGCGGAGGGNGCGGAANGCGTGCAGCCGNGCTTCATCGACTTCCTGCTGTNCAATNTTTCGGACAACATCTTCAAGCACAAGAACCTTGCCGTCCCCAAAAGCGGCGAGCGGATCGCGCGGCTGCTCATCGCCCTGACCGAGACGTTCCGCGGCTACGTGAAGCGGACGCTCGCCAAGAGCCGCCGGTTCGTGCCGCCCACGTCGATTTACGAGAAGATGGACTATGCGAAGGACATCATTTCGCTCGGCAACGTGACGGGCGAGGGCTGGTTCCTGACGGGCGAGATCGTGGACCTGATCCGCGAGGGCGTGCAGAGCTTTGCCTGTGTGCAGCCGTTCGCCTGTATGCCCAACCATATCTGCGGGCGCGGGGTCATCAAGGAACTCAAGCGCCGCTACCCCGAGGCGAACATCGCCGCCATTGACTACGACCCCGGCTCAAGCGAGGTCAACCAGCTGAACCGCCTGAAACTGCTGCTCGCGAACGCCCCCTACGGAAAGCATCCCGACGAGGACGAGCGCGGGCTGATTGACGGCAGGCCGCCGCTCAACGCCGACCAGGTTGCGGCGCAGGAAGCGATGCTCGCGCAGGAGCGGCGGAAAGAGGCGTAGGGGAGGGCGGCGGCTTTCTGCCGCTGCCGGTGCTGCGAATGCCTTTCGCCCTAGTAGAGCGACTCCACTCGCCTTGAGGGAGCGTTTCCATTCGTCCTAGTGGAGTATCTCCCTTCGCCTTGAGGGAGCGACTCCCTGCGCTTTAGGGGAGTGTCTCCCTACGCCTTGAGAGAGCAACTCCCTACGCACTGTGGGAGCATAGTCCCGCGCACTGCGGGAGCATAGTCCCGCACACTGGGAGCATAATTCCGCGCACTCCGGGACACCGCCTCTCAAACGCACCTTCGCCGATTTCCGTCACGCTTGCGGGAATCGACACCCTCTTAAGCGACTCGCAGCCCACGAACGCATAGTCGCCGATTTTCGTTACGCCGTCGGGAATTGATACGCTCTCAAGCGACTCGCAGCCACAAAACGCAACACTGCCGATTTTCTTTACGCTCTCGGGAATTGATACGCTCTTAAGCGACTCGCAGCTCTCAAACGCACCTCCGCCAATTTCCGTAACGCCATCGGGAATTGCGAGGTTCGCCGGGAGCGCGTCTGTGTCGCAGCCCGTTATCACCGTGCCTTCCATCTTGAGGTACGCAGGGAAGTCCTGCGCGAACGCGCCAGCGGCGCAGAGCAAGCCAATGGCGATAATGGTTTTTCTTTTCATGTTCATTGTTTCCTCCAAGTTTACTCTTTCGCGCCGGCTGCCTTGAGCAGTGCGATTATGCCTTTCGCCTTGCGGTTTTTTGCCCACCAAAGTGCAGACCTGCCGTCTTTGTCCCGTGCGTTCACGTCTGCGCCCGCTTCGATGAGCAGTTTTGCCGTGTCCGCCGCGCCGGTGCTTGCCGTATGTATCAGCGCGGTATAGCCGTGTATGTTCCGTGCGTTTACGTCCGCGCCTGCCTCGATGAGCAGTCGTGTTACGTCTGCTGCATGGTAGTCTCTTGCCGCTGTTAACAGCGCTGTACTGCCGTAATTGTCCCTTGCCTCCAAGTCTGCGCCCGCTTGTAAGAGCAGGTTCGCCACGTCTGTCGCGTGCTTCACTGCCGCGAGCATGAGTACGGTTACGCCGAAATGTGTCTTTGTGTTCACGTCCGCGCCCGCTTCTATCAGCACGTTCGCCGCATCCACCGCGTTTTCACTTGCCGCATACACGAGTGCGGTCCGGCCGTCTTTGTCCGTTGCCTCCACGTCCGCGCCTGCCTTGATGAGCAGTCTCGCCATGTCTGCCGAGTTTTCCTTTGCCGCAAGCATGAGCGCGGTCTGACCGTCGTCATCGTCCGTTGCGTCCACGTCTGCGCCCGCCTCGATAAGCAGCTTTGCCGCATCCGCCGCGTCGTGCCATGTCGCCCGCATGAGCGCAGTCCAGCCGTAGTTGCTCTTTGCGTTCACGTCCGCGCCTTCGGCAATGAGCCGCGCCATTTCTTCGGTGTTGTTGTTCATTGCCGCCCGCATGAGCGCGGCCGACTTTTCGTCGTCGTTCCTCGCGTCCGCATCTGCACCTGCCGCTACGAGCAATTCCGCCACGTCTGCCGCGTCGTTTTCGTTTGCCAATATGAGCGCGGTCTTGCCGTCATCGTTTTGCGCGTTTACGTCCGCGCCTGCCGCTATGAGCAGCCGCGTCACGTCCGGCGAGTTCTCCTTTGCCGCATACATGAGCGGGGTGGCGTTGTTCCAACCACCTTTCGCATTCATGTCTGCGCCAGCCTCTATGAGCTGTTTCGCAACGTCCGCCGCGTTGTAGATCGACGCCCACATCAGCGCGGTAAATTCGTAGGCGCACTTTGCGTTCACGTCTGCGCCCGCTTCGATGAGCAGTTTCGTCGCATCCGCCGAATTGTGGCAAGCCGCCCGCATGAGCGCGGTCTCGCCGCTATTCCAAATCAGCGCGTTAAGTCCATCACTGTCCGTTGCGTTCACGTTCGCGCCCGCTTTGATGAGCCGCGCCACTTTTGCGGTGTTATTGCTCGCCGCCGCCTCAAGGAGCGCGGTCGTCTCGTCCTTTTTTAGGCACGACGTTGCCAGCGCGCACAGCGCGAGCGCGGCGATGGCTGCCACGGTTTTCCTTTTCAAGTTCATGGTTTCCTCCAATGTTTATTCTTTTGCCCATGCCGCCCACATGAGCGCGTCCATCCAAAGCTTGAACGCCTCGTTTCGCGAAGTATTTTTTGGTTCAACTTTCTTCATTTTCTCCTCCTTTATTTCCTTCCGATTCCTAGAATTTCGCCCAATTGTATTTCGGAGCACTGTCCGCGACTTTGAGCATGCCGTAACCTTCGTGTATCGCATATTCTGCGCGATTCGGCATGGGCGCGGCGGCATCAAAATCGGTCAGATTGTCCGTCCAAAGCTCGCACTGGCTGATGACGGTTTTGAGCGCGTATTCCTGGCCTTCGGGCGGGTACTTGTACTTTTTGAGCAGCTTTTTTATGAGCATGCGCATTTTGGCGCGCGCCGATTCTTTTTTCTGCCAGTCGATTGTCTTGTTCTTGCGGAGCGTTTCGGCAAGTTCCTTCGTGAGGGCGATAAGCTCCTCGTTTGAATAGAAATCCTTTACCGCATCGGGCTTTGTCAGCGCGTCGTAGAACGCGAGTTCCTCGTCGTTGAGACCGAGTTTGTCTCCCTGCTCGTTCGCGCGGAGCATTTCCTGCGCGAGCTTG
>JAAVAM010000024.1 GCA_014804085.1 Treponema sp. | reverse complement strand
TCTGTGTTCTGTGTTCTGTGTTCTGTGTTCTGTGTTCTGTGTTCTGTGTTCTGTGTTCTGTGTTCTGTGTTCAATTATGACGGCGAAGTCGCTCGTGTCAAGACTTTTTGCGAAAAAAGTTGTGTTTTTTATGTTGCCGATCGTCGCTCCACGTACCATGGAAAAAGTGTAAAGGATTGGCGGGGGGCTGTCAATGGCAGCGCGTTTCCGTCCATGCGGCGCATTTTGACTCAAGCAGGAGAAAGTCGTTGCAGCGGATGGCAAGCCGCGTTTTGTCGCCGTTCGCAACCTTGTGGGAATAGACAATTTTCGCGTTCTTGATGATGTTCTGCTCCATGACCTTGATTAGACGGTACTCGTTCCGCAGAAGATTGCGGTATTTTTTGTCCGGCACGGAGTTTATGTCAATAAACGTGTATTCCCCGGTTGGGGCGGGGAACATGGTATTTATGTTCAGCACGGCATAGTCTTTCAGTTTCATAAAATCGACCGAATCCCGCATCTTTCGGTGCTTGTCCTTGAATGAAGAAAGCGGGACAAAATAATGCATGCCGTTGACCGTCAGGACGATACCGATGTATTTCCGTTTGTTGACCTGCGCGGCGGTCTTGTTGTGGAACAGGTGCGGGGCGAAAGCGGAAAGGTAGTCGATGTAGTCGGGGTTTATCTCATAGAATTTCAGCATCTCATTCTCCAAAAGAAAACAGGGGCAAGTTCTTGCCCCTGTCTGGTAACGTTCTCGCTTATAGAGCCGAGATACACTCACTGGAATCAGTATACAAACGCGCCCGGGGGAAGTCAAGCAGGGCTTTTGGCTTTCCGGCGTTTTGTTATTCACATGAACGGCGTGAACAGCTTGGCAAAGCTCCACCAGATGCGGGTGAGGATGGATTTGTGGTCGAATTCGCCGGGCTGGATGAAATGCGACTTTGCCTCGTCGGCCGCAAAGACGGCCTTGTGCAGCTTGCAGAACGCCTCGTCGTAGAAAATCGCGTTCTCCTCGAACAGGAGCGAGAAACTGCGGCAGTCGATGTTTGTCGAGCCGACCGAGCAGATGCTGTCGTCCGCCGTGATCGTCTTTGCGTGGATAAAGCCGGGGTACTGGTAGAAGCGGATGCCGTAGGGCTGCAGCTCGCGCACGAACTGCAACGACGCGGCTTTCATGTAGAACTTGTCCCAGTTGGTCGGGATTTGGACGCGCACGTCCACGCCGCTGAACGCCGCGATTTTGAGCGCGGAAATGAACGCTTCGTCGGGCGTAAAGTAGGGCGTCTGAATGTACACGTACTGTTTTGCCGCCGTGATGATTTTGATGAGCGCGTCCTCCACGTTGGACTGGTACTGTTTGTTCGGTCCGGCAATGACGATTTGCGTGGGAATGCGACCGGGGAGCAGCAGGTCCGTAAAGAACTGTTCCTGCTGGTGGGCGGTCAGCTTGGTGTTTATCGCGTCGAACACCGCCTGCGGAAAATAGTTTCCCGCGCGGCGGATGACTTTTGCCCGGTCGCGCCAGGCGATGATGCTGTACCAGTCGATCAGGAACACCGACTGGAGCGCGAGCACCGTGCTTCCCGTCAGCCGGACGGTGGTGTCGCGCCAGTCAACGGCAAAGCGTCTGGAGCGGTTGGCGTACTCGTCGCCGATGTTGTGTCCGCCGGTGTAGGCGATCTCGCCGTCAATGACGGCAATCTTGCGGTGGTTGCGGTAGTTGAGCGTGAGCGGCAGTCCCAGCCGGATCTGGAAGAACGGGTATACTTCGCCGCCGGCGTGGCGCAGGCGGTGCAAAAAGCGGGTGGGCGTGAAGAAGCAGCCGAAGTCGTCGTACAGCAGGTTCACGTCCACGCCTTCCTGCGCCTTCTTGCAGAGCAGGTCCATGAATCGCGTGCCGGTCTCATCCTCATGGAAGATAAAATATTCCAGGTTGATGCTCTGCCGCGCGTTTTCGATGTCGCGGTACAGGCGGTCAAAGAAATTGTCGCCGGCCGTAAAGATTTCCGCCGAGTCGGTGCAGGTCAGCAGGCTTTCGTTCTTGGTCTGATTCAGGGAGATCAGCTGCTCCCACGATTCGAGTGCCGAGCCGCGCAGAAGCTCGCGGTGCTGCGCGATGAACTGCCGCTGGGCGCTTATGAGTGGGGCGCGCAGGTTGTTGATGAGCTTGTTCGTCTCCTTCATGCGCTTGGTGCCCGTAAAGAAATGCCCGCTGAACAGCAGGTACAGCACGCAGCCCACCACCGGCAGCGCGAGCAGGACGAGCGCCCACAGCACGCGGCGGCTGGATTCGTTGCGCTCAAAGAAGAGGATAAAGCCGATAAATCCGATGTCGAGGATAATGACAATCATGTCGAACAGCTGCAAAAGAGTCATACGCCCGTCCTTTTCCGCCTATTGTAGCGACTTATTGGGGAATCGGCAACAGATCATGTTCCAGAAAGCTGAAGTACCCGCTCCTTGTCAGGATGATATGGTCAAGCACGACGATGCCCAGCAGCCCCGCCGCCTCAACGAGCGATTCCGTCGTCGCGATGTCCCGGCTGCTGGGCGCGCAGATGCCGCTGGGGTGGTTGTGGCACAGCACGACGGCGGACGCATGGTGCTTGATCGGGTCGCAGAAGATTTCGGTCGGCCGGATGCACGCCACGTTCCCCGCGCCCACGCCCGCCACGTGGATGTTCACGATTTCGCGCGCGCCGTTCATGCTCACGCAGATAAAATGCTCCACCTGCTGCATGGCGTAATGCTGCACGAACGGCACGACATCCACGGGATTGTTCAGGAACGCATGCGGCTTGCGGTTCAGCCTGCGTCCCAGCTCCAGCGCCGCCGCGATTGCCAGTGCCTTGGTGCTGCCGATGCCTTCGATTTTGAGCAGCTCGCCGACCAGCGTGGGCGGGTTGGTCCGCTCAATGACGGCGAGCACTTTTTCTGCCAAAAATTCGATGGGCATCCGCTGCGTACCGCTTCCCAGAATCATCATCACGAGTTCCACGTCGCTCGGATACGACATGCCGTTGGAGAGTGCGAGTTCGCGCACGTTCGGTTTTTCTCCGCGCATAGAAATTTGTTTTTTCATCACGGATATATATAGGCACTGAAATATCATTTTTACCAAAAATTCCGAAAAAAAAAATAATCGAAAAAATGCGGCGAAAAGCGCGGTGCGCGGGGCTTACTATCCGCGCGAAAACGACCGACAATCAAGTATGCGTAAAAATTATGTATGTTTGTTCGCTTTCGTGCTGCTGGCGGTGTTTTTTTCTTGTACGAGCGCGCCGCGCCGGACGGACGGTTTGTGTTCCCGTGAGCTGCGCGCGCCCGGCGTAAAATCCGCCGAGCAGCTGGCGCAGTTTTTCCTGTCGCATAACGGCGACGTGCGTCAGGTGGATATTCTGCGGCTTGCGCGGTATTACGTTGCCGAGGCGGCGGCAGAGGGCATCAATGCCGACGTTGCGTTCGTGCAGATGTGCCTTGAGACCGGCTGGCTTCAGTTCGGCAACTTGGTCACGCCGGACATGTACAATTTTTGCGGGCTGGGCGCGATGGATGCCGAGCATCCCGGCGAGTATTTTCCCACCGAGCAGATCGGCGTGCGCGCGCACATTCAGCATTTGCAGGCGTATGCCACCACGGAGGACGTTAAGCTGCATCATGCGCTCGTCGATCCGCGCTACGACTGGGTACACAAGGCGAAATTCGCGCGCACGGTTTCTGACCTTGCGGGGCAGTGGGCGACCGACAAGCAGTACGGCGAAAAGCTTGACCGCCTGCTTGCCGAGCTGGAGACGTTCTAGCGGATCGTCGTCCCGATATACGCGCCGCCTTCCAGGATTGCCCGCGTGTTCTCAATGTTTTTTCCGCCCGCGCAGATGACGGTCAGCCCCCGTTCGGCGGCTTTTTTGCTCGCGATGGGGTCGAACGGGCAGTTTTTTCCGGGCTGCCATTCGTCGCCCACCATCGCACGGAAATCCGCCCATGAAATCGTGTCGAGCGGCTGTGCGTTGGGATTCTTGCGCGGGTCGTCCGTGTAGACTTTCTCGATGTTGCTCAGGTTGACCACCGTGTCCGCGTCAAATTTTTCGGCGAGCAGGACGGCATCGTTGTCGGTGGAGAAGCCGGGTTTCCAGCCTGCCGCAACCAGCACGCTGCCGGTAAACGCCGTTGCCACGGTGGGGTCGGTGACGACGGCATCCGTNCACAGATTNCCGAAACAAGCCTTGACGAGCTGCGCGTTGAGCCGCGTCGCCATGATGCCNATCCAGTCNGCCGCGTNCCCGTNGTCNGNCNNNTCCGNTTCTGCCGCCNCCCGGAATGCCTGCTGATANATCCGNGCCGGTCCGCCGCCNCCNANNACCAGAATCAGGCGGTCGCCCGGATGCGCGGCAAGATAGGNNNTTGNCATTGCCACNAANNGNCGGATAAAATCGACATCGGGCTNTTCCGGCGCGACGATAGAGCCGCCNACCGACAAGATTTTNGTACTCATGNTGTCCTCCTCAGAACAAGAGCGCAAAGACAAAAAACGCCGCTGTTTCAAGCGTTTTTGACCTGCTTCCCTAATAGGGGCATCGGTTGTCAATANANTCCNAGNACGACCGGNTCGTTCCANAGCGTNCTGTAGTTGACTTTTCCTTCCGANGATTCTTCCCANATCGACTGGAACGCGTANCTTTTGGCGCGNCNGACGATTTTGCTGTTCACGAGCGCGGGNTTGACTTCGTTCCAGCCCCGGCTGAANGCGATGTGCTGGCTGTCCAGGTTGCCGAANTAGAATGCCCGCNCGTCGTCGANCGGCTTGAACGCCTTGTAGTCGAGTCCTTTNGCCANTGCCACGTCCACGGGAATCCAGCCGAACTGNTCGATATAGAATTCGCTCCACCAGTGCGGCTGCACGTGCAAGTCCGCGTCNACCANAATGCCGCTGACCGGCAGNCACGGAATGCCGAGCGCGCGGACGAGCGTGGTGTACAGCACGGCAAAATCATAGGCATCGCCCCGTTCTTTTNTGAGCAGGTCGAGCGCGGATTCGTTTTCGCGGCTNAGGCGGGACGGAAAATCGTATGNGTCGAGCATNTAGTCGTACACCAGCTTTGCCTGAAGATACGGATTCGTCTCTTTTCCCACGATTTCTTTCGCCTTTGCGGCGACNGCCTCGTCGTTNGACTGAATCAGNCTGTCCGGCTGNGTCGTCGCGCGGTACAGNACGCGGCTTTTTTCGCTGAACGGGCGGACTTTTTTTGCGTTCACGTCGGTTTGCACCGTGTACACGGCGACCACGAACTGCTGGCTGAATTTGACTTTTCGGTTTGACGCGCGCACAAGCTCCACTTGGTGGATAATCGTGTTTTTGTAGTTCGCGATGACGGGTTCGGGCTTGCATTCGGTCAGGTCTGCCATCGGCTGTGCCGCAGTCACCAGCGGGCGCGGCACTCTGAGCGTGACGGAGGTCGTGTTCTTGGAGTCCAAGTCCTCAAGGTCTTCGGTCATTTGAAGCACGTAGGTGCGCCTTCCCGTGTACGATTTTGTTCCCGCCGGCAGCCGGATTTCTGCCTTCAGNGCATTGCTCGCGCCTTTTTCTGTCCGCACGAACAGCGAGCCGTCTGTCGCGCCGTCGGGAATCCTCACGCGGATTTCGCCGTCCGACCAATATTCGTAGTCGTAATTGGTTTCGCTTGCGGGAATGAACTGCGGGGTGAATTCGCCCGGGCTGTCNGTTTCAACGCCCGACGTGAACGTTGCCTGCGAAGCNTCGTCGCGGTTCGCGCTGAAAAACACNGCGCCGCTGCCGCGGACCGTGCCGAAATTCGTGCCGCGTATCGTCATNAGCGTACCGTAGCTTCCNNNNTGCGGCGTGATTGCCGTGATGACCGGGAGCGATGTCTGCGTGTCCGGCGGCACTGCAACGGGAATGCCCGCCTCGTTGGCAAAGAATCCCGGCTTTGAGCGGCCGTTTTTGGTCGCCACGATTACGAGACCGTCCTGCACGTTNGTCGGCAGCACGATGCGGATTTGCGTGTCGGTCCAGCTGAGGTAGCCCTGCGCCGTCAGCCGCGANCCGCCGATTTCCACGTAGNCCGACGTGCCGCGCTCCTCGCCGAAATGCTCGCCCTGAATCGTCATGACATCGCCCGCCGANCCNACCGCCGGNGANAGCGANCGGATTGCGGGCAGTTTTTTNGCCTCAAAGGTGATGAACGACACGANNCCCAAGCAAAGCAGGCAGAGAAAAACAATGCAGCTGATTCTGAACAGCGGNTATGAGCGGTAGAGAACCGAAAACGTTCTGCCGAGGCTCATTGTTGCGNGGCCGCAATGTTCGGGAGCGGCATGATGATTTCTTCGTCCTGAACGTCGTGCATCGGCGAGATGCTGATGCGGATAGAAAAGCCGTTGTCCGCGTTTGNNAANGCGGGCCNGAACACGTCGATTGAGGTNAGCCGGTCATGCAGTTTCATGCGGTGCGATCTGCGCGGGTANGCGCCCGGAACGCCCGCCGCNGAAACCGTCGTCGCGCCTTGCACGGCNGNGCCGCCGTTCACCGCAATGGCAGANAGCGTTTTCTGGTCAAAGTTGCCGTCCACGGCGATGTCGTTCTCNGCNANCGGGGTGAGTTTGGTGCTTGCGATNGCGTTTATCGCGTCGTTCTTGCCGTTGCCCGGNTGCANTGCCGGTATGATGGCGAGCGCGAACNCTGCCGCCGCCGCGAGCGGAACGCCCCATTGCGCGAATCTGNCGAACCGGCGATTTTGATTCCTGCGGGGCGACCGCGTGTTTATGATACCGCAATTTTGTCTGCAAGCGCGCAAAGCTCGCGTCGAGGAATGTTTNGTCGATTTNCCGTTCCNNNGCATCCTGCCGCAAANCGTCGTGGAGCGACCGGACTTTGCGCTGTTCCGCCGCNTGCCGTTCGTCCGCCGCGACGAGCGATTCGTATGCTTCGAGGTATGCCGCCGGCAGTTCGTTGTCAACGTAGACCGAATGCAAGTCTTTTTCAAGATAAGTAGACATCATCTTCCCCCAAAAGCCTTTCCAGTTGCTCACGTGCGCGGAACATACGGACTTTGACGTTCCCTTCCGTAATGCCGAGCACCTTGCCGATTTCCTTATAGTTCAAGTCNCCGTATTCGCGGAGAATCAGCACTTCTTTCAAGTTCTGCGGCANCTTGCCTAACGCCTCGANNGTGTGTTTTTTCGTCTCCTCGCGCAGCATATCGGTTTCGCCCGATGTCGCCTTGCGGTGGTCTTCGTACANNGCTTTCTGGTACGCCTTGCGCTCGCGTGTCTTGCGCTTGGCATAATTGAGCGAGGCATTTTTTACCACGCGGATAAGCCAGAATTTCGCGTCGTCAAGGCTNGGAAACACGAGTTGCTTTTCGTTCGCCTTGATGTACGAATCATGNACCAAATCTTCTGCCGCTTCCTCGTCATTGACGATCCGCCAGGANATTTTGTACAGGAGNCCCATCGTTTCGTCGTACAGCCGTCTGAAATCAGCCGGGTCGCCCGCATGAATCGGCCNGTTCGGNGGATTTCTCTCATCATCTATAACCACAGTCTGTCCTTTTCGTTACACGTTCCGCTTCCACACCGTTCCGTCCGGGGTGTCGAGGATTGTGATGCCNCGCNCGGCCAGTTCGTCACGGATTTGGTCGGCGCGCGCGAAGTCCTTTGCTTTTTTTGCGGCAGNGCGTTCTGCCACGAGCGCGGTGATTTCNGCCGCCTCGNNGTCGNCCGCATGGTCGTCTGCCTGCGCGCTNTGCGNCGACTGTTTTTCCGCGANCGCGAGGGCGTTTTCTATCACGCTGAGCGAAAGCACGCCGTCCATGACGAAAATTTCGGCGAGCGCNTCGGAGGCTTTCTGNTTTTTGCCGTTCGATGCCTTTTGCAGNGCGGAAAGCGCGGTCGGCGTNGCNAGGTCGTTTTCAAGCCCCTGCCTGAACGNGGCGAGNTTTTCCGAATNCGTGCGNTTTTGCGCGATGTCCGCGAGCANGTCCGCAAAATTCGCTTTGGTCAGCGCGATATGCTCTTCGTTTTTTGCCCGCATGATGAGCTTTGCCGNGCGCTCGTTGAGCGCGGCGCGTCCGTTCTTCGCGCTTTCCATTGCCTCAAGGGAAAAAATGAGCGGCTTGCGGTAATGNCCGCCGAGCAGGAAAAANCGGTAGTCAAGCGGCGCGAATCCTTTGTCCGTCAGCGCGAATCCTTTGCCTTCGGGGAGCGCGGTTTGCAGCGTGATGAATCTGCCCGATGACTTNGACATTTTTCCGCCTTCAAGGATCAGGAATTCGTTGTGNAGCCAGTAGTTGACCCANGGNCCGGCAGNCCGNTCCGNTTCNTNNAAGCTGCCTTCGCTCTGCGCGATTTCGTTCGTGTGGTGCACGGGNATGTGGTCNATGCCGCCCGTGTGGATGTCGATGTGCTTGCCCAGGTATTTCATGCTCATCGCCGAGCATTCGATGTGCCAGCCGGGATAGCCGCGGCCCCAGGGACTGTCCCAGGTCATCGCCTGATGCTCGAATTTTGACTTGGTGAACCAGAGNACGAAATCGCCGGGATTGCGCTTGTTTTCGTCCACCACGACGACGGTGCGCCTGCCTTTGCCGGCAATCAGTTTGTCAAGGTCGAGGTTGGCGAGTTTGCCGTAGCCGGGGAACGTGGAGATGTCAAAGTACAAATTGCCGCCTGCCATGTACGTGTGTCCGTTCGCCTCGATTTTTTGGATCAGCGCGATCATGTCGGCAATGTGGTCGGTCGCCTTGCAGATGATGTCGGGGTGGCGGATGTTGAGCGCGTCGATGTCTTTCATGAACGCGTCGGTGTAGAACTGGGCGACTTCGAGCACGGACTGCTGNCGTTCTTCGGCGGTTCTGACCATTTTGTCGTCGCCGTCATCGCCGTCGCCCGTCAGGTGTCCTACGTCGGTGATGTTCATCACATGCGTGATGTCGTAGCCGAGGTAGGTGAGCGTCTTGTCAAGGATGTCCAGAAAAACGTAGGCGCGCAGGTTTCCGATGTGGGCATAATTGTACACCGTCGGTCCGCAGCCGTAGAAGCCGACGTGTCCGTCTGCAATCGGCTTGAAATCCTGCATTTTATGCCCCATCGTGTTGAATAACCGTAACGCCATACACGCTCCTTGCCGGGAATGACACTGCCCGCACTTTTTGGTACAATAATCCGTATGTACACTATACGAGAAATAGCCGAAAAGTGCAATGCGGACAGCCGCTATGCGGGGGGCGTTTTGTGCGACGAGCCGCTTTTTGCGCGCACGACGATGCATGTGGGCGGGAACGCGGCTCTGCTGCTTGAGCCGTCCGACGAGCCGTCGCTGCTGTTTGCGTTGGATATGCTACGCGGGAGCGGCGTGCCTCATATCGTGCTCGGCGGCGGGAGCAACGTAATCGTTTCCGACGCGGGCTATGACGGCGCGGTTGTCTGCACGCGTCGTCTGAACGGCGTTTCGTTTGCGGACGGCGTGCTGACGTGCGGCGCGGGCGCGGCTTGGGGAAGCGTGCTGTCCGTCTGCCGGGAACATGACGCGGGCGGGCTGGAATGCTTCAGCGGATTGAGCGGCACGGTCGGCGGCGCGGTGTGCATGAACGCCTCCTGTTTCGGGCTTGCGGCGTGCGACCGCTTGGCGAGCGTGCGTTTCATTACGCTCGCAGACGGCAGTATCGGCACATACACGATGACGGACGAAAAGCGCTCGGGCGAGTGGGCGTACAAATCGTCGCCGTTTCAAAACGATTGCGTCGTGCTGTCGGCGCAGTTTTCGCTTGCCCGGGGATTTGACGCGGAAAAGGCCGCCGCGTGCGTCGCGAGCCGCAAGGAAAAAGGGCATTTCCGTGCGCCGAGCGCGGGGAGCGTGTTCAAGAACGACGCGGCAAACGGTATCGTCGCGGGAAAACTCATCGACGAATGCGGTCTGAAAGGCTTGCAGGTTGGCGGCGCGCGTGTCGCCGACTGGCACGGCAACATCATCGTGAACACGGGCGACGCGACGGCGCAGGACGTGCATGACTTGGTGCGCCTGGTGCAGAAAATCGTCAGGGAACGGAAAGGCATCGCGCTTGCGTGCGAGATTATTTTCGTCGGGAGTTTTTTCGTCGATTGACAAAAGCAGGCGCGGATTTTATACTGTTGGGTATCGTTTCCGCTTGCGCGGACGACTGCGCTGTCCCCGGAATCTGAAATGTTCGGTGATGCCGCATTGTTAGGAGCAGTTGTGTTACAGCTTTCGTGTGCCAATTATAAAGCAGGATCATATCTCACTATCGAAGGAAAGGTCGAGGATCGTTTCTATATTATTCAGCAGGGGCAGGTTCGCTGTGAGCGGCGGGATGCGGCTTCCGATGCCGGGTTCGATATGCTCGGACCGGGCGATTTCGTGGGGGTCGTCGCGTGCATGGCGGGCATGTCCCAGATTGAGAATTCGGTCGCCGTCACCGACGTGGTTGTCATTGCGGTGCGCCGCGAGCAGTATTCCGATTTGATCAAGCAGAACACGCCCATCGCCATGAAGATAATCCGCACGTTCGCCGCGCGGATGCGCAACGTGAACAGTCTGCTCA
The DNA here is from genome assembly GCA_014804085.1 of Treponema sp. Taxonomy (GTDB): domain Bacteria; phylum Spirochaetota; class Spirochaetia; order Treponematales; family Treponemataceae; genus Treponema_D. The sequence goes on along the minus strand of JAAVAM010000024.1, from coordinate 10,218 downwards.
TGCTCAGCACGACCAACACCGTCGCGGAGGATTCGTCCGAGCAGATTTTCAAGGCGGCGCGTTTTTACGATGGGGCGGGCAAGTCTGACATCGCCATTTTCGGCTATTATCAGTATCTCAAGGCCGCACCGGGCGGGGCGAATGCCGAGACGGCAAAGACGCGTTTTCTCGCGCTCAAGCCGAACAGCCACGCGGTTTATTTTGATTCCAATGCCGATATGCTCCGCAAGTACCCGCAGGACACGATGATTTTTTCGGAGGCGCAGCCGGGCGCGGAAATGTTCATCATTCAGAGCGGGCAGGTGAAAATCGGGAAGATTGTGGGCGGCAATGAAGTGACGTTCGCCATCCTCAAGAAAGGCGATATGTTCGGCGAAATGGCGTTGTTGGAGAACAAGCCCCGTTCGGCGAGCGCGATTGCCAACGAGGACTGTACGCTCATGGTGGTCAACAAGCACACGTTCGTGCAGATGGTCACCACGCAGCCGCAGATGATCGCGCGGCTCACGACGACGCTCGCGGAACGCCTGTGGTCNATGTCCCGCCAGCTTATCAACGCGCGCATTGAAGATCCCATCCAGCGGATGCTCGACATGCTCGCGTTGCAGGTGGAAAAGGCAAAGCTTCCGCNGGATTTTGTCCGNGATTACAAGACGGGGCTGTCGGTGGAGGACGTTGCCGATATGTGCAGTCTTTCCGANGAAGAAAAAGAGCAGTGCCTGTTCGCATTTAAGCAGGATTCCCATATCAAGCTGGACTATCTGGGCGGTGAGGGCGGCAAAATCGTCATCAGCAACTGCGAGGAACTGATTAAGCACGCGTCGTTTGCGCGGAGCAAGGTGTCAAACTCCGGCGCGTGAGCAACCGTCGCATAAATCCCTCAATAGCGCGCTTTTTTCTGCCGACACTCAACTGATGAAACGGTTTCTTTTTTCTGTTTTGGTCTGTTGGCTCGCCGTCCCGTTTTTTGCGGCGGAATCCGCGCGGTCGGGAACGGTCGCGCTTCCCGCCGGAATCGGCGGCATCGCGCTGGGCATGAGCCTTGACGAAGTGAAAGCCGCGCTCAAGAAAAATCACGAATTCGGCTACCGNGGCGACCGNGACGTTTCGTTTTCTCCTCCGNGCGACGGGCAGAAGCAGCCGCTGATNGAGACGGATGNNCGTTTTGCGCCGTTCTCNTATTTTGAGCGGTGCTGGTTTCAGTTNGNNGANGAGAACAAATTGTACATNATCACCGTCAACCTGAATCAGGAAAAAATCGACCATTATTCGATTTTNAAGACGNTGTGNGAAAAATACGGCAAGCCGGANCAGCTTTCCCCCCGAAAATCGCAGTGGAGCGACGAAAACGTGCTGATGAGCGTGGAGCGNCCGCTTTCGCTCAANTATATNGACGCAAAGACATTCAACGAGCGGCAGGAAGCCGCGAACGTGCAGAAAACGATCGGCGAGCAGAACCGCGACGCGTTTTTGGANGGGCTGTGATGCGGCGGGCGTTTTTCCTTGNGGCGGNCTGCCTGCTTGTCTGCGCCGTCGNGTCGTGCAAGNCNCANNAATTTCCCGTAAAGACGGTGACCATCCGCACCGNNTCCGGCAACGACATCACCGTAGCCGCCGAGCTTGCCGTGACGGACGANCAGCGGCAGCGNGGATTCATGGAGCGGCGGACGATTCCCGACGGCACGGGCATGCTGTTCGTGTTTGAGAACGACCAAATCTTGCNTTTNTGGATGAAAAATACGCCGCANCCGCTTTCNATCGCCTACATTGACCGCGACGGNACGATCCGGGATATATTCGACATGACNCCGTTCAGNCTCGCGTCCGTNGTCAGTACCGTCAGCGTGCGCTACGCNCTCGAAGTGCCGCAGGGCTGGTTTGCNAAAGTCGGTGTCCGCACGGGCGATGTCGTGCTGTTTCCCTAAACGTCCAGCCGTTCCAGTTCCGCGCGCGCGATTTTATCGTCCGGCGCGTATTCAAGGACAATCTGAAAATACCGTGCGGCAAGCGACGGGTCGCCCTCTTTGAGCGCAAGGTAGCCCAAATTAGAGATGATTTTGGTGTTCTCCGGGTCGCGCGCGAGCGCAGTCTCCAGGCATTTTTTCGCCTTTGCCGTGTCGCCGCGCTCCATCCAGCAGATGGCAAGCTCGTTGTAGGTATCGACCTGTCCTTCGCCGCCCTCGCACGTGAGCGATTTCTCAAATGCCTGCAACGCGTCGTCATAGCGGCAGAGTCTGCGCAGTCCCCAGCCGAGCATGAACCATGCGTTCCACACGCCGGGATTGTTCTGCAAGAAGATGCGGATTTCGTCGAGGCCTTTTTCTTCTTCGCCGCGGTTGATCAGGTCGTATGCGGCTTTGAAGTGCTCGTCCTCCATGTTCAGGTTGGCGATGTCGTTCAGCACTTCCTGCGCGCGGTTTTTCTTGTACAGACCGTTCTCGCCCAAATCATCGTCGTTCGTGTCGCAGGTGAGCGCAAGGTACGTCTCAAAGCAGCCTTTCGCCTCGGTGTAGTCGCGCTTTTTCAGATAGAAGAAACCGGCGTTGAAGAACGCGTCGGGCATTTCCGGCTCCGCCTGCATCGCCTCTTTGTAATACTGGAGCGCGCTGTCGTCGTAGGCATCCGCGTCCTCGGTCAGCCCGGAACGGCGGTAGGAATCGGCGCGCTGGTCAAAGAAAAGCGCCGTGTTCAGCACGATCGCCATGTCGTCGGGGTCGAACCCGTGCAGCGCGCTGAACATTTCTTCGGCAAGCTCAAAGTCCTCGTTCTTGGCTTTCAGGATTGCCGCCTCGCACAGCTCTTTTTTGATGTCGGGTCGCGCTTGCCGAAGCACCGAACGGTAATAGTCGATGTGCGGATGCTTCGCGTCATATGCCATGACCGTCAGTAGCCCCGACAGGATCTGCTCCGGCGCGAGCGTCGTGAAATCGGGCGTTTCTGCCGTGTCGCCGTCTTTTTTCTGCACGGGCAGGGGAATGGTCGGGTCGATATGCATGGCTTGCCCGCTCAGGGCAAAGCCTTCGGGCAGCGCGATAAAATAGACCGACTCAAGCGGATTTATCGGTTTCATCAGGTTCCTTTGCGGGCAGGTCACTCATTTGAGGCGGGCGGCTGTGCGCTTTCGGCCGCTTTCTGCATCTGCGCGCGCTGCTGAGCCAGCTGGTCGGCGGCGGACAGCTTGGGCTTGCGCTGCTGCGTCAAGAACGCGTTGATTTGCAGCTTGTACGGCAGCGGAATCTGCTTGTCGTCAAAGTGCATGTTGACCAGCGAGATGTCCTTGCGCCCCTCAATCAGGTTGGAGGCGGCAATCGTCCCTTTTACCTGCACACGCTCCGACGGATTCTCAAAGTCCATCAGGAGTATGGCTTCCTTGCCGTTGAGGAACTGCGCCAGCCCTTGCAGGACGAACTGCGCGCCTGAGAACGAAAGCGAGCGCAGGATGCAGTGGCGCGGCACGTTCGCAATGGAGACAATCGTCTGCTCGCGCACCAGGCCGAGCTTGCGCTTGTTCTCCTCATTGAGGACGATCGCCTCGTTGCGGCGGGTGACCGTATTCTGGTTCGCCTCCAGCAGCAGCCCAATCGATTCGATGAAGTCATCCGGCGGACGCTGCGTGTATTCGAGCGTCACGATCGCCAAGTCCTGCGAGTTCGTGTAGGGAACGATTGACCCCACTTTTCCGGTCAGGAACAGGTTGATTTCCTGCGAGTCCCGATCCTGAAAGCTCAGGCGCAGCTGACAGGTGGGCGCGTCTTTCTGCGAGAGCATCTGGTACGCGCCGCCTTTCGTGCCTACCAGAATACGTGCCATCTGGAACGACGCGGAGTTGATGATGCACGGCCACTGCGAGCCGTTCGCTTTGATGTATACCTGCCGCGGGTCAAGGTGTATGATACGGACAATCTCCTTTGAAAACGCGATTTCCGTATCGCGGAACTGATCATAATACCGTGTTAATTGTTGGCTAGTCGTGACACCCATAATTACAAATATGATACCAAACTGTGTGCCACTCGTCAATGAAAAAATCGCCGGTCGGCCAAGCCAGCCGGAAACCGGGACGCTCCCGCCGCGCGCGAACGCCCTTCGCCCGTGCCTGCGAATACCATTCGCCTTGAGGGAGCGATTCCCTACGCCTTGGGGGAGTGTCTCCCTACGCTTTGAGGGAGCGATTCCCTACGCCTTGAGGGAGCAACTCCCTACACTTTGAGGGAGTGTATCCCCGCACAGTGCGGGAGCATGGTCCCGCACTGTGCGGAAGCATAATCCCGCGCACTGCGGGAGCATAATCCCGCGCACTGCGGGAGCATAGTCCCGTGCAGTGCGGGAACATAATCCCGTACTGCGCGGTGGCTACTGCGCCCCGGCGGCTTCGAGCAGTTGTATCATATCTTCCGCGTCATTTGCTTTTGCATACATGAGCGCATTCCAGTCGTTTTTGCTCATTGCGTTCACATCCGCGCCGGAGTTGAGGAGCACTACGGCCACATCGATTGCGTCGCGTCCTGCCGCAAACATAAGCGCGGTCTCGCCATAATCGTTTTCTGCGTTCACGTCCGCACCAGCATCTATGAGCAGTTTTGCGACATCCGCTGAGTTTTCCCGCGCCGCGAGCATAAGCGCGGTAGTGCCTTCATAGGTCTTTGCCTCCACGTCCGCGCCGGCATCTATGAGTTTTTTTGCGATAGTTGATGCTCCTCTGTATGCCGCATTTATGAGCGCAGTCATACCCGCTCCATTCGTTGCGTTCACGTCCGCTCCAGCATCTATGAGCATTCTTACAATGTCTGTCGTGTCATATTCTGCCGCATACATCAGCGCGGTGTCATCTTTGTTGTTTTTTGCGTTTACATCCGCTTCCGCATTTATGAGCATTCTTACAATATCTGCCGTGCCGTATTCTGCCGCAATCATGAGCGCGGTCATTTCGTCCTCATCCGTCGCGTTCACGTCTGCGCCTGCTTGTATGAGCTGCCGCACTACGAAAAGATCTCCATTCTTCACGGCTGCCCTCAGTGCGGTTTCATTTATTATTTTCTGCGCCGCTTCGCCGTCTTTTTTTGCGCCGTTCTTGCACGACACTGCCAGCGCGCACAGCGCAAGCGCGGTGATGGCGATGATTGTTTTCTGTTTCATGGTCATGGTTTCCTCCCGTTTACTCTTTTGCCCCGGCGGCTTTGAGCAGCGCGATCACGTCTGCCGCCGCCCATTCTTCTGCAAGCATGAGCGCGGTCATGCCGTGGTTGCTCTTTGCGTTTATGTCCGCGCCGGATTTGATGAGCAGTCTCGCCACGTCTGCCGCGTTGTTCGCTGCCGCATACATGAGCGCGGTCGTGCCGTGCTTGCTCTTTGCGTTCACGTCCGCACCGGATTCGATGAGCAGCCTTGTCATATCCGTTGTCTTGTGATGTGCCGCATACATCAGCGCAGTCCACCCGTCATTGTCCCGTGCGTTCACGTCCGCGCCAGCCTCAATGAGCATTGCCACGTCCGTGGCATTGCGCCCTGCCACATACATCAGCGCGGTATAGCCGTCATCAATCCTTGCGTTCACGTCCGCGCCCGATTTTATGAGCCGAGCTACTTCCTTGGTGTCTTTGAGTCTTGCATTCACTTTGAACATAGTTTCCTCCTTGAAAAAACTGTTTTTCGACGAAAGTTCGATGACATCCTGAAAATGATTTTCAAGCCCCGAACAGTCGGCAGGGTTAAAAATCATTTTTAATGCCCGGAGCGCACGCCGGCGGCCTTGAGCAGTGCAATTACGTCTGTTGCATTGTATTCTTCCGCCACCATGAGCGCAGTATTGCCGTCATCGTCTTCTGCGTTCACGTCCGCGCCCGCCGCTATCAGAAACCGCGCCATGTCCATCGTTTTGTAATATACTGCAAATATCAGCGCAGTCCTTCCATCTTTGTCCTTCGCGTTCATATCTGCGCCCGCTTCGACGAGCAACTGAGCCACTTCCGCTGCTGTATATACTGCCGCAAGCATGAGCGCGGTCTGACCGTCCTTGTTCTTTGCATGTACATTCGCGCCCGCTTCGATGAGCAGCTGTGCAACGTCTACGGCATCGTTTACGGTCGCAACCATGAGTACCGTAATGCCGCCATTATCCGTTGCGTTCACGTCCGCGCCGTCGGCAATGAGCCGCGCCATTTCCTTTGCGTTGTTGCTCTTTGCCGCCGCCATGAGCGCGGCTGTCTTGTCCTTTTTCATGCTCAGGCACGACACCGCTAGCGCACACAGCGCGAGCGCAGAAATGGCGATAATGGCTTTCTTCTTCATGGTCATGGTTTCCTCCCGTTTACTCTTTCGCGCCGGCGTCTTTGAGCATGGCGAGTACTTCTGCCGCTTCTTTTTCTTCTGCAAGCATGAGCGCGGTCTTGCCGTCGTCGTTCCGTGCGTTCATGTCCGCGCCCGCTTGTATGAGCAATTGCGCCTCGAATTGCGCGTTGTTCATTGCTGCCCACATGAGTGCGGTCTGGCTGTGTCCGTCTTTCGCGTTCACGTCCGCGCCTGATTCGATGAGGANTTTCGCCGCGTCCTCCGACCTGNNNTGNGCCGCCCACATGAGCGCAGTCTTGCCNTCATCGTCCTGTGCGTNTACGTNCACGCCTGCTGCTATGAGCAGTTTTGCCACCGTTGCTGCGTTTTTCCCTGCCGCATACATCAGCGGTGTAGGAGCGTCATTGCTCCCTGCATGTACGTCTGCGCCGGCCGCTATGAGCAGTTCGGCAACGTCCGTCGCACCGTAATTCGCTGCCGCTACGAGTGCGGTATGCCAGCCCATGGCTTTTGCGTTCACGTCCGCGTTTGCCGCAATCAGAATCCTTGCCACCGCCGTTGCGTGCTGTCTCGCCGCGTACATAAGCGCAGTCCAGCCCATGCCGTCCTGTGCGTTTACGTCTGCGCCGGATTCGACAAGCAGCTGNGCGATGTCTGCCGCACGTCTCTCNGCCGCGTGTGTAAGCGCGGTCATGCCGTNATNGTCCCTCGCGTTTACGTCCGCACCCGCTTTGATGAGCAGGTGCGCAATGTCCGCCGCATTTTTCTGTGCCGNGTATATGAGCGGTGTCTTGCCGCCTCTGTCCGTTGCGTTCACGTCNGCGCCCGCTTCGATAAGCAGGTGCGCAATGTCTGNCGCTTTATGCTCTGCCGCCCACATGAGTACGGTTTTGCCGTTCTCATCCGTTACGTTCACGTCTGCGCCGGATTCGATGAGCTGTTTNGCCGCGTCTGCCGTATTGTTTTGGACGGCACGGAGCAATGCCGTNTAGCCCTTNCTGTCCCGNGCGTNCACGTCCGNGCTGNCTTTGAGCAGTGCNATCACGTCTGTTGCATTGTTTTCTTCTGCNNNCATNNNNGCGGTCTTGTCGTTCCAGTCCGTTGCGTTCACGTATGCGCCCGCTGCAATGAGCAGCCTTGCCGTGTCCGCGTCATTGCTTTGTGCCGCCCACATGAGCGCGGTTATGCCGTCATTGTCCTGTACGTTNACGTATGCGCCCGCCTTGATAAGCAGCCCTGCCGCCTCTGCCGCATAGTGATTCGCCGCGAACATGAGCGCAGTCCGGCCGTCATTGCACCGTGCGTTCACGTCCGCGCCGTGCGCTATGAGCAGTGTGGTGATGTCCGCCGGCAGATCATCCGCCCGCATGAGCGCGGTCNTGCCCTGNTCGTCCTTTTCGTTCACGTCNGCGCCCATTTCTATGAGCAGCCTTGCCACGTCCGGCGCATAGCATACGAGTGCTTTCATCAGCACCGTACCCGTCGTGTTGCNGTATGGTACTTTTGCGTGTATGTCCGCACCCGCATCTATGGCCTGCCGCGCTTTGGCGACATCATTGTTTTCTATCGCNTCTATGAGCGCGGCTGNCTTGTCCNCGTTCTTGCCAGAACAGCCGACAAGCACGAANGCCANGCACAGCGCGAGCGCGGGAAGGGTGATAANNGANTTCTTNTTCATGNTCATGGTTTCCTCAAAGTTTATTCTTTTGCNCCTGCCNCNTTGAGCAGCGCNANCANNTCTNTNNCTTCTTTTTCTTCTGCAATCTTGAGCGCGGTCTTGCCNNCGATAGTCCNTTGCNTTNANGTCCGCNCNGGNNTCNATAAGCAGTCGTGCCACNGCAATTGCGTTGTATTTNACCGCTTGCATGAGCGCGGTATTGCCGCTATTGTTCCTTGCATTCACGTCNGCGCCTGATTCGATGAGCAGTTTNGCANCGTCNGCCGCNTTTTTCCANGNNGCNTCCATAAGCGCNGTGTCGCCNTTGCTNTCGNNCNTTTCGTNNACNCCTATACCTGCCGCTANGAACAGCCTTGCCACGTCCACNGCNTTNCTNCATTGCCGCNNGTGCCAGCATCGTGCNGCCCTCAAGGGTCTTTGTTTCCACATCCGCGCCNGCCGCAAGGAGCATCTTCACCATGTCCACCGCATTGTCGCNCACCGCANAANNCAGTGCGNTAATCATTCCGTCGCCCTTNNNGTTNACGTCCGCTCCTGCCGCAATCAGAATACGCGCCGCATCCAGTGCNTTTTTATCCGCCGCGTACATAAGTGCCGTCATACCGAAAGCGTCCTNNGCGTTCACGTCCGCGCCGAGTTCGATGAGGAGTTTGACCGCATCGGNCGCATTGTTCTGCGCCGCGCACATGAGGGGTCTTATGCCCGCNTTATANTGCTCGATATAGCCGCCGCCGGCGTTCANGTCCGCACCGTACTTTACGAGCAGCCGTATCATGTCNAGCGCGTTTTCATGTGCCGCCCACATGAGNGCNGTCCAGCCGTCATCGTCCTNNGCGATGTCCACAGGCTGATTGAACTCCATNTCGTATTCATCTGCNAAATAANNCTCGATTATGGACGATACTTTCGNGGCGTTGTTGNNCTTTACCGCCGNTATGAGCGCGTCCGATATGTCGTTCGCCTCGTGTCTCNGCTCCGCGCCCGCATTTGCNAGCAGACTTGCAATGCCCATGGCGTAGTTCCGCCTTGCGAGCATCAGTGCCGTAAGCCCTTCGTTGTCCTGCGCGTTCAAATCCGCGCCCGCTTTTATGAGCAGTTGTGCGAAGGCCTCGTCATTCCATTGTGCCGCGCGCATAAGTGCCGTTCGACCGTAATTGTCCTTTGCGTTCAAGTCCGCGCCCGCTTCGATGAGCGGCTTGGCAAATTTCTTGGCATCCCATTCCATCGTGAGCATCAGCGTCGGCCTGCCGTAATTGTCCTTTTCGTTCAGGTTCGCGCCGGATTCGATGAGCAGCTTTGTAAATTCCTCGGCATTCGATTTTATCGCATACATGAGCGCGGTATAGCCCTCATTGCTCTTTGCGTTCAGATCCGCGCCCGCTTCAATGAGCAGTTTTGCCATATCAGTCGCTTTATTATTTGCCGCGTCTATGAGTGCGGTCTTGCCCTTGTCGTCTTTTGTGTTCACATCTGCGCCCGCTTCGACGAGCATCTTGACAATATCCGACGCGCGTTCATATACCGCCCACGTGAGCGCGGTATAGCCCCAAGTTTCCCTTGCATTCACGTCCGCGCCCGCTTTGATGAGCAATCGGGCAACATCTGGTGCATTGTTCCATGCCGCAAGCATGAGTGCAGTCCATTCGCGCACCTCGGTCTTTGCGTTCAGATCCGCTCCTGCCTTAATGAGCAGTTTTGCAACGTCCGGCGAGTTTTCCTTTGCCGCGAGCATGAGGGCGGTATAGCCCTCTCCGTCCGTTGCGTTCACGTCCGCCCCTGTCCAGATGAGCAGCCGCGCTCCAAAAGCGTCATTGTGTCTGGCGGCATCTCTAAGTGCGGCCGTCTTGTCCTCATTACTGCCAAAGCAACCGACAAGCACGAACGCCATGCACAGCGCGAGCGCGGAAATGGCGATAATGGCTTTCTTCTTCATGGTCATATAGTGCCCCTTATTTGACATTCTTTCTGCGGTATGATAGCACGGTCGGCGAAAGAGTGTCAAAGCGCGGGTCGCGGGAACGAATCTTGCGTACAAAATTCGTTCCCGCCGTTTGCCGTGAAGCCGTCGGAGGCCTCGGACAGTCACTTTTGGATTGCCGCGAAGCCATCGGAGGTCTCGGACGGACACTTTTGGACTGACGTGAAGCCGTCGGAGGCCTCGGACAGTCACTTTTGGATTGCCGCGAAGCCGTCGGAGGTCTCGGACGGACACTTTTGGACTGACGTGAAGCCGTCGGAGGCCTCGGACAGTC
>JAAVAM010000046.1 GCA_014804085.1 Treponema sp. | reverse complement strand
TGTCGGGCACGGTCAGGCTCTCCAGCGTTTCGGCGCACCACACGAGCCGACCGCCCAGCACCTGGTACTCCGCCGCCGGCGTGTCGTCCTCGTCGTCGCTCCCGCAGCCTGCCGCGAGCAGCAGTGCTGCAAGCAGTGCGACGGTTAGGAATCTTATACGCGTTCTTGTCATGTTGTTCTCCTTAATTCTGCGTGGCGCGGGGCTATGCCTTCGCCTTGCTCTTCGTACCGCCCAAGACTTCCTGTTTGAAGTGGTCGATTTCGGTGTTGGCGTAGTCGATGAACGCGGCGTAGTCCGCTTCGCCTTCAAGCAGGGCGTGGGCGTTCACGTGCATGACGAGCATTCTATATGTCTCGTCGCTTGCCGCCCGTGCCGCTTTGAGTGCGCCCGCCGTCTTTGCCGAGCGTTCGTCCGTCCGCTGTGAGGTCAGCTCGCGCACTTCCTCGTTCGCGGCTTTCAGTTTTTCCACGAACGCAGAAAGCGATAGCGCGTCCACCTGCGGCTTATACTTGCCCTCCAAGTCCTGGATGAAGTTGACGAGCAAGCCCGTCTCCTTGTCCAGCTGCGCCTGCGTGTCGATTTTGTAGTCCTTGATGTGCTGCTGAAGGACTTTCGCCGCCTCCGCCATGTCCTCCACGGGGAAGCTCGCGTAGCCTGCCACGGCTTTCTTGTAGCCCGCGTAGAGCTGGTCGCGCAGGCGGTCAGCCGCCGCGATTTTGTCGGTCGTCAGGCTTTTCGCGCTGATTTGCAGGTTCTCGTCCTCAGCCGTGACCGCCGCCCGCAGCGCGGCGACTTGCGCCTTGCACTTTTCGGCGACCGCCGCGTCCTTTTCCGCCCTGTTTGCCACGTTGGACACGAACAGGAAGTGCGCCGCGTTGTTCATGCCGCCCACATACACCGTTTGGATTTCTTTCATAGGAATGCTCCTTTGCCATATTGTTCTGCCGCCGCATACGCGGCGGACATTTTCGGGTCGGATAAGGTGCGCGCGGGGAATCCTGCGCCCACGTCCTGCGCACCAAATTCGTTCATGTCGAATGCTGACAAGGAATCTTGCGCACCAAATTCGTACTTGTTGACTGCTGAGAGGGAATTTGTTGCACCAAATTCGTGCTTGTCGAGTGCTGGCAAGGAATTTGTTGCGCCAAATTCGTACTTGTCGAATGCTGGCAAGGAATCTTGCGCACCAAATTCGTTCTTGTCAGTTGCTGAGAGGGGATTTGTTGCACCAAATTTGTACTTGTCGGATGCGGGCAAAGAATTTGCTGCGCAAAATGCGTACTTGTCGGGAGACGAAAGCCTATCGCTTGGCGTTGAGCCGGGGAAAATGGTTTGTTGAGGAGGAAGACGGGTTAGCGGGCTTGTGTGCCGGAGACGGCGGCAAAGATTATGACAGGGGGGGGGGTGAGAATTGGAAGTTTGTGTGCGCCGTCCGCTTCATGGTACTATGATAGCAGAACGGCGTACCGTTGTCAAAGCGCGCCGACGATTTCGTCCAGGATTGCCTGTGCTGCGGATTCCTTGCTTTGCAGGGGCAGCGGGCGGTCGCCGTTTTTGGTGACGAGCGTGATGATGTTGGTGTCGCACCCGAATCCCGCGCCCGCTTCGGTCAGGCTGTTGGCGCAGATGAGGTCGGCATGTTTGCGGTCGAGTTTTTCGCAGGCGTTCTGGGCAAGGTTTTGGGTCTCCATGCAGAATCCGCACAGGAACTGTCCCGGTCGTTTGTGTGCGCCGAGCCAGGCAAGGATGTCGTCCGTGCGTTCCAGGGCGATTGTTGCCGCGTCGTCCGATTTTTTGATTTTCTGCGTGCTGTAGGACGCGGGGCGGTAGTCTGCCACTGCCGCTGCCATGATGATGATGTCCTGCGCCGCGCTCTGTTCTGTCACCGCCGCGAACATCTCGCGGGCGGTCGTTACGTCTACGCGGCGTACACCGAGCGGGGTCGGGAGCGCGACCGGTCCGCTGACGAGCGTTACGTCCGCGCCGCGCGCGGCGGCGATTTTTGCGAGCGCAAAGCCCATTTTGCCGCTCGAATGGTTGGTCAGGTAGCGCACGGGGTCAAGCGATTCGCGGGTGGGTCCTGCCGTGACGAGGATTTTCTTGCCCGCAAGGTCTTTTTCGTGCCCGATCGTAAAGTCGATCCAGTCGAACAAAGTCTCTGCTTCGGGCATTTTTCCCGCGCCGGTGTCGCCGTTTGCCAGACGGCCCGTCGCCGGTTCGATGACGGTCATGCCGTGGCGGCGGCAGGTGGCAAGGTTTTCCTGCGTGGCGGGATTTTCGAGCATCGCCGTGTTCATGGCGGGGGCAATCAGCTTGGGGCAGCGGCAGGCGAGCAGCGTGGTGGTGAGCATATCGTCGGCAAGCCCGTGCGCCGCCTTTGCGATGACGTTTGCGGTGGCGGGTGCGAGCATAAACACGTCCGCCCGTTTGGCAAGCGCGACATGCTCCACGCTGTACTCAAAGTTGCGGTCGAACGTGTCTATGAGGCATTTGTTGCCCGTGAGCGTCTCAAACGTAATCGGATTGATGAACTGCACGGCGTTTTTAGTCATAATCACCTGTACGTTTGCACCTTCGCGTACCAGCGCGCGGGCAAGTCCCGCGATCTTGTAGGCGGCAATGCTTCCGCTCACGCCGAGGACGACTGTCTTTCCCTGTATCATGGCTTTTCCTTTTTGTCAGTGTATCATGTTCCGCATAAAAACGCTATAATGACCGCATGGAAACCGAAGAACGCTTTATCGCGCTGGAGACAAAACTGGCGTACCTTGAAGATTTTGTGGCGCAGTTGCAGCAGGAAGCCGTGACGAACGCAAAGCAGATTGCGATTCTGCGCGAGGAGAACAAAATGCTTGCCGGTCGGTACGAGGAACTGGCGCAGAACATCGACATTCCTGCCCGCCGTCCGCCGCATTACTGATATGCTGCTCTTTGTCAGCGGGCGCACCGACATTCCCGCGTTCTATGCCGAATGGTTTATGAACCGTGTGCGCGCGGGCTTTGTGGACGTGCGCAATCCGTACTATGCCCGTCAGGTAACGCGCTACCGCCTGTCCCCGGACGTGGTGGACTGCCTTGTGTTCTGCACGAAAAACCCCGCGCCCTTGCTCCCGCACCTGCCCGAACTGCGCGCGCGTGGCTTTGCCTTGTATATTTTCGTGACGATTACCCCTTACGGAACGGAAATCGAGCCGAACGTTCCTCCCAAGTCGGNGGTGGNGGANGCGACGNTTGNNNTNGGCGCGGCGATTGGCAAGCCCAACGTGTGCTGGCGGTACGACCCGATTTTTGTGGACGAAACNTATTCCGTNTCCGCGCATATCCGCAGTTTNNGGCNGCTGGCGGANTCGTTGCGCCCGGCGACNGAGCGGTGCATTATCAGTTTTGTCGATTTGTATGAGAAGACGAAGCGGAATTTTCCCGCCGTGCAGGAAGTGAGCCNTGCCGACCAGCAGTTTTTGGCGCAGGCGTTNTCGCGCGTNGGNGCGCAGACGGGCATTCGTGTGGAGACGTGCGCGGANCAGGTCGATTTGAGCGCGTTCGGCGTGGCGGCNGGNGNGTGTGTCTCGCGCGCGGTNATTGANCGCNCGGCAGGATTTCCGCTNGTCGCGTCGCTNCCCGCGCAGCATNTGCGGCGGCATTGCGGGTGCATTGCCACGCATGACATCGGCGCNTACAACAGCTGCCCGCATGGCTGNCGCTACTGCTACGCCAACGANGATGCCGCGCTCGTCCGCAAGAATGNCGNCNTNCACGACCCGCAGTCGTCGTTTTTGATTGGCGGNGCGCGTGACGGCGACGAANNNCACGAGGCAAANCAGNNGANCTTGCGTGACGCGCAGTTGTGTTTGTTGTAATGCGGCGTGTTTTGCGGTAGTATGGGGATAATGTCGTTGCTTTCCGTCGAACATCTTTCGTTCTCTTACCCGGAATCGCCAAAGCACGTGCTGCGCGACGTGTCGTTTTCCGTGCAGCCGGGCGAATACGCGGTCATTTTGGGCACGAACGGATCGGGAAAAAGTACGCTCGCGCGGATTATCACGGGATTTTTGTCGGCACAGCAAGGAAATGTGCGGCTTGCGGACGGCGTTCGTGCGGGAATCGTGTTCCAGAATCCGAAAGATCAGATTGTGTCGGGCATTGTCTCGCGCGATACGGCGTTCGGCCCGGAAAATTTGGGGCTTTCGGACGCGGAAGTGGAGCAGCGCGTCATAGAAAGCCTGTCGATCTCCGGCTTGCTTGACCGGGCGGACAGCCGCACCAATGCGCTTTCGCTCGGGCAGATGCAGAAACTGGCGATGAGCGGCATTCTTGCCCTGCGCCCCGACCTGCTCGTGCTTGACGAGGCAACGTCCATGCTCGACCCGGAATCCCGCGCGGACGTTATGCAATTTTTGGACGCATGCAACCGGCGCGGGCAGACGGTTCTGCACATTACGCATGATTATGACGAGGCGATGCGGGCGCGGCATATTATCGTGCTCCGTGAAGGGGCGGTCGTGTTTGACGGGACGCGCGAGGCGTTTGCGGCGGACACGGCGTTGACGGGCGGATTGTTCGGCAGTCCGCTTGCCGCACAGGAACGGTCGGCGCAGGATTTTTCCCGTGCGGAGGTCGCGCTTGCGTTCCGCGATGTCAGTTTTTCGTATGACGACCGCACGGTGCTTGACCATTTTTCGGCGGATATTTTCCGGGGAACGCTCACGGCGATTACCGGCGCGAGCGGCGCGGGAAAATCCACGCTGCTTGAAGTGGCGGCGGGTCTGCTCGCTCATGGGGGCGNAGTGTTTGCGGATTCACGCCCGTCGCTCGCGCTGCAAGACAGTCAGGCGGCATTGTTCGAGCCGTATGCCGCCGATGACGTGGCGTTCGGTCCGAAAAATCAGGGCGTTCGTGGCAAGGAACTGAAAGCGCGTGTGCGCAGGGCGATGGATACGGTCGGTTTGCCGTTTGAGGCGTTTGCTGACCGGGCGACCCAGCAGCTGAGCGGCGGCGAAAAGCGCAAGCTTGCCCTTGCCGGTATCATCGCAATGGACAGCGACGTGCTTTTGTTCGACGAGCCGACGGCAGGGCTTGACCCCGTGAGCCGCCACCGCGTGATGCAGATGTTGCGCGCCCTGACGCAGGAAGGCAAGACGGTCGTGTTCAGTACGCACCGCATGGACGAAGCGGCGTTTGCCGACCGCGCAATCCACATGGAAAACGGCGCAATCGTCTCCGATTCTGCGGGGCAGCCGCTTGCGGATTCGGTGCCGCTCAAAGCAATGCCGCCGCTCGCGGGCGCACCGATTCTTGCCACGCTGCGCAAGGCNGCCCGGTTCGGCACGGCGGGCGTGCATGTCCGTGGTATCGTCCAAAAACTGCGCCCGGCGTGGAAATATGTCGTGTTTTTGGCGTTGTTCGTGTGCGCGCTGTGCGTGCGGCATACGGTATTTGCGGCGGGCGTGGTGCTTGCGTCCGTGGTGTACGCGCTGCTCGCACANTATCCCGTTCGTCGGCTTTTTACGTCGTTCGCCAAAATCCTGCCGTGGATGCTGTTGTACTGCGCCATTCAGATGATTTTTATTCCCGCGCGTGACGGCGAGCCGCATGTTACCGAATGGAAATGGTTTATGGTCACGCCGTTCAAGATATGGCTGTGCGTCATTACGCTTGTCCGCGTGTTCGGCGCGCTGTCGGCGGTGCAAGTGTTCGTCTATTCCACGGGAGAAAAAGAAATCTTGGAAGGATTTTCGACGCTTGTCCGACCGCTTGCCGCGCTGCATATTCCCGTGCGCCCGCTCGTGGTGGTGGTGGAGATTATGTTCCGCTTTATTCCCATTCTGATAGACGAAGCGTCGGCAATCGTCAAGACACAGCTTGAGCGCGGGGGATTGGGCAACGCGAAAGGATTTTTTGCGAAGATACGNATTCTNTTCCCGNTGTTCATTCCGCTGATTATTCAGACGATTCGCCGTGCCGAAGTGCTTGCCGACGCGCTGTCGGCACGGTATTTCTGATTAGATTACTCTGCGTTCAATGCCGCAAGCGCGTCGCGCACAAACTGAATGGCTTTTTCCGCCGCCTGTTCTGCGGGCACGATTTCTGCTTCCGCAGCGTCGCGCGGCTTGCATTCCACGTTGGGGAGCGTCTTTTCGCCCACGGTAATGCGCAGCGGAATGCCGATCAGCTCCATGTCGGCGAATTTCACGCCGGGGCGTTCGTTGCGGTCGTCAAGCAGCACCTCAATGCCGGCGCGGGTCAGTTCGTCGTAAAGCCGGTCGGCAACGGTTTTCATCTGCCCGTCGTANTTTATCGGCACAATGCAGACTTGGAACGGNGCNGTACTCATCGTCCAGATGATGCCCTTTTCGTCGTTGTGGTTTTCGATAATCGAAGCGAGCGTCCGGTCCACGCCGATTCCGTAGCAGCCCATGGTCGGCGTTGCCGCCTTGCCGTTTTCGTCGAGGTAGGTGACGTTCATCGACTTGGTGTATTTNTGCCCGAGCTTGAAGATGTGTCCCAGCTCGTTGCCTTTGGTCGTGTGGAACGGATTGCCGCAGACCGGGCAGCGGTCGCCCGCCTTGACCATGCGGACATCCGCGTTCAGGAACGGCGTAAAGTCGCGCAACGGCTCAACATGCTTGATATGGTAGCCTTCTTTGCCGCTTCCCGTGATTGCGTCGTGCATTTGCGCGGCGAGCGAGCCGTCTTCCTGCGTGGCGATGACGGAATAATCGGCGACGAGCGGCACGGTGGCGGCAGTCGGCCCGACGAATCCGTGGGGCGCGCCCGCATACTGCAAGACNGCCTTTTCGTCCGCCAGNTCGACTGCGCTTGCTTTGAGCGCNGAAGCCAGTTTCGCCTCGTTTACGTCCAAGTCCGCGCGGATCAGCACGCAGAAATAGGCGACGGGATAATAACTGCCGCTCGAATCTTTGACCCGCTTGAACTGTTTGCCGTGCGCGTCCGCGCTNAGGTCGAGCGCGCANTTTTCNGCCTTNTAGATGAGCGATTTGATGAATGTCTTGGACGACGCGTTGAAAAANCGCTCCATGTCGGCAATGGAAAAGACGTTCGGGGTCGCCACGTCCTCATAGGGCAAGTCGGTTTTGACCTGCGGCTTGCCGTCGCTGTCGGTCGCCACGTCGGGAGCGCAGGCGGCTTTTTCGGCGTTTGCCGCATAGCCNCAGTTGCCGCACAGAATGAGCGTGTCGTCGCCAATCGGGCTTTCCACCATGAATTCTTCGCTGCCGCTGCCNCCCATTGCGCCGCTGTCCGCCTTGACNGGAATGATGTTCAGGCCGAGCCGCTTGAAGATGCGGAAATACGCCTTTTCATACGCGCGGTACGATTCGTCCAGGGATTCGTCGTTTGCGTGCATCGTGTATGCGTCCATCATCGTGAATTCNCGNCCGCGCATTACGCCGTAGCGGGGGCGGATTTCGTCGCGGTATTTGGTGTTGATTTGGTACAGGTTGACGGGCAGCTGCTTGTAACTGGTCAGCGCGTCGCGCACGATTGCGGTGTAGCCTTCCTCCGCCGTCGGGCTGACAACCATGTCCTGCTCGCCGCGGTTTTTCGCCTTGAGCATTTGCGGACCCATCGTTTCCCACCGCCCGCTTTCTTTCCANATTTCGCCCGGCTGAATGACGGGAATCTTTATCTCCATTGCGCCGATGCGGTCGAGTTCTTCGCGGATAATCGTTTCCACTTTATGCAGGGAGCGCAGGCCAATCGGCAGGTATGCGTACAGACCGTTTGCCAGCTTGCGCACCAGACCCGCGCGGAGCATGAGGATATGGCTCGCGATAATCGCTTCTGCCGGGGCTTCGCGCAAGGTAGAAATATAATACTGAGACGTTTTCATACGATTAGTGTAGCGAAAAATCCGCCCGATTTCAACCGACGAACCGAATGCGCCGCCNCNGTTCGCCAAGTTCAGTCAGCAACTGGCGCAATGTTCAGCGGATTTCTTGGGGAATGGTTTTTGTGCGCGTGTATTTGTAGTCGTGGAAGTGCGTGTTGGGGAGCAGTCCCGCAATGCGGTCGTTTTCTTTTTGCAGCTGAAAGCGGATCATCGCCTTGAANGCGGTCATCAGGCATTCCGGGTCGGCCGTGGCGCGGATNATTGCCGCCGCCTGCATTTCTTTGATGAGGTAGTAGCAGCTTTCTATCGTGGAGATGTATTCGGGCTTTGGCTCGCGCTTGAACGTAAAAATCGANCGGTANCTGCCGCTGAACGACAGTTTGGGCAACGCCATGATGTTCGTGCTGAGCCGGATCATCTTTTTTGAGCAGAACCAGGTGGAATCAATGACGATGACAAGCGGCTTTTTTGTGCCGACCGNCTGCGCNAACCCGGCTTTGTCCGCCGTCCAGGCATCGTCGCCGGGGTANAGCAGCAGCGGANCATACTGGTCGTCCGCGAGCAGGGCNCANAGNCGTTCGTTTTTGNTAAANTCTATTCCCACGATGATTTCGGAATCAATCAGCCCNGCGTGCGCAATGCGTCCCGTGCCGGTGCGCTGGCGTTTTGCTTCTTTGGGGTGCATCAGAAAGACGAATTTTATNCCGCAGTCAAACGGGGTCAGGTAGGTGCAGAAACAGTTCTGCACGGGNCGCAGGCACGTATAGCAGATTTGGCGCATACGCCATTGTAGCATAAAAAAAGGCGATGGAAAACCACCGCCCTTTTTGNCGCAGAAAACGTGTTCTTTTTATTTTACGATAATGCCGTAAATGTAAATCCCCCCGTTTTCGGCGACCACCTGATACGTGCCGTCCTCGGGGATTTTTGCTTCGCCCATAGAGACATCGCCGGACTGAGGCTCCAATTTGATNGACGTGANGGTCTTTTTCTTGTCGGTCTGCACGAGCGCGTTGCGTTTGTCCGTCTTTGACGCGCTGTTGCCGTACACGACGACCGNCTCCCCNGCCTTTGCGGAGAACGTAATGGTGCGCGCGCCTGCTGACGGCTTTCCGCGCANGTCAACGAGGCGCGTAAAACTCGTGCCGTCNGGAGCGGTTTTCTTTTTTGCCGTGACGCGGATTTCTTTCTCTTTGCTTGCGTTGATNGTNAATCCGTTCANCTCGATTTTNTCGGTCACGGAGTCGGACGGATCAAGGTCGTTTGCCGTGAATGAGCCTTCGGCAAATGCGAGCGCNCCGGCTGCCAGCAATGCGGTAACGGCNACACAAATNTTNTTCATANACATACCTCCAGAACGTTTCTGTTCATTATACACAACANTNTTTTNCTGCGCGTGTTACAGAAAACGCTTTGTATCAGTATACACCGAAAAAGAATGAAAATAACGCACTGTTTTTGGAGATAAAAGTACTTCTGCCGCACAAANTGCGCCGGAATTGCGCCNGTGCGGCAGAAAGCCGGGGCTACAGTCCGAGCGACTGCAACAGGGCTTCTTTTGCCTGTCCGCCTACGGTCTGCGCGGCGATTTTTCCGCCTTTGAACACGATGAACGTGGGAATGCTCATCACGCCGAACTGTTCGGCAAGGCTTTGTTCGTCGTCGATGTTGACCTTGCACACTTTGATGTCCGTGCGTTCGTCCGCAATCTNTTCCACCACCGGNCCCATCATNTTGCACGGGCCGCACCATGATGCCCAGAAGTCNACCAGTACCGGCTTGTCGGCATCCAGCACTTCGCTTTTGAATGTCTGCTGCGTAACTGCAATCGCTGCCATATCGTCCTCCTGCAAAGGTGCGCGGAATTATATNCTGCGCCTCGCTTTAAATATAGGCGCAAAACGCGAATTCGGCAAGTCTTTTTCTTTTCGGCGGATTTTGGTACAGTAGAGNGTGCGGCAAAAAGAGCAGAAATCAGATGACATCGTTGCGTTTACCGACAAGGACTTTCGCGACCTTTCTCCTGCGGAACGGGCGGANNTGAAAGTCCGCCTGCAATCGGCGCGGTACGTTACGGTTGACGGCGTGTTCGTGGCGGAGAACCGCTCCAAGTATGAGGCCGCCCGCGATTTTTGCAAGGAGCTGAANGCCTGCAAGGTTTTGTGCGCCTGGGGNCATACCGTTTTTCTGCTGCCGTTCGATTACGCGCGGGATGCCTGCGGAAACCAAAAGAAAGCCGCCGACACGCTGACCGACGGCGAATTCTTGGAGCTGAAAGAAACCGACCGCAATATCCGCGGCAACTACAACAAGGCGATCGGNCAGGGCAAGGACGTGCTGCTGTACGTGACGGGCGACGTGAACCGCCAGTTTGCCATAAACGAGATGATGCGGGAAATCGGGAATATCCGCAAGCAGCAGGACGCGGGCAAAAAGACGGTCGATCTGGCGGGGAACGTGTACATTTATTTGGAAAAACGGCACGAAATGCTGTTGCTGCGCATAAAAACTTCGGGGGTCATCGCTGAAGACGACCCCCGACTTGGTGCGCTACCCCCTGCACAATCATCATACACCGCAAGGCAGTAGGCATCTTTACCATACTGATTTTTTTGCGGAACGTCAAGGCGTTGTGCCGTGGCTTGCGCGGGCAAAAAGGTAGGAACTTTTGGGCAAAAACCTAGGAACTTTTCATGCAAAAGCTTATAAGGTTTTTGGTAAAAAGTTAGGAACTTTTCGCCCAAAACCTAGGAACTTTTTGGGGCAAAGGGCATAAAAAGCGCGCCGTTGCCGCTTTTGCCCGTTATGTTTTTGCAAAAATTCTGTTGACAGGGCATTGAATATTTGATACGGTGTCGTTACCGAATATTCGGTAACAAATATGGCAGGGAAATCGGCTTCGGGAAAGACAACCAAGGAACGCATCTTGGACGCGGCATTTTCGTTCTGCAACGAGCCGCGTTTTCGGTCGTTCTCAATGGCTGATTTGGCGGCAAAGGTCGGCATCAGCAAGGCGGCGATTTATCGGCATTACAAGGACAAAGATGCCGTGATTGCCGCCATGTACGAGCGTTTTGTGGAGACGCTCGCGGAGCGCCTGCGGTCGCTGGAGGCGCAGGACGATGAGCCGGGCGTTTCCGAGCAGATGTTTGTCGCTCTGGTGCAGTTTTTTACCGAGCATTCGTACTATATCAATTATATGCTGAGCAATCTGTGCGTCCGTGATCAGTTTGAGCGGCGGCTTGTCGCCGAGATGACGGCGCGGGGCGTAAAGAATCTGGGCGGCTACGAGCTTGCCTTAGGCGGGGATGTGCCGGTGGTGCGGGACGTGCGCCGGTATGTTCGGAGCATTTATTGCGGCGTGACGATTTTTATTGTCATCAAGCTGCGCGAAAAATGGATTGCGGGCGGCGGTGTGGCAGAACCGACGGAGACGTTTGCCCGCAGCGTGGTGCGGATGTTGCTGGGCGGACTGAAACGAAGCGTTCCTGCCTGGCACGTGCTGTATCCCGACGCAATCAGCAGGGAGCGGTTTGCCGAGTTGGATGCGCTGTGTGCGATTGGTGCGGACGTACCCCCCCCAGAAGACCGTATTTTTACGGCGTTGGCGAACGTAATCGTCAAGTATAAGTTTGTGGGCGTGACGGTTGACAAAATTGCGGCAGAGCTGAACATGGCAAAAAGCAGCCTGTACGAGTATTTTGACAACAAGAATCAGATGATAAAGTCGCTGATTGAGCGCGAGCTTGTCATGGTTGACACGGTGGTGACGGAAAACGTGAGTGCGGCGCGTAATTTCAGCGAGTATATGTACATTCTGATGCGCACGCGGCTTTCGTATTATATGCTGCGCCCGTCGATTATTCCCGTTGGCGGCTGGCTTTTGCAGACTTCTACGGACGACGTGTTCAAGGACGAGCAGGATTTGTCGAGTCCGTGGGTAAAGAAGCTCCCCGACCCGCTCGTGCTGTTCGGCACGGGCATGAAGGTGTCGCCGAGGCACTTTGTCTCATGGCTGTCGGCACTCTCGGTTGCGCTGATAGTGCAGTGGACGAACCGCGCGCTCGACCAAAACGGGCTGGGAGACGCGCTGAAGATACTGTTTGATTATATGGAATATGGCATCGATAAGGAGGTAAAAGAAGTATGAATAGAACGAAATTCCTTGCGGCCGGCTTGCTTGGATTTGGGCTGGCGGCATTTGCGCAAGGACAGGCAACCGAACCGGAAAAAGTGACGCTCACCGTGGATCAGGCGGTTGAGTATGCGTTGCAGAACAGCCGTACACTCAAAAGTGCGCAAATCGACTTGGAGATGAAAGACCGCGCGGCAAAATACGGTTGGAACGTCCTGTTGCCCTCGCTGAACGTAACGGGTACGATGAGCCGCTCGAATGAATACAATCCGAGCAATATGCTCATGAATCCTACTAAGTCCAATTTTGATGACGAGGAAGAGCGTTGGAATGCGATTGGCGGCGTTTCGTTCGGGTGGAATTTCAGCGCGGCAATGATTCAGCAGATACGTGCGTCAAAAGCGGCGTTTGAGGGCGGTAAGATTTCGTGGGAACAAAGTCAGATTGACACGACTATGCAGATTCGCAAGTTCTTCTATGGCTTACTTCTTCAGCAAGAAAATTTAAAGATTCAGCAGACAACATTGGAGAATAGTCGGCAACGAGCGAGTCAAGCACAGACAAACTATCGCAACGGTATTGTGCCGGAAATTTCGTATTTGCAGGCGGAAGTTACCTATCAAAATCTTATTCCCGATATGGAGCAAAAAGAACGAGAACTGGCGCAGTCATTTGATATGTTAGGTTTTTTGATAGGCTTTCCTGTTGGTACAGATTTTGAATTGGTCGGTGAGATTGAACCGACCTATATTGAGGCGAACTCGGACGATTTGCTTGCCCGTTATGGCGGAAGCAATCTTGATATTCTGTCCTTGCAGAGTAACATCGACCAACTTAAACTGGGTATTTCAGCAGGTAATTTGGGAACATGGATTCCGGCGCTTTCAGTGAATTTCGCATTGCAACCTGCATACATAGGCGATAAGGGTGCATGGCATTTTTGGGGTGATTTGGGAAAAGACGAGAAGTGGTACGATAGCGGCTCGCTTAGTCTGACGCTTGCATGGAACATCGCGAATATGCTTCCGTGGTCGAAAAACCAGCAAGGAATTGCAGACAACAAAGCAAAATTAAAGCAAGCTGAGTTGGCAATGGAGACTATGCGTGAAAATCAAAAAATGGAAGTGCGTAAGGCAGTGGACACATTGAATCAGGCGCGTGAGCAGATTGATGCAATGGGGCGGACGGTGACACTTGCACAACGTGCTTATGAGATGTCCGCACGCTCGTATCGCAACGGCACGATGGAATTGCTTGATCTTCGTGATGCAGAAAAATCACTTAACGATGCGAAATTCGGGCAGTTGAACCAAAAATATAATTATATCTGCGCGCTCATGGATTTGGAAAAAGCATTGGGCGTGGTGCTTTCTGACTTGCAGCAGTCGGAAGCATCGGCAGGACAAAACTAACGGAAACAAGGAGATTAGTATGCATATCGGACACGCAAAAAAAATGATGTTGCTTGCGGCGGCGGTGGTCGTGCTTGCGGCGGGGTGCAAGAAAAACGCGACGGCAAAGACTATGGATGAGGCAGAAATCATCTATGCGGTCAGTTCGTACAAGACTGCGCCCGGCAATTTGGATGAATACCTTGAATTCGGCGGCGACGTGGATTCCGTTTCTGCAGTGAACGTCATGCCCGATCAGGCGGGAAAAATCTCGCGCATTCTGGTGAGCGTGGGCGACATGGTGCGCAAGGATCAAGTGCTTGCCTACGTGGACGCGAGCCGCCCCGGCATGAATTATAGCGAAAGCCCCGTGCGCGCCCCGATTGCGGGACGCATTACGTCAATTCCGCCGACAATCGGCGCGACGGTCAGTCAGTCGGTTACGGTGGCGCGCATTGCCCGCACCGACGATCTGGAAATCAAAGTGAACGTTGCGGAACGGTTTATCAGCCGTATCAAGCAGGGGCAGTCTGCCGTCATCACGTTTGACGCGTATCCCGGCGTGGAATTCAATGCGCGCGTGTTTGAGGTCAGCCCGGTTTTGGACACGTCAACGCGCACAATGGCAATCAAACTGCGTATTGACCCGCGCGACAGCCGTATCAAAGTGGGCATGTACGCGCGCGTTCGTCTGGTGACCGACACCGTGCAGGACGCAATCGTCATTCCCAACAGCGCAATCGTTACCCGCGAGGGCAAGACGTTCGTGTTCGTGGTGGCATCACAGAAAGACGGGCGGAAAGCGGCGACTGTCCGCCAGCAGCCGATTACCGTCGGCATTTCCGTGGACAACCGCACGGAAATTGCCAAAGGACTTGAAGCAGGCGACGAAATCATCGTCAAAGGTCAGTCATTGCTGAACGACGGCGCGCAGGTGAATATCGTTTCTACCACAGAAGCAGGCATGTAACTGCGGCAAATTTTAAATAGGAGAACGTATGACACTCTCAGAACGATGTGTTAATAAACCCACTACGACCCTGCTCATTTTTCTTGTGCTGATTGGCTTGGGTCTTTACTGTACGGCGAGCCTTCCCGTCGATATGTACCCGGACATGGATTTGCCGTACATGATTGTCTACACGAGTTATGGAAACGCCGGCCCGGAAGAAGTCGAGCAGAGTCTGACGCGCATTTTGGAAAGCTCGCTTTCCGGTCTGAGCGGGCTGAAAGAACTGTCGTCGCGCTCGCAGTCGGGCGTGTCGATCGTCATATTGCAATTTGAATTCGGCACGAACCTTGACGCGGCGGCGGGCGACATACGCGACAAGATAGATATGGTGCGCACGTATCTCCCGGACGATGCGGACAGCCCGATAACAATCCGCATGGATCCGTCCATGATGCCGATTATGATGATTGCGGTGCAGGGAAACCGCACGCCGGAAGAGCTGCGCCAGTTTGCGGAGGACGTTATTCAGCCGCGCTTGGAGCAGCTGGACGGCGTTGCGTCGGCAAACGTTATCGGCGGGCGCGAAAAGTCAATCAACGTGGAAATTCCGCGCGACCGCTTGGAGGCTTACGGGCTTTCAATCAGCTCCGTGGTGCAGATGATTGGCGCGCAGAACATTCAGTCGTCGGGCGGCGTGATTACGAGCGGCGACACGAACTATACGATTAAGGCGAACGGCAAATATCAGAACCTGGAAGACTTGAAGAACACGGTCATTTCGTACAAGGCGAGTGCGAGCGACGGATTCAACGCGCCCGAAGTGCGCACCGTCCGCCTGCGCGACATTGCCGACGTGTACGAAGGCTACAAGGACGAAAGCACGCTGGCGTATCTTGACGGCGAGCCGTCGGTCATGCTGATGATTCAGAAGCAGAGCGGCAAGAATTCCGTGAGCGCGGCAAAAAAGGTGCGCAAAGCCTTGGTCGAGCTGAAACAGGAACTGCCCGCGGATGTCAGCCTGACCGAAACGTACAACACGACGGACATCATCGAGCAGACGATTAACGAGGTCGTCTCCTCGGTCGTGCAGGGCGCGTTGCTCGCCATTGCGGTGCTGTTCATTTTCTTGCGCTCGCTCAAAAGTACGATTATCGTCGGCCTTGCAATCCCGATTTCCGTGTTGATTACGCTCTTCCTGATGTATTTCAAGGGCATTACGATCAACTCGATTTCTATGGTCGGTCTGCTGCTCGGCATTGGTATGTTGGTGGACAACTCTATCGTCGTTTTGGAGAATATCTACGCCTACCGGCAGAAAGACGCAAAGCCGAAAGTGGCGGCGATTCTCGGCTCGCAGGAAATGGCGATGTCCATTACGTCGAGTACGCTCACGTCGGTGTGTATTTTCTTGCCTATGCTGATGTTTCAGTCAAAGCTGGGCATGATGGGGCAGATGTTCCATGACCTTGCCTATACGATTATCTTTTCGCTGCTGTGTTCGCTGCTTGTGGCAATCTGCCTGGTGCCCGTGCTCACGTCAAAGTACCTGCGGATTGACAAAATCGATGACAGCGGCGACAGTGTGGGCGACCGTATCAACCGCGCGTTCAACCGGTTTTTCTTCAATATGGAAAATTCGTATGCGCGCGGGGTCAGTTGGGTGCTGCATCACCGGCGGCTGAGCATTGGCGTGTTGGTCATTTTGTTCGTGCTTTCGATTGCGGCNATCAAACTNGTTGGCTTTATCTTTATGCCNGAAAGCGCGGCAAACTCCGTNGTGGTCGATTTTGAGCTGGCAAAAGGCACGCGCCTTGAAGTGACCGAAGACACCGTGCGTGAGTTTGAGAACATGGCGTTGCAGGATTTGAAAGGCGTCAAATACACGTCCGTCACGGTGGGCGGCACGTCGATGATGGCCTCAAGTTCTGAGACGAACACCGGNTCTATCACGTTCATGCTGTACGAGCAGAAAGAACGCCAGAAAGGNTGGGACAACGAGCAGTCGGCAAAGGAAAAACTGCGCCGCTATTTCAATTTGTTCCCCGGCGCGGAGCTAAAATTCGGCTCGAACATGAACAGCGCGTCAAGCTCCAGCGGCATGAGCATAGACATCAGGAGCGACGACTTGGATTTNGTGCGCGCGACGGCGNCACAGGTGACCGAACTGCTCAANGAAAANGGCGGCAATTTGGTTACCGAAGTNACGAGCGACCAGGAAGACGGACTGCCGCAGGCAGAAATTATTTTTGACCGCGACCGCATGTACCAATTCGGGCTGAANATTTACAGCGTTGAGGCGGACATCAAGGGCGCGATTGACGGAACGACGGCGAGCCGCCTTACGCAGAACGGNGACGACATCGATATNGTCGTGCGCCTGCCGGAAAAGGACAANTCNCGGCTGAACGATTTGGACGAAATTTCGGTCATCAATTCGTCGGGGCAGCGCATTCCGCTNTCAAGTTTTGCGCATTATGTGGAATCAACGGCNCCGGTCACGATTTACCGCGAAAATCAGGCACGNATTATCCACGTGACGGGAAAACCGGTTGCGGGGCTTTCGCTNGACAAAGTGCAGTCGGACATCAAGCGGNTGATTGACGACAATATTCCGAAAGACGAAAACGTGACGATCAGTTTCAGCGGCGACTTTGCGGATTTTATGGAAGCGGCGGCGAATTTCGGCTTGGTCATTCTGATTGCGGCGATTTTGGTGTTCGTCGTCATGGCGAGCCAGTTTGAATCGNTGTTNGANCCGTTCATCGTCATTTTTACCATTCCGCTGTCGTTCATCGGNGTTATGATGATTTACGGAATTTCCGGCAATCAGCTCAACTTGATTACGATTATGGGCATGCTTGTTTTGGTCGGCACGATNGTCAACAATGGTATCGTGTTGGTTGACTATACCAACTTGCTGCGCAAACGTGGGCTTGGCTTGGAAGAAGCNTGNGTTGAGGCGGCGCGAAACCGCCTGCGCCCGATTTTGATGTCAACGCTGACGACGGTCATTTCGCTCGCNCCTATGGCGTTCTTCCCCGGCGAAGGCTCGCGNTCAATGCAGCCGATTTCGCTNACGGTTTTTGGCGGCATGACGTTCGGNTCGCTGATGACGCTGTTCCTCATGCCGACGGTGTACTATGTCTTTAACGCGCNTCGTCTGCGGCGGNTGGCNAAAAAGTCGGCGCGGCANNTGCAGGACGGNCTGATTGCGGANAACTCCGCGAGCACAAANGAACGCCGCCGCGCNGAAAAACTGGCGGCAAAGGCAGAAAAGCAGCGCATGAAGGCAGGAAAACTTGCCGCGCAGCTTGCCGCCGCNCAGGAACTNGCCAATCAGACNGCGCAGGCACAGGCCGAAGCGGAAGAGAACGCAAAGAAAGCCGCGGAAGCGGCCGCAAAAGCGGAGGCAGAGGCAGCCGCAAAGGCGGCGGCGGAAGCAGAAGCGCGGCAGCATGACACAGAAAACACTATGGGAGAGCAATAATGGCAACGAAAAAGACAAANGAACGGGTCGATTTTACTGCGCAGCCGCTCAAAAGCAAAAAAGGCGATGAGCGGTATGCGCCCGCCGGAAACGTCNTGCGCATGGAGATTATCTGCACNCAGGCACTGGAAGAAGATTTCCGGCAGGAATTTGACGAGCATAANGTCGCCGCNCGGTATACCAAACTGGNAAGCGTTATGGGNGCGGGCTATTCAAATCCGTGCTTGGGCGATGCNATTTGGCCGCAGCTNAACGTGATGTTCATCGTTTATTGNAGCGCGGACGANTGNGAAGTCATCAAAGAAATCGTGTGGAAACTGCGNGACCAGTACCGCACCGAAGGCATTGCCTGCTTTGTGAGTGCGGCAGAGGAAGTGTAGCCATGGCAATCATCACGCTCACCCGCCAGTCCGGCTCNCTTGGCGATGAGATTGGTATGCTCATTGCGCGTCGGCTCGGCTATACGTTNTATGATCGCAAGGAAATCGAACGGCGNATCGTCGCAAAAGGNTTTTCTCCCGAAGATTTGGCAAAGTACGACGAGCGCAAGCCGAATATCTTTGACCGTTGGGCAAAAGCGCGTGAGCGGTACNTGAATTATCTGAGCATGGTCATTTTGGAAATGGCGCAGGAAAACAACTGCGTCATCATGGGNCGCGGTGCGTTCCTGTACCTTGCNGANGTGCCCAATCATCTGACCATCCGCTTTGTCTCTACGACCGAAGCGCGTCTGCGCCACATAAAGGAGCTGACACATACTGAAAGCGATGTGCTCGCGCTCAAAATGCTCAAGGATTCGGACAAGCGGCAGCGCGAATTCTACAAAAGTTCGTTCCATTATGATTTAAAAGATCATTCGCGCATTCACGTNACGATTAACACGACGCTGTTTAATCCCGATATAATGGCAGACATGATTGCGACCGGCATCAAAAACACGCTTCCTACCATAGAAGAAGCGGGCGAACAGCGCATAGAAGAACTGATTTTTGCCCAAAAAATCGCGAACAAGCTGATTTTTGAACAGAATCTGCACATTGACGAACTGCGCGTGACTGTCCACGGCAAGACGATAACGTTGCAAGGGCTTGCCGCATTCAGCGCGATTGTCGAGCGGGCAACCACGATTATCAACAGCGAATGGGCAGATTATGAGGTTATCTCGGAAATCAAGTGCGTGCAGGACAGCCATTATTCGTCCAAAAACAAGGAACGATAGCGTCCTTTTCCGCNGCGTTACAAGTTGATTTTGCCNCGANCNACTCTGTCTGNGTCGCAGGGAATGGGCTTTCCGTTCTCGTCCGGCNCAGAGCCGTTGTCCACATANTTTGTGAGCANCCCGTTNCCCAGTTTCGGATTCAGAATAATGCCTGGTCCTGCNATACANCCGCCTTCGCAGCACATGACTTCCACNANATTGGGAGTGTCNGGAGCAAANGGAACTGCGCCTGCGACCATTTTTCCCCACGACTGCAACTGCNTGAGNGCAGGCTTTGTCATGCCGTTGATGACATACGGCTTGAGGANGNTNTTTTCTTTNATGCGCANNCGGACACTTTCCGCNACNCCGCCCGTCTTCGCAAAGTTGCGNCCGCTCATNGTNGGAAGATANGTCTTCACTTTTNNGTCCATTTTGGTGATGTCGATAGTCATTGCCGTAAAAAGCGCGTCGATTTCGTCCACCGTAAGCACGTAGTCAATGCATTCGTCNTTAAAGCCTTCGTTGCGNTTTGCCATGCACGGNCCGATAAACACGGTGACGCATTCGGGATCGGCTTTTTTTGCCAGCGCGCCCGTATAATGCATGGGGCTTCTNGTCGAACTGATTGCGGGAACAATNTCCGGCACATGAATCTGCGCGAGCCGTACCCANGCAGGACAGCAGCTTGTCGTCATCAGTTTTGNGCCTTCTTCCATGCGCTCCTCAAACTCTTTTGCCTCANNGTCAGCGGTAATGTCCGCGCCGGTAGCGACTTCCCATGCCTTGGTGAAGCCGNCCTTGAGCAATGCGCTGTCCAGTTGCCCCGACAATCCCCTGAACTGCGCCGCAACGGCAGGTGCATACATCGCGTGTACTNTTTTTCCTTCTTGTATGCGGCGGATAACATCGGTCAGCTGGCTTTTTGCCTGCATCGCGCCGAACGGACATTCACGCATACACGCACCGCAGAACACGCATTTCTCATAATCGATATGCTCAATGCCCTGTTCGTCCTTGGTAATGGCATTGACGGGACACGCATTTTCGCACGGCGGCGCAAAGCCGACGATGACATGATACGGGCAGTTTTGGTGGCAAAGTCCGCAACCGATGCATTTTTTAAGGTCAATATGCGCTCGGTTGTTGACAATCTCAATCGCTTTTTTGGGACAATTCACGAGGCACGGACGCGCCTCACAAGCTTGGCAGAGATTGGTCACGTAAAAATGCGCTGACTTGCACCCGTGGCACGAACCCGCAAGCATGGTCATAAAAGGAAAGTCAGGCTTTTCGCGGGCAAATGCCTCCTGCACGTAGGCAGAAAGCGGCTTTGTTTCGTCCATCGTTTCTGCGGAAATGCCTAAGTCCGCCACAATGCGCGCCCGGATAACGGCTCGGTCTGCGGCAATATCTCCGCGCACGGGAACGGCATCATCAGGCACAAGTTCGGCGGGAATAGTGTCAATTTTCTCAGCAAGCGTACCGTCCAGCTGCAACTGCACGACACGGACAAGAACCGCCTTTTTCATTGCGGTCATACGGTTGTTCAAATTCAGCATAAATGTACGATTATTATATCCGATTTCNGAAAAAAAAGAAAGGATAAAAATGCCGTCGCCGTCGTTTTGTGCGGCAGGCTGTCCGTTAAAGACGGCATTGCGCGATTTCCCCAAAACTTCTGTCGGATATGATTTTATTGCGCAAAGTAACGGCATCTTTTATATCTTGCGATTTGATGCTTCTCATTGCGATCTTCACCATGAGATTCATCTAGAATGAAGGTTTATCCGCAGTTTTTCATCTGCTTTTACGTAGGCAAGACAACGTTCTTTCTGCTCGCCCTTCATTCGCCTCATCGCGCCNGTCAAGGCGTTCCTGTCATTCCCGATTTTCTCGTCGTAAATCATCTGTTCTACGATGTTAAGTTGTTCTTGAGTTCTCGCCGATGCGCAAATGGCACATGCAATAGACCAGCGGACTACTTCATGTTCTTCTTTCGCGTCGTTGTACTGTGCGAGGATCCTGTCAAAATAAGGAGATGCTTTTGGAACGGCCAAAGCGCGCGCCACACCTTCGCGGAATTTCGGAGAATGTTTTTTTTCCTCAAGGTATTTCATCAAAATTGGAATCAGTTCGGGGGGCTTTTTTTGCAACCGGTATCGCATCCCAAGTTGTTTCTAGGTCATACCCTAAACGTCTGCAATCATTTGAAAATGATTTGGACTNCTGTACCAATATATCACGTTTTTTTTCAGCTCTGCATCCTTTTTCCGCATCATTTCCTGATACTTTTCGTCTTTCGCAAGCTTTTCAATCAGTTCTTTTGCCGTTATCATAGTTTACTCCATCCAAACTCCGTCTTTTTTGCGGGCGATGCCTCCAAGGGGCAGGTCTGCTATGTCGTTGACGGAATCATCTATCTCAGCCATTTCTTCTAGGGAAATGATGACGGCGCGTTCCTCCGACAACTCTTCGTCGTCCAAAAACTGCCACATACCGTCATCCAAATCATGGAAAACAGTTGTGACGGGATGTTCGCCATTCAAAATTTCTTTCGTTGTGATAACCATGGTGTTTTTGGCATCTTTAAATAAATATCTCATTCAAATATATGGTCCTTGGCTTTATCATAAGTTTCATACAACTCGCCAATTCCAATAATTATTAGATCTTCAGTTTCTATCTCTTCTACAAAATCGTAATCTTTTTCTTTCAATACAGTCACATAGACGAAAGTTGGAAAATATTTTGGTTTTATTACATCATAACCTTCATGTCTTGCAGAAATAATTGCGTAATCTGAACCATGAAAACCATCTGAACTAGACCATTGTAAAGGTTCATCAAATTTTACGATTACGGCATTTTTTCCTGTTTTAAATTTAATTACACGGAGATATTCACATTCTCCAACATATGATAATTGTTTATTTTCTAATGATGATAAAAAATATTTTTCCATAATTCAATCTCCTAAAATTCAGGATTAACCCCATACACATTTGTAACCTTAACAGCGCCAGATTCAATAGCATTCGGAATTATATATTTGCAATATCAGACGATGCTCCAGCGTCCGCCGGTGCGCTTAAAACGGGTGGACGGCACCTCAAGCAGGCGGCCGTCTTCGCCCAGCATCTTTATCATCTCGGTCAGCGGGTTTACGTCGGTAATGCGGAAATTCGTGCCGTCGTAAAGAATGCGCAGCCCTTCGTTCGGCAGTTTTTTGCGCGCCTCGGCATACCATTTGTATTCATAGCTCAGGCAGCACAAGAGCCGCCCGCACTGCCCGCTGATTTTCATGGAGTTGAGTGAAAGATTCTGCTCTTTTGCCATTTTTATAGAAACCGGCGGCGGCTTGTCGTTGACGGCGTGGCAGCAGTACGGTCTGCCGCATACGCCCAGCCCGCCAATGATGCGGCTCTCGTCGCGCACGCCAATCTGCCGCAGCTCAATGCGCATTTTGAATATGCCCACCAAGTCTTTGACCAGTTCGCGGAAATCTACGCGGTTGTCGCTGGAAAAAAAGAACAGGGCTTTTGCTTCTTCCGGCAGAAAATGCACGGCGACCAGTTTCATGTCCAAGTGGTGCGCGTCGGCTTTTTCTTTGAACGTCCTGAACGCGTCGGTTTCTTTTGCCGCCAGCTCGCGGTATTTTTTGAGGTCGTCCTCAGTTGCCTTGCGGTCAATCCGCACGATGTCGTCTTTCTTTATGCCGACGGGATGGTCGGCCTTGCCCATGACGAGCGCCAAATCCCTGCCGTAGCGGGTCGGGATAATCACGTAAT
Organism: Treponema sp.; assembly: GCA_014804085.1. Classification (GTDB taxonomy): domain Bacteria; phylum Spirochaetota; class Spirochaetia; order Treponematales; family Treponemataceae; genus Treponema_D. The sequence goes on along the minus strand of JAAVAM010000046.1, from coordinate 47,420 downwards.
CGCCCGTCTTGAGCGGCGGCGTATTTTTGGGAACGCTCACGTACACGCCCTCGGAAGAATACTCAAGGCGGGTGCGATACAATGGCTGCGGATAAGAAAACGATGTGTCCTCTTCGCCGGAAAAGTCGCCGTCCTCCAAGTCCGCAAGGTTTTCGTCTCCGCTATCTATGTCTTGTTCAAAAATATCGCTCACTGTTTTGTCCGNCCGCTTATTATTTTACCGTTAAGCCGCCACTACGTCTATAATCAGACCGTTGATTTCTTCGACCTTTGCCAAAAGTTGCAGGTTGGATTTCTGCATGTACAGCATTTCGGAAGCAAGCTGGTGCAGTTTTTCGTCGATTATTTTTACCTGCACGCGCGGGTCGGGTCGTCTGCCCGTCTTGCGGTTGATTCCCCGCCGCTGNGTTTTTTCTATTTCAAACGCGTTTTTNACCACAAAGTGAATNAACTGCTTGACTTTGCGGCGGTATGTTTCCATNGNTGCCAAGTCCTGCTTCATTTTCAGTTCGTCGCCGGCGANTTCCACGGCATCTTTCAGGAAAACGAGCGCGCCGTCCAGNTCCATGCCGGCAAGCTCAAGCGGCAGTCCTTCCTGTATGAGCGCGGCTTCTTCCTGCGATTTTGTCAGCGAGGCGGCGAAAGAGGGGCGCGCCGTTTTTCCGGTNTTCTCGTTTTTNTGCCGCGCCTGCGCGTTTTTTGCTGCCTGTTGGCTTGCCGCCTGCGCCGCCGCAAAATACAAGGCCTGTGATCCGACGGAATCAATCGTTGCCATCAGCGTTCTTCTTTGAGCGAAATGCAATGCCCGTGCACGATTACGTCGTCTTCGATTTGCAGCCGCTCGGTCGTCACGTCGCCGATGATTGCGGACGTGGAAAGCAGGGTTATGCCTTTGGGCGCGGTGATGTNGCCGATTACCACGCCTTCCACGACGGCGCTGAGCGCGGTGATGTTCCCGCGGATTCGGGACGCTTCCCCTATNTGGATGTTGCCCGNNGCCTCAATGTTGCCGTCAACGTCGCCGTCTATGCGCANCCGTCCCTGCACGCGNATGTCCCCCGAAATGGAAGAGCCGGTGCCGATGACGGTGTTGATCGTGATGTTGTCGGTGATGAATGGCATATTANTTGGTCGTCAGCTTTACGTTCACGTATTTTGCGGGGTCAACGACATCAGAGCCGATATGGACTTCATAATGCAAGTGCGGNCCGGTCGTAATGCCCGTGTTGCCGATATTGCCGATGACCTGCCGTTGCGTTACGAACTGGCCTTTCTGNACGCTGATTCGGGACATGTGGCAGTAGCGCGTGTAGATACCGTGTTTGTGCTTGATAATCACGTTATTGCCAAANCTCATGTCGTAGCCGACGGTGACCACCTGCCCGTTCGCCGTCGCCACGATCGGGTCGCCGCTGCGGTAGGTGGAAAANTCCAATCCCTTGTGAATGTACCATTGCCCCGTGATGGGATGCTCGTTCTGCCCGAACTGCATGGAAATATGCCCGATGCCGCCTTTGATGGGCCAGATGTTCGGAATGTCGCTGAACAGCGTCTCCTGATTTTTCAGCATTTTTCCGATTTCTTCGATCGGCTGAATGGCGTTTTCGATGTAGGCGTTCAGCAGGCGGATGTCGTTTGCCTCCTGGGTCGCGCCGAATGCCTGTTCCTGCGTGTCGAACAGCGCGGAAAGGTCGCCGCCGTTCATGGACGCGCGCGCGATGTCGCCGGTCTGAGAAATGCCGATGAGCGAAAGCGCCTGCGACAGCGACGTGCGGAATCGTTTTGCCGTCTGCAAAAGATTGTTGTTTTCGTCCCGCAGTTCGTCAAGGCTTGCGAGCGTCTGCCGGTTTTCGTTCATCAGCCGGCTGATTTCCGCGCCGGAACCTGCCGCCTGCCGGTTAAAATACACGAACGAAGAAATGATGCCAACTACNAGCACCGCCGCGAGCGCAAGCGCGAACACGTTCGTCTGAAAGTTGACGACTTTGCCTTTTGCGTGCGGAACGACCATAATAGTAAGTTTGCTGTCGAACAATTTGAACAGCCGGGAAAAAACAGTGCCAATCGCCGCAAAAAATCGGCGCATCGTCTGCAAGAAAGATGAGAAAGCGTTTTTTTCCAGTCGTTTATACTGACGAGTCCGCGCCATGAATGTTCCCCAAATAATCGCTTGTCATCTCACGATATAATCCGTTCGATTTTATCATGTATGCCGCTCCGTGTCAAATCNGCGGGAAAGCCCGAAAATCAGAATTTTGCCGCGGAAAGTTTGACAGACAACAAGACCTATGGTATTATCGGAAAGGACACCAAAAGAAATGAGTTGATTGTGGCGTTTTTCGGAGAGAAAGTGCCGCAGATGATTAGGACAAAGCCAATGCAGTTTTTTGATACTCACGCCCACATCGGGCTTATATATGATGATCCTCTTGAGCAGTTGCGCGTCGTTCAGCAGGCAAAGCTGGCGGGCGTGACGCGTATTNTCAGCATCAACAACAGCCTGCACGATTTTAAAGTCGTNTACAACACGCTCAAATCAGTGCCGGGCGTGTATCACGCCGTCGGAGTCGCGCCGTCAGAAATCGTGCGNCCGGGACGCGATTGGGTCGCGACGATTGAGGAAAGCATTTCGNTGCCGAANGTGGTGGCGATTGGCGAGACGGGGCTGGACTATTTCAAGCAGTACGGCGACAAGCGCACGCAGATTGAAATGTTCATCACGCAGCTGGAACTGGCGCAGAANCACGACTTGCCCGTCATCATTCATAACCGCGACGCGGGNAAAGATATTTTTGACGTGCTGAGCGAGCGCATTCCGGCGCGGGGCGCGATTTTCCACTGCTACGGCGAAGATGCCGCTTATGCGCAGAAATGCCTTGACGCNGGGCTGAACGTGTATTTTTCGTTCGCGGGAAATCTGACGTACCGNAACGCGCGCAACTTGCANGAGACGGTGCTGAACATTCCGCTTGACCGTGTGCTGATTGAGACGGAAAGTCCTTTTATGATTCCGGCGGAATTCCGGGAGAAAAAACGCACGATGCCCGCGTATCTGCCGAGTACGGCGCGTTTTCTTTCCGAAATGCTGGANAAGCCGCTGGAAGAGATTGCCGATCAGTTGTGGAAAAACAGCTGCAAGGTCTTCAATCTGCCGGAATAGGCGGCGTGGCTCGCTTGGCAAAACCGCTGTATCATCCCGTAAAAATCGGCTCGCTCACGCTTGACGGCAATTTGTTCCTTGCGCCCGTGGCAGGATATTCTGACCGCGCGTTCCGTTCCGTGTGCCGTGATTTTGGGGCGAATTTTGCTTACACGGAAATGGTGAGNGCGGAGGCGTTGACGCGCGGCTCGGAAAAAACCGAATCGCTCATGGCGCGNGCGCCGAACGAGACGCAGTACGCCGTGCAGATTTTTGGCGGTCGTCCCGAAACAATGGCCGCCGCCGCGNGTATCGTTCTGGAAAAAGCGCACCCCGAATGCATTGACATCAATGCCGGCTGTCCCGTGCCGAAAATCGTCAAGACTGGCGCAGGAAGCGCGCTCACGCGCGAGCCGGAAAAGCTGTATGCCGTGGTCAAAGCCGTGGCGGACAGCGTGGNCGNANCCGTGCCGGTTACCGTGAAAATCCGCGCGGGCTGGGACAGCGAGCATATCACNTGGAAAGAAGCGGCGCAGGCGGCGGCGGACGCNGGGGCAAGCGCGATTACGATTCACGCGCGGACGCGNGCGCAGGGCTACGAAGGCANGGCGGACTGGAATATGCTTGCCGAANTGGTGCAGTTGATGCGCGGAAAAATTCCCGTGTTCGGCAGTGGCGACGCGTTTTCGCCGCAGGACGCAAAACGGATGCTTGAGCAGACCGGGTGCGATGCCGTNATGTTCGCGCGCGGCGCAATGGGAAATCCGTTTTTGTTCGCGCAGACAAAAATGTTTCTGACGACGGGAGCAATGCNCGACATCGACACGAAAACCCGCATCGAAGCGGGCTTCCGCGAGCTGGAACTGCTCGTTGCCGACCGCGGCGAAAAAAGCGCGTGCCTTGAAATGCGCAAACGGTTCTGCGCCTACAGCAGAGGATTGCCCGGCGGCGGCGCGTTGCGCAAACAATTCGTGCAGGCGGAGACCGTGGCGCACTTNCGCGAGATATGCGCCGCTATTGTAAAAAACGGCGAATAATCGTACAATAAAGAAATATGGGGTTTATTCAGTCAATACTTGAATTTTTCGAATCGATTTTCAAGAGCAATTCGCCTGAGGTGCACAGGCGGCAGGAAATTCGTAAAATCGAAGCGGAACTGAAAGCNTATCAGCCGGTCATTTACAAGAACAATATGCTCACGCCGAACTGCGGCGAATTGTTCCGCATTCTGTACGAAAATATTACGCCGATTGGCGACATTCTGCTNAACACGATCAATAGCGATGATTTGCAGCGCAATATGCGCTATGAGCATCAGCTGTTGCTCACGGGATTTTCGAGCGCGAGCCAGGAAAAACTGGAGAACCTCGGCTATGAACACCGCAAGCGGGAAGTGCTGGAATCGGCGTTGCCAATGGAGCGCGTCCTTGAAAAGCAGCATCGTGTTTTGGAAGATTTGGGCAANGAGCTGAGCACGCCCGATTTTATGAAAATCGACGAGGTGATTTCGAGCTTGCAGCAGCTGACGGATTTGAGCCGCTTNCATTTTATGAACGTCATCAACACGTTTGATCCCGATTACAAAGGCATGCAGCCCGGCTACACGCCCAAATTCGTCGCCGTCGTTCCCGATTCTATGGCAGGATCGTTGCAGGATTTGTATTATCTGACGGCAAATCTGACGCTNACCGGGTCAGTCGTGCGCGCGCTTGTCGCGTTGGACGAACTGAGGCGGGGACGACCGCTTNCCGCCGAAGAAAAAGACAGCCTGATGGCCAACGTGCGGAAAATCAATACGATTACCAAAAAAATNCTTTCGCCCGAAATTCTGAAAAAAATCATCTGCATTGCAAAAAAAGACCCGAACGTCGCGCCGCAGGTCGCCTCGTACAAAACGAANGCGCGGCAGAAATTCGCCAATTATATGCAGGAAAAATGCAGTGCCGACGAAAGCAACCTTAAAATCGAAATTAAAGACCTTATGATTTCTGCGGAGATAAAGCAACTTTTTGGTGCGCGTCCGCTTGAGCCGCTGAANGGCTACAATAATGACACCAACGAGCAGTTGCAGCAGAATTCGCCGTCGGCATTTTTGTGGATTACGCCGTTGCAGTTGGTCAAGACGTTCGTCACGAATTTTCTGCCGCCGTCCATTATGGCGTTGCTCAACGACATTGTGATTGAAGGATTTTTTGCCACGCCGGAAGTCAAGTCCGATTTTTCTTCGCTCATTTATTCGTGCGGCGAGCTGGCGGGCGAAATCGAAGCCTTTGAAAAATCGTTTGAGCGCAACGCGCCCAACGACACGGCGGTGCTGCTCGGATTTATCCGCGACAGCCGCAGGAACACGGATTTTCTTGCGCGGCTTGCGGTGAGCGTTGATGCGATAAANACGCAGGCGCACCGGCTGGTCGTGGATTCGGTGCAGAAAATCAGCCGGCTTTCCACGCAGGTGAACGAGNTGATTATTGAGGGCAGAAAATCGCAGAGCGTCGTCATAACGAACATCAAAGTGCTGCTGAATTCTTCGCGGAACCGGGAGACGGCGGAATTGCTTGACACGCAGTTNCCGTCATGGAAACTGTTTTTGGACGTGATGAAAAACTACGTTACGATTAGTTCGGCGGAGAAAAAATCGTAATTTTGTTGTATGTCTCAAAGCGGAACGGNCGCGACCGTGTAACCTTTGCCGACCCAAAATTGATTGTACAAGTAAAGTATCTGCATGAGCGTTTTNTCAGTCGTGCGTAAGCCGTTCCGTTACACATTTGCGAACGCTACGCTATGGATTATCGTTTTGAATGTCCTCGCCTATTTTTTGTCGCGTTTTACGCCGCTTGCCGGGTATGACGGTTATTTTGCGCTGAGCGTGCGGGGCTTTTTGGGCTATCACATGGTATGGCAGCCGTTCACGTATATGTTTGTCCATGCGAACGTGCAGCATTTGTTTTTTAATATGCTCGGGCTGCTGTTTTTCGGCATTTCGGTTGAAAAGGCACTCGGCACCAAAGAATTCGTGCTGATGTACTTGGTTTGCGGTGTGCTGTGCGGTCTTGCGTCGGTGGCGGTGTATTTTTTGACGGGCGCATACGGCGTGATGCTTGTGGGCGCGAGCGGCGCAATTTATGCCTTGCTGCTCGCCTATGCCGTCATTTTTCCGCGCTCGCGTATTTTTATTTGGGGAATTCTTCCCGTGCCCGCGCCAATCATGGTGATTCTCTATGCGGTCATTGAGCTGGCGAGCCAATTGTTTACGTATTCTCCCGTGGCGCACCTGACGCATTTGGCAGGATTTGCGTTCGCGTGGCTGTATTTTCGTGTGCGGATGGGAATCCGTCCGTCGCAGGTTTGGAAGGATGCGTACCGTTGAAAAAATCGTCGTTCGCGTGTGCCGCAAAAAAAATCGCCCTTTCGTTCGTGCTGATGTCCGCGCTTTTGCCGTGCTTTGCGCAGAAAGTGTATCAGGACCGGCAGATTCGCTTTGCGCTGTGGGCGAGCGGCGACGCGTATCCGGGNTATTTTGACCAGGCGAAGGCGGCGCAGAATCAGCGTTCAGAACCGGAGACGATGTACGACGTGCCGGTGGCGCGCATAAAAGAAGTCGCGCCGTTTTTGCTGGAAGGAATGGTCTACGGCTGGAAATTCGATTACGTTCCCTACGACCGTGCGCGGCGCGTGGAAGAATATTTTTCGTTTGAGCCGGTGCAGTCGTTTTCTGAGGCGGACAAGGCGAATATCCGCTATGAAAAACCGTGGGCGCAGGACGACCGCCTGTGGTGCTGGATTGCCTTTGAGCGCACCAGTCAGATGATGCATCGTTTTTTGTCGTGGCAGGGAATTACCAATCCGCGCGTCAAAGGCATTGGTTATGCGCCGCTGTCCGACGGATTTGCGGGCATTCAGGCGGCGTGCGGCGAGGCGGTAAAACAGGCCGTGCGCGAATACGAGCGCAAACTGATAAAAAACAAGCCCAAAGAGATTTTCGGCACGGTGCTGATTTCCGAGCCGCCGCTCATCGGCATTGACAGCGGTCGTTACATGGTTACCCTTGATTTTTTCTTGGAAACTGATAGAATAGTAAAATATGAGACATTCTGATGTTTAGAATGCAGGAGGACAACATGAAGAAGATTATTGCTGTTGTAGCAGCCCTTTTCTGTGTGACAGGAGCGATGTTCGCGGACGAAACGGAAGATTACCTGAAACAGCAGGAATTGATTGAGAATAACAAGACTGTTACTATCACCCCAAAAGATCAGCATCTTGACGGCGTTAAGACGGCAAAAGTGACGATTGATTATACGCCGAGTACGCATGAAGTGCATATCTACTATGACGTGCTTGCCGTTGAGTACGATCAGGGCAAGGCGATGAACACGATTTTGGAATGCCTGCGCGATTTTAAGTCGGAGTATGACTGGCAGTATGAAAGCTATCGCTATCTGCGCAAGGACAGCGTGAAATATTACAATGACGACCGCAAGCTCAAATGGGCGCGGTATCATTCTTGGGTGGAATTCAAACCGCGCACGCTTGACGGCAGCTTTGCCGACTATCGCAAACAGCAGAACGCCAACTAATCGCCCATAACCGAGCCAGTTTCGCGTCTCAACGGTGAAGCTGGCTTTATTTTTTGACGCTGACGGCATTTCCGCCGGTGTCACGGAGTTTCCCGATGGATATACAGAACGTCGTAAAAAATTTGCACCCGCTCGAAACAAAGGTGCTTCTGACGTACAGTCAGAAAGACGAACTGACGGCTGACCGTCTGCAAAAAGAACTGGATTACAAAGAAGGTCACGCGAATCAGGCATTTTCTTGGCTCGGTGGAAAAGATTTGGTTGCCGTTGCCCGCCGAACGCCGCACACGTTTTATGAGATTACCGAAGTCGGGCGCGAAATGGCAAAAACGGGAACTCCCGAAGCGCGCATTATTGCGTTCGTCAAGGAAAACGGTGCGCAGACATTGCCCGAAATTGCGGCAGGGCTTGCGCTTGAGAACAAAGATGTCGGCAGCGCGTTCGGGCAGCTTGCCAAAGATGGCGTGCTTGCCATGAACGCGGAGAAAAAAGCCGAATATTCCGGCGGTGCGATTCCGGCGCGCATTACGATTGCGGAGTCGTTGTTTAAGAAAGCCGCCGCCGCAGAAAATGGTCAGCTGGACAATGCAAGCCTGACGGCGGATGAGCAACGCGCCATTGCGGGTTTTGCGAAAAAGCGCGGCGCGGCAGACAGTCCTTTTAAAATCATCGAGCGCGAAACCGTCGTGTACANACTGACTCCTGCCGCCGCNGAGGTGGCGACCGCGCTCAAAAATGCGGGCATCACGGGCAAAGAACTGGGCGAAGTGACGCCGAAATTGCTTGCGAGCGGCGANTGGAAAAATCAGACGTTCCGTGGGTACAACATCGCCATTCCTCCGGCGCGCATTATTCCNGGTCGNACNAATCCTTACGTGCAGTTTTTGGAAAGCGTCAAGGACAAGTTGTGTTCGCTCGGTTTTAAAGAATTCGACGGNCCGCTCGTGGAGACGGAATTTTGGAACGGCGANGCNTTGTTCATGCCGCAGTTTCATGCCGCCCGCGATATTCATGACGTGTACCGCATTAAAAATCCCACGCACGCAAANAAAATCGAAGAGCCGTATTTGAGCAATGTCCGCGCCGCCCACGAAAACGGCGGNACGTCCGGCAGCCGTGGCTGGCATTATACGTTCGACACCGAATTTACGCGCCGCTTGGTNTTGCGTTCGCAGGGAACGGTTTTGTCGGCACATCAGCTGCACGACGCGGAAATCCCCGGAAAATATTTTGGCATTGCGCGTTGTTTCCGCTACGACAAAGTGGANGCCACNCATTTGAGCGACTTTTATCAGACGGAAGGCATTGTTNTGGGCGAAGATGTCAATTTGCGCACGTTGCTGGGCTTTTTGGANATGTTCGCAAAGGAAGTCGCGGGCGCGACCGAAGTNAAGTATGTGCCGGGCTATTTCCCGTTCACCGAGCCGAGCGTNGAAGTGCACGTCAAGCATCCCGTCCTCGGCTGGTTCGAGCTGGGCGGCAGCGGCATTTTCCGCCCGGAAGTGACCAAGGCGATGGGCGTGGACGTTCCTGTCGCTGCCTGGGGAATCGGCATTGACCGCATGGCGCTCATGGCATTGGGGCTGAACGATTTGCGCGAGCTTTTCAGCGAGAACATTGAAGAAGTCCGCCTGCGCAAAGCGAAATTCTAGCTGACTGCCAAAAGGCTAGGTAAAATTGGGTATGAGAAAAGCACTTGTTTTCATGGTGCTGGCGTTGTTTTCGTTCGGCGTGGGTGCGGAAGAGACGGAGAGCGAGCGTTCGTTTTCCCTTTCGGTTACGACCGATTTTGCGTATTACCCCAAAAGTATGTTCAAGGCGGGGGCGGCGCATTTTTCTCCCATAACGAATATTTATCGGACGGTCGCCGCGCAGTCGCTTATTCAGGCGGACTGGCATTTGCCCGTGTGGAATGCAAAGAATCCGCTGTTCAAAAGCAATAACATCGCTTTTGAGGCGGGGTTGGGCATTACGCCGTGTTCGATTTATCCGCAGGTCAAGGCGATTTTTACGCCGATTGCTTTTATGAATATGTACGCGGGGCTGAAAATGGGCAGCGGCTGGAATTTCGGTACGGTGCACGGACTTGCCCGCTGGGACGAGAGCGGAAAAGGAAGCTACGAAACGCTCGATCCGTTTTCCGCGCTGTATCTGTATGGCTCAATAGGCATGACCTGGATGTTCGACACTGCGGCGGTGTGGGAAGGCGACTGGCATCATATCGTCATGCTGCTCAATTTTGAGCTTGCCTACGAATGCCTGCTCGGCACGGACGCGACGATTTGGGAATGGGAGACGAAAAAAGGGCTTGCCAACGGCTTTATTTCAAAGCAGTATTTTGTCTTCGGCTACCAGATGCCGCTCGTCGTTTCCATGGTCGCCTGGCAGATAACGCTGTCGGGGCATTTGAACGGCACGGATTACGGCGCATGGACAAAAAACTACAACGGCGACTACACGTTGATCGACATGGGACCCGCCATCCAGTTTTCGTTCGGAAAGCGCGACCAAGTGTTTCTGGCGGTGAATATCCGGGCGCGCCGCAGTTTTGCCGAGCCGCACGATTCTTACGGGGAAGAGCCAAAGCTGACGTACACCGGCCGCGAATGGATTTTTGACTACGCGGCAATCCGTTGGAAACATATTTTTAAATAGCCGGGCTGCTTGCGGAAAAAACGGGCGTTGCGCCCGCGCCCTGCGCGTGCGCCGGGCTATCCGCGGTTTCGCTTCCGCTCCATTCCTGCGCTACGCTTCGGAACGCTCCGCGCCGCTCCTATCCCTAACGCTTGCCGACTGATCTTTACAATGTCCGCAATGATTCTGCGACGGCGCACACTGCTTCCGTGCCGCCCTTGCACAATGCGGTGATGCANGGNCGCCCCACGAGCACTTGCCGCGCGCCCAACGCGAGTGCCGTCGCCACGTCCGCCGCCGTGCGGATGCCGCCGTCAACCCAAATGTGGTCGCAGTAGTTTTGCAATTCCGCCGTGTGCCGCGCAAGAAATGCTGCCGTGCTGCCCGTGCGCGTGTCCACCCGCCCGCCGTGGTTTGAGATATACACGATGTCGGGGCGCACTTCCTTGACGAGTGCGATGTCTTCGTCGCAGAACACGCCTTTTATGACGAACGGAACGCGCAGCCGCTGCTTAATCGCCTTGAGCTGTGCGGCGGTCTTTTTTTCCAGTCGCACGAGATTGCGCATCGTAACGATATTGTACGAATCGATGTCGATTCCGACGCATTCCGCCACGGATTCTGACCATTCCACGCGGGCNAAAATGCGGTCGTTGTCGTAGGGCTTGATGAACACTGCCGCGCGCACGGTTTCGTCCTGTTTTTGCAGCCACTTGACCGCNCCAATGCCCGNNTGAATCTTGATGTCGGGTGTNCCGTCGCCAATGCTCANTGCCAAGCCCGCCTTGTGCGCGGAAAACAGCATATTGTAATAAAACGACTGCTCGTCCNCAAANCCGATGTTTTCCGTCGCGCCGGTNACGGGNGCAAGGCGGATTTNNGGCGCGAACGCTGATTTTTCTACAAAGCGCGAAATGAGTGTCGGGTNGGCCGTGCGGCATGCTTCCCANCCGCCGCANTTCAGGCGGAAATTTTCGTTNCGGCGNACGCCGCCCATGCCGGGCATTTCTCCCGTGCAGCCCGTGCCGTCGCAGACCGGGCAAAAATGNCANTTGAAATCAGTCGTTCCCACGCTTTCAGTATAGCAGATTAAAAGCGCAGTGTGCAAGCGACTAGGCTTCGTGCGAACGGTCGGTTTGTCCGCCGCTTTCTCCGCTCAATTATTTTTCNCGCAATCCGATAATAAAAGCAGTACGGTTTTTTGAAGGTTGGGAGAAAATGAAAAAATNAGAAGTCATTTCGATTGTCGCGGGCATCGGTCTGTTCGTGCTTGCGGCGGTGTTTTCGCTATCGCTTTTGCTGGCGTTGCCGGGCGTTATGCTCGCCGGCGCAAATAAATTGTATCTNATGGGCACGATGTTCACGGACGTGTACGGCTGGTGCTCGGCGTTGATTCCCGTGTTTTTGATNGTGGCGGGCGTGCAGTGCTTTAATCCGCGCTGGGACNTCAAGCGGGGCGTGATTCTGCTCGGNTCGGTCGTGCCGTTTTTTACGGCGGACGCATTGGANCACGTGTGCAGGATTATCGCGGGCGGCAANGTCGGNCCTGANCTCGGCATAAAGCTGACGACGGCGNTGCTGATTGGTGCCGTGGTGCTCGGCGTGGAATATTTTCTGCTTGCCATGCTCGGCGACACGTTGCAGCATATNTTCATGGCGCAGGACGATGACNGCGCGGACGANAATTCTGACGATGACGACGAGNAAATCGNCGATTTGCTTGCGGAGACGGACATCGACACGGACGCGGACGAAGCGTTGNTNGCCGAAAACGACGATGTTGCCGATCAGGATGATGACNNGGAAACCGACGGCGACGCGGACGAACCCGAAGTAATGCATGCGCCCGCAACGCTGGCAAACGGCGAGGACAATCCGTTTATCCACGTGTTTGAGACGGCGGCGCACGAAGAACCCGAATCGCCCGCCGAACCTGCGGAAGCGCAGCCGGTTTTGGACGAAACGCCTGCCGAAGACGAGCCGAGTTTGCCGGAGGAGACGGTCGTTCCCCCCGCGCCGCAATACAACGAGGACGCGCTCAAATTGCTACCCGCCGAAGATGAGCCGGAGGAACTGGTCGAACTGGATTCTTTTGACCCCGACACCGATTCGTTTGCGGACATGGAATCGGAAACGTCGGCTACTGTCGNGGAAGACAGTGCCGATGAGCCGGACTGGCTGGCGGAAGACGATTTNCCGNCGGAAGTGAGCCTTGCCGACGAAGACCCGGACTATGCCTTTGATGACGACATGATTTCCGAAGAAGAAGCCGCGCTTGCCGAACGCGCCGANCAGGCNGCATTCGACGAGGACGCTGATGANTTTGCCGCCGACTACGAGCCGGTTATGGACGCGGACGACGAAATTNTGGAAGACGACGTGCTGGAACCAAATGCGATTGATTTTGCGGACGACGGCGACGAAATTCTGCCGGAAGCGNAAACAATCGGCTTTGACGAAGCCTTTATTGACGACGACGAACCAATCGAAGCATCGGAAGAATCCGAGCCGAAAAAGCCGAGCCTTGAAGAAATCTTTGCCGAAATGGATGCCGACGCGGCGGACGNTCCCGTGTTTGCCGAAGAAAAAACCGTTATTTCCGTTGCGCCCGCCCCGGAAAACGTCGATCCGCTTNCGCCGCCCGTCGTTGACGCGGACGGNCACTTGTTCNCGCAGNNNGAGCCGCCTGTTTTTGCCNATGACCTTGCCGATCCGCAGCCTGAGCAGGACGATTTTTCCGCGGATGACGAGCGNGTCGTNCATTTGGAAAGNCCAGAGCCGCTCGTGGAAGAGCCGAAAATCGAAAGNCGAAGAATCCGCGGGCCGTACAAAATTCCGAGCGATTTGCTGGACACGTATTCCAACGGCGAATATTGGCTGATTGACGAAGAGACGAAGCAGGCCGCGAGCGATTTGAAGGATACGCTCAGNGAATTCAAAATCGANGCGGAAGTGACGGGCATNCGCAAAGGACCGGTCGTCACGATGTTCGAGATTTTGCCNGCGCCGGGTGTCAAATTGAGNAAAATCGTCGCCTTGCAGGACAACATCGCGCTCCGCNTGGCGGCNAGCAGCGTCCGCATCGTCGCGCCCATTCCCGGCAAGCACGCCGTCGGAATCGAAGTGCCGAACAAAGANCGNGCGGTGGTCAGNTTNAAGGAAATCGTGGATTTGGATTTGCCGCAGTTCAGCAAAATGGCAATCCCGGTCATTTTGGGCAAGGATATTTCCGGCGAGCCGCGCGTGCTCGACCTTGCAAAAACGCCGCACCTGCTCATTGCCGGNTCGACGGGCGCGGGAAAATCGGTCTGCGTGAACAGCATGATTCTTTCTATCCTGTACAAACGCAGCCCGCAAGATGTCAAGCTGATTATGATTGACCCCAAAGTCGTGGAACTCAAGCTGTACAACGACATTCCGCACTTGCTCACGCCGGTTATTACCGAAAGCAAACGCGCGTTCCAGTCGCTTCAGTATTGTCTGTGCGAAATGGAACGCCGCTACGCCTGCTTGGACGGCATGGGCGTGCGCGACATTGCCAGCTACAACAAGCGGATTGTGGAACGCAACATTGCGGCGGAAAAATTGCCGTACATCGTGGTGATTATCGACGAATTCGCTGACTTGATGGCGACGACGGGCAAAGAGCTGGAATCGACGATTGCGCGACTTGCCGCCATGAGTCGTGCCGTCGGCATTCATCTGGTGCTTGCGACGCAGCGTCCGTCAATCGACGTGATTACGGGGCTGATTAAAGCGAACATTCCGAGCCGCATTGCGTTCATGGTCGCGTCAAAAATGGACAGCCGCATTATCATTGACCAAGTGGGCGCGGAAAAACTGCTCGGCAAGGGCGATATGCTGTTCGCGAGCGCGACCGACCCGTTCCCCGTGCGTATCCAGGGTACGCTTGTCAACGACAACGAAGTGGAACACGTGGTCGAATTCGTCAAACAGTACGGCGAGCCGGAATACATTGACGACGAAATTTTTGTTGACGATGACGACGATGACAATTCAGGGCCAGGGCTGTTCGGCGACGGCGATGATCCGCTGTATGACGAAGCCTTGCAGATTGTGGTGCAGGCGGGCAAGGCGAGNGCGAGCTACATTCAGCGGCGGCTGAAAATCGGNTACAACCGCGCCGCCCGCCTGGTGGAAGAAATGGAAGAGCGCGGAATCGTCGGCCCGGCAAACGGTTCCAAACCGCGCGAAGTCATCTGCGTACCGTAACACACGCCCGGTCGCTCCGGCGAAAAAAAATCCCTGCTGACTGTAGCAGGGATTTTTCGTTATAAGTCGAATGTTACTTTGCTTTTTTTGCCGTCGTTTTCTTCGGTTTTTCGGCGGTTGCTTTTTTTGCGGGCGGCACTTTTTTGTTCTCAATGCACACCACCACGCTGTTGTCGGTGCTGCTGAACGGAGCGGGAATGTATTTGTCCGCTTCCCAATCGTTGTCCCAGCGGCTGCCGTCCAACAGATAACGGAACTGATATTCCTTGCCGGTCGCCAATTCGAGTTCTACTGAAAAAGAACCGTCTTTTGCTTTTTTCAGCGGCGTTTCAGTNCTGCTCCAGCTATTGAAATCTCCGGCGATTGAAATTGATTTTGCACCTTGCGCAGCTTCCTTTTTTACCGTAAAAACAACCGTGCATTTTTTTCCGTCGGCAGAAAATGTCTTTTTTAATGACATAACCTTTTACCTCAATTTATCTTTAAAGACAATAATTCGGAGATAACATCTCACTACGCAGTCAGTATAATGAAAAGATTTTTTTTAGTACAGTAGTTAGGGAAATTTTATGGCGAAAATATGCGATTTTTCCTCGTTTTGGCACGAATTTTGTTGTTGATTTTGAAAAAGTGCAGTATAATAATTTAAATAAATCCCGTTGATTTATCCAAATTGCAGACGGGAACCGTTCCTGCGGAGCGGCGAATTTTGCTAAACAGGAGGCTCTGGTATGAGTGCTGTCTTATCTAACAATCATTATCTTTTTACATCAGAATCAGTGGGCGAAGGTCACCCCGACAAACTGTGCGATCAGATTTCTGATGCCATTTTGGANGCGTGCCTTGCGCAGGATNCCGAAAGCCACGTTGCGTGCGAGACGTTTTCGTCCACGGGGCTNGTGCTGATTGGCGGCGAGCTGATTACGAAAAGTTCCGTGGATTTTCAGAAAGTTGCCCGCGATGTGGCGCGGAATATCGGCTACACGAATGCCGATTACGGATTGGACTGCGATTCCATGGCAGTGCTGAATATGATTCACGCGCAAAGTCCCGACATCGACCAGGGTGTTGAGGGGCGCGGGCTTGCGGAATTCAAAGGCTTGCAGGGCGCGGGCGATCAGGGCATGATGTTCGGCTTTGCCTGCAACGAAACTCCCGAATTGATGCCCGCGCCGATTATGTACGCGCACAAATTGTTGCGCCGCGCTGCCCGGCTGCGGAAAGACAAGACGATTGGCTGGCTTCGTCCCGACGCAAAAAGTCAGGTGACGATTGAGTACGAGGGACACAAGCCCGTCAGAATCGATACGGTCGTCGTCAGTCATCAGCATGACCCCGACGTGAGTTATGAGACGATAAAAGAACGCATTATCGAAGAAATCATCAAGCCCGAACTTGAGCCGACCGGCTTGCTTGACGCGCAGACCAAATATTTTGTCAATCCGACGGGACGCTTTGTGATTGGCGGACCGTTCGGCGACGCGGGTTTGACCGGCCGCAAAATCATCGTGGACACGTATGGCGGCATGGGACGGCACGGCGGCGGCGCGTTCAGCGGAAAAGATCCGTCCAAGGTTGATCGTTCTGCCGCATACATGGCGCGGTATATTGCAAAGAACGTGGTTGCCGCCGGGCTTGCCGACCGTTGCGAAGTGCAGCTGGCATACGCAATCGGTGTTCCGTTCCCGGTCTCAATCATGGTGGACACGTTCGGCACGGAAAAAGTGGCGCGCGAGAGCATCACGAAAGCCGTCAAGGAAGTGTTCGACTGCACGCCCGCCGGTATCGTCAAGACGCTGGACTTGAAACGCCCGATTTACTGTCCGACTGCGGCATACGGACATTTCGGCCGGAGCGAATTCAGCTGGGAAAAAACCGACAAGACGGACGCGCTGAAAAACGCAATCAAATAAATCAATCGTGCGTCGTATTATCCCGTGCAGAATGCTGCGCGGGATTTTTTATGGAGACAAAAATGCAACTGCTGTCAGAAGACCAAATCGTGGACGTAATGGAACGTTTTAAGGCGCGCAATCCCGACCCAAAATCGGAACTCGCCTGGAAAGATCCGTACACGCTGCTGGTGAGCGTGGTGCTGAGCGCGCAGGCGACCGATAAAAGCGTCAACCTTGCCACGGAAAAATTGTATGCCGTTGCGGACACGCCGCAAAAAATCCTCGCGCTCGGCGTTGACGGGCTGATTCCGTACATAAAATCGATCGGGCTGTATCGGACAAAAGCGGAGCATGTCATTGCGCTGAGCCGCAAGCTGCTGGACGAATTCGGCGGCAACGTGCCGCACGACCGTGACGCGCTTATGACGTTGCCCGGCGTGGGGCGCAAGACGGCGAACGTGGTGCTGAACGTCGTCTGGAATGAGCCGACCATGCCCGTGGACACGCACCTTCTGCGCATCTGCCCCAAAATCGGTCTGGCGGAAGGCACAACACCCGCACAGGTGGAGCAAAGTCTGCTTGCGCGCATTCCGCCGCAGTATCTGAATCATGCGCACCATTGGCTTATTTTGCACGGCCGGTATGTCTGCACGGCGCGCAATCCCCGGTGCGCCGACTGTTTTCTGCAAGACGTGTGCAAGCACAACGCATAGCATTTTTTCGTGCTATCGGNTAGAATAACGGCGGAGGTGCGTATGTCTGTTTTTGGAATCGTTATGACCGTGCTTATGTGCGCGTGTGGCGTGGCGGTGGTCGTGTATATCGTCAGTATTTTTCTCCGGCGNGACCACAAGTCTATTGCCGAAACAATACGCGGTAATGACGAAAAATACGAATAATGCTATAATGGCGAACATTTTTTAGAAGGCGGTTTTTATGGAAGAGACGGTAGCAACGGTGGATATGATTAAAGACGAGATACAGGAGACATGGCATCTGCTGCATATCGACGATTTGCGGCGGTTTATCACCTGGGAAAACCTGATACACGTGGGAGTCTCGCTGATAACAATGCTGATTTTCTACATCGTGTATCGCATCATCAAAGGTGTCGTCAGGAAACGGCTCGCGGTGAGCATGAAGCCCGTCCTCGTGCAGGGTATTTCAAAAATCATCAGTTATGTGTTTTATGTGCTGATGGTCATGTATGTGCTCGGACTGTTCGGCATCAACTTGAGCGCGGTGTGGGGCGCGGCGGGNATTGCGGGCGTTGCGATCGGCTTTGCCGCGCAGACTTCGGTCAGCAACTTGATCAGCGGTCTGTTCGTAGTGACCGACAAGGCGATGAAAATCGGCGATTTTATNGANGTTGACGGCGTGAGCGGTACGGTCGATTCGATCAGCTTTCTTTCGGTGCGCGTGCATACGGCGGACAATCAGCTGGTGCGCATTCCGAATTCGCTGATTATNAACAACAAGCTCAAGAATTANGCGACGTATGATTATCGCCGCTACGTGTTTGAGTTTNCCGTCGATTATTCCAGCGATTTGGACAAGACGCTTGAGGCNATNAAACAAGTGCCCGCGCGCTGTCCGACCGTGGTGANCGACGAAGGGCATGAGCCGGCNGCATGGTACGTCGCGCTCGGCGAAAGNGGCATTACAATGAACCTGATTGTGTGGTGCAAGCGTGCCGATTTCTTCCAGACCAAAAGCGATGTGTGCGCGAATGTCGCCAAAGTCTGCCGCGAAAACGGCGTGAACATTCCGTTCAACCGCATGGACGTAACAATTCTGAACGACACGACNNNGCCCGCCAAGTCGAACGCATAACGCNCAGGGCAAAAAAAGTACGNCGTATTTTTCCCAAAAATACGNCGTACTTTTTTAAAAACACGCCGTAAAATTTTTAAAACACGGCGTATTTTTTTTCAAAATTCACTTGACAAACAGAAGAACTATTCNATCAGTCCGATTGATTTCATNGTTTTTGCGACATCGTTGTAGTTGTGCTTNAGGAACACCGCGAAATCGACGGGATTCTGGTATGCGGGCGAAAGATTGAGGCGGATACATTCCTCCAAGAATTCGGGGTCGGTCGCCGCCTGGGTGAACGCGTCTACCAAAATCGCCTTGATTGCGGGGTTGACGTGCTTGGGCAGCGCAAGTCCGCGCCAGGTGGCGTATTCGATGTCGAACCCTTGCTCCTTGAACGTCTTGATGTCGGGATAGGATTCGGGGCGTTCGTTTGCCATAATGCCGAGCACTTTCACGTTGCCCGCGTCCAGTTCCGATTTTACTTCGGGGAGCGACACGGTGACGGCTTCGATTTGTCCGCTTGCGACGGCAGAAACCGCTCCCGTCGCGCCTTCAAACGGAATATGGTTGACGATAATGCCCGTCGCGTCCGCAAGCAGCCCCGCACCGATATGCCAAACTGAACCCGGCGCGCTGTTGCCGATAGAAACTTCGCCGGGATGCGCCTTGCAGTAGTCTACGAATTCCTGCACGGTGTTGTACGGCGCGTCGGCATTGACCGTGAGCGTCGCCGCGTCAGCGTTTACGCGGATAATCGGATCGTAATCAGCATACGTAAAATTGATGAGTTTTTGCGGCGGCAAAGAATTCAGCTCAAAGGTAATCATGCCGAGCGTGTAGCCGTCCGGCCGCGCGTCTTTAATCGCCGCGTGTCCGATTGCGCCCGCGCCACCCGTTTTGTTTTCGACCGTGATTGTCGTGCTAAGATATTTTTCTGCCGTCTTGCAGAGCGCGCGCAGAACGGCATCCGTCCCGCCGCCTTCGCCCCAAGGACAAATGACCGTAATTCCGTGCTCAGGAAAGTCGGTTTTTTGGGCATTGTTTTTTTTGCAAGCCCCAAGGACGACCAGTCCCAGCGCGATGCAGAAAACCACAACTGAAATTTTTTTCATGCAGTGTCTCCTTAACTTTAGTTAATTATCTTCATTTTAATACCGTTTTGAAAATATGGCAAGGTTAAAATAGTCTGCGGTTTGTTCTGTTTTTGCCGCAAAAAACCGTAATAATACATAAATCGGTCGGAATTGTACTAACACTTTTAAAAAAGGTGTGTTACACTGTAAAAGACGCAGTATGGGCAAACCGTACTGCTGTCCTCATGCGCGCGAGCGCATACATTATCATTTATACACGGCTTTTATTTCTTTCATTAGGAGGAAGATATGAAAAAGAATGAGAAGCTGCGGTGGCTTATGCCTGTCGTGGCGTTGTTGGCGTTATGGGGGGGGGGTATTCCTAACCTCATGTTCGGGAGATGATGGGGACGGTGGCGAGCCTTATGTACCGCCGGAGGAAACTCTGTCAACACATTTGGTGGATCTTACGAACACCGGTGTTACATGGAATGGGGATTCTAGTTCCGTAACAAACACAGTTGCGTCAGAGGCTTGGTTGGTATATAACCACAAGGTTAATCTTAAAACAGATAATATTACCTTGGAAGCAAAAGTTCGGTTCAGTTCTTTAGGTGGGCATAATGGCATCGGTTTTATCAGCGTTGAAGGGACGAAAAGAAAAGGCTATCAGTTGCTGAGCGGACAGAATATAAAAAATGTCGATTGCACTGGTGGCGGTGGCGGACAAGGCTTTGATAATGGTTCGGTTTCGTGGGAAACAAATAAGGACTATGTTTTTAAAGTTGTTCTTGCGGAAAACAAGATAAGCTGGCACGTAACAGACGAGAATGGAACGACAACTGAAAAGATCAATGCAAACGTCTATCATGATGAAAATGATATCGTGTATCCTGCATTTGGCGGAACGCAAGCGAGCAATGTTACGTACAGCAATATAAAAGTGACGGTAAATGGAGAGACTGTTGATATTGACGGTATTGATTCGCAGGAGCAGTTGCCGACACTTTCTTTGGATGCTCTAATTGTCCGTCTGAAGTCAAATGCAACGGCGACCGTGAATTACACTGCAACATATAATGGTGATTCATGTGATGTTAAGGTGCAATGTGATAACACCCTTGTAAATGCAACGGCAAATAACGGCGTTATTACTATCACTCCATTGCAGCATACACCGGGAACGGAAGTTACCGTCATTCATGGCAAAAAGGATTACATTACGGTCAAGTTTACCGTTGTGGTCGCAGACTTCCCGGAAACAAATGAATATACGTTGAACGTGTATCCTGCACAAAACGTAGCAAACGCATATACGGATGGCGCATTGCGTATGACATTCGATTCCGCGCCGACACTTTCGGCAGGCGGATTTGTTGCGATTTATGACGGTGAAGGAACGCTTGTGGATACCATTACCATGAGCAACGAAAAACAGACAGCGGGTGGTCACACTGTGAGCGTGTCAAATCAACTTGTCCGTGTTTCTGGTAATGACGTGCTTATTACGCCGCATTTTGGCTCTTTGGAGAACGGCAAGAAATATTATGTCGCAATCCCCGACGGTTCAATCACAGGAAAGATTGGCGGAAAAGATTTCAAGGGACTTGCAGATAAAAAAGATGCCGAAGGAGCGTGGTCATTTACGACTCGTGCGGTTGTATCTGCTAAGCCGATGATGACAGTAGATGCTAGCGAAAGTGCAAGCCCCGATTTCCGCACATTATACGGCGCATTGGCAGCAATCGGCAAATCATCCGGTGACTATACTATCAATGTTGCTGCTGGCGAATACTATGAGTTGGTGCATGTGGCACTTGCCGCCGACGCAACGGTTACGATTGTTGGACCGGGAAGTGCCGAATTGGGTGGAACGGATACCACTAAGAATGCGGTTATCACGTACATCAATCATAACGACTGGAATCCCGGTACGGATATTCGTCCGGTATTCTTCGTGAATGACGGAAACCTTGTCCTCAAAAATCTGACTATTTGGAACAAGACAAAACGCGGCGAAAATATCGAGGCTGGCGAAGCACAGGCGGAAGCTTTGTATTTTAAGTCTGCGGGAAAACTTGCTGCTTATAATTGTACGTTCAAAAGTTATCAAGACACAGTACAGGTGGGCAAGCAAGGCGGAAAGGCATGGTTCTACAAATGCTACATTGAGGGAGATGTTGATTTCCTGTGGGGTACGGCAGATGTCGCGCTGTTTGAGGAGTGCACGCTAAAAGCCTTGAACGACACCAATCGTACAACGAAATCGGAAGATTTGCTTGTGGCTCGCACATACCTCAAGAACAATAAAATTGGCAAGGGTTTTGTCGTGTTCAATTCAACGATTGCTGTAGAAAATGGCATTACGCTTGCGTTCGGACGTTGTGCAGGAGCAGGAACTGGTTTCTACGACCAGTGTGCTGTCGTGAATACAGCCGTGACGGGAACGCTCAGTGATGCATGGTGGACGGCAAAGAGTTACACACCGCTTGCCGGTCATGAAACAAATGTCGGTTGGAAAGATTATGGCATTACGGTGCAAGGTTCTGCTGCCAGCCCCCAAAACCGTTTGGAAAAGACAGGCGCAATTTCAGACGCTTTATATGAGGCAGAATACAAAGGTCGTGCCGTTATTTTGAACCGTGTGTATGACTCAACGACGAAGGAATACGAAAACACCGCGCCGCTGTGGGATTATAAGGCACTTGAAACCGCGTTTAATGCAACTGCGGACAAGAGTGTTTTGTCGGGCGAAGTCAAGCCCGTAACGGTTACGTGGGATTTTACAAAGGATTTTGCCAAGGAGGAGTGTAATTCCCAAGGGACAAATTGTGAGGTTGCGGACAAAACTTATAGTATTAAACTTGATGTGGATGCTACGAGCGGTAAATTCTGCACTCGTGGCACTGACGTTCAAGTGAATGCTGGTACAATTATCAAAGTTCCTGTGTCTGTTGGGTCTGTCGTGACGGTAAAAAGCTATCCGAATTATGGGTATTATACCATAACGGGGGAAACTCCTGCTGATACGACGAAACAAGAGGATACATTTTCAACAAAACCCGCAACAGAAAAAGGATTCGTAACGATTAACGTAAATGGTTCGTCTTACTTCTATTCTATTTCAGTTACTAACATCGTCTTGAGCGATTGGGAGTAAGTTGTAAAGCGTAACGCAAGTTACGAGGTTTTTAGCCCTGCGCTGCCCGCGCGGGGCTTTTTCTATCCACCCTATGCGGGCAATCCGCCGTCTGTCCGAGCGCAATGCAGTTGACTTTTACGGAAATTGTGCTATAAGCAATATTCGTTTCGTGCTATTGCCAATTACCCGCACCCCACGCCATTTGTTGACAAAACCGCCGCGCGCGCCTATAGTTGAATACGACCTCAACCCCGGAGACAAGCGATGACAGACAACGACATCATGCACGCGTCGCAGATGATTACGCAGGTGTTCAAAAATATTTCGCCGCAGGACATGGAAAACGGAAACCGACTGCTCAATTCGTGGCGGCAGACCGTGGAATCTATCTCGCGGAACGGGGCAAAGCTGGCGGCGCACACTCACGTGGTCGATCTGAAAAACGGCGTTCTCCTGGTAGAAGCCGACCATTCCGGGTGGATTCAGCTGCTGCAACTGCACCAGAACTATATCCTGACGGGCTTGCGCCGCAAAAATCCCGCGCTCACGATTGCTTCGCTGGCGTTCCGGCTTGCGGGAAGCGACGCGCGGCTCGTGGACGGCGTGGCAATGGCACAAAAAGAACGCGCACGCCTGCAAAAACGCTATGACAGCGAGGACGCGCTGCTGAAAGAATCCGGGTTTGATGTACCGCAGGGCACGGGACAGCCGGACGCAAAGCCGCTTCCCGCAGAATTGCAGCATTTGTTCGACAAATTCAAAAACGAAATCTTGACCAATCAGGCGTAAATCTGCTACAATATATCCTACTATCATAAGAAAATCTTAGGGCGGATATTTTTCTGCCCGGCACGATAAGGAGATGTTCCATGAAACGAACATATCAACCAAGCAGAGTCAAGAGAAATAGAAAATTCGGTTTCCGCGCCCGTATGGCAACTCGCGGTGGTCGTATGATTCTCGCCCGCCGCCGCGCAAAAGGACGCAAGAAGCTCACGGTAGCTGACGAAAAGAAGAAGTACTAATGCCGCATTCTCAGCGTTTTACGCGTGACGAGCGGGTAAAACGAGCCGGAGAAATCAAGCATCTATTTAAAGACGGGTGCAGGGTGAGCGTTGCGGGGGCAAAATTATTTTATCTGCCCAACAATCTGCCGTACAATCGGATTGGATTTCCCCTGCCCCGTGGCTTTGGCAATGCGGTTCAGCGGAATCATTCCAAGCGGCTGAGCCGCGAATCGTATCGTAGCCTGAAAGCGCACCTGAACATCGGATTTGATATGCTGCTTTTGGTATATCCCGCTTCCGAAAAACCATCGTTCCATTCGCGGTGCGCCCAATTCCGTACTTTGTGTGAGAAGGCCGGACTGATAAACGAGCAGGACAGCAAACCGACGGCATGAGACAGCTTCCGACAAAAATCGCGTGTTTTTTTATCCGTCTGTACCAATGGTGCATTTCGCCCTTGTTCCCGCCCTGTTGCCGGTATTATCCGACCTGTTCGCAATACGCGGCAGAAGCCCTGCAAAAACACGGTGTCATAAAAGGCGGTGCGCTCGCTTTTAAACGCATTATGCGCTGTGCGCCGTATCATGCGGGCGGCTATGATCCCGTTCCGTAATGTGTGGAGAAAACTATGGAAAGAAATACCCTTTGGGCAATCATCCTTTCGACCGTCGTGCTGGTCGTCTTTTTTGGTATTCAGGCAAAATTCATGCCCAAACAGGCCGCGCAGCCCGCTCCGGCGGAAATCGCAGAATCTGCCGGGGACGTGACGGCAGACCAGCCGGCAGAGAATCAGGCGCAGGCAGAATTGCTTCCGTTCTTGCAGGACGCGCCGGAGTCTGAAAGCGAGCAGACGTTCACGATTACGACCGACAAGGTAAAAGTGACGTTCACCAACCGTGGCGGCGACATCATCGGCTATGAGCTACTGGAGCATCTGGACACCGACACGGGAAAAGGCGTGGAAATGGCGGACAATATTTCTGCCAGCAACCGTGCCTTTGCCGTTTCTTTGGGCGGGCCGAACGTCCTGCCGATCAGCACGATTTTTTCTGCGCATCAGATTGACGACTACACGATCGGCTTTTCGTACACCGTGGAAAAAATGGTGGACGGCATACTGCAAAAAGATTTTACGATTGCGAAAAAATATTCGTTCAAGCCCGGCGACTATACGTTTCGGCTGGACATTACGATTGACGGAGAGCCTGCGTTTGCCGGGCTGGATTTTAACGGCGTTGCCTATTCGCTTAGAACGTCGCCGCAGGTCGGGCCGCATTACAACCGCAAGGTTGACCGCTACGACGTGCGTCAGTTCATGTCATACAGCGGCGAAAAATACAAAAAAGTCCTGCTCGGCGAAAATCAGCAGAAAACCTACGACAAGCACTGGGTGTGGGCGGGCATTGCCGGAAAATACTTTGAGATTTTGGTCATTCCTGAGGACAGCGCGAAGATGTCGGCTTCCGCAGAATATTCCACGCTCATTGAGTACAACAATTATGCCAACGCACAGGCACGGTTCAGCCGTCTGCCGGTAGGCGCGGGACAGACGACCGACACCTATTATGTATATGTGGGGCCTCGCAGCGAAAAAGAGCTGGCAAAATACAACACGGCGGAAAACAACGACTGGGGACTGAGCGGACTCAAACTGGGCGAAAGCCTCGANACNTCCGGCTTTTTCAGCTGGCTGGAAGTCATCNTAAAATTCCTGCTCGAGCAGATTTACCGGGTCGTCAGGAACTGGGGCGTGGCNATTATCGTGCTGACCGCGCTGCTCAAATTCGCGATGTTCCCGCTGACAAAAAAGACNGCGCTCGGCACGGCAAAAATGCAGCGGATTCAGCCGCAGATGCAGGCCTTGCAGACAAAATACAAGGACAACCCGCANAAAATGCAGCAGGAAACGATGAAACTGTACAAAGAAATCGGCTACAANCCTATGGCGGGCTGTCTGCCGATGCTNTTCACGTTCGTCATTTTGTACGCGATGTACCGCCTGTTCAACAATTATTTTGAATTCCGCGGGGCANTGTTCATTCCGGGNTGGATTCCCGACNTGTCAAANGGCGACAGCGTNGCGACGCTTTCGTTCAACCTGCCGTTCAACTTTGGNAANCAGGTGCGCCTGCTGCCGATAATCTACGTCGTCTCGCAGATTCTGTTCAGCAAAATCACGCAGAACGGCGGCACGGCNAGCNCGAACCANACGCAGATGAAAATGATGATGTACGGNATGCCGCTGATTTTCTTCTTCATTTTCTACAATGCGCCCGCAGGTCTGCTTATNTACTGGATCGTGAGCAACGTCATTCAGCTGGNACAGCAGCTGGTCATCAACCACACGATACGGAATCGGCAGCCAGTAGTCGTTGCAAAGGCAAAAAACGGNAAGAAACAGAAATAATCGNCCGGCTTATGCTAGGCGAAGGAGAATATGATGACATACGAATTTGAGGGAAAAAACGAAAAGGAAGCCATTGAAAAGGCTGCCGCCGAACTCGGTCTGGAACGCGATCAGTTTGACGTGGAGATTTTGGAGACGCAGAAAAACACGCTGTTCAAAAAAGGCTATGCGAAAATCCGCGTCCACACGCTGACCAACCAGCCGCACGCGCCCGAAAAAGCCGTACCGCATACGCCCGTACATCGGANCGTNGCAAATCCGCTTCCGCAGGACGAATTCGAGCAGAAACTGCTGGCGTTCGTTGCGGAAATGATTACGAAAATGGGCTACGAAGCGGGCGTGGAAGTGCTTTTCCGCGAAGAAAAGAAAATCGGCATCAAGCTGACTTCCGACTCGTCGTCCATTCTGATTGGGCGCAAGGGCAAGAACTTGGACGCGATGCAGCTGCTCGCAAACGTGTACGCCGGCAAGCTCGGNCGCGAGGATATACGNGTTATCCTTGATACCGAAAATTACCGTGTNCGCCGCGAAGAATCGCTCGTGCATCTTGCGTANACCACGGCGGACAAAGTGCGNTCGTCGCGCTCGTCAATCCTGCTGGAGCCGATGAATCCGTTTGAGCGGCGNCTTATCCACACGACGNTNAACGACATTCCCGACATNGAGACNAAATCCGAAGGCGACGGGCTGTACAAGCAAGTNCGCGTGTTGTANAAACGGGCNTANTGATGATTTCCCCCGCAACCGCGGGGGATTTTTTGTTTAGCAGGAGCGAAGCGACATTTCCGCANCCTTTCTGCTCCGTGCCGTTGAAAATCGGGCGGGTTTGTATTAAAATTNTCNGTAAAAGACAGTGGGCNCGATGAGTTGTCGGGNGTGGAANGTCCGGCGATTTTCGTGCTGGTGACGGGGCTTGTATGAGACAGGTGAAATGCTTCAGAATACGGAAATCCGTGCAGGAAATCATCTCNGTGTTGCCGCTCATTGTGGCGGTCATTCTGGTNTTNTGTTGGTACACGGCGCAGAACAGNCGGCGCATGGTGAACCGAAACAAGAATTATGCCGCCGATTCCGCGCACATCAAGGCGGAGCAGATTGACGACGAGCTGAGCAACGCGCTCCTGCGGATNCGCACGTACTCGTACTTTATCGGGGAAAGCCTTTCTGCTCCGCGCGTGACGGCGCAAATGCTCAAGACAATAGAAGAAAACGTCGTCTTTGATGCCATCATTTACGCCGGCCGTGACGGCATGGAGCTTACGTCTGACGGGCGCACGTCCAATGTCAGCAGGCGGGAATTCTTNCGGAAAGGGATTGCGGGTGAGACGGGAATCGACATCGTGTTCGANCCGTACCTTTTTGATGAGACGATGGCATGTTTCTACACGCCGNTGCGCTATGAAGGNNNNATNATCGGCGTNCTGCGCGGCGTATACTTTGCCGAAGAGTACCTCAAGGACATGCTNGAGACCACNTATTTNGGCGANGCGGCGGACGTTTTCCTGTGNGAGCCGGACGGCATGGTCATNGCGAGTTCCAACGGCAAGATATACAGCAAACGCCTCATCGATGCCCTGGTGGNNGACGGCACGATTGACGCGCAGACGGCGGAANNNGNGGAACNNNTTTTCAGCGAGGGCGGCAGCGGCGCGTTTGTCTGCGGCAAGGGAAGCAAGACGGACAATATCTGCGTNACNAATCTGCCGCATTCGGGATTCGTGCTCGTGCAGACGTTTCCCAAAAGCATCACGCANCGGATGATTAAGGCGGAAAATTTCGTCGGCATTCAGCTGGAAGCGTCGCTCATCGTGCTNTTNATNATNTATATCGTCATGCTGATTTTCCGTTCCGCCCGCGAAAAGAAATACCTTGAGGCCGAGAACAAGGACANGGGCTACATCGTCAGCGGCATGAACACGCTTTTCACGCGCTTTGCNGTCGTCAACATGAAGGAGAAAACGTACCGCTATCTTGCCGGGACGCTGCCCGAGGACGGAAAGATTGCGATCAGCGGAAACTACAGCAGCCTCGCGGANTATTTCTGCGACATTCTNGGCGACCAAAACGAACGCCCCAAATTCGCCGAGGAAATTTCGCTTGAGTCGCTCGCCAAAAAGTTCGCTGACTGCAACGAAGTCCGCATCGAGTGCCGCGTGCTTCACGACGAATGGAATCACATGAACATCATCTGCCTTGAACGCGACGAAAACGGAAACGCCACGAAGGTTTTGTTCGCGCGGCAGAACACCACCGCATTGAAAGAAAAGGAATTGAAAATCCAGGCGGAAATGGCGCTCGCAAATCGCAAGGAACGGCAATACCGCATCGCCATCATGTCGGGCGCGTTCAGCACATTCGAGTGCAATCTCACGAAAGACTTGATTGAAAGCGACATCGTGCGCACGATGGACGACGGGCGGCAAATCTCGCTGCTTGAGCGGTCGGGGCTTTCCGCGCCGTGCAAGGCTTCCGAATGCTTNGAAAAATGGAAGCAGTTCGTGCTGGAAGAATCNNTGGAAGACTACAGCGCGACGGTGAACGTGGAGGCGTTGCAACGGCGTTTCGCGCAGGGCGAGGCCGAAGTGGACGTGGACTACTGGGGAAANGACGGCAGNGCGGACGGNCANATGTGCGTGCGCCAGTCATTCATCATGGTGCAGAACGAAAGCGGCGACATCATCGCGATGGTCGTTTCCCGCGACGTTACCGAGCAGGTGCGCCGCCAGCGCGAGCAGACNCAGGCATTGCAGGACGCGCTCATGCAGGCGCAGCACGCCAACAACGCAAAGACGACGTTCCTTTCCAACATGAGCCACGACATCCGCACACCGATGAACGCAATCATCGGCTTCACTACAATTGCGGCGAGCCACATCGACAACAAGGAACAAGTGAGGGACTGCCTCCAAAAAGTCCTCTCTTCGAGCAACCACCTTTTGAGCCTCATCAACGACATCCTCGACATGAGCCGCATCGAAAGCGGCAAGGTGCAGATAAAAGAACAGGAATGCAACATTTCCGAAATGATGCACAGCCTCGTGAACATCATTCAGCCGCAGGTGAAGGCAAAGCAGCTCGAGCTGTTCATCGACACGTTCGAGGTCGTCAACGAAGACATCATCGCCGACGCGCTCAAGATGAACCAAGTGTTCATCAACCTTTTGAGCAACGCAGTCAAATACACGCCCGCGGGCGGTAGCGTCTCGTTCCGCATAATGCAGAGAAAGACGTTCCGCCACGGCTGGGGCGACTACACGTTCATCATCAAGGACAACGGCATCGGCATGTCCGAGGAATTCGTCAAGCACATCTTTGAGCCGTTCGAGCGCGAGTCCACGGTCACGCAGTCGGGCATTCAGGGAACGGGACTTGGCATGGCAATCACCAAGAACATCGTGGAGATGATGAACGGCACGATTGCGGTGGAAAGCGAGCAGGGCAAGGGAAGCACGTTCACGGTGGAACTTTCGCTCAAACTTCAGGACGGCAAGAAGAACGGCGAGCAGCTCAAAGAACTTGACGGACTGCGCGCGCTCATCGTGGACGACGACATGAACGTGTGCGACAGCGTGAACAAAATGCTGCGGCAGCTGGGCATGCGCTCCGAGTGGACGACTTCCGGCCGCGAAGCCGTGTACCGCGCGAAGGCGGCGCACGACGAAGGCGATTCATACCACACCTACATCATCGACTGGCAGATGCCCGAAATGAACGGCGTGGAGACCGCGCGCAAAATCAGAAGCTCCGTCGGGGAGAACGTGCCCATCATCATTCTGACCGCCTACGACTGGACGGACATCGAAGAGGAGGCGCGCGCGGTGGGCGTGACGGCGTTCTGCGCCAAGCCGCTTTTCATGTCCGACCTCAAGTCCGCCTTGCTCGCCGCGAACAATCCTTCCGCGAAGGAAGAAAGCGATGCCGCGCCTTGGACGCTTGAGAATTTCAGCGGAAAGCGCGTGTTGCTTGTGGACGATGTTGACATGAACCGCGAGATTGCGGAAATTATTTTGGAAGAAGCCGGATTTGTCGTGGAGACCGCGCCCGAC
Source organism: Treponema sp. (assembly GCA_014804085.1). Classification (GTDB taxonomy): domain Bacteria; phylum Spirochaetota; class Spirochaetia; order Treponematales; family Treponemataceae; genus Treponema_D. The sequence goes on along the minus strand of JAAVAM010000046.1, from coordinate 17,446 downwards.
GGAACGGATGCCGTGGCGATGATCGAGCATTCGCCGGAACGCTACTACGACGCAATCCTGATGGACGTGCAAATGCCGACCATGAACGGCTACGAGGCCACTCGCACCATCCGCAACATGCCGCGCGACGACGTGAAGACGCTGCCGATTATTGCCATGACCGCCAACGCCATGGACGAAGACAAGGAAGCCGCGCTCAAAAACGGCATGAGCGACCACATCGCCAAGCCGCTTGACATCACCACGCTTATCTCCGTGCTGAAAAAGTTTTTGTCCTGACAGGGCTTGCGTCACCGCGCGTGGATGTACCGCATCACTTTTTTCTATGATTTACCTGCCGCACAAGTACATACGTTTCCACTAGCAAGTGGAAACGTATGTACTCGTCACTGGAAACGTATCCACTAGGGTAGTAGAAACGTATGCACTTGGCAGTGGATACGTATGTACTGAGCAGTGGAAACGTATCCACTGCGCGGGGAAAAACTGCCGATTTTTTCGGTTTATGCGCAAAAAAAATTTGCCGTTTTGGGAAAACGGTAGTATCTTGTAGATATGATCGGTGTCTGTTTTTCTTGAGAAAACTGCCCGGCATTATTCAAAAGGCCCAAAAGCAAGGAGGAGCTTTGGACGGAGATAAGTAGGGCAGGAAGCAGTTCCTGTTTTTGAGCGCAGGAGGTCACCATGAAAGTTAAGGTGATTCATTGCATTGATCCGAGAAATCCCTCGGTGATAAAATACCGGCTCGCGCCGTTCTATTCGTATAAGGTTGGCTTGGATGAGCTTGCGGAGAACATGTCCCGCAGTTCGTCGATCAACAAATCCGACATTACGGGCGTAATAGAAGCGCTGATACCGGAGATTATCGGTCATTTGAAGAAAGGAGGTATTGTTGAGATTGACGGCTTCGGTTCGTTCAGACTTTCGGTTTCGAGCGAAGAACGGGACACGCCGAAAGAGACGTCAATTGAGGATATCAGGAGAGTAAAGATTATCTTCCGCCCGGATCGTCGCTTGAGAGAGGAAGCGAACAAGACCGGGTTTGCGAAACTGCCATACGGCGTTTTTGACGCGACTGACGATGCGGTGGAAATCGTTGTCGAACAGGAAGTATGAGCAGGGCATTATAATGAAAGAAACCGCGTAAAAGCGGGTACTAAGAACGATAGGTATTTTAGAGAAGATTCGCTCTAAAAGCGGATTGAGAACCAATAGATGTCAGACTGTTTGAGGCGGCACTTCTTATGCACGGGCAGCATTCATATTGGAATGAGATAACGAAATTGAGATTCAGCAGCGTATGCTGCCTATATTTGACCACCTGCCACAGCGCTGCCCGCCACTGTAACAGGAAAAGATAAAGCCCAGTCCCGGCATTCGTGCCATGACTGCGCTAAATCCATAACCAGGATGAAAAAAAGGCGTGATGAACGCCTCATAAAACTCTAAGAAGAAAGCAAGCAAAACTGCTTGCGTATCGCCCCGCATGGACCTGCCATCTCCGTCCTTCCATGCGGGGCGTTTTGTTTTTGGGGGCGGTGCGGGGGTGGAGTTAGGTAGTCGATTTTGCTGATGCGGATTCTATGTGGGCGTACTTCTGTACGATGTCCTCCGCCGCTTTTTTCTGAGCCTCCAGTATTTCCGTGACAGCTTGAGAAATAACCGTATGGCTTTCCTTTTTGGTATCTGTCGGGGGAACGAAAAGCTCGAATACTTCGATGTTCAGGGCAGTTGCAATCTGCGCGAGCGTGTCGGGATGCGGCCATTTGTTTTCCCGCTCAATGTCGCTGAGAAACGGAATTGAAATGCCGGAGCCGAACGCCAGTTCTGCCTGAGAAAAACGGCGGACTTCCCGAAATCGCTTGATATTTTGAGAAAGAATGCTTCTTACATCTAAACCAGTCATATCTTATTCATACTAAAAGAATGCCTAAATTTAACTGTTGAATTGACAAAAACGCAAACATCTAATAGAATGCTTTTAGTAATACTAATGAGATGTGTTTGAAAATATGAGCGTTACCATTTCATACTTTAATGAAAGGTGTGAAATGGTAAGATTATACGTTTTGATGGAGAAGTGAAGTATGTCTATTAGTGAAATAAGGCTTTTTCGGGAAAGACCCGAAGATTCCGTAGAATGTGAGAGCGGAATTATAAGAATTGAACAGGTAGTTTTGGTTGATGAAGATGGAAACGAAACTGAAGATCAAAAAGCCTCTTATTTATATAAATATCATGAGGAAGATGACAATTCATTTAGCAATATGCTAGATGAAATTGCGAAACACTATGGGGTTGACAAGAGTATAATCGATTATAATCCCGATATATAGGTGTTTTAATTTTTATATTATGACTAGAACTAACATAAAATAATTATAAGGAGAAAATAAAGATGAAGAAATTCTTAACGTTTCTGATTGTTGTGGCAGTGGTTATATTCGGACTGTATTCTTGTGGAAAGCGCAAGATAAGCAATACGTTTATAAACACAGTAAAAGACGGTTATTTTGAGGAATTATCGTATGATGTCACTGTCGGAGAAATCCTGGATGCAGTCTGTACTGACAGCAAATGGGAACATGACCTAACATCGGAAGAAGGTAATGGTCAAATGGTGGCGTACACAGGAAAGCTAAATGGAAATCCTATTCGTTTGGTATTCCTTATCTACAATTTGGGAGGAATGTCTTTTCGCCTCAATTCAATCGGCTTTAATGGTGAATCGTATGCCTACGGCACTAATCCGCAGGAAGTCGAATTGTTTATGTATTTACTGTATAAAGAATACCGGGCAAAAACTAGCAAGAAATAAATATTTTTAGTAAGGAGATTACGCATGAGTTATTTTAGTGAATATGTAAAGGCAAGTACGCAGATAGCGGCAGCCGATTTTGCGGCAGAGGCGATTACAAGTGCCATTTCCGCAAGCATTGAGAAGAAAGACAGGCAGGATCTTTTAAAGACACTTGTCTTTGTTACCAGTTACAAAGCAACGCTTACGCGTGATTTGAAAAAGCACATCGTCACAATCATGAAAATCATAGACGAGGACATTTCTGTATTTTCCTGTGAGCCGGAAATTGACGGTATCTATAGAGACTTGCAGAAGATGACTTCTGCTACGTTCTTTAAAGAAGTTCTCTCTACGCGAATTCTCAGAGAAAAAATAATGCAGATGTACATCTATGTGCTTTTCCTTGTATCACGCTTGAACGGAGATAAAACGCTTTCCCCGCAGCAGTTGTACAATCTTTCTCTGATAAAAAAGCAGTTCCAATTTTCCCGGCAAGAACTGGGGCAGTGCTATAGTGCGTTGGCAAAATTGACTGAAAGTGATACAGATGACATCGCCGAAGAGTTGGAAATGCTTACCGGCGATAGCGCAATGCGTCAGTTGATGAAGGATTATCCCGATTTAGTTGAGGGCGACACGGTGGCGTGTATTGGGCAGGATGCAGAAACCGCAGGAGTTAGCGAAGAGACGCTGCAAGCAATTGAAAGTTTATATCATGAATCCGTGCAACGGGTATCGGAAAAAGACTATGAAACGCGCTTGATTTTTGGGCAGCGGCGTCCGCAACTTTTGCAGAAGGCAATCGACACGTATGCAAAGGAAGCCGCAAAAGAAATGCCGTTAGTTCAGTTTGATGAAAGTTTAATGAACAACGGACAGGCAGGGGTGCTGCTTACTAGTGAAAAAATATACTTGAAAGACCCCTTTGTGTTTGCTTCTGTTCCAATTCGGAATATTGTTACCGTTGAGGCTACGGGAACAACAATTAAAGTGAACACGTTTTCACTCCAATTGATAAGCATTTCGAAGAATGCCGTGCAGGAACTGGCAGAGTTTTTGAGGCAGTGTGTTTCAATCCTTGAATCTGTACAACGGGATAATGCCGCAGAATCAGAAGGTGGAAAGAAGACTGAAATCGAAAAGCTGTATTATGAATCTCTGAAACGGTCTGGCAATGCGACTTATGCTTCTATCGTTTTGCTTGCCGATTTAAAGCCTGATTATGTGCGGAAAGCAATTTCGGTATATGCAAAGGTAAATGTTGGAGAAGATGTCATTTTGCTGTTTGACGGGTTTGGCGACAAAGGAAACAATGGATTTTTGCTTTCAAATAGAAAAATCTACATAAAAAATGGGACTATCTTTAGCAAGCCTGTTTCTATTCCGCTGAAAGACATCAAAACAGTAACGACTAATCCGAAAAAACTTCAAATTATGGTAAATGATTCGAAGATTGAAGCGGGATGGTTGCAAAAGCCGGATGCCGTTGAAGAATTGGCATCGCTGATACAACAAATTATTCCACTCGCAATGGAAGTGTAACCTGTTAAGGAGGATTATAGTATGGTTATTGATCAGTTGCAGTCATCGCAGTCATCAAAGAAGAAGTCTACGGCAATTTTGCTGAATTTGATTGGATTGGGAGCGTTCGGTTTGCATCGCTTTTATGTCGGAAAGATTAAAAGCGGGGGCGCGATGCTTCTCATTTCTTTTATTTCCGCAGGGTCACTTGGAGTTGTTTGGGGATTATACGATTTGTTCACGCTGATTTTCACGGACAAATTTACAGATGCAAACGGGCTTCCGTTATGCTGAATCGACGCAAACCGTTTTTCAGAGGAGACCCCAAATTATGACCAAACTGAAAACCGCAGCCCTTTTGCTTGCGTTGCCGTTTCTCTTTGTTTCCTGCGCAAAGGCGCAGAGCCAGATTTCCGGCGGCAACTTCGTTGCCTGCGTCGGCGAGGGCATCGGGCCGGACGGAACGGTAACGCCGTTCTTTGAACTGAACTTGAAGGGCGGAAAGCGCGTGTATCGCGTTCCGTTTGCCGACAGGAAGGCGGCGCAGGCGTTTTTTGACGGCTTCAAAAAATCGTACCTTGACGAAGAGAAGACGGGCGAAGGCATGGGCGGACGCATCGCGATGAGTTATGTGGAACGCTTTGACCTGCAAACTGCCGGCGGACAGGAATACATCGCCGTGGATCTTGACGCGGAGCCGAACTTTGCCATGCCGGGCGAGACGGTTTCGGCGGATTATCTGATTGATAGGTTCGGGCAGATTGTCGGCGACTTCTTGCAGGTCGGCACGGAGCTTATGTCGTGCGATTTGACCACGGCGCAAGAAGAGCGGGTGCTTGAAACCATCGAGGATTTTAATCTGTTCGACGCATTCGATTCGTTCTAATGAAACGCCAGTCGTACAAAGTTTTTTCATTTCTTGCCGCATTTGTCCTGCTCGTTGCGGGTGCGCCGTTGTTCGCCGCAAAGCAGCGCGTTCCCCGGTGGGCGGACGGCGCGCTTGAGGCGGACTTCCCGCGCGATTCGTATATTGCGGCTGTCGGTTACGGCACGTCGGCGGAAGAGGCGGCGGCAGCGGCTGACGCGGAATTGGGACGGTATTTCAGCCAGTCGGTGGAAACGTCCGTGCAGGCGGAGCAGGTTGCCGTCAGCGTTTCCGGCATGACGACGGACGAGCGGAGCATTCGGCGGCAGACGGTCATCACGTCTTCCGTGGAGTTGTTTGCCGTCCGTCACACAGAGCCGTGGCGCGGACAGAAAGCGGCGCAGTATGCTGTCTGCGCGTACATTGACCGCGCGGAGGCATGGCAGACGTTCGAGCCGAAGTTGAAGGAAGCCGCACAGCGATTTACCGCCTTGCACGGCGAGGCTCGGCGGCAGGAGGACGTGTTCCGCTCGTTGCTGGGATATGGCGCGGCGAAGGCTTGCGCGGAGCGTGACGGGCTTTCGGATTTGATTCTGTTCGCGCACGTGCTTTTTCCGTCCGGCGCACGGCAGTATCAGTCGGCGCAGGATATGCTCGCGTCCGTTCCTGCGGACATGAAGCGGCTTGCGGACAGTTGTTCCGTTGTCGTGGAATGCACGAGCGATTGCGGCGGTGTCGTCGCTTCGGCGGTTGCCGCGTCGTTTGCGCGGCTTGGCATTGCAGTTTCCGGCGGTTCGGGCGGGGCAGGGTATGTCTGCACGGTGGACGTGGTGGAAAACAGGCAGGAGCTTCCCGCCGGAACGTTCTACACGCCTTCGGTGCGGATAACGGTTGTGTCCAAGGGCGCGTCGGTTCACACGTACAGCCGGACGGCGGCAAAGACTGGCGCGCGCAATGCGGACGTCGCGCGGCAACGGGCTTACGGCGCGCTTTCCCAGGAAATCACCCGGTCGTTCTTGCAGGAACGCTGACATATAAAAAGGAGTTCAGACAATGAAGAAATCACAAAATATACTTTGCGGTGCAGTGCTTTCCGCGCTAATGCTGTTTGCAGGATGCGCAAGCACGGAAGTGTCCGCTGATTCAGTTGCGGTCGCACCGTCCGTAGAGACTGCCAAGCCAGCCGTCGCGTCCGCAAGTGCCCTGTACAAGGGCGAAGGCATGACGGTTGCCGTGCTTTCCCCGGAGTTTTCCGGCGGCACGAATGACGGCTGGATTCCGCAGTCGTTGCAGGACAACCTTACAGGGCTGTTCGCCCTGTACTCAAAGATGAGCGTCCTCGACCGGAAGAACGAGGCAGTCGCCGTTGCCGAGCAGACACTTTCCGAGGCCGGCTTTTACAGCGAAGAGAACGCCGCGCAGATCGGGCGGATGACGAACGCGCAGTATATTGCCGTCGGCTCTGTGCAGAAAACCGGCGGCGCGTATGCATGCAATTTCCGCGTTAACGAGGTGGAGACGAACGAAATCAAGGCGGCGGCGGTCGGACGCTATCCGCTTTCCGCGCTGGAAAACGGCACGGCGGTCAAGGAAATTGCACGTCAGTTGCTAGAAGGGCTTTCTATTGACCTTTCGGATGCGGAGTTGGAAAGGCTCATGCAAAAGGATGATAAGGAAGTGAAGTCGGTGACGATGCTCGCAAAAGGCGACGCGGCGAACAAGGCGGAAAAATACATTGAGGCACTTTCGTTCTACAATCAGGTCAGCGGCTCGCACAAAAGTGAGGCGGCGCAAAGCTCACGCGCTATGCTCGCGGGTTCGTTCGATACCTCTTCCCTCAAAGAGCGGATTTTGTATCAGCAACAGCAGGAGGAAAAATGGAACAAGATATTCCACGAGCTGGAAGTATATATGCTCGACCATGCGTTGATTGCCGTGTACGACTTTTCAGTAATGGAAGATAAAATCAATACGGGAAATAACACAGTGAATATCAGTGTTACCCCCGGAATCAAAATCTTTCCCGACCGAAATGCGCTTTCTGTGTGGAAGACGGTGCTTGACGAATGGATTGCGGTTTATTCGGACAAGGACAATAGGGATTGGGCATGGACGGTTTACAAGCCAGTGTTTGGAGAAATCGGAACTGGTCCATACAACTTGAACTACCAGTGCATATCGGAAGTCGGCTTGTATAATGAAGATGAGGAGTTTTTGAAAAAAGTCAATGTCCGCTCGTCAGTTCGTATAGTCGTGTGCAGGAACGAGGCTCTGATACCTCCGCTTGATTCTCCGCAGCTCAAATCCCAGAAAACATATTTTACAGAAGCAAGATTGGGAAAAGTGGAGTTTTCGGGCATTCCGCTTTCCCGCATTTCGTCGGAACTGACTGTGAAACTGATAAGAGACATAAAGATAGAGCATAAAGACAGCAGCAAACTGCGCAAGACGGTGACGGCAGTCTATTCGGAAGAGGAATGGCAGCAGATGAACGAGTAGCGGGGCATATTCACTGCGGCGCAGATTTTTAGTATAGTGTGTGAAGAGAATTTCGGAGGTTACTATGGCGAAGAACATTCTTTTCATTGTTGGCTCGTTGCGCGTCCGGTCGTTTAACCGGCAGTTGGCGCAGAAAGCGGCGGAACTGGTGCGCGGACAGGCGAACGTTTCGTTCCTTGAGTGGGCGGACGTGCCGTTGTTCAGTCAGGACGCGGAATCCCCGGTGTCACCGTCGGTCGCGCGGGTGCGGAAGGAAGTGCAGGCGGCGGACGGAATCTGGATTTTTTCGCCGGAATACAACGGGACGATTCCGGGTACGCTCAAAAACCTGCTCGACTGGCTTTCCCGCCCGCTCGTTTCCGGCGACTTTTCAAGCGGAACTGCCGTTGCTGGAAAAACGGTGACCGTCAGCGGTGTAGGCGGAAAAAGCGCGACGCGTTTCGTTCGTGCCGATTTGCAGAAACTGCTTGCATTCATGCGGATGCGCGTGGTCTGCGGGGAAGGCACCGGCTATGCGGCGGACGCGGAGTCATTCCGAACGGACAAGCTGACGCTCACTGAAGAAAATATCGCCCAGCTTGCGTCACAGGCAGCGGAATTCCTTGCGGCGGTGTGAGACGGGCAGCGCGCTTCCCTGTTGCTGCAATACTTTCCGTAAATTAAAACTTATTTCCCCCTGCGTTCCCACCATGTTTTGAACAAATCGACCCATACGGCGCATTCTGGCTCGACGGTGCTGCCGTCGGGGGCGGAGGTTTCGGGGGTAGCGAGGGCGAGGCCGTGTTTTCCGTGCGTAAAAAGATGATAGGCGAACGGTACGCTCGCGCGGCGCAATGCCTCGGCAAGGCGCAGGGAATTTTCGGCGGGGACGGACTGGTCGGCAAGCGTGTGCCAAAGGAACGTGGGCGGAAAATCGCCCGTCACGTGGCGTTCAATGCTCACGTCGTCGCGGGAAAAGCGGGCGGTCGAGCCGAGCACGAGGCGGATTGACGACGGGTGGCAGTAGATTTCGTCTGCCGTGATGACGGGATAGCAGAGGATGAGTGCGTCCGGCTTGATGTCCGCGGCTTTGTGGGGAAGATACGGCGCGAACAGGTCGCTGTTCCAGTAGCAGCCGAGCGTGGCGCACAAATGTCCGCCCGCACTGAATCCACACGCGATGATGCTCTGCGCGTCAACATGCCATTCGTCCGCATGGGCGCGGGCGTAGCACACGGCTTCTGCTAAATCGCAGGCGGCGGCGGGAAATTCCATGGGCGCAAGGCTGTATGTCAGCACTGCCGCCTGAAATCCCAGCGCATTGAATCGGATGGCGACTGCTTCTGCCTCGCGCGCGGAATGGTGGTCATAGCCGCCGCCGGGACACACAATTACGAGTGGTCGCGCGGGCGCGGTATCGTTTTGGAGCAGGTAGGTCGTGAGCGTTGGCGGCTGTCCGTTCGTTTTCAGTTTGCCGGCATAATGCACGGGCAGCGGGATTGTCTGGTGTATCATGGCTTTGCCTTCTTCGGCTTTGGCGTGGGAAGTTCGTCGTACATTGCGTCCAGCAGGCGGCACAGAAAATCGCGCTCGTCGAGGTTTTCAACCAAGAGCATTTCTTTTGCGCCTGCGTAGGGAATTTCGCGCGGCGCGTTCGGCATGAGCGCGACGGCAGCGGGTACGGGCTTGACCAAAAGCCGGTCGTCGTAAATGCCGCCCGCCAGTTTTCCGCGCCAGTACAAAAGATATTCGCCCATCATCGCGCGGATTTTCACGTCTGGCGACTGCGCGAGTTGGTCAAGCACAAAATCACGGTATTCTTGCGACGATGCCATGCGGTCTCCTGCGCTACCATAAACGAGCTGTTTGTGGTATAATGATAATCGCTTTTAAAAACAAAAGACCCCGCAAAGGAGGTGAAACGGGGTCTTTACGAGCATGTTTAATACTGCCGCAACAAAACTTTAGAATATTATGGAAAAATAGTCAAGTGTTTTTCGAATATAAAGAGGAAATTTGCGTTTCGCAGTTTCCTCAAAGGAGCGAATGATGGGAACGATGAAGAAAATCGGCATTATCGGCGCGATGGAGGCGGAGGTCGCGTATCTCAAGGATGCGGCGGCGGGCAAGGAATCGTCTGCCGGCGGCTTGGTCTTTTTTGAAGGGGCGATTGACGGCGTGAACGTGGTTGTCGTCAGGAGCGGGGTGGGCAAAGTGAATGCGGCGTTGTGCGCGCAGCGGCTCATCATGCAGTACGGCGTGACGCATGTCATCAATACGGGCATTGCGGGCGCGGCGGCACACGGTCTTGGCGTGCTTGATTTTGTCGTGTCTACGGACGCGGTGTACCATGACATGGACGCAACGGGATTCGGCTACGCGCCGACGGTCATTCCGCAAATGGCGTGTTCGGCGTTTGCGGCGGATAAGGCGATGCTTGCGGCGGCGCAGGAAGCGTTCGCGGACGGCAAAGCCATGTTCGGCGGGCATCAGCTGATTGCAGGGCGCGTGGCGACGGGCGACCAGTTTATTGCCGACAAGGCGGTCAAGGCGCGTATCGTCAAAACCTGCGCCCCCGCCTGCGTGGAAATGGAAGGCGCGGCAATCGCCCATGCGTGCTGGCTGAACGGCACGCCATTTTTAATCCTGCGCTGCATGAGCGACATGGCGGACGACGAGGGCGAGGCGACTTCCGTGTTCAACGAGCAGACTGCCGCCGAAATGAGCGCGAAACTGGTTGTCAATCTGCTGAAAAAATTATAAGATTGAAAAGAGCGTTCCTATGGCAGAAAGAAAATACAAGGTCGAATCATTCAATCTTGACCATACCAAAGTCGTCGCGCCGTTCGTTCGTCTGGCGGCAAAGAAAATCGGCGAAAAAGGCGACGTGGTGACCAAATTCGACATTCGCGTCACGCAGCCGAATGCCGAATTCATGCCGACTGGCGCGATTCATACGATTGAGCATATCGTCGCCGAGCATATCCGCGACGAAATCGACGGCGTTATCGATTTTAGCCCGATGGGCTGCCGCACGGGCTTTTATCTTACCGTATGGGGCGACCGGGACGAGGCGTTCATTGCGGGGCATCTGCTGCCGGTGTTCAAGAAAGTGATTGCGTGGGAAGGACCGATTCCCGCCGCCACCGAAACCGAATGCGGCAACTTCCGCGACATGGACTTGCCGGGCGCAAAACGGTTTGCCCGGCAGTGGGTGGACGGCATCGAGGCGAACGGCTGGCAGTGCTTCAAATAGGCGTTTTTTGGCGCGGAACGAAATTATAGAAGAAATATCGAACGGGTAGCATCGCATGAATATCTTGCAGAAACTCAAAGAAACCGTCTCTTCCGTCCTGCCGATTATGGCAGTCGTCCTGCTGCTCGGCGTGACGATTGCTCCGTTGGGCGGGTCGCTTATCGTGCGGTTTTTGGTGGGCGGCGTGCTGGTTATCTTGGGGCTGACGGTTTTTCTGCTCGGCATTGACATCGGGGTCATTCCGATTGGCGAGCAGAGCGGCGCGGCACTTGCGGCAAAACGGAATCTTCCGCTGCTGCTGATTGCCGCATTCATGATCGGTTTTATCGTCACCGTTGCCGAGCCGGACGTGCAGGTGCTTGCCGACCAAGTGCGCGGCATCGCTCCTTCCGTCAACAAATGGCATCTGATTCTGATGATTGCGGCGGGAATCGGCTTGGCGGTGTCGCTCGGCATTTTCCGCATGGTGTTTTCGCTTCCGCTCAATATACTGCTGCTCATTGCCTATGCGATTGTGTTCGCGCTCGCGTTTTTTACGCCCGCCGAATTCCAGGGCATCGCGTTTGACAGCGGCGGTGCGACGACCGGACCGATGACCGTGCCCTTTATCATGGCGTTGGGTTTGGGCGTTGCCGCCGTGCGCGTGAAGACGGGCGCAAAGGACGCTGCCGAAAATGACGACGGCTTTGGCTTGACGGGCATTGCGTCTATCGGACCGATTGCGGCGGTCTGCCTGTACGGTATTATTTTTGCGCATACGGGCACGTCGGCGGACAGTGCTGTCGCAGAGGCAGAAGCGACGCATGCGGCGGCGAGCGGGTTGTCCGTTTTTGTGCAGCTGCTTCCCGCAATCACGCACGAAGTGGTGAACGCGTTGTTGCCGCTGTTGGCAATGGCGGTCTTTTTTCAGGTGACGCTCATAAAAATGCCGCCGTTCCAGGTTATCCGCATGGTGCGCGGCTTTGTGTTCAGTTTTGTCGGCCTGATTATCTTTTTGGTGGGCGCGAACGGCGGTTTTATGCCGGCGGGCGAACGGCTCGGCGAGGTGCTCGGCGCGCTCGCGGCGGCAAGCCCGCTGTGGTCGGCGTTGCTCGTCGTGGTGGGCTTTGCCTTTGGTGCGGTGGTCGTCATTGCCGAGCCTGCCGTGTGGGTGCTGACCGATCAGGTGGAAAGCGTGAGCGGCGGCACGATTAAACGGCGCGTCATGCTGATTGCGCTTTCTGCGGGCGTGGCGACTTCAATCGGGCTGTCGATGCTCCGCGTGCTGACCGGGTTCAGCCTGTGGTACGTGCTGATTCCGGGGTATGCCATTTCGCTTGTCCTCGCGTTTTTTTGCCCCAAGTTGTTTACGGGCATCGCGTTTGACAGCGGCGGCGTGGCAAGCGGCACAATGACGAGCACGTTTATCCTTTCGTTCACGCTCGGCGCGTCGGCGGCAAGCGGCGGAAATCCTGCGGTGGACGCGTTCGGCGTTATCGCGCTTGTCGCCATGACACCGCTCATCGCAATCCAGATTTTGGGAATGATTTTTGCCATCAAAAACCGGCGCGCGCAGCGCACTGTTCGCTGTTCGGCACAAGGAGACGGGCAATGAGTATGTTCAATCTGCTGATGAGCATTGTTCCGCATGACAAGGGCGAAAAACTGACGGCGGCGGCGGTTGAGGCGGGCTGCCGGGGCGGCACGGTGCTTATGGGACGCGGGCTTGCCCGGTCAAACCTTGCGGCGGTACTCGGTCTGGGCGAAACGACCAAAGACGTGATTTATATGATCGTGGACGAGCGGCAGAAGCAGAATATCATCGACGCGATTGTCAATGCAACGCTGCTCGAAAAGGCGAATTTCGGTCAGCTGTTTTCGGTGGACGTGGATTTGATGATGCGGACGGGCGTTATCACGCAGGAAGAAAACGAAGGAGATATGCACATGGAAAAGGCTCGCGATTTGATTTCGGTCGTCGTGAACAAAGGCTATGCCGACGATGCGATGGCGGCGGCGCGTCGTGCGGGCGCGGGCGGCGGTACGGTCATCAACGCGCGCGGAACTGCCCGCGAGGACGACGAGAAATTTTTTGGCATGCATATCGTCCCCGAAAAGGAAATGCTGCTGATTGTGGTGGAGCATGAGAAAAAAGCGGCGGTGCTGAACGCTATCCGCGACTTGAAATGCCTGCGCGAGCCGGGAAGCGGCATTGCGTTTTGCAGCGGCGTGGACGATTTTACGTTGCTCGGCCGGAAAAACGCGTAGCGGCCGGAGGAATCGTCGTATGGTTAAGAGACTGGCGGTGGCGGCACTTGCGCTGTGCGTCGTATGTGCAGGTTGCAACAAAACGCAGAACGTTGCGGCGCGTCCGAAAACAGATGATGCGGGAAGCGGCAGTACGCCCGTGACGATAACGCTTGGTTTTTCGACGAACAAAGAAGACCCGCGCGGCGTTGCGTCGCTCTTGTTCAAGGAAGAAGTGGAGCAGAATTCCAACGGCAGGATTACGGTTGATATTCATGCCGACGGCACGCTGGGCAGCGACGCGGATTTGATAGACGGCGTGGTCAACGACACCTTGGACATGACGATTTCGAGCGCGGGGAATTTTGCCGTGTATGCGCCCGAAGTGGGCATTTCCGCGCTGCCGTTCCTATTCTCCGATTTTGAGTCCGCGTGGCAGTTTATGGACAGTCCGCTCATTCAAGACGTGGACAAGACGCTTGAGGCGTTCAATATCGTCGTGCTTTCCCATTTTGACAATGGTTTCCGCTGCGTGACCACGACGGATCGGGCGGTCAATTGCGTGGCGGACATGAAAGGACTGCATATCCGCACGCCGCCGAACCAAATCGTCATGGAAACGATGACCGCGCTCGGCGCGAATCCCGAGCCGTATGCGTTCAACGAGCTGAAAAAGGCACTGAAAGACGGGCTGTTTGACTCGCAAGAAAATCCCATTCCGATTATCTATAACAGCCGGCTGTACGAAGAGCAGCACTGCCTTGCCATTACCAATCACAGTTACGACGCAATGCCGCTTGTTATTCGCAAGAGCCTGTGGGACACGCTCGGCGAGGGCGATCGGCGGATTCTGCGCGAGGCGGCAAAAAAAGCACAGGATTTGAACCGCCAGCTGGTGAGAAATCAGACGGAAGCGTTCGTGTCGCGCCTGCATAACGTGGGCATGACCATTACCAATCCCAACCTGCACGAATTTGCGCAGGCAACGACGCGCGTCATGGACACGTTCTCCGCGGTATATGGCAAAGAACTGATCCATGAGATGAAAGAGCTGACACAGTAGCGTCAGAGTGCCGTATGTCCACCAAGTCGGCTGTCTTTTCTGCACTCATTGCGTCCGCTGATTTTGTTTCCGGCGAAGAACTTGCCGCGGCATGCGGTGTTTCGCGCACGTCAGTATGGAAAGCGATTACGGCGTTGCGCGCGGACGGCTGCCAGATTGAAGCCGTCTCCAACCGTGGCTACCGGCTGATTTCCGCTCCCGATAAAATTGACGGCACGTACATCGCGCGGAGACTGACCGAACTCGGCGCACGACCTGGCGCAGTTTTCTGCTTTGACGAAATCGATTCCACGCTCGCGGAAAGCAAACGCCAGTGCGCGGCGGTCGGCGTGTTCCGGGATTCGCGTGGCGAATTGACGGCGGACGGGGCGCGGTTGCACCGCGCGCTTATTGTGGCGGGCAAGCAGACGGCGGGGCGCGGGCGCATGGGTCGTCCGTTTGCGTCGCCGCCGGACAGCGGTGTGTATTTTACGCTCATCTACGCGCCCAAAAACGGCGTGACCAATCCCGCGTTGCTGACCGCCGCTGCTGCTGTTGCCGTTGCCCGTGCGGCGGACGAGTTGTTCGGCACACACGCGCAGATAAAATGGGTGAACGATGTCTTTTTGGGCGGCAAAAAAATCTGCGGCATTCTGACCGAAGGGGTCGCCAATTTTGAATCCGGGCAGATAGAGGCGGCGAACGTGGGAATCGGCATTAATGTGCGCGACGGCGGATTTCCCGGCGAATTGGCGGCGGTTGCCGGGTCGTTGCAAGAATTCGCTCCCGACAAGGAAAAAGCCGCCCGTGTGAGCCGCAACGAGGTGGTCGCCCGTGTGGTGGCGCACCTGCTTTCGTTTTATGACGCGGGGGAACGCGGCGACGTTGCGGCGGCTGCCGCGCTCATGGCGGAGTACCGTGCGCGTTCGTTCGTCATCGGGAAAACGGTGACGGTCAATCCGGCGGCGGGTCTGCGCGGCGAGCCGTATCAGGCGGCCGTACTCGATATTTCCGACGATGCCGGTCTGGTCGTGCGCTGTGCGGACGGCACGGAAAAAACGCTCCAGAGCGGCGAAGTGAGCCTGCACGGCACGGACTTTGCGCGGTAACGCCGTCTCTGCGTCGGCGTTTGTTGATTCGTGCGGAGGGGTTCATACCCCGACTGCGATACCTTATGAGAACAACAAACGTCGAGGCTCTGCCTCGGCGTTTGTTGATTTTTAAGTCATATCGGTTTATACTATAGGTATGGGTGGAAAAAAATCGAAGAAACATACGAGCGGACTGGCATTGGCATGCTGGCTGGTGGGTTTTCTTGTTCTGCTGATTGTCTTTTTGGTCAAGCTTGACGACATAAAATCGAACCTTAAATCGACGCGGTTTTTTGAGCGCGTGTTTGGGACGACTCCCACGTTTATCGAACATTACGAAGAGAAAAAGCCCGTTGCCGAGCCGTTGCCCGAGGAAGATGTTGTCATTACGCTCAACACCGTGCCGCCTGCGCAGGTTGAGCCGCCTGTTACGCCCGTGCCGTCGGACGAACCGCGCCCGCCCGTGCAGCCACCGGCAAACGCGGCAGAAAAGCCGATGCAACAGCCGTCAGCACCGCGCGAGCAGACACCGCCCGCGCCCGTTACGCCGCCTGCGGACGAAAAGCCCGCGATTGCGACGAGCACGGCAAAACTCTATTTTGTCTCAATTGACAATGACGGGTCGGTGACGCGCAAGGAAATGGCGCGGACGGTAACGCGCAACGATTCGCCGCTCACGGGCAATATCACGCTCCTGCTTGCCGGGCCAAATCCGGCGGAGCGGGGAAAAGGCTGCCGCTCGCTCATTCCTGACGGCACGAGGCTACTTTCTGCGACGGTGCGCGACGGCGTTGCGGTGCTGAATTTCAGCGAGGAATTTGAATACAACCGCGTGGGCGTGGAAGGCTATATCGGGCAGCTGATGCAGATTGTCTACACGGCAACGGAGTTCCCCACGGTGAACAGCGTACAGTTCTTGATTGACGGCGAGCGCAAAGAATACCTCGGCAGTGAGGGCGTGTGGATTGGCTCGCCGCTGTCGCGGTCAAGTTTCTAGCGTTGCTCGATGCGGTACGAATCTAAAATCCTCTGAAAATAAGCCTTGTTTTTGGTATACGCGCCGCTGAACACGGTGAGCGTAAAGAACCCCACCGAGCCGTCGTCGAGTTTGGTCAGAACCTTAAAGTCCTGCGTCACGCTTTTGGTGTTCGGCTTGTAAAGCACGTTGCTGATTTTTGTCTGCCCGGCTTCGGCCGAGACGGAAAGGCGGCTTAGGTCGGGGTAGGAATGATCCGTGCCGAGCAGCATCTTCCGCGTGAGGAGCGCGAGCATCGTTTCGTCGGCATTTGCGGGGCGGGGGATTACGTCCATTACAAGAATGGCGTTGTCGCCGAGCAGCCACAGGTTGTCCATGGACTGTTTCCACTGCGCGTCAAGCGCGACGGTCTGCAAAACGGACGTGCCCTCTTTTTGGTAGGTCTGCTCGCTCGCCGGTGATTTTTTTGGCTTGAATTGGTGGCGCGTGTCGGTAAGTACGGCGGGCATGCCCTTGAACGCAAAGAAACTGTCGTCCTCGGAAGAGACAAGCTGTCCTGCCGTAACGAGCGAGAACACGGTCTTGTTGTTGGCCGACGTAATCGACACGAGGTTGAACAGCGGAATGAGCGCGTCAAAATGCAACGTCACGCGCCCGCCGAACTGCTCATAGTCCTGGCGGCTTTCCGTTTTCCCGGTGAAAGAGCCGGCTTTTTGGCGGCGCGCGGTCAGCTCGTACAGAATATCGTGCAGGTAATTAACGATGTCGGTGTCTTCTGGCGTTATCGCCGTGATAATCCGTTCGCCCGTCAAATCGACGCGGTTTTTGGTCGGGTCGAGCGAGAACAGGATCTGTATGTCCTTTGCGCGCTGCTTTTTCTTTGTCATCGGCGCAAAATAGCGCAGCGCATACGTGCTTTCGTCGTAGCACAGGATGCCCGTGTACGACTCGCGCTCGAACGTCGCGTCCTTATAGTACACGTACTGCCCCGAAAGGTCGGGAATAGACGGCTGCACGCCGGGCAGCGCGAACGCAAGCGGCGGAAACAGAAAACAGGCGAAAAGAATCATCGGGTTTTTCATCATGTATAGTATAATAGCGAACGAAAAAATGTGCAAGGTGGTTTATCCGCTTGGAAGCGGACGGAACTCTTGGAGGGAGGGAACCCCTCTACTCGGAAGCGGGGGTTTC
>JAAVAM010000023.1 GCA_014804085.1 Treponema sp. | reverse complement strand
TCCGCCGCTTTCATGAACCACTTCACTGCCTCGGAAAAATCCTGTTCTACGCCATGTCCATTGTCATAGCAGTTTCCAAGGTTGAACTGCGCTTCGGCATTTCCTTGTTCCGCCGCTTTCATGAACCACTTCACTGCCTCGGAAAAATCCTGTTCTACGCCATGTCCATTGTCATAGCAGAGTCCAAGGTTGAAATACGCCCCTGCACATCCATGCTCTGCCGCTTTCATGAACCACTTTACTGCCTCGGAGTAATCCTGTTCTATGCCATGTCCATCGTAATAGCAGAGTCCAAGATTGTTCTGCGCATTGTTCTCTCCTTGCATTGCCGCTTTCATGAACCACTTTACTGCCTCGGAATAGTCCTGTTCTACGCCATGTCCATTGTCATAGCAACGTGCAAGACTGCATTGCGCCTTGGCACATCCTTGTTCTGCCGCTTTCGTGAACCACTTAACTGCCTCAGAATAATCCTGTTCTATGCCATGTCCATCGTAATAGCAGAGTCCAAGATTGAACTGCGCAACGGCATATCCTTGCTCGGCTGCTTGTTTGTACTTGTCGTAGTCGCTTGTGTGTGTAGGATCTAACGTTTTTCCCATTTCATGCTCCTTATGTTGATTGCGTTTTGCGTCCGCGCGACGATTGTATCCCGCCTTGCGGGAGATGCTCCCTTCGTGTTAGTGGAGCGTCTCCCTACGGGCGAGTGGAATGTCTCCACTTGCCCGGTGCGACGGTCAGCCTTTGACTGCCGTGCAGGAAATCGGGGCGGTAACCGTGCGCAGTTCCTTGAGCGATGTTCCGCTCGTGCTGTACTTCGTGCGCACGATGACCGTGCACGCGCCCGGCGGCACGTCTGCGGGGACGCGTGCGATGAGCTGGCTCGGCTTGTTCACGCTCAGGCGGCGGGTCACCTTGTGCTCCGCGCCCGATGCGTCCACGACGAACACGCCCTGCGCCTCGTCCGCCTCGTCAACCTTGATCCTGCTGCCGTCGATGATGATGTCGTCACCGGCGGTCAGCGTGCCGTCCGTCCTGCCGGTTGCCGTGTCGGTGATGAGGGTGATCTCCGCGCCGTTCGCCTTGGTGCCAAGCACGCGCACGCCCACGCCCTCCAGCGCGTCGCGGAACGCCGCCGTCGGCACGAGGTCAACCGTCCGCTTGTGCGCCGCCGGGTCAAAGGGGCTGCCCGCGTTTGCCCACACGCCCGCCACGCGCGGGGAGACTTGCACCAGACCGTCCATGAACGAGCAGCCGGACAGCAGGATTTCTTTTACCTCTTCGTCGCGCCGGTTGAGGACGGCGAGGATAGTCTCCTTGCGCAGCTCGCTGCCCGCCGCCACGATGCGGTTGGCCACGTCCTCGTTGCGCCGTGTCTGGAGCCGCGTCAGCACGTCCGCGATGCAGTCGTTCTCGTCGTCCTTGGTCAGCACGTTCGGGCGCAGGTACACGTCCCACTGATGTTCTTTTGCCATTCTGTTCCTCCTTGCTTCTATTAGATACAGACATACCGACATCGTAGCACATGAAGGGGAGCGGGGCAAGTGCGCCGTGCGGGCGGAATTCCTGCGCGCGGCGGTGCAGGGGAGCGCGCGCAACGCCGA
The DNA here is from genome assembly GCA_014804085.1 of Treponema sp. Classification (GTDB taxonomy): domain Bacteria; phylum Spirochaetota; class Spirochaetia; order Treponematales; family Treponemataceae; genus Treponema_D. The sequence goes on along the minus strand of JAAVAM010000023.1, from coordinate 60,594 downwards.
AACTGTATGGTGCGCTGTGTCGCACGGATTTATGGAGGAAGCGATGACATACGGGTATATCCGCGTCAGCACGGACGCGCAGAACACGGAGAACCAGCGGATGGAGATCCAGCGGTTCTGCGACGCGGCGGGGCTGCGCGTGGACTGCTGGATAGAGGACATCATCAGCGGGACGAAAGACCCGCGCCAGCGCAAGCTGGGCAAGATCATCATGGAGAACTGCAAGGCGGGCGACCTCATTGTCTGCACGGAGCTGTCGCGGCTCGGCCGCAGCCTGCTCATGATCATGAACACGCTCAATTTCTTCCTTGAGCGGCGGGTGCAGGTGTGGACGATCAAGGACAACTACCGCCTGAGCGACGACATCACGAGCAAGGTCATCTCGTTCGCGTTCGGCCTTGCGGCGGAGATCGAGCGGCAGCTCATCAGCCAGCGGACGAAGGTCGCGCTTGAGCGCGCCAGGAAGCAGGGGGTGCGCGTGGGCAGGAAGAAAGGGCAGAAGTCCGCCCGCTACAAGCTCTCCGCGTTCGACTCGTACCTCACCGAGGCGATCCGCAGCGGCCGCTCAAAACGCTCCATCGCGCGGGAGCTGGGCGTGTCCTGGGACACCGTGAACAACCACCTCAAGCGGATTTCCCCGCCCTGCCGGTAGGGGCGCGGTCGCTGTGCTGCCATACGACCGAGCGCACATCATGCTGACGGACGCAAAAAAATGTGCTATACTTCAGCAGGAGATTGTGCTATGCCTACGGTATTCATAGATGGTCGCTATCGATTTTATTTCTTTTCGCGGGAAGAAAACCGCAGGCATGTTCATGTGTCATCGTCTGACGGCGAGGCGAAAATATGGCTTGAGCCGGAAATCGAAGTGGCAAGGGTCGTCAATCTTTCCGCACAGGAAGTGAGCAAAATCCTTGAAATCATCAGGGACAGGCAGGAGGAGATAAATGACTTCTGGGACAGACATTTCAGGTAAGCCGCGCGCTGCGGAAGTCACGAACATTTCGCCGTTCGGGATTTGGCTTCTGGCGGCGGACGGGCAGGAATATTTTGTGCCGTACAGCGACTATCCGGTTTTTGCATCCGCCGCCATAAAGGACATCGCCGACGTTCAGACGGACATCCTCGGCAACCTGCACTGGAGCGCGCTTGACGCGGACATCGAGCTTGAGGCTCTCCGCCAGCCGCAGGAATTTCCATTGCGGTATTCGTGAAAAAGGCATATCCCGCCTGCATTCCCCGTGCTTGACTATGCGCGCCGGGCATACTACACTGGGAGCATGATTGAACTGCGTCTCCTCAAATATTTCCTTGCCGTCGCCAATGAAGGCTCTATCACGCGCGCCGCGGAAGTGGTCCATACGTCGCAGCCGAATCTGAGCCGCCAGATGCAGGAGCTTGAGGAGTCGCTGGGCTGCCGGCTGTTCGAGCGGGGGAAGACGGTCTCGCTCACGGACTCCGGGGAGCTGCTCAGGCGGCGCGCCACGGAAATCCTGAGCCTTGCCGCCAAGACGGAGGCCGAGCTTTTGTCCGACGAGCTTACCGGCACGCTGTCCGTCGGGTTTGGTGAGATGAAATGCGTGCAGGACATCGCCCGCCTTGCCGTGGAATTCCGGCGGACGCACCCGAACGTTACGTTTGAGTTCTTTACGGGCACGGCCGACCAGGTGAAAGAGCAGATGGAAAAGGGAATCCTTGACGTGGGACTGCTGCTTGAGCCGGTGGAAATCGAAAAATATTGCTTTTTCCGCCTGCCCGAACGGCTGCGCTGTGTCGCCGTCATGCAGGACGGCTGCCCGCTTGCCCAAAAGACTGCCGTCACGCCGGACGACCTCGTGCCGTACCCGCTGATCCTGCCCACGCGCGCGAACGTCCGCAACGAAATCACCGCATGGTTTGCCAGGCGTTTCAAGGTGCTGAACATCGCGGCAATCCACAACCTTTCGGCGAACACCGCCGCGCTCGTGGCGCACGGGCTGGGCATCGCGCTCTGCACGGAAGGCATCTCCGTTCCCGAAGGCACGGAAAACCGGCTTGCCGTGCGCCCGTTCGACCCTGACCTGTCGCACACGGTCGTCCTTGCCTGGAAGAAAAGCCTCGCGCACTCGCACCTCCTTGAGGCGTTCATCCGCTTTGCAAAGGGATTTTTTATAGATGGGGATGGGGACAGGCTGAATGCACGGACTGCGGGCGCGGGCAGCTAGCCGGATGCCCGCTCTTCCATGCCGCCGACGCGGAACGCTGAAGAAAGCCGCAGGTGATAGACAAGTATTTTGAAAGGTTGGACTGAAATTTTGCGCGAATAACGGTGCGGGCGACCCGCGGCACTTTCGTGGCGTATCTCTGTACTTTTTCTGCACAATCTGCTAAAATACGCCGATACTATGGCTATGGAAGAAAATGCGTTTTCGCAGGCGGTGATTGACGCGGTTGAGGCAAAGACGGACTGGTACGACCACGACGTGCTGCCGGGGCTTCTGGAACAGTACCGGCTGCTGCACACCTGCGTGAAGAATATCTTTGACTTTCTTGTCAAGAAATCGCTCATTACCCCCGACCCGTACAAACTGGACAGAAAGATTTCCGACATCGCGGCACCGGAGAACACGTCGTTCAGCGAGAACGAGCGCGGCGTGAAAATCGGCATGCGCTTTTCTGACTACGAGTCGATGATTGACTTTCTGTGCAACTACTACAAATTCTCCGTCTCCAATTTGTCGCTTCCTTCTATAAAAAAGCTGGTCGATCTGAACAACACGTTTACCTGGAATCAGTTCACGCCCAACAGCGCGAAGGCGAACACGCGCGGGCTTGCCGAGCTGGTGTTCCGCGCGCGCATGAACCTTGACACGCTGACCCAGAGCATGGTGACGGACAGCCTGACCAAGGCGGCGAAAGCGCTGACGGAAATCACGCGCGTTCTGAAGGAGCTGACGGAGTTCCAGAAAGAGAACTACAAGGCGCAGATCCGCAAGAACGTGTTCCTGTACAACGGGTATGATGCCAATGCCGCCGCCCGTTCGCCCGAGGCGGAGATGGCGGAAATCAAGAAGCATTTCGTCGCCGCCATGGGAAAGACTCCGTTCTACAATGATTTGGTCGAGGAGATCGTGCAGGAGGACTTGTCGCCGAACCGGCTTGCCCTGCAACAGACGGTGCTCGCGCGGCTGAACGTCGCGCCGAAGGTCGAGAAAAAGAAAGAGATTGACACCCACGCCGTGATCCTTGAGGCGGTGCGTGTGCTCGGCGCGCTGTCGCCGCAGCTGGATGCCATCCTGCAAAAACTGAACGAGAACCACGGCATACTGGAGAGCGAGCATCATTCGCTGTTTGACCGGCTGAAAAAACTGTTCCGCAAGGCGTTCCATCTTGCCGACAAGCCGTGCTTTTATACGGTCATCGTGGGTGACGGCGACGCGAAACGGCGCGAGAAGCTTGATTTCCATCAGTTTACGGCGGAGCTTGCCACGCGATCGCAGCGGTATGCGGCGTTCGTGCTGAAGGACAGCCAGGTTTTCGTGAATATTTCGGCGCAGAAAGAAGACAAAATCCTTGAGTTCGTGATTCGGCAGCTCACCGAGTGCAACAAGCTGTTGCAGATGCTCGCCGCTTTGGACGATTTCTTCAAGCAGACGGCCGCCCCCGAAAACAAGTCGAAAATCAAGGGCATAAAAATGGAGATTACGTCCATAAAGAACTGCCTGGTCAAGGCGAATCAGGTACGTGCGGAGTACGAGGCGTATGTGGAAGAGGCGGCGCAGATGCGGACGCTGGGAATAGCGGATGAGGTCTGACCGTTTTGCCGCGCTTGCCGCGGCGTTTTTTGCGTTCGTTCCGCTTGCCGCACAGCCTGCGCCGGATGCTGCTCCGCAGCGGAATTTCGTCATGTTGGTGGCGAAGCACGATTACGACCTGCACCCGCACCGCGCGAACTACAGCTCCGAGGCGCAGGTGCTTTCCGGCCTGTACGAGGGGCTTTTTTCGTATGATCCCAAGACGCTTGAGCCGATGCCCGCGCTTGCCGCCGCCCACAAGGTGTCGCGCGACAAGAAACGCTGGACGTTCACGATCCGCGAGGGCGCGCGGTTCAGCGACGGCGAGCCGATAACTGCCCGCTCCGTGCGCGATGCATGGCTTCGGCTGCTGGCGACTCCTGCCGCGCCGTATGCGTCGCTGTTGGACAGCATTGTGGGCGCGCGGGATTTCCGCACGGGGCTGGCGGGCGCGGAGGCGGTGGGCATTGTTGCGCGTGATGAGCGGACGCTGGTCGTCACGCTGGAAACGCCGATGGCGCACCTGCCGAGCATTCTGTGCCACCATGCCTATGCGGCGGTGAGCGAGCGCGAGGACGTGTACAGCGGGGCGTTCGTGCTGAAATCGGGCGGAAAAGACACGCTCGTGCTGGAAAAAAATCCGTATTACTGGGACGCGCAGAACGTGCTGCTTCCGTCCATTACGGTGGTTGCCACGGACGACGCGACGGAAAACGCATGGCAGTTCAATACGGGGCATGCCGACTGGATTGTCAGCATGGCGGACACGGCGGTGCTGCTCAACAAGAATGCCCTGCGCATTGCCCCCGAATTCGGCACGGAATACCTGTTCTTTTCCTGCAAGAACGCGGTGTGGGACACNGCCGCGTTCAGGAACGCGCTGATTGCGGCGGTACCCTGGTCCGTGTTGCGCGGGCAGTCGCTCGTGCCGGCGACGACGCTCATCTATCCGCTTGCGGGCTATCCGGCGGTGGAGGGGCTGACCGACACGTCGCCCGAAGACGCCGTGGACATGATGAAGCAGGCGCGTGCCGAGGCGGGCATTCCCGCCGACAAAACGCTTCCGCTTGTGTTTGCCATACCCGAAAGCGAGCGCATGAAAAAAATGTATGAGATTCTGCGCGACGCATGGTCGCCGCTTGGCGTTGACGTGCAGTGCCAGAAGACCTCGGAGGAGCGGTATCTGCACAGCATTCCCGGCTGGAACGCCGATGTGTTCACGTACTCATGGATAGGCGATTTTGCCGATCCGCTGGCGTTCTTGGAGCTGTTCCGCGAAGGCTCGACGCTCAATCAGACTGCATGGAAGCATCCGGCGTTCACGCAGTTGCTCGCCGATGCCGCAATGACGACGGACGGCGCGGAGCGCAACAAGTTGCTCGCGCAGGCAGAGCAGGTGCTTTTGGANGACGGCGTGGTCNTGCCGCTGTCGCATTCCGTGTGCCTGCACGTCATCAGCCCGACCGCCGTGGGCGGCTGGTACATGAACGCGCTCGACATCCACCCGTTCAAGNATCTCTATTTCAAGGCAGAGCCGAGCACCGTCCCGAACGTGGTGCGGCGGTAAATCCTCGGTTTATTTAATCCGCGCGTTGATGAATTCCATCTTCAGGTCTTTTGCCGCCTCGGTGAGCGAGACTTTGTAGATGTGCGGGTTCAAAATGCGCTTGTAGGAATCGTCCAGNGTTTCGAGCTGNTTGACCATTGTCTCACGCGCNAGGCGGAGCTGCTCGGCGGCGGGCAGTGTGCTGTCCGTGCGCGCTCCNGCCTTGACGACCTGGCGCAGCATGGGCTGGATGNGTGCCGCCGCGAATGAGAACTGGCGGTAGTCGGCNCTGGGGTGGAANTAGCGGCGTTCTTCGCCGGGCGAAACCGTNTCGCTTTCCAGCGCGAGGATGTCCGCCTTTGCCATGCCGTTTTCGTCGAACAGGCGGTAGACGTTCTTGATGCCGGGGTTCGTGCTTTTTTCGGGGTTGTCGCTGAATTTCATCGCCGGNCGCATGGTGTTGGTGTCCTTGTCGTGGCGGGCGGCGAGTTTGTACACGCCCGTGAATGACGCTTCGTTTCCGCCCGTGACCATGTGCGTGCCGACTCCCCAGCTGTTGATGGGCGTGTGCTGCTGCACGAGCGTCTCGATGATTTCTTCGGTCAGCTCGTTGGAGACCGTAATCGTCGCCTGCGGGAATCCGGCTTTGTCCAGTTCCTTGCGCACTTCTGCCGTCAGGTAGGAGATGTCGCCGCTGTCCAGGCGCACGCCGAAGTTCAGTCCTTTTTTTACCAGCTCGCCGCCGGCGATAATCGCGTTCTTGATGCCGCTTTTGAGCGTGTCGTAGGTGTCGATCAGGAAGACCGTCTTGGTCGGGTAGAGTGCCGCATAGGCGCGGAATGCGTCCAGCTCGCTGGGATACGCCATAATCCAGGCGTGCGCCATCGTTCCCATTACCGGGATGCCGTAGCATTTGCCCGCGAGCGTGTTTGACGTGCCCGCCGCGCCGCCGATGAATGCCGCCCGCGTCGCGCTCATCGCGCCGTCGTTGCCCTGCGCGCGGCGCAGCCCGAATTCCATGATNGAGCCTTTTTTGCTCGCGAGCCATACGCGCGCCGTCTTGGTCGCAATCAGGCTCTGGAAATTGATGTGGTTGAGCACCAGCCCCTCCACAATCTGCGCCTCAATCAGGTTCGCGTGGATGCGGATAATCGGCTCCTGCGGAAAAATCACCGAGCCTTCCTCAAANGCGTAGATGTCGCCGCTGAAGCGGAAGTCCTTGAGGTAGTCGAGGAAGCCCTGCTCGAACATNTCCTGCGCCTTGAGGTAGGCGATGTCGTCCGCGCTGAACGTGAAATCCGTGATNGCCTCAAGGAGCGTGCCCAGCCCCGCGAACACGGAGAATCCGCCCTTGAACGGCTGCCTGCGGAAAAACATATCGAACACGACCTGCTGGTTCATGTCGTTTTTCCAGTAGCCNTGNGCCATCGTCAGNTCGTAAAAGTCAGTGAAAAGCGCGCTGTTGATGATGCTGTTCTCAATCTTATCTGCCATAAAATGCCACCTTTTTTCTATTATAGTTTTTGCCCGTCAGATAGTCAATGTTGCGCGCTGCCGTTCCCGGTCAGTGCGGGCGTTTGCGGAACAGGTAGGTGAATCGTGCGCCCGCATAGCGTCCGATAAAACGGCTCAGGAACGCGGTGCATTTCCATGATCGCGCCCACAGGATGATTTTTTTTCCTTTGCGGCTTTTCCTAAGGCAGTGGCGGACTGTCTTTGCGGGATCTTTCCCGTGCAGCACTTCCGCGCGTTTTCCGTTGCTCGCCACGTTCGCAAAATTGGTGCGTACGCTTCCGGGGCAGAGCGCGCTCACGGTGATTCCCGCGTCTTTGAGTTCCGCCGCCAGCGCGACGCTGAACGAAAGGACGAACGCTTTGGTGGCGGCGTAGACGGCAAAGTTGCCGAGCGGGAGGAACGCCGCAAGGCTCGCCACGTTGATAATCGTGCTTCCGCGCCGCAGGTACGGCAGGGCGATGCCGCAGATGCCCGTGAGCGTCGTGCAGTTCAGCTCGATCATCTGCATTTCGCGGTCGATGTCGGTTTCGGCGAACGGACCGTACGTGCCGAATCCCGCGTTGTTCACGAGCATATCGATGGCGATTGCCCCGGCGTTGTGTTCGGCTTCGAGCAGTGCCCGTATTCGGTGTACGCCGTCCGGCGTGCCGAGGTCAAGGGCGAACGTGCGGACGGCGGCGTTCGTTCCGGCGAGTTCTGCGGCGACTGCCGCCAGTTTTTGCTGGTTTCGCGCGATCAGCCAGAGTTCGTGCCGGTCGCCGCTGGGGATNCCCGCGGCAATCTGGCGGGCGAATTCTGCCCCCAGCCCTGAGCTTGCCCCCGTGATGATGGTCAGTTTTTTCATACGTTATAGTATAATTCGCCGGGGTGGTTGTGTAAATAAAAAAAAATAGATACAATGGGCGTATGATGAAAAAGAGCAGTTGTTTGTTCCTGTCAGTTACCGTTTGTTCGGTTCTGCTTTCTGCGTGCGTGTCGAATGCCGTCGGCAACGCGCTTTCCGGCTACAAGAAAAACGGCGCGCAGATAAAAAAGTCCGCGTCGGAGCATGATCCCATGCTCGCGTTGACGGGCGAGACGGATGTCATTCTGGTGGGCGATTTTTTCCCCACCGCGCTCAAAATGTACGAAATCCTGCAAATGCAGAATCCCGATCATCTGGGGCTTGCCTACATGACCGGCTCGCTCAACGTGATGTATGCCAACGCGTTCGTGCAGACTCCGGCGGAATCCTTAGGCGTGAGCGAGTTTGACCAGCAGAATGCCGAATTTGAGCGGGCGAAGCTGCATTACCTGCGCGGCCGCGACCTTGAGCTGCGGTTTTTGGACGGGCGGCACAAGGGCTTTTCGGCGGCGATGCTCAGCGGCGACGAGGAGCAGATTGCGGCTGCCGTCGCGGCGATGGACAAGAACGATGTCGATGCTGCCTATTGGTGCGGTGCCGGATGGCTTGCCGCGTTCAGCCTTGACATTCTGAATCCCGATTTGATTGCGAACCTCGGTGCGCCGCTTGCGATTCTGAACCGCGCCGCCGAAATCGATCCCGACTACAACAACGGCGCGATTTGGGACGTGCTGTTCAATTTCTATATGGCCGCTCCCGGCGACTTCGGCGGCGACCCCGAACGCGGTATGCAGTGTTATGAGGAAGAATTGCGCGTTTCCGGCGGCAGGACTCCCGGTCCGTATGTGACGTATGCCACGGCGGTTTGTATTCCGCAGGGAGACGAGCAGGGATTTGACGAGGCGTTGGACAAGGCGCTTGCCATCGATCCCAATGACGTGCCCGCGACGCGCTTGATGACGACGATCGCGCAGAACAAGGCGCGCTACCTCAAGGCGCATAAAGGCGACTATTTCGTACTAATGGTAAGGAGATATAAAAGCATGAAAAAACTGGTTGTATCAGCAGTAATGGCGGGCATGGCCGCGCTTTCGTTCGCGCAGACATTGAAGATTGCTTCTATCGCGCCNGCTCGTTCCGCGTGGGAAATCGAGGCGAAACGGCTTGCGCAAACATGGTCGCAGGAGACGGACGGGCGCGTGACCATGCAGTTTATGAACACCAANGCGATGGGCGGCGAGGACGGCGTTATCCAGAAACTCAATTCCGTGCGCCCCGGGCAGAAAGCCCCGATTGACGGCGGAATTTTCACCAACTTGGGCATGGCNTCGCTCGCGCCNGACGCGCATATCCTTACGCTGTCCGTGCCGTTCCTGTTCCGCGATCAGGAAGAAGTTGACTTGGTGTATGAGAAATTCAGACCGCAGGTGGCAAAGGAATTTGAGAAGAAAGGGCAGGTGCTTTTGGGCTATTTCCCGATCGGGTGGGCGTACTACTTTACGAAATCGCCCGTGCATACGCCCGAGGAACTCAAGAAACTGCGCCTGTGCGTGAGCGGCATGGGCATTTCCGCGCTGACCGATGCGTATAAGCTTGCGGGCTACACCACNATGGACGTTCCGTCAAGCAAAATGCTTTCCAGCATGAAAACGCCGGGCGGTGTCGAGGGATTTTACACGATTCCGATGTACGGCTATGCGGCGCAGTATTATAAGGCCGTNCCCTATATTTTGAACGTGCCGTTCACGTGCATNATGGTCGCGTTCATCGTTTCGGAAAAATCATGGAACGCCATTTCCGCCGCCGACCGCCCCAAGCTGATAGCGGCGTTTGAGGAGGCGCAGAANAATTTCCGNGTGGCGACGGCGAATGCCGACAAAGAATACTTGGACTTGCTGCGCAAGGCGGGCGCGACGGTCGTTGACGTGACGGAAGAAGAGCGCAACGCTTTGGAAGANTCCATGCGCCATGATTCGTTCGCNCTGGCAAAAACGGGGGTCATGGATCAGAAATTCTATGACGATGTTGTCGCGATGCTCAAAAAACACCGGGGTGAATGACAGATGATTCGGAAAATTGAAGACGCGCTTGAAGTCGTCTTTGTCGGCCTGCTTACGTTCCTGCCGCTGGTGTTCTATGTGATACAGAANATAACATCGGTGCAAGTGCCCGGTTCGGAATATGGCATTGCGCATNTGGTCTTTCTGTTCGCGTGTATGGCGGGGATTATCACGTGGCGCGAAGACCGGCATTTGAGCCTCGCTTCATTTTCCGGGAAATTGCCGCCGAACGTGCGCGGCGTGACCGACGCGGTTTCAAACGGCGCGACGGTNTTCGTGCTGACGATGCTGTTCGTCAACGCGGTCTGCCAGCTTATCAATCCCGGTCAGTTTGCCATGACGGTGTGGGGCATTCCCGTAAAGGTCGCCTTTGTCTTTCTGCCGCTGTGCTATGTGGCGATGCTGTGCATGGTCGCGGCNAANAAAGAGCGGCTTGTCTCGACTGTTGTCGGCGCGGTGCTNGGAATCGTGCTTTCNATGGGGGCGATTACGGGCATTCTGTACTATCTGTTCGGGTTCGGTGCGGANAACGTGCCCGCTTTGTTNGCGATATTCAANGGGTGGAACTTCATTGCGGCAAAATGCCTGTGGCTGTTCATCGTGTTTTTTGTGGTGCTCGCGTTTTTGGGCGTNCCGCTCTTTGTGGTGCTTGCGGGCATTGCGTTCGTGCTGCTTTCNATGAACGGCGGCTATACGGATCANATTCCGCTTGAGACNTACCGNATGTTCACCGACCGCAACATTGCGGCGATNCCGCTTTTTACGATTGCGGGCTATATCCTTGCGACTTCGAGCGCGGGGCAGCGGTACGTGGAGCTGTTCAAGGCGTTGTTCGGCTGGTTNCGTGGCGGGACGGTCATTGCGGCGGTGNTCGTGATGACNTTTTTCAGCACGTTCTCCGGCGTNAGCGGCGTGACGATTCTTGCGCTCGGCTCGTTGCTGTCCGTCGTNCTCAAAGGCTCCGGCTATTCGGACTCGCGCGCGGAATCGCTCATCACGTCGAGCGGCGCGATCGGGCTTCTGTTTCCGCCGAGCGCGGCNATCATTATGTACGGCACGACGAATTATTTTTCGGTGGACGTNTTTGATTTGTTCCGTGCGGCAATCATTCCGGGCATCATTATGATGATNGCGATGATTGTCATGGGCGTTATNTTTGACCGGCAGGACGAGCGCGCGCCGTTTTCGCTGCCGGCAATCGGCACGGCGGTCGTCAACTGCATTCCCGAACTGCTGATGCCGCTGTTCATCTGCATTTTCTATTTTATCGGCGTGTTCGACCTGTTCGAGACATCGGCGTTCGCGGTGTTCTACGCNTACCTGCTTTCGACGGTCATCCGCCGCGATTTTTCGTTCAGAAANTCGCTGGCAGTCGTCGCCGAGTCAATCCCGATTTCGGGCGGCGTGCTGTTCATTTTGGGCGCGGCTTCGGGCATTTCCTATTTTATTCTGGACGCGAACGTGCCGGCTATCGTTACCGATGCGATTACGGGCATGGTGACCAACAAGTACGTGTTCCTTATCCTGATGAACATCGTGCTGCTCATCGTCGGCTGCCTGATGGACATGTTCAGCGCGATTCTGATTGTGTCGCCGCTGTTGCTGCCGATTGCCGAGTATTTCGGCATTTCTCCGCTGCATGCGGGCGTTATTTTCCTGATGAACCTTTCGATCGGCTTTTTGACGCCGCCGGTCGGCATGGATTTGTTCATTTCGTCCTATACGTTCAAAAAACCGCTGCCCAAGGTGATTAAAGGCATCGTTCCGTTCCTGCTCGTGCAGTTTGCGGTGCTTCTGCTGATTACCTATGTTCCGTGGTTTACTTCGGCGTTGTTTGTATGAAAGACCGGCTTGTGCCGGGCGTGTTTCTGTGTCCGGCGGTCGTTTTTTGCGCGCTTGTCTTCTGCNTGGCGGCGTTCGTTTCGTGCAAAAAAGNCGATGACTTTTNGGCGCGTGACGAACGTGCCCGTGCGCAGGCGGTCGCCGATTNTGTGGACGGGCTTCCCGACGAGCAGAAAATTTCCCAGCTTTTTTTGGTGAANGTCGCGGGCGACACGGCNTTTGCTTCCGTCGAAAAGACAGGCGTGCTTTTTGGCATTCCCGACGACGGTGCGCCGCTCGTGCCGGGCGGCTGCCTGCTTTTTTCCTATAATATTGCCGACACGCCGGAAAAGGTCGCCGCGTACACNGCTTCTGTCAGGGCATTTTATGCGGACAANGGCATCGTTCCGCCGTACATTGCCATTGATCAGGAGGGCGGTCTTGTGAACCGTCTGCGCGGNATAACGAGCAATCTTGTGTCGCAGAAAAAAGTGACCGAATGGTTTTCTCCCGAACGCGCGCGCGGATTGTATGCGGCGCAGGCAAAGCAGTTGCGCCTGCTCGGCATTCAGATGAACCTTGCGCCCGTCGTGGAAGTGGAGACGGACGAGAACGCGGCGTTTTTGGACACGCGCAGTTTTGGCAGTTTGGAGCAGGTGCTTCTGTACGGGCAGNCTGCCGTTTCTGCCTACGAGGAGAACGGCATTGCGGTCGTGCTCAAGCACTTTCCGGGCAATACCAACGTTGACCCGCACACGGGGCTTCCGCACGTCGATATTGCCGAATCTTCCCTGTCGGCTTATCTTGCGCCCTTTGCACGGCTCGCCCCGTTTTCTTCGGCATTGCTGATGAGCCACATCATCGCCCGTGTCATCGATGCCAATGGCGATGTGCTGCCTGAGACAGACGTGCCCGCGTGTTTTTCGCCCTATTGGGTGCAGTCAGTCGCGCGCTCATACGGAGACGGGCTGATTTTTTCCGATGACATTTTTATGGATGCGCTCGCCGGCAACGGGTATCCGCCTGAATCTGCCGTGCTGAGCGCGATTGACGCGGGCGTTACGTGCATTATGCTCAGCGGAAAATACTTCGGCGACGTTGCGCTCGTGCTGTTTGACGCATACCAAAGAAGCCGTGCGGCGGACGCTCCGGCTGCATTCGCGGAGAAAATCGATGAGGCGGTGCGCCGCGTGATTGCCTATAAGATCAAGGCCGGCTTGTTGCAGTACGTTCCNGTGCTGAACGAAAAGGGTGTCGTTGACGACGCTCATCCGGCATATATCGTCGCTCCTGACCCCGGCGTTCCGTCGTTTGACAAAGACGCGTTCGCCGCCGCGTATGCGGAGGGCATGCAGTTTTACCAATGAAACAGGNGCAGAAAAGACAGAAGCCGTGCGGTGCGGACGGCTTTGACCAGTATTATCGCGGTTTGTTCGGCGCGCGGTGGGACGCGCTCAAACGCGCCCTGCAAGGCGAAAGCGATTATGCGGAATGGGATGCGGGTGGCAACGGGACGTATTTTTTGGATATCGCAAGCGTCCGTGCCGCGCTCGCGCTTCCGCTCGCAAATGCGACGCGCATGCTTGATATGTGCGCCGCTCCTGGCGGCAAAATGCTGGTGCTTGCCCGCGCGATGTCTGCGGACGCACGTCTGCTTGCGAACGAACGCTCCAAAGACCGTATGCGCCGCCTGCTCGCCGTGTGCGACACGTGTCTGCCTATGCCTGTGCGTCAGCGCGTTACCGTTACGTGCCATGACGGCGCAAAAATGTGCCGGACGCAGGCGGAGTCGTTCGACGCAATCCTGCTTGACGCGCCCTGTTCGTCGGAGCGGCATGTGCTGGGGGATGCCAAATATCTTGCCGAATGGTCGCCGTCGCGTATCAAGACGCTTGCGCTCGCGCAGTGGGCATTGCTTTCGTCTGCGTGGCGGATGCTCGCACGTGACGGCTACCTGTTGTATGCCACGTGCGCGCTGTCTCCTGCCGAAAATGACGATATTGTTGCGCGGTTGCTCAAGAAATTTCCCGACGTGCAGATCTGTGCGCCGGACATCGCATCCGACTGCTATAAAACGGCAATGGTTCGGGAAAAAAACTTGCCNGCGTATGAAAANACGGCATTCGGCGCGCATATCNTGCCCGATGNCGCGGGTGGGGCAGGACCGCTGTATTTTTCGCTGCTGAAAAAGACAGAAGAGTAGGGANNCGGATCGGCANGACCGGCTTTGCCCGCCGGACGCTTTTTAGGTATCGCGCTGCNTGGCGAGGAACATCAGTTTCTGCGAAAAATCTCTGTCAAAGGTGCGGACGAATGCGTCGAATTCTTTTTTCCCGTAGGTCGATTTTTTCCGGTCGTTTCCAAGGCCGATTTCGGCAAGGTTCAGCATAAAATTGCGTTCGCTCAGCCGCTCGCCGATGTTCTCTTTGGTAAAGACCGTGCCGCGGTCGTTCATCACGCGCACGGGTTTTTCTTGTAGGCGGGCGGCAAACGGAATGTCGCGCGTAATGATGATGTCGTCCGCATTGCAATGCGCAAAAATATAGTCGTCCGCCGCCTGTGCTGCCGGCTCGCAGACAATCATCTGCGCCCCGGCGGGCAGGGGAATATCCCTGTTTGCGACAAAAAAGAGCGGTACGGAATGTTTTTTGGTACGGCGGAAAACGAATTCCCGCACTTGCCGGGGACAGGAATCTGCGTCAATCCAGACCGAAAACATCAGCTGAGTGCCTGGTCAATTTTTTTTATCATTTCTATGGTGAGCCGCTCCGCTTCGCCGCTGTCATCATTGATAAGCTGGCTTGCAATCTGCTGTTTCTTCGATTTTTCTTTGTATAATTCGTCGCACAGCGTAATGCCCGTAAGGATTGCGACCTGCAACGAATTCTTGAGCGATCCGCTCGCTTCAATTTGTTCGGCGATACGCTTGTAGTAGTCGAGCAGTTTTTTCAGATACGCGCTGTCTTCATTGGCCTGAATGGCGAACGATGCGCCGAGCACGTCAATCTGCAATGCACCCATCAGATTGTCCTTGCCTAGAAAATATCAAACTGCCCTTGCGACGTGTCTTCCGGCTGTTCGGGAGTGATTTCCGCGTCGTCAAAAGAAATGTCCGGCGTAATCGGCGCGCCTTCGTCAAATGCCGTTTCTATGCCGTTTTCGGTACTGCCCGGCGCAGGAATTTCAGTTTCCTGCTGCTGCACGACGGGCTGTTCCGCCACCGGGGCGGGAGAAACGGCTGCTTCCTGCTGTCCGGCAGGAAGCAGAGCCGCCTGCGCCGCAACGGAAAGCACGGTGCTTTCCACGGCATTCAGGCGTTCGAGTGCTTTTAAGATGCCTTCCTCAATCTTGCTTTGGTCGGTCTGAAAAGTAGAAAACTGCTCCGTTTTTGCAGACAGTGCGTTTGTGAGCTCTACGCATTTGCTCCGTAAAGCAGCAATCTCTGCGTCTTTGTGCGCCACCGCCTGCTGTAACTCGGCGATTTTTGACACTGCGCTTTCTACTTTTTGTTGCAACAACAGAACTTGATCGAGAGAAATCATGCTTATGCCTTCAGTGCTTTTTTAGCGGTGTCTACCACGGCTTTGAATGCCACGGGGTCTTCAATCGCCATGTTTGACAGCGCCTTGCGGTTGATGATGACACCCGCTTTTGTCAGCCCGTCGATAAAGCGGGAGTAGGTGAGTCCCTCGTCGCGCACTGCCGCGTTGATACGCGCAATCCACAGCTGGCGGAAATCGCCCTTGCGGTCGCGGCGGTCAACATACGCGTGCCGGAGTGCCTTGACGACCGCATCCTTTGCGGCCTTGTAGTTTGTTCCGCGGCGACCGGTGAAGCCTTTTGCCAGCTTCAAGATTTTTGCGCGGCGGTTGTTGCGTTTTGTGCCGTCTACTGCTCTTGGCATATCTTACTCCTCATTAACCGTACGGAAGCTGCTGCTTGCGGATTCTCGCCGCAGAGTCTTCTGACAGGATTCCTGCGCCACGAAGGTGCATCTTTCTCTTGGAAGATTTCTTTGTCAGGATATGACGAAGGTTCATCTTCTTGTACTTCACTTTGCCAGTGCCCGTCAGTGAAAAACGTTTCGCGCTGGCTTTCTTTGTCTTCATCTTAGGCATGAAACTACCCCTTCCCTTATTTGTCGCCCTGCTTGACTTTTGAGTTCAGCGTCATGGACATAAACCGCCCTTCCATTGCAGGCTGTTTCTCCACGCCGAACGAACCCTCGCGCAGGCGTTTGGTTATTTCGTTCAGGACACCGTAGCCGAGTTCCGTATGGGCAAGTTCACGGCCGCGGAAACGGATCGTTACTTTTACCTTGCTTCCCTCGTCCAGGAATTCCTGCACGTGCTTTGCCTTGGTATCAAGGTCGCCCGTGCCGATTTTCGGCTGCATACGGATTTCCTTGTTCTTCAAGGCTTTCTGGTTCTTGCGGGAATCACGGAGCCTTTTTTCCTGCTCGAACCGATATTTTCCATAGTCTAAGATTTTACAAACCGGCGGATTTGCGTTTGGCGAAACTTCCACAAGATCCAAGTCTCTTTCTTTTGCCAATGCCAAGGCTTCACGCGTGGGAACAATCCCGTTCTTTCCGCCCGCATCGTCAATCAACCGAACCTCGCGCACGCGGATATGTTCATTTATCCGCAATCCTTTATCTGCCAACTATCCTCCTCTGTGTTTGAAAAATGCAAACACTATTCAAATCGAATGATACCACAAAATAAAGCGATGTGTCTAGTAGACGCGCCGCGAAATAAGCGTTTTCGTGCTGAGGTTGACTGTTTTCCTGCGAGCGGATACNATTTGTTTTAGCGGGGTATCTTTTATGGAAAACAACGTGCCGACGGCGGGCTCGATGATAAGACGGGTGATACAATTGCCCCTGCTTTTGCCGTTCTTTTTGCTGTCATGCAAATGGCTGGATGCCACTGGGGCTTCTATCACTGTGCAGAATCAGACGGACAAGCCAATTATGGTGCTCGATTTTTCCCCGCTGGAAGAGGCTCCGTCGTTTCCCGTCGAGATTGCCGCGTATGCGGAATATGTTTTTAAATCGGGACGATTTCCAGAAGGGTATACGTTCACGGTGGAGATTGACGGCAAGTGCTACGGGTCGGAGACGCGGTACGTGCAGGACTGGCGGCGGTTTTCCATTGTCTTTGCGCCGTCAGAAAGCGAAACTGGCATCGTCTGCACGATTGACAAAGACGGCAGGGTGTTGGAGTTGAAAGAGATTGCCGGGAATGGGGGCGCATAACGCGCAAAAACCTGCATAGCCACTACAGGACTTTGTTTCATGGCACTACACGGACTCCTGTCTACGCACTACAGGACNTCGTGTATAGGCACTACAGGTGTTTGTTTTATAGCATGAAACGAACTCCTGTAGTGCCTATACACAAAAAATTTCAGCACATGACGTAAAATCTGCCGCTTCTGCGCGCGCGGGCATTGTTTACAGGTTTCNGTTTTCNTGGTATGGTGGGGCATGTATCTTTTTGCGTTGCTTTTGTTTCCGTGCGCGTTTGCGTATTATGNCGGGGGGCGCTCTGCCGTCGTGCNTCCGCGGCTTTTGATNGCNCTTGCCGCGCTCGTTTTGGCGGGGCTGATTGCCGTGTTCCGCGGNTTTTTCCTGTTCCGCACGCCGTATGATGGCGCGCGTCCGCTGTTTTTTTTCNTTGANGCGTTNTGTTCCTGTGCGCTCGTNCCGTGCGCGGCGTATGCGTTGTGTNTGNTGTGCGCGCGCGATCCGGCNGAGANGAAAATCGGTTCGTTCGCGCTGTTCATGNTGCCGTTCTATGCGGTCTATCTTCCCGCCGAAATCTTTGCCAATCCCGTGCCGCTGCCGTTTTTTCTGCTGTTNGCCAAGCCGGTGCTGTATGTGCTTATGGTTGCCGCCGTCGCGCACGAGCTGTCGGGGCTGNCTGCCCGCAAAGGCCGCGCGCTTGCCGTCGCCCTGTGCGCGGCGGTTGTGGAAGTTGCCGCGCCGTCGCTCGTTGAGACGCTGTGGTACTATGCCTTTCCCGGTGTGGTGCAGGGGNTTGCCGCCGCCGGTTTTGCCGTGCTGGTCGCCGTGCGGACNGGNTTGCTTTNCCGCTTAAAANAATAAAAAAGACGACGGCGNNTGCCGTCGTCCTGTCAGTGTGCCGACCGTGCGGTATTATGCTTTTCCCGCCGAGCCGAGNACCTCTTCGTTCTTGCGCGCGTACATTTTTTTNAGCTCGTCGCGGGCAGGTCCNAGGTATTTGCGCGGGTCGAATTCNGACGGCTGCTCGGCAAAGACCTTGCGGATTGCGGCGGTCATCGCCATGCGCCCNTCGGAGTCGATGTTGATCTTGCAGACCGCCGATTTTGCCGCCTTGCGCAGCTGTTCTTCNGGAATGCCGACCGAGTCGGGCACTTTGCCGCCGAACTGTTCGATCTGCTTGACGTATTCAATCGGGATTGACGATGATCCGTGCAGGACGATGGGGAATCCCGGCAGTTTCTGCTCGATCGCTTCCAGTACGTCGAACGCGAGCGGCGGCGGGATTAGGATGCCGTCGGCGTTGCGCGTGCACTGGTCNGGCGTGAACTTGCAGCGTCCGTGGCTCGTGCCGATAGAAATCGCCAGCGANTCNACGCCTGTCTTTGAGACGAAATCCTGCACTTCCTCGGGCTTGGTGTATTTGCTTTCCTCGGCGGCAACGTCGTCCTCAACGCCGGCAAGNACGCCCAGCTCGCCCTCAACGGTCACGTAATCGGGGCGGGAGTGCGCGTATTCGCAGACCTGCTTGGTGAGCGCGACGTTCTCATCGTATGGCAGGGCCGATCCGTCGATCATCACGGAAGAGAAGCCGGTGTCGATGCAGTCCTTGCACAGCTCGAACGAGTTGCCGTGGTCAAGGTGCAGGACGATCGGGATGTCGTAGCCCAGCTCGTGCGCGTACTCGACGGCACCGCGCGCCATGTTCTTGAGCAGGTTCTTGTTGGCGTATTTGCGCGCGCCCGATGAGACTTGCAGGATGACCGGCGATTTTGTCTCCACGCACGCCTGGATGATTGCCTGCAACTGTTCCATATTATTGAAATTATACGCCGGAACTGCGTATCCGCCCTTCATCGCCTTTTCGAACAGCGCTTTCGTGTTCACGAGGCCAAGCTCTTTGTAGCTCGTCATAGAAACTCCTTGTGTCTCTGTCAGCAGAATGTGAGTGATTCTGATATATCTTATGGTACGCCCGTTTTGCGATAAAATCAAGATTAAAAATCATTAAATAACAAGAAAATGGTTTGACAAAGAATGCAAGGAGAAATATAATAAAAGCACGAATTTGTCTCATGTTTTTATGAACGGATATCGATAATGAAAAAAGATGTCATTCCGGGCGCAAGACTGGAGGACGGACTGAAGGAGAATCGAATGAAGAAGGGCATAGCGATTGTTGTAGGCCTTGCTTTTGCCACCGCGTTTGGCTTTGCACAGTCGAACAGCAGGGCGGTGGAGACGGTTGTTGTCGATGATTTTGACAATGTGGGTGCGCAGGATTACCACGTGCCGGGCAAAGGCTTTCAGGCAGGTGAGAAGTTCAACTGGACATGGAACGTCCAGGCGAGCGCATTCATCGATGACGAGAATGGTTTTCCCAAGCTGGAGTATTTTGACGGGCAGCCGAACTCGCTCAGATTGTTGAACGGTGCGTCCGANAATGCTCCGAAAGTGCTCGGCGTGGAAGTTTCGTTCAAGCGCAAGGGTGAGAACTGGTTTGAGATTTACCCGGAAGTGGACGGGAAGCCGTTTGAGATTCCGCTGAAAGGCACGGTGACGCAGATTGACTTTTGGGTATGGGGNGCGAATTACCTGTACTTCCTCGACCTGCTCGTGCGTGATTCGGACGGTCGCGTGTACACGCTCCCGACGGGAAATCTTGCGTTCAATGGCTGGAAGAACATCATCGTCTCAATTCCTTCATATCTGAAACAGCGTTCGCGTCTGCGCACTGGTCCGCGGACGATGAGTTTTGTGGGCTTCAGAGTCCGCACTGACCCGAACGAGTATGTCGATAATTTTGACATCTTTATTGACCAGCTGAAATATACGACGAACACGCTCAGCAATGTGTTTGACGGGTATGAATTGCAGGGAGTTGAATTCGCCGGGNCTGACGGCGGTTCGGCTAACTCAAGCAGCAATGTTTCACAGGATGGTAAATAAGTATGAAGAAAGTAATTGCAACATTCATGGCGTTTGCCGCGGCGGGTATGCTGTTTGCACAGTCACAGGGTACGGGGAATACGAGCCTTGCGGAGCCGGATCCTACCGTTATGGGTAACGATTCCGCGCGCCAGGCATTGCGCGAGGTTTCGGTAGACCGTTTTGAGCTGGAAGGCGCATGGAACGCGTCTATCTCTCCCGACTACGGCGTTATTTCTGCGCGGTTGTTTGACGGCGCACCTGCCGCAAAAGAGCCGCTGAAAGGCGAAGAGGATACCGTTGATTCAAAAGTGCTCGGCATAAAGGTCGAATTCTTCCGCCGTGGCATCAACTCGTTTTTTGTGCGCTCAACGCGTCCGATTCCGATTGAGGGCGTGACCAAGACGGTTTCGGTCTGGGTGGTCGGTCGCAACATGGATCACAATCTGACGCTGTTGGTGCAGGATTATTACGGGAACAACTTTGAGTTGTACATGGGGTCACTCGCATTCAGCGGATGGAAACGTCTGACGGTTGCCGTTCCGCCGACACCCGATGGTGAGCATGGTATTATTCAACAGAGTGCGTATGATGGGTCTCGCCCTGGCTTGCGTATCGTGGGCTTTAGGATTGACTGTGATCCGATGCTCGCGCGCGGTTCGTACTATCTGTATTTTGATGATTTGCGTGCCGTTACTGACCTGTACGACATTGAGAACCGTGACGAAGACGATATGCGCGATGATTGGTAGTATCTGTCTGTTTCGGTTTTTGCCGGAATGAATGGCTGTTGCCACGTTTTAAAAAAAAGCCCGCTTGTGCGGGCTTTTTTTTATGGCTTGATGACCGCAAGACAGCGGTCATTTTTTTACGTAAAGCATAAAAATCAATCAGCTTTCAGATTGTACAAGATACTTCTGCCTTTCTTTCCGCATTTTTGTACTATTTCCATGCGCGTGAAGAGCCATAGCAGGAGGCGGGCTTGGCTTGCGGCGGCGGAGCAGGTACTTTTGCTTGCCTCGCACTCGTGAATTTTTGTAAAAATCGCGTTTTGCAGTTCTGCGGCGGTGAATTCGGTCGGCACTGTAGGCGGAATGAGCGTCAGATAATCGGCTTTTGTTTGGTATCGTTCTTTTCTGATGATTGCCGTCAGCTTTTTTTCTTGCGGAATCCAGTTTTTGAGAAAACGGCGGCTTTTGTTTGCGAGCTGGACGGGCGTTGCGGTNTTTCTGCGNTGTTCGGTTATGGTGATGAACGGCACTTCNAGCNTNAAATGGTCGTGCAGCAGCAGCGGGTAAATGCCGGTCAGGTCGCGCAGGANCGCNTATATCGTCTGTTTTTTGGGGCTTTTCCGGCGGCNGANAAGTGCGCCGTCGGGCGCNTANGTTTCGATTGTTTTTTCGNTGATNATCGGACGCACGATGGTCACTTTTTTTNCNGCGGCGAGCAGGTCCTGNGTTTTTGGTGCGAGTTTGGANACGTTCGCNGTTTGGATTTCTATCACGTCGCCGGTTTCGGTCACTATGTCGCAAATCCAGTTGCCGGTGGGAACTTCGGTCGTGCCGTTGTATTCGAGCGCGTACAGGTGTTTGAGCGTNCGGTGTACGTCGGTCTCATTGTAGGTCTGAATCATAATTTTTTTATTGTCGGTGTGAAAATGGCTTGACTTTATCGAATTTGTGAGTAAAATGGAGACAAGTGGGAAGAAATGGGAGTAAGTGGAAAATAGTGGTATGGATCTGTTAATCGGTGAGTACCGCAACACGCTGGACGAAAAAGGGAGNATTTTGTTTCCGTCCAAGTTGCGGGCCGCGCTGACACAAGATAGTCTCATTATTGCCAAGTCGCTNGACAAGTCGCTGTGGCTCTACACTCCCGAATATTGGACGGAACTGAAGACGAAGCTNATGGAGAACACGTCGCTGTTCTCCCGTCAGGGGCGCATGCTGCGCGATCGCTTGCTCGGTATGGCGCAGGTGGTCGAGTTTGACAAGGCGGGGCGTATTTCAGTTCCTCAGATCCTTCGCGAGTATGCGGGGCTGACCAAAGACTGCGTGATTATCGGGGTTGACCGGTACGTGGAGCTGTGGGATGCCGAAGCGTATCGCAAGAACGTGGAGGAATTTGAGCCGGATGCCGCCGCCGCGGCNGAGCTGCTTGCGGGGGTGAACTTTTAGTNGGCTTGGGCTGACGGTCTGAGGGGAACGGGGTGGAAATTGTCCATACGCCGGTGCTTTTGCAGGAGTGCCTGAAATGGCTTTCGCCTGCGGGAGAACCGTTCGAGCAGAATGCGCTGATGGTTGACTCGACTTTGGGAGAAGGCGGTCATACCGAGGCGTTTTTGGCGGCGTTCCCCGCCTTGCGCGTTATTGGGGTGGACGCGGACGGCANGATTCAGTCCCGCGCCCGCAAGCGGCTTGAGCCGTTCGGGGAGCGTGTGCGTTTTTACCACGGCTGGTTCAATGATTTTTATCATGATTTTCCGGCTGGGGCGGAGCGACCGAATNTGCTGCTGTTCGATTTGGGAATCAGCGTGTACCATTACGAGAAATCCGGGAGGGGGTTTTCGTTTCGGCACGATGAGCCGCTGGATATGCGGCTGGATANGGACGGCGGCATGAGCGCGGCGGACATCGTGAACGGTACGCGTGAGGACGCGCTTGCGGATTTGCTCTATGCGTACAGCGACGAAAAGTTCAGCAGGCGCATTGCGCGGGCGATTGTGGAGGCGAGAAAGGGAGGNGNCATNGTTTCCGCAAAGGCACTGGCGGATATTGTCTGGCATGCCGTTCCNTCGTCGTATCGGTACGGCGCGATTCACCCNGCGACGCGGACNTTTCAGGCNCTGCGCATTGCCGTGAACGGCGAGCTGAATCGCTTGCCGGATGCGCTNGCNGATGCGTTTGCGGTTCTGCAACCGGGTGGAAAAATGGGCGTGATTACGTTCCATTCGATCGAGGATCGCATTGTCAAGCAATATTTTCGGAATCTTGGCAGACAGTGCGTGTGTCCGCCCGAACAGGNGGCGTGCTCCTGCGGCGGAACGCCCTGCGCGGACGTGCTGACAAGAAAGCCGGTCGAGCCGTCGGCNGGGGAAATCNNGGNGAATTCCCCGAGCCGGAGCGCGAAACTGCGGGTCATACGGAAATTACGCGATGCGAGCGAAATGCATCGCGCGGATTATAAGGGAGTGTAGTCGGGTCGGCTGCAAGAATGTGATGAACAAACTGAAAGTACGAACTATGAGGAACAAGTTGCTCGTTTATCTTGCGGCCGCCGCCATTCCCGCCCTTTTGATTGTTGACGTGGTGCAGGCACAGCGGTACGCAAAGCTGAAGTCTGAAGTCCGCGCGCTTGAGCTGAAGCAGGTGGAGCTGGTGGANAAAAACAAAAANCTGATTTCGGATATCAGCGTGCTTTCGAGTTCCGACCGCATTGAGCGCATTGCGGAGTATGAGNTNGGAATGCGCAANGCAAATACNGATGACATNGTGCGCGTCGAGATAAAAGGCAGCGCGAAATGAGCGGAANGACGGAAANATGCGGAAAAGCTTCTCTTTTGGACGGCGGACGGCTGCTTGCGGCGGTNCGAGGTTCTCTTGTCGGCNCGGCAAAACAGGNTGNGACGATTTATTTTACCAGCGTGGCGACCGACAGCCGGAACGTCGTTGNNGACACGCTTTTTGTGCCGCTGGTGGGCGAAAAACAGGACGGACANGCCTATATTCCGCAGGGGCTTGCGAACGGCGCGAGCGTCGTGTTNGTGGCGCGCCGTTCGTATCAGCAGGAAACGGCGAGGTATGAGCGGCTTGCGGCGGAGCATCCGGCGGTCGCGTTTGTTGTGGTGGAGCATACGCTGCGCGCGTTGCAGGATGCCGCCGCTTCGTATGTGGCGCAGTTTCCGCACCTTATTAGGTGCGCGGTNACCGGNTCNAGCGGAAAAACGACGACCAAAGAAATCGCCGTCGCGCTGTTGCGCCAGAAATATACCGTCGTCACCAATAAAGGCAATCTGAANTCGGAGACGGGCTTGCCGCTGAGNGTGTTTGCCATTCNTNCCGAACACGAGGTGGGGCTGTTTGAGATGGGNATGAACCGCAAGGACGAAATNGGCGAGCTTGCGGCGGTNNTNCGCCCGAATTATGGCATCGTGACGAACATCGGCACGGCGCATATCGGGCTGCTCGGAAGCCGGCAGGGCATTGCCGACGAAAAGAAAAAGATGTTNGCGTACCTTGACGCGGACGGCGTTGCCGTCATTCCCGCGCAGGATGATTTTGCCGATTTNCTTGCCGANGGCGTAAAGGGAAAAATCGTGCGCTACGGGAACAATGGTGCGGCGGGCGGCGCATCTATTCTGCGCGACGAGGGGCTTGANGGCACGNTATTGTGNNTNGACGGCACGGANATGCGGCTGTCGTTGCCCGGCACGTATAATGCNTTGAACGCGCTGGGGGCAATCGCGCTTGCCNGTGAGCTGGGGCTGACTCCTCAGCAGATAAAGGCGGGCATTGAGNGCGTTCATCCGCTTGGCGNGAGAAGCCGGATTGTCCGCACGGCGGGTGGCGTGGCGATTTTGGCGGACTGCTACAATGCCAACCCGGATTCCATGGAAAAGGCAATCAGCTTTTTGNGCGGANGTNNNGGTGCCGGGCAGAAAGCATTTTGTGCTGGGCGATATGCTGGAACTGGGCGACCNGTCTTTTGCGGCGCACCGGCAGATTGGCGAAATGGTCGCNCGTTCCGGCGCGGACACGNTGATTTTTGTGGGNGCGGAAATGCGNNCNGCATACGATGCGGCNGTTCNCATCGGGGGCAGTGCGTGTGAATATGTCGCGGANTNCGATGACAANGCGATTGCGGCGATTGCGCGGCGTATCAATGCGGTCGCGCGCGCGGGCGATTTAGTCTTGCTGAAAGGCTCGAACGGCATCGGATTGGAGCGGCTTGTCCCGCTGCTGACAGAAGACGGACGGGAGGCGTGTGCATGAGCCGCTTTACGTTTTTTGCCGAGCGACCGGTCGCGTCGTACCGAAAAGCCGACACGGCACTCGTCGTCATGGTGCTGCTCTTGTGGGGCATCGGGCTTGCGACGC
Organism: Treponema sp.; assembly: GCA_014804085.1. GTDB lineage: Bacteria > Spirochaetota > Spirochaetia > Treponematales > Treponemataceae > Treponema_D. The sequence continues at coordinate 35,763 of JAAVAM010000023.1, read as the reverse complement.
TGTATATCTGCTCGAGCGGCTTCGGACAGCGCGCGTTCGGCAATTCCCTGCATTTTGTGGAGCGGCAGCTCGTCAGTTCGGCATTAGGATTTGTCGCGCTCTTTTTTTTTGCGTCGGTCAAGCTGGAGGCGGTGCGTAAAATGCTCCCGATAGTCGTGTTCGGCTCGATTATCCTGTGCCTGCTGACGTTCGTTCCCGGCATCGGCGTGGAGCGCAACGGGGCGCGNCGGTGGCTGCGCATTCCGTATTTTTCGACGTTCCAGCCGTCGGAGGCGATAAAATTNGCGGTCGTGCTGTTTNTGGCGAATTTTTTTGACAAGCAGGAGCGCGTCGTTTTGGAGGACGACAAGACGGTGTTCCCCGCGTTCTTCGGGCTGCTCGTGTTTTCGGGCATCGTGTTCGCGCAGCAGGATTTTTCGACGGGGCTGTTCGTGTTCTTTATCGGGCTGCTGCTGTTTTTTGTGAGCGGCGCAAAGCTGTCCTGGATGTTNCCGTTTTCCTGCCTCGCGCTTCCTGCCGTAACGCTGATGGTGCTGCTGCGGCCGTACCGCATGGANCGCATTCTGGGCTATATCCGCCCGGAAAGTTACGTGCAGACGATAAACTATCAGACGATGGCGGCAAACCGTGCGATCAGCGCGGGCGGCTTTTGGGGGCAGGGCATCGGCACGGGGCTGACGCGCATCAATGCCATTCCCGAAGTGCAGAGCGATTACGTGTTCGCGGGCTGGGCGGAGGCGATGGGCTTGGTCGGCGTGGCGCTGTATTTTGTGCTGCTCGCGCTTTTTGCCTGGCGNGCGTTNTATTGTGTGCTGACGTGCAAGGACCGTTTCGGCGCGCTGGCGGGCTTCGGCTTTGCGGCATCGATTGTGTGNCAGTCGCTGGTCAACATCGCGGTGGTGGGCGGCGTGCTTCCCACGACGGGCATTCCGCTGCCGTTTTTCTCTTCGGGCGGCTCGTCGATTATTTTTACGCTCGCAATGTGCGGATTTTTGATAAACGTGTCCCGGCTTGAGCAGACGGCACGAGATTCTGACGGTATCGGAGTGCTCTATGAGTGACCTTGTTTTCCGCGGTTTTGAAGAATTTGAGGCGGTTTCGTCCCGGCGGCAGGAGAAGCCCGCGCCGAAATCGCGGGCGATAAAAGTGATCCTGCTCGTGCTGTGCCTGCTGNTGCTTTCGGAGGCGGTCATTTATCTGTTTGTCGTGCCGTGCATGAATTCGGTGCGCATNGTGTGGCGCGGACTGAACGGCTATACGGANAAAGACATGGCGGGCGTNATTGCCTCGGTNTCACAGAAAAACTGGATNAACTTCAGCGCAAGCGACACGCGCTCGCTCGTCAGCTCGGTTGCCGGCGTGGAGGAAGTGCAGGTGGTCAAGCGGTTTCCCGACCGCGTGTTCATCACCGTAAAGGAGCGNGTTCCCGTCGCCATGATGTTCGCGGTGCAGGGCGGGCGCACGGTGCTCGTGCAGGTTGACAAAAACGGCGTGCTTTTTCCGCCGTCAAGCGCGACGGCGCACCTTTCGCTGCCGCTCATTTCGGGCATCCCGGTCGAGCATATNCCCGAAGGAATGCGGCTTCCCGCGCGGTTTCACGCGCTGATCGGTCAGATCAGCGACATCCGTTCGCTNCCGCAGAATTATTTTGCGGGCATCTCGGAAATCCATGTCGTTCCCAAAGAGTACGGCAACTATGAGCTGGTCCTGTATCCGCTGCACAGCCGGACGCGGGTTCTGGTCGATAGACAATTGAACGAAGACGCATTACAATATATGATGGTAATGCTTGACGTGGTAAATACGCTGGAAAAAGATGTCTCGGCAATCGACCTTCGGTATGGTTCTGTGGTATATTATCCGCGTCAGAATTCTGATGAAGGAGTGCGTCTTGACTAATATAATCGTAGGACTTGACATCGGCACGAGTTTTACGCGCGCGGTCATCGGCGAGGCGGATGATGAGGGCAACGTTGAGATTATCGGCGTGGCGAAAAAGGCTTCGACGGGACTGCGCAAGGGAATTATCGTCAATATTGAGGCGACTATTGCCTGTATCAAGGAGACGATAGAAGAGGCGGAGCAGAAAGCCGGCTACGAAGTGTTTTCCTGCGTGACGGGCATTGGCGGCACGCAGATAGAGGGGCTGAATTCGCGGGGGCTTGTCGCCGTCTCTTCGCGCGGAAAAAGCAACCGGGAGATAAACCATTCCGACGTTGACCGGGTGCTGGAGGCGGCGAACGCCGTCCAGATTCCGATAGACCGGAAAATGCTCCATGTCATTCCGCAGGATTATATCGTGGACGGCGTTCCGGGCTACAAAGATCCCGTCCACATGATTGCCGTCCGCCTGGAAGCGGAAGTGCATATCGTCACGGCATCGCGCACGGCGATTCAGAANATCACGCAGTGCGTGGAGCGGGCGGGATACCAGCTCGATCGGGTCATGCTCAAGACGCTTGCCTGTACGCAGGTGGTGGTGAGCGAGGACGAGCGCGAGCTTGGCTCTATCCTGATTGATGTGGGCGGCAGCACGACCGACATTCTGGTGATTCTGAAGGACGCGCCCATTTGCACGGCTTCAATCCCGCTCGGCGGCAATGCGGTGACGAATGATATTTCTATCGTCAAGAGCATTGCGACCGCGACGGCGGAAAAGATAAAGATCGAAAGCGGCTCGTGCTGGATGCCGTTCGCCATGCGGAGGAACGACGAGGTGCTTATCCCCGGCATTGCGGGACGCGGACCGGAGCAGACCGACCGCGTGTCGTTGTGCGAGATTATCATGCCGCGCATGGAAGAAATCTTTACGATGGTGCGCGAGGTGGTTTCGCTCCGCACGGGCGTGGCGCAGCTTGCGGGCAGCATCGTCCTGACCGGCGGCGGCGCGCAGATAGAGGGGGCGGTCGAGCTTGCCGAAAAAGTGTTCGGCACGTCGGCGGTCCGGCTGGGCATTCCGGGAAAATGGGGCGGCATTGAGGAAGAATACCGCCTGCCGGAATACGCGACGGCGGTCGGGCTTGTCGTGGCGAACAAGAATCTGGTGCAGCTGAAAGGCAAAAAAGACCGGCGGCGGCGTGAGCCGGACCGGGACAAGGACACGGGCGACAGCCTGTGGCAGAGAATTAAAAAATCGTTTTTTTAACGGGCGTATGGACGGGAGGCACTATGCTTGAATTCAGGGTGGAAAACAATGCGGGGAATGCGTTGCATGACGCGAACCCGACGGTCATCAAAGTCATTGGGTGCGGGGGCGGCGGAAGCAACGCGGTCAACCGTATGATTGACGCGCATATTCAGAATGTCGATTTTATCGTCTTGAACACTGATTTGCAGGCGTTGAGCAAGTCGAAGGCGCCGAACCGTATTCAGATCGGGCAGAAAGTGACCGGCGGTCTGGGCGCGGGCGGAAAACCCGCCGTGGGCGAGCAGGCGGCGCAGGAAGACACCGAGACGATCAAGAATATCCTCAAGGGCGCGAACATGGTGTTCGTCACGGCGGGCATGGGCGGCGGCACGGGGACTGGCTCTGCGCCGATCGTCGCGCGTATTGCCCGCGAGCTGGGCGCGCTTACGGTGGGCGTGGTGACGACGCCGTTTTCGTTCGAGGGCAGCATGCGTATGCGGCAGGCGCAGGAAGGCATCAAAAAACTGCACGAGGAAGTCGATTCGCTTATCGTCATTCCGAATCAGCAGCTGTTCAAAATCGTGGACAAAAAGTTGCCTATCCGCGAGGCATTTCTGCTGGCGGACGACGTGCTGCGCCAGGGCGTGCAGGGCATCTCCAGCATCATCACGCAGTCCGGCGAGGTGAACACGGACTTTGCGGACGTGATGACGGCGATGAAAGACCAGGGCGACGCGATTCTCGGAGTCGGCATCGGCGAGGGCGACAACCGCGCGGTCGATGCGGCGACGGCGGCAATCAACAACAAGCTGCTGGAAGATTCGCATATTGACGGCGCAAAAAATATCCTCATCAACATCTGCTCGGGCGAAGATCTGTCGCTTTCGGAGACCGACGAAATCGCGAAAATCGTTACGGGAAGTTCCGCTCCCGACGCGAACATATTCTGGGGGCAGGTCATCGACCCCGACATGGGCGGCACGGTGAGCGTGACGGTCATTGCGACGGGATTCGAGCGGAGCAGCAGCGCGGCAAAAGAAGTTCCTGCCGAGGAGACAATCGCTCCGGCANCGGCAGAGCCGTTCGTTCCGGCGGCAAAAGATGATGGCGTGGTCGATATTGATGATTTTGAGAACATTTTGAATCCTTCGGCTCCGCCGAAAAACCGTGGCGGCACAAAGCAGGAGAGCCTTGATTTGTTCGGCGAATTTGTCTCTCCGGCAAAGCAGCCCGCGCCCGCCGCCGCTCCTGCCGAGTCGGCTTCCGGCACACCGAAGACAGGTTCGTCGCTCGGGCGTGATATGGATCGGATGGCGGGGACGAATGTCCGTGCGACGCCGAATTTTTCGGAGGATGACTTGGAACAGCCGGCATGTTGGCGGCTGGACGGGCTTTCGCGCACGATAAAACTGAAGTAAGATGACGGACGAGGTGCTGATCGCGCAGTTCTACACCGACATGGTGTCCGTGGAGCGGCTTGCGGAGCTTTCCGCGCGGACGTATGAGACGACGGCAAAGCAGTTTCTGCACTGGTGCGGTCAGCACAAGCGCGCGGTGTGCGATGTCGCCATGCAAGATCTGCTGGGCTTTTTTGTGTGGCGCAAGCAGAACGGCTGCGACCGGCTGACCGTTGCCAAGGATATTGCCGGGCTGCGCGCGTTCGGGTCGTTTTTGGTGCGGCAGGGACTTTGGAAGGAGAATCTGGTCAAAGAACTGGACAAGCCAAAGCAGGCGCGCTCGTTGCCCAAGGTGCTGAGCGTGGGGCAGGTGGACGCGCTGCTGGCGGCGATTGACGTGAGCAAGCCGCTCGGCGTTCGTGACCGCGCGTTGTTCGAGCTGATATATTCGTGCGGGCTGCGTATCAGCGAGGCGGCGCACCTGCTGGTGGAGAACGTGCACTTGCATGAGCGCGTCCTCACGGTGTACGGCAAGGGCGACAAGGAGCGGATGGTTCCGTTCGGGATTGCGGCGCGCGAACGGCTGGCGACGTATCTTGACGAGGTGCGCCCGCAGCTGGTGGGGAAAAAGGCGGTCGCCGAAGTGTTCGTCAATTACCGGGGCGAGCCGATGAGCCGCAAGGGAATCTGGAAGCGCTTTCAGGAACTGGAGGCGTTGAGCGGCGTGAGCGCGAAAGTGCATACGCTGCGCCATTCGTTTGCGACGCACCTGCTTGCGGGCGGGGCTGACCTGCGTTCCGTGCAGGAATTGCTCGGNCATGCGGATTTGGCGACGACGACNATTTACACGCATGTTGACGACCGTCAGCTGCGGACGGGACACCGGGAGTATTTTCCGGGTCACGCAACGGGAGGAAGCGTATGACGAAAACNAAANAAATGATTGCGGNNGTNGTGTTNGCNGNCNTTATGCTCTGCGGATGCGCGAAGTCTTCCAAGACGATTATCCGTATGCAGAAAATGGAAGAGGGNGTCGGCAGTCCGACGACGATNGAGCAGTTGCAGGCNGCCATCAAAAAATANCAGGATCGCGTTGCCGACGTGCAGCTGGCGCAGGCGCAAGTGGGCATCTGGTACAAAATGCTCGGNACGCGCTACCTTGACAACAAGATGTACGGCGAGGCGTTGCAGTCGTTCCAGAAGGCGATTACGTTNTACCCCGACAACCAGAACCTGTATTANTGGGTCGGCGTGTGCGCGGGCTACATGGCNGCTTCCGCGCTGGACTACACGGCGACCGGCTCGACGGCGCAGAAATACCAGTACCTCAAGCTGGCAGAAAGCGCGTACCTGCGCGCGATTGAGATTGACCCGCGCTACGTGCGCGCGCTGTACGGCGTTTCGGTCATTTATATCTATTATCTGGACGAACCCGAAAAGGCGATTCCGCACCTTGAGGCCGCNCTGGAAATCGAAAAGCGCAATACCGATGCCATGTTCCGCCTTGCCGAAGCCTACTACCGNACCTACGAATTTGACAAGGCGGTTGAGCTGTACGATCGGATTATCNCGCTGACAAANGACGAAAAGCGCAAGTCGCTCGCCGAGCAGAACAAGAAGACNGCGCTCGATGCCGCCTATATGCCGTAGCCGATGCAGAATGATGACGTGCTGTTGCGCCTGATGCTTGCGGGCGCGACGTTTTTGACGACAAAAGAAAAGACGCTTTTGCAAAATAATCTTGACGGCAGTGCGTCATTTGCTCTATATTCAATAGAAGATATATCTGTTGCCGTCCGTCGCACGATACAAAGGGCGACNTGGAACGGCGCGGAGCGGCTCCGGCAGGCNCAGCAGGAAAAAAGGCTGNTNGACGCGCTGGGCATCCGCTGGACGGCGTGGGATGCGGCGGATTTTCCNGCCATGCTGCGCGAGATGGCGGATCCGCCCTATATGCTGTTTTACCGGGGGAACGCGGACTGCCTGAACCGGCAGTGCGTGTCCGTGGTGGGGACGCGCCGGGCGACGGTCGGTGCGCGGCGGGCAACCGAGGCATTTGCGCGCGCGGCGGCAGAAGACGATTGCACGGTCGTCAGCGGNCTTGCCTACGGCATNGACAGCCACGCGCACAAGGGCAGNCTTTTGAGNGCGCGCGGGCAGACGGCGGCCGTCCTGCCGTGCGGCATNGACATCGTAACGCCCAGNGCGCANAAAAAACTGGCGCAGCGGCTGCTGGAAAANGGCGGCGTGCTGCTGAGCGAATACGCGCCCGGCACGGCGGCGCAGGCGTTCCGCTTTGTGCAGCGCAACCGGATTATAGCCGCGCTTTCGCCCGCGACGGTAATCATGCAGGCTCCGGCGGGGAGCGGCGCGCTCATTACGGCGAGTTTCGCGCTTGATTACGGGCGCGATGTTTTNTTGCACGAGGAATGTTTTTCTGCCGACGCGCAGTTGCTTGAGCAGGCTGCCGTCCGGCAGTTGCAGGCGCAGTCCGCCNGCGGAAAAAACGTGGCGCACAAGCAGGANCGTTCCGTGCAGCGGTATCGTGACGACGGCGCGCCCGTCATTGCGGACTATGCGGCATATCAGGCGTGCCGGTCGAGTGCTCCGGGAACGGNGTTCGGGCGGCAACAGAGACTTTTTTAGAGGATTATATGGCAAAGGCAAAAACGAAGGCGGAACCGAAAAAACAGACGCTCGTCATCGTGGAATCCCCGGCAAAGGCGACCACGATNGAAAAATATCTTGGTCCGGGCTACACCGTCAAGGCATCGATGGGGCATCTTATCGACCTGCCCAAAAGCCGCATGGCTATCAATATTGACGACCATTTTCAGCCGGAATATATCACCGTGCGCGGGCGGGCAAAACTGCTCAAGGAATTGCAGCGCGACGCGAAAAAAAGCACCGATGTCCTGCTTGCTTCCGATAACGACCGCGAGGGCGAGGCGATTGCCTGGCACCTGAACAACGCGCTCAAGGACAAGACCGACGCGGACATCAAGCGCATCGTCTTCAATGAGATTACGCCCGTCGCCATTCAGGAGGCGGTCAAGCATCCGGGGACGATTGACGAAAGCAAGGTGAACGCGCAGAAAGCGCGGCGCGTNCTCGACCGGCTGGTCGGCTACAATTTNAGTCCGCTTCTGTGGAAAAAGGTGAAGAACGGGCTGTCNGCCGGCCGCGTGCAGTCCGTCGCCCTGCGCCTGATNTGTGAGCGCGAGCAGGAAGTGGAGAATTTCATTCCNGACGAATACTGGACGCTTGAGGCCGATTTTTCCAAGGGCAAGTCCACNTTCACCGCGCAGCTCGTGCAGTACAAGGGCGCGAAAGTCGATCTGAAGAGCGAGGAAGCCGTCAACGACATCATCAAGGAAATCCAGCATTCCGAATGCACGGTGAGCGACGTGAAGGCGACCGAAAAAAACGTGCGCCCCAAGCCGCCCTTCACCACGTCCAAGATGCAGCAGTCGGCGGCGAACCGCCTGGGCTTTACGTCGCGCAAGACGATGCAGATTGCGCAGCAGCTCTACGAGGGCATTCAGATGGGCGAGAACCGGATCGGTCTGATTACCTANATGCGTACCGATTCCGTGCGCATCGCGCAGACGGCGCTGGACGANGTGCGCGCCTGGATTGGCGAGCATTATCCGGACGACCTGCCCGAAAAGCCGATTGAATATGCGGTGGGCAANGGCGCGCAGGACGCGCACGANTGTATCCGCCCGACCTACGCGAGCTACACGCCGGCGAGCGTCAAGGAGTACCTGACGCGCGACCAGCTGCGCCTGTACACGCTGATTTGGGAGAAATTCGTTTCGTGCCAGATGGCGAACGCCAAGACGCGCACCACGAGCGTTGACATCATGGCGGGCGACGCGCTGTTCAGGACTTCGGCGAGCAAGCTGGTGGAAAAAGGCTTCTACCACGTGATTTCCCTGCTTTCCTCCAAAGAAGACGTGACGGGTTCCGTGCCCGCNCTCAAAAAGGACGAGGTGCTCGATGCCGCGCACACGTTCTATCCCGAACAGCATTTTACGCAGGGACCTGCCCGCTACACCGACGCGTCGATCGTCCGTACGCTTGAGGAAAANGGAATCGGCCGCCCGTCAACCTANGCGCCGATTATCTCCGTGCTGCTCGACCGCTATTACGTGACGCGCTCGAACAAGCAGCTNGTNCCCACGCAGCTGGGCAAAATGATCTGCAAGATTCTGGTGGAGGCGTTCCCCGACGTGATCAACGAGCATTTTACNGCCGACGTGGAGAACAAGCTGGACGACGTGGAGCAGAACAAAATCGTCTGGAACAATTTTATCGGCGATTTTTACGCGCCGTTCAAGCACCGGGTGGACGAGGTTGACGCGAANCAGGANAGCGTCAANGGATTCTTGGACGAAGAGACCGACAAAGTNTGNGAGAAATGCGGAAAGCCCATGCTCAAAAAGCTCGGTCGCTTCGGCTTTTTCCTNGCGTGTTCGGGCTTTCCCGAATGCCACAACACCAAGTCGATTCCGCTCGCAAAATGCCCGGTGGAAGGCTGCACCGGCGAAATCGTGGAGCGCAAGACGAAAGGGCGCGGCAAGTCGTTCTACGGCTGCACGAATTATCCGCAGTGCAATTTTATTTCGCACTTCAAGCCGCTGGAGCATCAGTATTGCCCCAAATGCGGCTGGTTTTTGGTGGAGAAATTCGACAAAAAGAACGGCACGTACAAATCCTGCATCAACCCTGACTGCGACTACCTGCATTCCGCGGAGGACGCTGCCGAAAAACTGCCCGAGTCGGGCGAGGCGTGACGGCGGCTATGCGTACCGTGCNGGAAGCGAAAGACGAATTCTTGGATTATCTTGGCTCGGTGCGCGATATGTCGCCGCATACGGTCNTCAGTTANCGGAATGATTTGGCGCAGTTTGAGGCGATGGACGGCATCGGCGCACAGACCGACATCGCTGCGATTACGCCAGAGACGCTCCGCCGTTGTATCGGGGTGCTTTCCCGGCAGCGGCGTGCGCCTGCGTCAATCAACCGCTTTATTGCGGCGGTGCGCGGGCTGTTTTCCTACTGCAAAAAATGCGGCTACCTTGCGGTCAATCCCGCGCTGGAACTGCGGACGGTAAAGAATCCCCAGCGGCTGCCACGCTTTATGACGGGCGCGGAAGTGGACAAGCTCTGCGCCGCCCCCGCGGGGAACGAGTTGCTTTGGGAAGCGCGCGACCGCGCCCTGTTCGAGATGTTGTATTCGTCGGGCTGCCGCTTGAGCGAAATGGCGTCGCTGACGGTTGCCGACATTGACGTGGATTACGGCAGCGCGGTCGTGACGGGCAAGGGAAACAAGGACCGCCGCGTCTATTTTGAGGCCGATGCCCGCGCCGCGCTCGCCGCCTACCTTGCCGACCGCCGCAAGCGTTTTGGCAGTGCCGACACGGAAAAGGCATTGTTTGTCAACCAGCGGGGAAAAAAGCTGACTACGCGCGGCATTGCCTACATCGTCGCCCGCTATTCCGGCGTTGAGGGCACGAACCGCCATGTCTCCCCGCATGCGTTCCGGCATACGTTTGCGACCGCGCTGCTGACGGGCGGCGCGGACGTGCGTCTGGTGCAGGAACTGCTGGGGCATTCGAGCATATCCACCACGCAGCGGTACACGCACGTGACCACCGACCGGCTGATCGAGCTGTACAACAAGGCGCATCCCCATGGCGGTGCAAAAGGCACGTGATAGTCGCCGCCGCTTTCTGAATCATACGTTTTTCGCATACTAATCTATAAAAAAATAAGTATTTGACATGTTCTGCCGCTGTGCCTATACTGGAATACGGTGCGTAAACACGCGATAGCAATATGAGGAGGCTGTATGACAGCACTACGGATTGAGCGGCGCGCGCCGCTTTCGATGAAGGCGCAGACGGTGGCGACCGTCCTTGCGATTGTGGCGGCGGTGGTCGTGCCGCAATGGTTTCACTGGCTCGGCATGGTGTCGGGCGCGGGAAAAGCTCCGGGCGTGGCGTTCAGCCCGATGCACCTGCCGGTTATCCTCGTCGGCTTTCTGGCAGGACCGATTGCGGGCGCGGTNTCNGGCTTGCTCGGTCCGGTCGCGGCGCATTTGTTTTCGGGCATGCCCACGGCGGCGCAGCTTCCGTTNATGATGATTGAGCTTTTCGGCTACGGGCTNTCNGCCGGGCTGTTGCGCACCGTGCGCNTTCCGCTCGCCGTCAGCACGGTGCTTTCCCTGCTGTGCGGCCGCGTNCTGCGCATGATTGCCTGTGCCGTGGCGTTTTACGCGCTCGGAAACGAAACGGTGTCGCCGCTCGGCATTTGGCGCAGCGTNCCGTCCTGCCTGCCCGGCATCGTCCTGCAACTGACGTTCGTGCCGCTCGTCGTGTATTGGGCGGAACACCGCAACCGGGAGGCGTGAGCGATGCAGCTGAAAAAGAAACTCCTTGCCCTTTGTGCCGTCCTGATTGCCCTTGGCGGCTCGTGCGCGTTCGGCGCGGGAAAAAAGGCGGGCGCGGCGGCGGAACTCCTGCCGCATCAGACGACGGACGAGCGCGCGCCGGTCGTCTATGTTGTCCGCGAGGTGACGGGCGACGCATTGGTCAAAGTGTATGACGCGCTCGGCTGGTCGCCCAAAGGAAAGACGGGCGTCAAAATCAGCACGGGCGAGCCTCCCGCGTCGAATTATCTGCGNCCCGCGCTCATCGCCGCCGTCGTCAAGAAAGTCAACGGGACGATCGTGGAGTGCAACACGGCGTATGGCGGNTCGCGGTCGAGCGCGGCGTTGCACAAGCAGGTCGTCAAGGATCACGGCTTTCTGGACATCGCGGCCTTTGACTTGCAGGACGAGGACGGCGTTATGACGATTCCCGTNAACGGCAAGCGGCTCGACGTTGACTATGTTGGCGCGCATTTCAAGGACTACGGCTCGTACCTAGTGCTGTCGCACTTCAAGGGGCATATAATGGCGGGATTCGGCGGCGCNATCAAGAATCTGTCCATCGGCTTTGCGTCCGGGACGAACGCCGCCGGTTCGGGCAAGGTTTATATCCATTCCGGCGGGCTGCGCACCAAGGGNTCGTTCATGGGCGAACAGATTCCGTTCCTTGAGTCGATGGCAGAGGCGGCGCAGGGCGTGTGCCGGGCGATGGACGGCGGAAAGAACGTCGCCTTTGTGAACGTNCTCAACCGCCTGAGCGTGGACTGCGACTGCGAGGGGCATCCGTCCGAGCCGGACATGCACGACATCGGCATCCTTGCCTCGCTCGANCCGCTGGCAATCGACCAGGCGAGCGTGGATTTGGTGTACGCCGCCCCCGACTCCGCGTCGCTGNGNGCGCGCATTGAAAGCCGTCAGGGGCTGCACGTGCTCGACTATGCGGCGGAAATCGGCTTGGGCAGCCGCACCTACCGGCTGGTCGAGCTGCGCTGATGCCTGCCGTCCTGCGCCGCGAGTTCGTCTACCTGTGGTATTATGTGGACGTACAGGTGCGGCAGATTTTCTGGTACTGGCTCGTCGGCATCGTGCTCGGCTCAGCCGTCTCCGTGTTCGCGAGGAACGGCATCCACGCGGCGGCGGAGAGAATCGGGCGGCGGCTTCCGGGCTTTCTGGGGCTGCTGCTTGCGAGCGCGCTCGGCATTGCGTCGCCGCTGTGCATGTACGGCACGATCCCGCTGTGCGCCGCGTTCTCGCGCAAGGGCGTAAAGGACGANTTCCTTGCGGCGTTCATGATGAGTTCCGTCCTGCTCAACCCGCAGCTGATTNTNTANAGCACNGCGCTCGGCGCGCCCCTGCTGGCGGTGCGCGTCGTGTCCTGCTTTGTCTGCGGCGTTGNGGCGGGNNTGCTCGTGNGGCTGTTTTTCTGCGGCAAAAACGCGCCGCCCTATTTNGACTTCACNTCGTTCGGCGANCCGCACGACCACGACACCGACCCGAACCTGCTGNTGCGCCTGCTCAAGAACATTGCCCGCAACGTCCGGGCGACCGGGCCGTGGTTTCTGCTCGGNGTGCTGCTGTCCGCCGCGTTNCAGCGGTACGTGCCCGCGCAGGGCATGGCGGCNCTGTTCGGNAANGNGCATGAGGGCTTCGGCCTGCTGATGGCGGCGACGCTCGGNGTTCCGCTCTACGTNTGCGGCGGCGGCACGATTCCGCTCCTGCTGCAATGGCTNGCGGACGGCATGAGCNCGGGCAGCGCGGCNGCNTTNATGATTACCGGNCCTGCCACCAAAATCACGAACCTCGGCGCGCTCAANATNGCCCTCGGCCTGCGGCATTTCCTGCTGTACCTNGCNTTCGTCGTNCTCTTTTCCCTTGCAACGGGCGCGGTGGTCAATCTGTTGCTATAGTGTCCTAAGCATCCGNTCCGTTCTTGTGTGCAGAATTNTTTTCTGCACAGGGAAATTTGCGTTNTCCATGTGCAGAATCGTTTTCNNCACATGGAAATTCNNTTTCTGCACGTGCAGAATCGNTTTCTGCACATGGAAATTTGCTTTCTGCACGTGCAGAATCGTTTTCTGCACGTGGAAATTCAGTTTCTGCACGTGCAGATTCGCTTTTTCCACATGGAAATTCACTTTCTCCACATGCAGATTCGTTTTCTCCACATGGAAATTCGCTTTTCCCACGTGCAGAATCGTTTTCTCCATGTGGAAATTTGCTTTTCCCACGTGCAGATTCGCTTTCTGCACATGGAAAGTCGTTTTCCCCACGTGCAGATTCGATTTCGTATTGGGAGCATGGGTTTTTAGGGCGCAGCCCTAAATCGTGCTGGGGAATAGGTGGGGTTTGGGGAGGGAAAACCCCCGCTTCGAAAGTAGAGGGGTGTTCCCTCCCCAAGACGTTCCGTCCGCTTCCAAGCGAAAAAAAAAAAACGGGGCGTTGCGGGGTGTCCCCGCAGAAAGGGGTAGGGCGCAACGCAGTGCGCCCGAGGGGAAAGGCTTTTCCCCCGCTTTAATAGGTAAGTGCGGGCATACGTGCCTGGACACGTCGTCGGCACTTTTTCCTTGCCAACGGGTGCGGTTTCGGTGTATCTTTAGGGTATGGAACAGAACGAGAAAATCAGGAGTACGACGGTCGTTGCGGTTAGGCGTGACGGCAGGGTCGCGATGGCGGGCGACGGTCAGGTGACGGCGGGGAATACGGTGGTCAAGGGGAACGCGCACAAGGTCCGCAAAATCTACAACGGCAAGGTGCTGGCGGGCTTTGCGGGGTCGGTGGCGGATGCGCTGACGCTGTTCGACAAATTCGAGGAGAAACTCAAGGAATACAACGGCGACATCATGCGCTCGGCGGTGGAGCTGGCAAAGCTGTGGCGCACCGAGCGCACGTACCAGAAGCTGGAGGCAATGCTGCTGGTGGCGAACGCCGACTGCATCCTGCTTATCAGCGGCGACGGGAACGTGATCGAACCGGAGAACGACGTGTGCGCGATCGGATCGGGCGGGAACTACGCCTATGCGGCGGCGCTGGCATACCTTGACGGCGGCGCGATGAGCGCGCGCGAGATTGCGGAGAAGTCGCTCGGCATTGCGGGACGTATCTGCATTTATACCAACAACACAATCACTGTGGAGGAAGCATGATGGCACTGACAGGACTGACACCGAAACAAATCGTCGCCAAGCTGGATGCCTATATCATCGGGCAGAAAGAGGCGAAAAAGGCCGTGGCGATTGCCCTGCGCAACCGCGAGCGGCGGCTGCACCTTGCGGAGGACATCCGGGACGAGGTTGCGCCCAAGAACATTCTGATGATGGGGCCGACGGGGTGCGGCAAGACGGAGATTGCGCGGCGGCTGGCAAAGCTGGTGAACGCGCCGTTCCTGAAGGTCGAGGCGACCAAGTACACCGAGGTGGGCTACGTGGGGCGCGACGTGGAGAGCATGGTGCGCGACCTGATGGCGGTCAGCTACATGAACGTCAAGTCCGAGATGGAGGAGTCGCTGCGCGAATCGTGCAAGCCCAAGGTGGAGGAAAAACTGCTTGACCTGCTCCTTCCCGGATCGAAAAAGGACAAGAAACCGTCCGCGCCGGCGGAGCAGGGGAACGCGCTTCCCGATGCGGCGGGGCAGGACGGCAATTCCACCCGCGAAAAATTCCGGCAAATGCTGCGCGACGGTACGCTGGAGGAGCGCGAGGTTGAGGTGACCGTGGAGCGCACGAACCGCATGCCGAGCATGGGCATTATTGCGGGCGGCAACATGGAGGACTTGCAGAGCGGCATGGAAGACTTGACGCAGATGCTCACGGGCGGCCGCTACAAGAAACGGCATGTCTCCGTGCGCGAGGCGCGCAAGATCATCACCGAGGAGACGCTCAACGCGATGATCGATGCCGACAAGGTTGCGGACGAGGCGAAACGCCGCGTGGAGCAGAGCGGCATTATTTTTATCGACGAGATCGACAAGATTGCCGTCAAGAGCGGGCAGTTGCACGGGCAGGACGTGAGCCGTGAGGGCGTGCAGCGCGACATTCTGCCGATCGTGGAAGGCTCAAAGGTCAACACGCGCTACGGCGTGGTGGACACGACGCATATCCTGTTCGTGGCGGCGGGGGCGTTCAGCGTTGCCGCGCCGGGCGACCTCATTCCCGAATTGCAGGGACGCTTTCCTTTGCGTGTGGAGCTGGGCAGCCTGAGCAAGGACGACTTCCGGCGCATTCTGACCGAGCCGAAGAATGCGCTCACCAAGCAGTACACCGCGCTGTTGCAGACCGAGGGCGTGACGCTCACCTTTACCGACGACGCGATTGACCGAATGGCGGGCATTGCCGAGGAAGTGAACGGGCGCAGCGAGAATATCGGCGCGCGCCGCCTGCACACAATTATGGAAAAGGTGACCGAGGCGATCAGCTTTGATGCCGACGAACATGCCGGCGAGACAATCGTCATTGACCGCGCGTTCGTGGAGGACAAGCTCAAGGACATCAGCGCGGATCAGGATCTGTCGCGCTATATCCTGTAGTCATTCGTCGTTATTTTGGGTCGGGCACGTCGGCAGTGCCGCCTGCGGGCGGTTCTGCCGCGTCTGCGTCCACCTTTTCCGCCGCCGCTTGCAGTGCCTGCGCCACGTTCTCTTCCTGCGTCAGCGTGAGGAACGTCCGCATTTGGTTGCGGTTGAACAGCAGTTTTACCGGTGTTGAGGTGCGCGTCCGCTCGTCATCGACGGGATTGTGCAATGTGCTTTTTGTTTCGGGAACGGTGATGATAAAGTAGGGCGACTGCCCCACGAACACGTACCCGCAGGTGATGACCGGCTCGTAGGGAATGTCGCCGAGCAGGTTTCTTACTATATAATGCACGGGGATTTTCCCGTAGGCGTGCGCATATTTTGTCTTTTTTGTCACGAGCGTCTTTGCCTCAAATGCCGCGTCGTATTGGTCGAACGCCGCCCGCAAGTCCCGCAGGGCTGCCGGGTCGAACGTAAGGTAGCGGCTGCCTTTCGCGTCGAGCGTGAGGCCGACTTCTTGATATTTCGGCTCGTAAAAAATCTCCACCGGCTCAATGTTGACTTTCGTGTTCAGGTAATTGTAGCGGAACAGCGAGAACTCCGACAGCGTGACCGTCTGCGCCACTTTTTTGGAGAACAGCGACGGCAGTTTTTTGCGCGCCGGCCGGGGAATCGCCGTCGGCTCGTATACGTCCGCCGTCTCCGTCTGTGCGCAGTATGCCCCCGCTGATACTATCAGAAAACAAATTGCACCGATTGCCGATTTTTTCACACGCCGCTCCTTTCCGTCGTTGCCGCGGAACGCTTTCAGTATAGCACGTTTTTCCGCGCCTGTCATCCCGTGCGCCGCCGCGCGGAATATGCCGGTGGCGGCAAAAAACGCGCCGAATTTCGCAAAAAACTGTACGAAAGGCAAGAAAACGGCTTGAAAAAGTGCCATTTTTTTTTATACTTGTCGAAATTCTATAAACGCTCCGCTGTGCGGAGATACGGAGGAACAATGAAACTGACGAAAAAACTGTTGCTTGCGTCGGCAGTGCTGTGTGCGGCATCGCTCGGATTTGTGGCGTGTGACAACGAGGACGACCCGGAGGGCGCGATTACGGGGGGTAACAATAGTTACAAGGTCTACTATAATAACACCGATGGATACGTGCCGAAACAAGGTGAGAAGGACGAGGACGTTAAGACAGGCATTCGCGGCGTGTACCGTGCATGGAATCGCACATCGCTCAAGCATCTTGGTGCGCTCACCAAAATTACGCTTAATAATGGATCTGAGAATGCGGGCGTAATGGGCTTTGCGTGGGACTTGAAAAGCAAGGATGGTAAAGATAGCGATGAAGCTTCTGAAACGTTCAACGTTGTGGGTGTCAGATACTATGACGGCAGGGTGCAGGCATATCTTTCTCGTTTCTATAATGTTACGGAAAAAAGCAAGAATAATTTTGGCGCGACAACTTTGCCTAAAAAAGGTGCGTCGGCTAAGATAACGGCTGATGATGTTACGGGAACGGTTGAATGGGATATTTCAAATGGTTCAGATGGTGGTTTTGAGACTTTGGATATGAGTGCTCCCAAGTCAGGTGACTTGAATTTGTGGGTCGATGTCGCAATTAGACCGACTGCTGCTGATTTTACGGGTGACACTTCGCATAAAAAATTTGGTCAGAAAGTTACTTGTGAGGATACTCGTTATCTCGAGGCTACTCCTGGTTCATGGGTTGTCGCTATTTACGATACAGATCCGTCATTGGAGGGGACTACGGCTTCTAATCTCAAGAAGTTATGGGTTATCCCCGCTATGAGCGACACCTCTCTTGGTTCCGGCTATAGCGATGTAATGGACGGTGCGGAAAAACTTGATACAAGCGGAGTTACAAGCAGCAATGAGAAAAAACAGGCTGTCTATGCGAATATTTATAAAGGCGCGACTCTTTCCGGCGAATGGAATTATGCAAAGACCTACTTCCTCGCGAATGTCGCCCCGGTAGACGGAGAATAACTTTGGATTGAACGGCTTGGCTTCCATGTGTCAGGTCGTTTTGGGCAGGGGCGCAAGCCCCTGCCTTTTTTGTTGTTTGCTTGATTTCTTTCTATAAATTACCGTATAAACGAGGTACGGCGCAGTCGTGCGCTACCGGCGCACGGTTAATTTGACAGTTTTCGGAGAAAACTGTCAATTGAGGACAGCGGCATCATTTATGCTGCTGTCCTCAATACATTACCTTGTAGAAGATGAAGTTGTCCGCCAGCGTCGCCCGCTCCCACTGCTCGGCGGGCGTGAGATGTTTCCCTTTTTCCATACGTTCTCCTGTGTTTGTTGGTTCACTTACTTATAGACGCTGATTTTTCAAAAATGCACGCTTTTGCGGAAAAAAGTACGTTTTTTTTTTCAGAGATATTTTGCGGATACGCAGGTAAATGAGCCGTTTTCCCTGAGGTAATATAGTTATTATTACGCAGGTAAACTAGCGGTTTTCCCTTAGGTAATATAGTTATTGTTACGCAGGTACACTAGCGGTTTTCCCTGAGGTAATATAGTTGTTGTTACGCAGGTAAACTAACCGTTTTCACGCAGGTAATCTCGCTGTTATTACATAGGTAAAAGGGGAGCGCATGTCGTTTCGTCGCGCTAATACGTTTGACGTGCCGCTATCTGACGGACGACCATACAGACGCGGCGGCAAAGGCGATGATGTTCGCCGCCACGATTGTCGCGCCGACGGGCGTTCCGGCAAGGATTGCGGCGACCATTCCGGCGAGCGCACACGCCACGGAAACGAGCGCGGCGCAGATCGTCACGCGCTTGAACGACGTGCACAGGCGCATTGCGGTCATCGCCGGAAAAATCACGAGCGCGCTGACGAGGAGCGTCCCGACCAGATGCATGGCAAGCACGATGACCACCGCGATGACGACGGCAAGCAGCACGTTGTACCGCTCAGTCGGCATGCCGGTCGCCTTGGCGAACGTCTCGTCAAAGGTGATGGCGAACAGCGTGTTGTAGCACAGCACGAACATCGCCACGACGGCGACGCTCAGCACGACAGTCGCAATCACTTCGCCCTTGGTGAGCGTGAGGATTGCCGTCGTGCCGAACAGTGTGCCGCACACGTCGCCCGAAAGATTTGCCGACGGCGCAAANANATTCAGCAGCAGGTAGCCCACGGCGAGCGACCCGGCGGANAGCATGGCNATTGCCGCGTCCCCCTTGATTTTNNGCCTGCGNCCGCCGCACAGCAGCAGGATTGCGCAGACGACCGTCGCGGGCAGGACNATCGTCATGCGGTNGGNAAGNCCNAACACCGCCGCNAATGCCATCGCGCCGAACGCCACGTGGCTCAGCCCGTCGCCGATGTANGANAANCGGCGCAGGACGAGCGGCACGCCGAGCAGCGACGCGCACAGCGCNGTNAGCGTTCCCGCGACAAGCGCGTACTGCACGAACGGAAAACGCAGGTAGGTTGCCAANGTCTCAATCATCGTNTGCTCCTGCGGCATGAGCGAGCCGTTTTCCGCGTTCCGTCCGCAAAAAATCGTCTTTCGTGCCGAAAAACGCNGTCTTTCCCAGCGAAAGNATGTGGCTTGCGTAGCGGATTGCGCTCATGTCNTGCGTGATCATAATGACCGTCATGCCCTCCCGGTTGAACTGGCGCACGAATCCGTACAGCTCNTCGGTGACGGCGGGATCAAGCCCCGCGACGGGTTCGTCAAGAATNAGCAGCTGNCGCGCGGCGCACANGGCGCGGGCAAGCAGGACGCGCTGTTGNTGTCCGCCGGAAAGCTCNCGGTAGGCGCGCCGGGCGAGCGGCAGGATTTCCAGCCGNTCCATGTTGTGCCGCGCGCGCTGNTTTTCCGGCGCGCGGTAGAACGGGAAAAAGNCCGTCCGGCTCAGGCAGCCGCTNAGGACGATTTCTTCCACCGTGGCGGGAAAGTCCTTTTGGATGGCGGTCTGCTGCGGCAGGTAGCCAACGTCGTCNGCNGCAAAGGAGCGCNTGNNCNNGCCNGCGAGCGGCTTTTGCAGTCCGAGCAGCGTCTTGATGAGCGTCGATTTTCCCGCGCCGTTTTCGCCCACCACNCACAGGTAGTCGCCGNCGTNNACNGAAAAGGTGATGCCGCTCGCCACGCCCGCGCCCTCGTAGCCGACGGTCANGTTCTCGCAGTGCAGNCANGTCATNTNTGCAANGCCTCTTGCAGCACCGCAAGATTTTTGCGCATGATGCCAAGATAGGTCGCGCCNTCGGCAATCTGCCGTGCCGTCACCGACTGCATGGAATCGAGCATGAGGACGCGGGCGGATTTTGCCTGCGTGTTCTGGACGATCGTGCGGGCGATTTTTCCGTCGCTAGTTTCAATGTGCAGGACGGCGGGGAGCGCGAGCGCGTCCGTCTTCTCCGCAAGGAACGCGATGGTGCGGAAACTCGCTTCCGTCTCCGCCGAGCAGCCCGCGAACGCTGCATAATATGCCAGTCCGTAGTCNTCGNTNAGGTAGCGGAACGGNAANCGGTCGCCGAACACGAGCGTTTTTGTCGCCGCCGCNCCGATTGCCGCCCGGTANTCNGCGTCGAGCNCGGCAAGTTCCGCCGTGTATGCGGCAAGGTTCGCGCGGTANGCNCNCGCGTTCGTTTCGTCGGCGGACGCACNGTGCGTCCGCGATTGCCGCGCACAGCAGCGGGGCGTTTTGCAGGCTGAGCCAGACATGCTCGTCGTATGCCGTNNCGNCNTGNTCNNNCTCGTCCGCCTGCATTCCCGCGACGGTCTCTTCCGCCTTTGCCCGGTCNCCNAGCGCGNCNATCANGCTGACGGTNCGCANNGCATGGTTCGTGGCGGTCTTGATCGCGCCGTCCACCCAGGCATCGCTTTCGCCCCCCGTATAGATNAGNACGTCCGCGCGGGAAAGTGCCGCGCTGTCCTGTACGCTTGGCTGANAGCCGTGCAGGTCAATGCCGTTGTNCGACAGNAGCGTCAGCNNCNCATGANCGGCNTCNGCGCCCAGTATGATCCGCGNCCAGTCGTATGCAGGGAACACCGTGGCGACCACGCGTAGCGTCTTGGTTGTATCCGTTTTTTTGGTGCAGGCGCACAGGCAGAGTGCCATGAGCGCGGGCATAAGCATCCGTTTCATCTTATTCCCCCTGCCGCGCACGCGCCGCACGTGCCGTAGAAGACGGTGCGGAACGGATTGAGCGAAAAGCCGTGTTCGTTTTGCAGGTGCGAGCGGATGCAGGCAAGCTCGTCGCATTCCAAATGGATGAGCGCGCCGCACGATTCGCATTTCAGGTGGAAATGCTGTTCCGGCGCGTCCGTATGGCACGCGCCGCCGACGTACTCAAAACAGGCGGCGGACTGTTCGTCNATCACGTATTTGGTCACCATGCCGTCCGCGACCAGTTTTTCCAGATGGCGGTACACGGTGGCAATGCCGATTGCCGTATTTGTNGCCGCAAAGTGCGCGCGCACGTCCTCCGCCGTAAAATGAGTTCCCTGCGTCTCGCGCAGGTATGCGAGCAGCCGTTCCTGCTGCCGGGTATGGTATGTCGTCATCGNCCNTCCGCCAATATGATAATGATTTTCAAATTATACCGTCCGCGCAGAAAATGTCAATATGAGAACGATTCTCAAATACGCGGAAAACTGCTTTTTCTTGTTGACTTTCTGCGATTTCATCAGTATAGTAACAATGTGATGGCTCGTCCGTTCACGATTGTTTTCCGGGGGTGTACCGGTTTCGACGATGGTGATGAGGGCGTGTGCCGCGTGNCGGGGTCAAGGTTNCGTAAACTGAGAAAAACATAACTGCGATTTTCGGAAGAAAAGAAGAAGAAGTCGAAGAGACTTCTTTTGCAGAAGCTCTCGCGGCGTAAGTCGCTTGGGCCGGAANCAGGGNTGCGCTGTTCCTAGCGGTNCTGTTTTCCGTCACAAACAGGGACTTGCCGTGCGCCGTGTTCAGGCGACGTGCGGGACTGNTTACTGAAATACGGAGCAGACGCTTGTTGTGCTGCTACCTGCTCCCGACAACTACCTCGCACAACTACGCACGTAGACGCGCATGNTTTCCACTTTCGGACGCGGGTTCAATTCCCGCCACTTCCAGACGGGCAGTTTTTTGCGGGGCAAAAGGCTGCCCGTCCTCCGTAACGGCTGGCAGAACGCGCTTCTTGCCGGACAGCGGCACGACGATTTTTTTTCTCCCGTTTTTATCCGCATTTCCTCAGATTTTATCCCGGTTTTGCCCGGNTTTTTCACGATATATCGGGGGGGGGCAGGGCGTGTTTGCAACNGGCGGAATATATGGTACAATGAGACCNGGCGTTCTTCCGGCAGGGAGATGCCCGCGATACACAAAAATTGAGGAGTGTGCGATGAAAANNATTCTGTGTCTGCTCATTGCGGTGGCGGGGCTTGCGGNATANGCAAAGCCGTGGCAGGANGCGTCCGACCTGATGGCGGTGTTTTTCAGCCGTGGNGGCGCNATCTATGACGCGNCGGACGGCGACGANCTGCATATCATNCCGAAGGNTTCGGTCACGCTGGTGAANGTGTCCGACTACAAGCTGTGGATATACTGCAATACNGGCGAGGAAATCGAGGAGTACGGCTTTGAGCGCGACCGCTGCCTGCTGTCGCTTGACGGGCAGGGCAACCTGGTCGTNCGGGAACGGTAGGGCNGATGCCGGGGCGGTAGCCTTTTCCGCGCGGATATGCTATGCTTGCCGAAACGGAANACTTTTCATTGAAGGAGAAAGACTATGCCGATGATACATTCCAAAATNACGGTGGGCGTTTCCGATGAGACGCGCGANGTNCTTGTGGCGGAGCTGGGAAAGGCAATCGCCGTGCTCGGAAAGCCGGAGAGCTANCTCATGCTCGGCTTTGAGGANCATTACTGCCTGTACTTTGGCGGCAAGCGGCTCGAAAAGGGCGCNTTCGTCTCGGTCGAGCTGTTCGGCGCGGAGGATGCCGCCGCCTGCGCAAAGATGACGGAGCNNATCTGCGCGATATTCGAGNGCACGCTCGGCATTCCNGGCGACGCGGTNTACNTAACGTATGCCGGATTCAGGAACTGGGGCTGGAACGGGCGCAATTTCTAGCGGCGGNNGTCNGCGCAAAAACCTGTTGCGCAATCCGCGCGGGGGNTTTATAATAAGAAAGATACTTGTTATCAAGGATGTCGTATGAAAAAGGTTCTGGTCTGTAAGGAAAAGGACGCNCGCGAAACGCGCGTCGCGCTGATTCCTGACGATGTGAAGAAACTCGTCCCCCTNGGGTTTGAGTGCAAGGTGGTGAGCGGTGCCGGCGCAAAGAGCGGTTTTTCCGANGACGCGTATGTGGCGGCGGGCGCGACGATTGTGGCGAACGAAGCGGANGGGTACGGCGACAGCGATATTGTCGTGCGTATCATGAAGCCCGACAGCATTGCGGGCATCAAAAAAGATACGCTGCACCTGAGTTATCTTGACCCGTTCAATGAGAAAGATTTGCTGAACGAGTTTGCGGCGGCGGGCATTCAGGCGGTCTCGCTGGAGATGATTCCCCGCACCACGCTCGCGCAGAAAATGGACGTGCAGTCGTCGCAGACATCGCTCGCGGGCTACGTGGCGGTGCTGAACGCGGCGGCGCGGCTGCCCAAGATTCTCCCGATGATGGTCACCCCGGCGGGCACAATTACCCCGGCGCGCGTGTTCATCATCGGCGTGGGCGTGGCGGGCTTGCAGGCAATCGCCACGGCAAAGCGGCTCGGCGCGCGCGTCGATGCGTTCGACACGCGGCCGGTGGTGGAGGAGCAGGTGCGCTCGCTCGGCGCGAGCTTCGTCAAGATCGATCTGGGCGAGATGGGGCAGACGGCGCAGGGCTATGCCAAGGAGCTGACCCCTGAGCAGATCGCAAAGCAGAAAGAGGCGCAGGCGAAGGTGTGCGAAAAGGCGAACATCGTCATCACGACGGCAAAAGTGTTCGGGCGCAAAGCCCCGCGCCTCATCGAAAAGAACGTGCTCGACCGTATGCAACCCGGCTCAATCGTGGTGGACATGGCGTGCGGGACGGGCGGCAACGTGGAAGGCTCAAAACTCTTTGAGGATGTCGTGACCGACAACGGTGTGACGATTATGAGCGGCGACCTGCTTGAGCGGCAGGTGCCCTATGACGCGTCAAAGATGTTCAGCGGCAACATCACCGCGTTCCTCACGCATTTTTATGACAAGGAGACGCGCGAGCTGAAAGTGAACCTTGCGGACGATATTATGAAAGGCTGCCTGCTCACGCAGGGCGGCGCGATTATCCACGAGCGTTTCAAGGCGTAATTGAGTATTAAGGAGAATTGAAAATGGACATCATGCTTATTTTCGTGTTCGTCATTGCGGCGTTCCTGGGGCTTGAGCTGATCGCGAAAGTGCCGTCGCAGCTACACACGCCGCTGATGAGCGGCACGAACGCCATTTCGGGCATTACGGTGGTCGGCGCAATCAGCGTGACTGCCGTCGCGGTGACGGTGAGCGAGGGCGGCTACAGCCAGCTCGGCTCGATTTTGGGCTTCTTTGCGATTGTGTTCGCCACCATCAACGTAGTGGGCGGCTACCTGGTCACCGACCGTATGCTCGGTATGTTCAAGAAAAAGGACGACAAGAAGGCGGGCAAGTAAATGAACGACATAGCGATTAAAATCCTCTACATGGTCTCATGTATCTTTTTCATCCGCGGCATAAAGCTGCTCGGCAAGACCGACACGGCGCGCAAGGGCAACGGCTACTCCGCCGTCGGTATGCTCATCGCGGTCATCACCGTCCTGTGCGAGCGGGGCGTGGTCGGCTCATGGAACGCGGACTTCCGCTTCAACGGCTACTGCTACGTGGCGGTCGCGGTCATCGTCGGCTCGCTCATCGGCATTGTCTGGTCAAAGAAAGTGCAGATGACGGGCATGCCCGAACTGGTCGCGCTCTTCAACGGATTCGGCGGTCTTTCCTCGTTCCTCGTGGCAATCGCGCAGTATTTGGCGCAGCCCAAGGGCGACGCGTTCACGGCCATTTCGCTCGGACTGACGATTGCCATTGGCGCGGTCGCCTTTACCGGTTCGGTCGTGGCATGGGGCAAGCTGAGCGGCAAGGCGTTCAAGAAGAACGTGGCGATTCCCGCAAAGAATTTCGTGAACGGGTTGCTGTGCGTGATCGGCTTGGTCGCGATTGTGGTGTACGCGCTCTTTGCGGCGGACAACCCGTTCGGCTTTGCGCAGATTGAGCGGTGCGGCATTATCGTGGCGGCGGCGGCGTTCCTGTTGCTCGGCTTTACGATGGTACTGCCGATTGGCGGCGGCGATATGCCGGTCATCATCTCGTTCCTGAACGCGCTCTCCGGCCTTGCGGCGGCGTTCGCGGGCTTTGCGATCGGCAACACGGTGCTGGTCGTCTCCGGCTGTCTGGTCGGCGCGTCGGGCTTGATCCTCACGCTGATTATGTGCAAGGCGATGAACCGCACCTTTGCGAGCCTGCTGTTCAAGAGTTTTGGCGGCGCAAAGAAAAAAGGCGCGGCAGGTCCGGCAAAAGAGCCGAAGGCGATGAGCGTTGAGGACGCGTACATGATCCTTGAGGCGGCGAAGCAGGTGGTCATCGTGCCGGGGTACGGCATGGCGGTGGCGCAGGCGCAGCACGCAGTCAAGGAACTGTGCGACAAGCTGGAGGAAAACGGCGCGGAGGTGAACTTTGCGATCCACCCGGTGGCCGGTCGTATGCCCGGGCACATGAACGTGCTGCTTGCCGAGGCGAACGTCCCGTATGAGCAGCTCAAGACGAGCGACGAGATGAACCCGCAGATGAGCAATATCGATGTCGCCATCGTCATCGGCGCGAATGACGTGGTGAACCCGGACGCGATCAACGACGAGTCGTCGCCGCTGTACGGCATGCCGATCGTCAACGCGCATGAGGCGCGCACGGTATTCGTGCTGAAGCGCGGAAAGGGCACGGGATTCAGTGGTGTGGAGAACCCGCTGTTCACGAACGACAACACCGTGATGATTTACGGCGACGCAAAGGCGACCGTCAGCGCGCTGGTGAGCGAGTTCAGCGACAACTAGCACGGACATAAAAAACGCCCCACAATGTGGGGCGTTTTTTGTCGCGTATTTGGTCGATACTGGACTTGAACCAGTGACTTCTACCGTGTGAAGGTAGCACTCTACCACTGAGTTAATCGACCGAAGTAATTTCATCATACCGAAAAAGCGGCGGCGTGTCAACGGGATTTTTGCGGAAAGATGCCGCCGTTTTGATGCATACATGGCGCGGCTGTCATCACTTTTTTTCTTTTAGAATATGTGCTATAGTATCTTTCGAGTAAAGAAGATGGTTTATACGCTCAAGCATTTTGATACGGATTTGCTCAGATTTTCTGCGGATGCTAACAGCAGCACTCCGGGATATAAAATCGTGTGGGCTGATGAAGATAAAAAGACGCTCCTGCCCAAGGATTTGGAGCTTTCCGAGAAAGGGCTTGAGTCATGGATACGCCGCAGGAGCATCCCTAAGAATAGGGCTTTTGTCGATTCTTTTCTTGCAAAGTGCGGTCTGAGCGCGAACCGGCCGCTCGGAATCATCTCTGTCTCAAAGGGGTTGTCGCTGAATGACTGCTATTGGGTCGTAGAAGAAGGATTCGACGGCACGTTTGAAAACTACAACTTATATGACAACCGGTTCAGCGCGGTGTTGGGACGCATCGCCTTTACCGGTTACGGCAGTTCTGTCCGCTCAAGTTTTGCCTCAAGCCCGGAATTCACGACGAACGGAATGCTCCCCAAGTGCTGGCGGCGGATAAACGGCAGCATTGTGCTTTATAAGGGAGGCACAAGCGGCGCGTCAAATACGGGATTCGAGCCGTATTCGGAATTCTACGCGCATCAGGTTGCGGAGACACTCGGCATACAATCGGTTTCCTACGGGCTATCAAAATGGAAGGGCGAGATTTGCTCTACGTGCGCTCTTTTCACGACAAAGGAAGTTTCGTATATTCCTGCCGGGAAAATTGTGCCGGAAGGCGGTTTTGATGCGGTCGCCGCTTTTTATCGGTCGCTCGGCGGTGCATTTGAAAAGTCGCTTGCCGACATGCTGGTGCTTGATGCCGTCATAAAAAACACGGACCGGCACTACGGGAATTTCGGCTTCTTGCTTGACAGCAGGACAAATACGATCATTGCGCCTGCGCCGCTGTTTGACCACGGAAATTCGCTGTACAGTCTTGCCGGTCCCGGTGACTTTGATTCGCGCGAATCACTTGCCGACTATGACAGAAGCCTGCTGCCGTGCGTATATGACCATTTTGTGGAGGCCGCGAAAGCGTGTATGACGCAATGGCATAAGGACAGGCTGCGCGGCATCCTGCGTTTTCGTTTTACGCGACATCCGCGCTATAACGTGCCGAGGCAGCGGCTTTCTGCCATTGAAAGCCAGATAAGAAGCAATGCCGCGTTGTTGCTGCGCTAGTTGTTTCTGCCGTTCCCTGCGGACAAGGATTTATCCTTTGGATAAATAAAATTATCCTTACCATAAATCATACCCCCCCCCACTGATGCGGCGTGTCAACGGGATTTTTGCGAAAGCCCCGAAAAGTGTTTCGTGTTCATGTCGGAAGCCAGTGACGGAGAGTCTGAAAAATATCGCCGAGTACCATATCAAATCCGTCGCATATAGTTAAACTCGAATGTGCAATTGCCGGGCATTTTGTGGCGCGCTCAATCTTGAAACACGGTGACGAGCGCGCGCTTTTGTTTGGGAGAAAGCCTGCGGAACACTTTGAGCATTTCTTTTTCCGTATCGCTCAACACTTCTATTTTTTCATCTTCCAAAAAGAATTGGGCAAGCGTCAATCCGAACGCCTTGCAAAGACTTTGCAGCGTTTCGATTTTTGGAGGATTGTTGCGCTGAAAAAGGGAGACCAGCGTAGCTAACGGAATGTCCGCTTCCTGTGCTAGCTTGTAGTCTGTCCACTGGCGGTCGCGTTGCAATTTTCGGATCTTGCCTAAGATATCCATACCGCATTATACTATGCATTTACATTGTAAAATAATCTGCAAATGCATAGACTTTATTATGCAAATGAATTATAATAGAAATGCGTTTGCGAGCCTCGCGACGTATGCCGATGGAACAAAATAAAAAGCAGACAGAAAAAACATTCTCAGCCCAGACAAAATCAAAAGAACGGGTACGGCAGCACGGTGAAGTTTTTACCGCAGAGCGCGAGGTGAAAGCGATGTGCGACTTGGTAAAAGATGAAACAGAACGTATTGACAGTCGCTTTTTAGAGCCTGCCTGTGGCGATGGTAATTTTCTCGCCGAAATACTCTCACGCAAACTTGCCGTAGTGAAACGCAAGTATGGGCGCAGCCATCTCGATTATGAAAAGAATGCCGTGCTTGCCGCGTCGTCGATATATGGCGTGGATATTTTGCTTGACAACGTGATTGCTTGCCGGGAGAGAATGTTCACGCTTTGGGATAAGGAATATAAAGCAGTTTGTAAAAAGGATTGCAACGAACAAACGCGCGAAGCCGTGCAGTTTATTCTTTCGCGCAATATCGTTTGCGGCAATGCGCTCACACTGAAATGCGTTGATGAAAACGCGAACGACACCGACGAGCCAATCATCTTTTCCGAATGGGCGTTTGTGACCGCAAGCCAGCTGCAACGGAGCGATTATACGTTTGACGAACTTTTGGCGCAGAGCGACGGCACCCCAAAGACAAAACAACGAAGTCTTTTCGACGACACCGTGGACGAAGGCATATTCCTGAAAAAATACATAACGCATTACAGGAGGGTGCAAGAAAATGGATAACACGCTGTTCGGAAAAGTATATAACCCCGATGTCCTCTCCTGCCTTGCGAATTTGTCCAATGACGAAGTGTTTACGCCGCCCGAAATCGTCAATCAAATGCTGGATATGCTGCCGCAAGAACTTTTCAAAAATCCCGATGCTACTTTTCTAGACCCGGCATGCAAGACGGGCGTTTTCTTGCGGGAAATCGCAAAACGGCTGATAAAAGGCTTGGAGCCGCAACTTCCTGACTTGCAGGAACGCATAGACCACATTTTTCACAAGCAGCTTTTCGGCATTGCCATAACCGAACTTACAGGCCTGCTCGCCCGCCGTGGCGTGTATTGCAGCAAAAGCGCGGACGGCGCGTTTTCGGTGAGCAAGTTTGAAAGTGCCGACGGAAACATCAGGTACAAAAAAACTTCGCACACGTGGAAAAACGGAAAATGCATACACTGCGGCGCAAACCAATCGGAATACGAGCGCGGCGATGAACTGGAAACGCATGCTTACGAATTTATCCACACTGACGATTTGGAGAAGTTATTTAATATGAAATTCGATGTTATTATCAGTAATCCGCCGTATCAATTAAGGGACGGGGGCGGTACAGGCTCAAGCGCAATTCCTATTTACGATAAATTTGTCATTCAAGCAAAAAAACTCATGCCACGATATCTTATTATGATTACGCCTTCTCGTTGGTTTACTGGCGGAAAAGGACTTGATGAATTTAGAAATGAGATGTTGCATGATACGCATTTACGTATTATACACGATTTTCCGAACGCAGATGACTGTTTTCCAGGGGTAGAAATCAAGGGAGGAGTTTGCTATTTTCTATGGGATAGAGATAATGCTGGAGTTTGTTCTGTTAATACACATAACAAAGAGGCTACCGTTTCATCAATGCAACGCAACTTATTAGAGCCTGGAAATGAGGTTTTCATACGATACAATCAGGCTATAAGTATTTTTCATAAAGTAAAAATTTTTAATGAGCCGTCTTTTATGGAACTAGTAAGTGTTCGCCGTCCATTCGGTTTTTCTTCGACATTTAGTGATTTCTCAAAAAACAATTCATCAAATGGAATAAAAATCTATGCCAATAAGACCCATGGATATTTAAGTACGGATTATGTTATTCCTCAAAATATAGAATCTATTGATAAATTTAAGATATTTATAAGTTTTGGATATGGAGCTGGAGAAGGATTTCCGCATCAAATTATTAACAAACCTTTTATTGGCGAGCCACATTCTTGTTGTACTGAAACATATTTGCAAATAGGGAAATTTGAAGATAGATTAACCGCTGAAAACGTAATTTCCTATATTAAAACTAAATTCTTTAGATTCTTTGTAATGTTAAAGAAAAACACTCAAAACGGTACAAAAAGCGTTTATCAATTCGTCCCCATGCAGGACTTCTCCAAACCGTGGACGGACGAAGAACTGTACGCCAAATACAATCTATCGCAAGAAGAAATCGACTTTATCGAGTCGATGATTCGCCCGATGGAGTAGGCTGGCTTATGCGCAATCAAACATCACTTCCCGAACAAGTCGGCGTGAGTTCCCGTGCGTGTCAATTCCAAAACGAGCATATCTTCTTTAATTTGGTAAATCAAAAGCCAGTCGGGGCGGACATGACACTCGCGGTGACCTTTCCACTTTCCTTCCAAAGCATGGTCTTCGTATTTTTCGGGGAGAGTTTCGCCGTTCGCGAGAAGTTTTACAATGGGATAAAGTTCTTTTATATCCAACCCTCTTTTCTTTGCGAGTCTGATTTCCTTTTTGAATTTAGAGGTTCCGCGGACTGTATATTTTGCGTTTTCAAACGCTACCATTTTTTCATATCCTCAAAAAGTTCTTCCACGTTGTTGTACAAACCGTATTTCTTGGGATTTTTCTTGTATTTTTCGGGATTCTTCGCGTATTTCGCAAGAAACCTGTCGCCCTCTTTCATCGCGCGGATTGTTGCCCGATTGGGCTTTTCTTCGGGATACTCGATTTTGAATGGAACGCCGCGATGCAAAATCGACTGCCGCAAAAAAACATTCACCGCGTCGCTCAAGGTGAGTCCCAGTCCTTCAAAAAGTTTTGAGGCTTCCGCCTTTACGTTTTCGTCAATGCGAATGTTTGTGCTTACTGTTGCCATGTCATTCTCCTGTTTGCTTGTGCTTTTGGCGTATATTGTATGCCAAATTGTGTCTTTTGTAAATACATTGTGAAAAAATCCATAAAAAAGGAGTTTTGCCACTATGCAAGAAGAATTTTTTATCCAGCATCCAAAATCCAATCCCACGATTTACGCCTATATGTTGCCCGGCGTTCCGTCGCACGAAGGCTTTGTCAAAGTGGGCTACACTAGGCGCGATGTGACCGATCGCATAAACGAGCAGACGCACACGGTGGGCGTTTCGGCAAAGGTTTTGCTCAAGGAAAGCGCGATGCGGGCGGACGGCTCAATCTTCACCGACAAGGCGATTCACCGCGTTCTCCGCAAAAATGGCTTTAGGCGGCTCAACGAAGGAAATGACAGGAACGAATGGTTCGCCTGTTCTGTGCAGGACGTGCGCGCGGCGATTTTGGAAGTGCGGGACGGAATAATATCGGAAGAAAAGCGCATGCAGGATTTCAAGATGCGCCCCGAACAGGAAAACGCCGTGCGAAAGACAAGCGACTATTTTGTGCGGGCAAAAAAAGAAGCGGCTTCAAGGCCGCCGAAATTCTTGTGGAACGCGAAAATGCGCTTTGGAAAAACGTTCGCCTCGTACAAGCTCGCGCAGAAGATGGGGTTTCGCCGCGTCCTCGTCCTTACGTTCAAGCCCGCCGTGGAATCGGCATGGCGCGAGGACTTGCTTTCGCACGTGGATTTTGAAGGCTGGCAGTTCGTCTCCAACAAGGACGCACAAAACGACGACATCAACATTGACGAAAGCTTTTCAAAGTGCGACAAGAAAAAGCCGATTGTCGTCTTTGGCTCGTTCCAGGACTTGCTCGGACGGAACGAAAGCGGCGGCATCAAGGCGAAAAACGAATTCATCCATACGACGAATTGGGATTTGGTGATTTTTGACGAATATCATTTTGGTGCGTGGCGCGAGAACGCAAAAAGGCTCTTTGAAAATCCCGACGAGGATGACTTTGACTTTGACGTGGAAGCATATCAGAAAAACGAAGCGGGGAACGCCTGCAACGAAAGCTTCCTTCCGATTACGACGGATTATTATCTGTTCCTTTCGGGAACGCCCTTTCGCGCGCTCAACAGCGGCGAGTTCATCGAAGAGCAGATTTTCAACTGGACGTATTCCGACGAGCAGCGCGCAAAAGAAAACTTTCGCGGCGAAGAAAATCCGTATCGCTCGCTTCCGAAAATGGTCATGTTCACCTACAAAATCCCGGACAGCATCAGGCAGGTCGCCATGCAAGGCGGGTTCAACGAATTCGATTTGAACGTGTTTTTCTCGGCGGAGGGCAAAGGCTCGCAGGCGCACTTCGTCCACGAGGACGAGGTGCAGAAATGGCTCGACTTGATTCGCGGCTCGCATTTGCCGAGCAGCATTGACGATATGAAATTGGGGCAAGACAAGCGTCCGCCGATGCCCTATTCCGACGCGCGGCTTTTGAACATTCTTTCGCACACGCTTTGGTTTTTGCCGAATGTCTCAAGCTGCTTTGCGATGAAAAATCTTTTGGAGCAAAAGCAGAACGCTTTTTATCGCAGCTACAAAATCGTCGTTTGTGCGGGAAGCGGCGCGGGGATCGGGCTTGAGGCTTTGCGTCCCGTGCAGGATGCCATGGAAAATCCGCTTGAGACAAAAACGATCACGCTTTCATGCGGAAAACTCACGACGGGCGTTACGGTGAGGCCGTGGAGCGGAATTTTCATGCTCCGCAACTTGAGTTCGCCCGAAACGTATTTCCAGGCGGCGTTCCGCGTCCAAAACCCGTGGGAAATAGCGGGAGACGACGGCGAAAAAATCATCCTCAAGGAAAACTGCTACATCTTCGATTTTGCGCTTGACCGCGCCTTGCGCCAGATTTCGGACTATTCCTGCCGCCTGGACGTTGAGGAAAGCAATCCCGAAAAGAAGGTCGCCGAGTTCATTTCGTTCCTGCCTGTCCTTGCCTATGACGGCAGTACGATGAAGCAAATCAACGCGCAGGACGTTCTGGACATCGCGATGGCGGGGACGAGCGCGACCTTGCTCGCGCGCCGCTGGGAATCCGCCCTGCTGGTAAATGTGGACAATGAGACGCTTTCCCGGCTTCTGAACAATAAAGCCGCGCTCGACGCGCTGATGCGCATTGAAGGATTCCGCGCGCTCAATCAGGACATTCAGACAATCATAAACAAAAGTGAGCACGTCAAAAAGGCGAAAAAAGAGGGCGAGGAAAAACTTACGCAACAGGAGAAAAGGCTTCTTTCCGAGGAAGAAAAAGAATACAAAAGCAAGCGGAAGATGATACAGGAAAAGCTGATAAAATTTGCGACGCGAGTGCCGATTTTTATGTACTTGACCGATTACCGCGAGCGTTCTTTGCGCGACATCATCACGCAGCTTGAGCCTTCGCTTTTTAAGAAAGTTACGGGGCTTGACGTAAAAGACTTTGAATTGCTCTGTTCGCTTGGCGTTTTCAACGCGCCGCTTATGAATGATGCCATTTTCAAATTCAAGCGTTACGAAGATGCCTCGCTTTCATACACGGGCATAGACCGCCACGCAAACGAAACAGAAGTGGGCGGCTTTGACACGGAAATTCGCCGTGAAGAATATGAAAGGATTTTCTATAACAAGGCGTAATGGCAAGCCTTGAAATTCAAAATTTATAGCCTATACACGGTATGCGGAATAGCCTATACCGTATATGTAGCGTAGGCGATTCCGTATATGCGGTATAGGCTATACCGTATGTGCAGTGTAGGCGATTCCTGCTATCGCGTTTTCGCAGAGCATCAAAATATTCAATTTTATTGAATTTGTAAAAAACTGATTGACATGCTTTTTCCCGCATGGTACTATTGTCATAGTTCAATAATTTTGGACTTGTTCAAATGCGCGTGTTGTTGAACTGAGGAAGAGGGCAAGTGCTTTTGGAGGAGACGATGGGGAACGAAAAATTTTCGGAGCGGGTAAAACTGGAACGGGAAAAAAAAGGACTTACGCAGGATGCTTTGGCAAAAGAACTCGGCATACAAAAGACGCGCGTCTGTATGTGGGAGACGAACGGGGCTGTTCCACGGCAGGATGTGCTTTTAAAGCTGTGCAAGTTCTTTGGTGTTGGAACGGACTACCTTTTGGGCAATGACGAAATCACCGACAATCCCGCAAAAACAAAAATCAACTCAATTCAAAGAATGCTGGTCGATCTGAACCCCACGGAACTTGAAACCGCCGAGGCGATACTGAAAGCGGCGTTCAAAAAATCAAGGAGTAAATAAAAATAAATGAGAAATAATAAAGGGGGAATTATGAAAGAAGAAAGTCCAGATTTTGAGATGGCCGCGCAAAAAGCCAATGAAATTTTGCTTTGCGCCCGTTCCATAACAACGTTTCCGTTTTCGATTGAAAGCGTCATTGAGGAAATGAGCGACATCGATTTGATGCCGTTTTCTGAAATAGAAGGGGCGGGGCTTAGCGCACGGAAAATTGTAGGGAGCGACGACGCGGCAATCGTGGAATCAGACGGGCAACTCATGGTTTTTTACAATGACAAGATGCCGTCGCTCCGCCAAAAATTCAGCAAGGGACACGAATTCGGTCATGCTTGTTGCGGGCATGACATCGCGCTCATTACAGAAATGCGAAAGGCGGGCGACAGCCGGTTTGAGGCATTGTATGCAAAGTATGAGGTTGAGGCGAATTTCTTTGCCGCGCAGCTTTTTATGCCTGAGGAAATTATAATCGAACTTACAAAGCGGGGACAAACCATCGACGAAGCATTCTTGGCAAAAACATTCGGCGTTTCGTATGAGGCGGCGGAAAAACGGATGAAAACAGTGCGGAAAGTTTACAACTGGAACGAAAGGCGACGCGCCCGCAACGACGGGGCTTCTTTGGGCGATTTCGTGGTAACAAAATTCGAGGCGTTCATACATTCCGTCGCTCCCATGAAACAGAGCTACACTGACAGTTTTGAAAGGGAGTATGCAATGGAACTGGAACGGCAAGGCTGGCAATGAGGAGGTGTAGAATATGATGAAAACAGATGGCTTTGCGTCTTTTCGCTGTAGCCGGTGCGAAAAGGCAAGGGCTTGCGCCTTATTGCCGTAAGGCACAAGCCCGTAAGAAATAGTGCGTGAACACCACTTTCGTTGAACAATGGTATCACGCCTAGGCCGCCGGGGTCAATAACAAAGCTATTTTTTTCAAATGAAAATATCATGGAGGATATTGGTATGAAAAAGGAATTATTGACGAATGAAAGCCTTGACTCAGGGCTTATGATAACATTGCGGAAGAATACGCTTTTGGACGACGGCTCGCTTATTGCGAATGTCTCCAGCAAGACCGCTACGGTAAAAAGTACGCTCACCGCAATCAAAAATGATGGGACGGTTGCCGACATCTCGCTTATGTTGCGGCATCTGCAAGTGTACCAGGACAAACTGCTGCAACTGCTCGGGCAGGGCTACACGGTAAAACTGCTTGACATCGGGCTTTTGAGGATAAAGCACAAAGGAAAAATCAAGAATGCGTCGAACGCTGCGTCTGACATCTCGCAGTTCACGCTCGGCTTTACGCCTTCAAAGGACGCGCTGGATTCAGTGAAGGAGCTTTCTGTTGACGCAATCTTGCAGCCTGAAATAGAGCCCGTCATCGAAGAGGTCGCGGACGTTTTCCGGGGTGAAAAAGACGGCTTTGTGACTTCCGGCGAGCCTGTTACCGTAACCGGGCTGCGGCTGAAACTTGGCGAAGAAAACGACCGGCTCTGTTTTGTGCCGCAGACAGAAAGCGGGCAAAATGCCGATGATGAAAGCCGTTGGATTGAGGTTGACCATGCAAAGATTTTCCGCAACAAGCCTTCGGAACTCACGTTCTTTGCGCCGACCAATCTTGCAGAGGGCGTAAAGTACCGGGTGCGCATCGAAACGTCATACTTGGGCAAAGGGAAGTCGCGCAAGGAAACCCTCATAGGCGAAAGCGAAGTCGTCATGCTCAAATCGTAGGCGGGCGCGGCGGCACTCGTGCCGCCGCGTTTTCATGCCTGCCAGGGCGGGGAGAAAATGTTGTTTTATAAATAATAAAATGTATGCAGTATAGTTTAATCAACTGCTTCTCTTGACATTGCGGGTGCATTGCGGTAGGCTGTAGCGGCATATTATATTGAAGACTTTGAGGTACACAGGATGGGCAAAAAATCTGACAATGCGGTCAAAGGAACGGCGCGCGCGCCGCACCGCAGTTTGTTTTATGCGATGGGATACACGGACGAAGAGCTTGAGCGTCCGCTTGTGGGCGTGTGCTGCGCCAAGAACGAAAT
>JAAVAM010000022.1 GCA_014804085.1 Treponema sp. | reverse complement strand
GTTACTATTACCGACTGCATAATAAAAGACAACACAGCGACCACAGGGGGTGG
The DNA here is from genome assembly GCA_014804085.1 of Treponema sp. Taxonomy (GTDB): domain Bacteria; phylum Spirochaetota; class Spirochaetia; order Treponematales; family Treponemataceae; genus Treponema_D. The sequence goes on along the minus strand of JAAVAM010000022.1, from coordinate 108,821 downwards.
CGGCGGAATTTATATTGACGACAGTACTGCCACGCTCAAAATGGAAGGCGGCGAAATCAGCGGCAATACCGCGGGCGGCGATGGCGGCGGCGTGTATATCAACGGCGGCACGTTCACCATGGAAGACGGCACAATCAGTGGCAACACCGCGGGTGGCGATGGTGGCGGCGTGTATAAGACAGACAGCGGTACGTTCACGCACAGCGGCGGCACAGTGCAAGCGGACTAGAGGCACGGGAGCGGACAAGTCCGCCCCAAGCCCTGTCACAGGAGTGTAACGGCGGCAGAAGCCGTCACACAAGTACCAAACCGGGGATAAAACGGAAGTCGCTGACATTCGCCGTGCAAAGCGGCACATCGGTCTCCAGTGCCGTTGCCGCAATAAGCGCGTCGGGAATAAGGAGACCGTGGCTTTTCGTGAATCTTTCAATGAGCGCACGGGCTTTTATGGAAACGGCTTCTGAAATCTCGATGATTTCAAACAGGTGCGCTCCCATGCATTTGCCCGGATTGATTCGACGGAAACTTCGCGGTCTTTCCACAGACCGAACGCGGCGGAAAAATCAGTGCCGTTTTTTTGCACGGAACGGGCAGCAAGAATGTGCAACGTGCGGACAATCTTGTCGAGCAGCCGCACACGCTCTGAATAGGAAAGCATATCGATTTGGCTAGAAATCAAGCGGCGGCTAGTCGAAATGGTAGCGACCGTCCCGGTCAAGGACGACCCAGCGGATGGGGTTGGGGATGCCGCCGGTGGCGCGGTCGGGGGTGCGGGCAAAATAGGTCTGGTAGGCGGCAAGAACCTGCGCGGCAGTCACTGCCTGAATCTGCTCGGTGCGACGCAGGTATGCCGTGGGGTCGCCGTACAGCTGCAACGAGCTGACCATGTTGCCCGCCACGCCCGCCGTGTCCTGCGCCGAGGCAAACACCGTCGTAATGTACTTGTTCTTGTACTGGTCGAGCCGCTCCGCCACGCCCGCCTCATCGGGGAACGAATCGATCGCGTCGTAGATGCGCCGTTGCAGGTCGTCCGGCTTGCTCGCGCGGTAGACGGAAATCACGCCGAACATNTTCCGGCCGCCCATAATGCCGTTCCCCGCGCTGTAGACCGCGCCGTACCGCTCGCGCACCTGCGCGAACAGCGCGTCCTCAATGAACATCGAGGCGAGCGCGTAGGGAATATACGCCGCGCTGTCGTTGCGGTCGGGGCAGACGTAATAGCCGAACGCGTAGCCCGCCTCGCCCGCCTGCTCCAGCCGCTCGTACACGGTCGCCCCGCTCACCGCGAGCGCNGGAATCTCAGGCCGCACAAAACCGCCCGCGGGAATCGNACCGAACGCGGNNTCCAGNNTTTCGGCGATTTTCTTCCGTCCGGCGGCGGAAAGGTCGCCCGCCACCACGAACGAAAGCCGCCGCGCGTCCAGCANCGTCTGATAATGCAGCTTCACGTCGTCCAGCGTAATCGCGCCCANCGAATCCNGCGTCGGCGACGGCTGCGAGGCATAGGGGTGATGCGCGAACGCCGCCGCGCGCGTCGTGGCAGAAAGCAGCCCGCTCGGGTCGGTCANNGTGCGCTGCACGTNCTCGGCATANTCCGCCATCACCTTGGCAAAATCGTCCGCNCCGAACNGCGGGTCAAGNACNCTGTCGGNAAAGATGTCCAGCACNCCGTCCGCGTACTTNTCTATGCANCGGAAGCCGTACACCGAATAATCATAGCCCGCGCNCGCGGAAATGCTGAACGACTGCTCGTATTTGAGCCGCTGGATNTCNGCATAAGAATACCGCCCGCTGCCGTACTGGAGCATTTCCAGCGTCACGTCCTCCAGCCCNCTTTTTTCGGCAGGAACGAGCGGCGTGCCGCCGTCNATCACCATGCGCAGCACNANNATTTTNCCCGACCCGTTCTGCTTGAAGACGACNGGAATGCCGTTGGAGAGCGTCTCGGTCGAAAAATCCGCCACGTTCGAATCATAATANGATACCNCCTTGNCCGANGCNCAGGCGACCAGTGCCAGCAACAGCNCCGCCATTCCGGCATACGCGAANTTTCTCATAATCACTTAATTACTCCCCTTTCCACCAAAACGCGTTGTCCGCCGTAATCGTCTCGTAGCCGGCCGCGGCGAATTCTGCCCGNTNCTGTTCATAGACGGCGGGGCTGACGAACACGACGAACATGCCGAATTTGCCCTCGANATACTTCTCCACGAACGCACGAACGTCCGCCGCCGTNACNTTCNGCATGTTCTTGTCGTAGGAAAGATAATANNCAANCCCGCCCGANGCCCACACGGACGACAGNNCGCGCAGGAATCCTTCCGCCGTCTCCACCGCATAGGCATCGGCATCGTCCAGCTGATTCTTTGCCTCGCGCANNAGCCGCTCGTCCGCGAACGCGTCGCTNTTGAANAGCGCGNNNCCCTGCCCCTGCACGAGCGAAAGCCAATGCTCNGCTTTCTGCACGGCATCCCCGTCGTTCAGCATGACCGACGACAGCGACACCATGCCGCTCGCCCGCTCGGTCGCATAATAGCCGCCGACGTAATCNGGATCGGGAACGGAAAGCGTCTCGTCNGCAAGCAGCAGCGACTTGAACGCGCCGTCGGGCTTGTGCAGCAGCTGCCCCCACATATCCGCGCCGTAGGTGTCCGCCGCGTCAGTCGCCACGTCCGGGCCGCGCAGGTAATAGCCCACCTGCACAAAACGGTCGCCCGTNCGCGCGTCGCCGTACACGAATTTGCGCGTCTGGCNGAACGGCGTTTTGGTCGGNGGCTGCTCGAACGGCACGGCATCCGTNNTTTCCCAGCCNCCGTAAATCTCCCNNACCATTTTCAGCACGTCGTCNTGCCGCACGTCGCCGCCCACGAACACCGCCGCGTTGTTCGGCACNTAATACGTCCGCTGAATGTCNCGCATCTGCGCCACCGTCGCGCCCCGCACGATTGCCGTCGTCCCGCTCGAATCCCGCCGCCACGGGGAGGCNGCAAACANGTGCTTGTTGAGCGCGGCAAGGAAAATCCGCCCCGGATTCGTCTCGTTCGCCGCAATCTCGGAGACGACCACTTCCTTTTCGTTGGCAAATTCCTGCGCCTCCATGAGCGGCGTGCGCACCGCATACGACCAGAATTCCAGTCCGCCGCGCACCTGTCCGGCAGGCACGGTAAAATAATAGCTCACCGCGTCAACCGACGTAAAGCCGTTCCAGTCGCCCACGCCCATCCCGTTGAGCGCGGCAGTCGTCGCCGCCTGATCGGGATACTTCGCGTTTCCCTTGAACATCATGTGCTCGTACAAATGGAACAGCCCCGCCGTTTCGCGCGTCTGTGAGACCGCTCCCGTCCGCACCGTCAGCATGACGAACGCCAACGGCGCGGCATGATTCTCCATGACGAACAATTGCAGCCCGTTGTCCAGCGTGTCATGATACAGCCCCGGCGCGGCAAGCTTTTTCGCCGCCGCCGGCAGACTGACCGCAAGCAGCACCAAAAACGCCGCCACGCGCAACCGATTTTTCTGATTCATACGATGACTCCACCGCGCGGAAAAAACACCGCCCCAAACGCGCAAAACCGCGGCGAGCCGCTACGCCTGGTTGACCGCGCTCACCACGGCCTCAATGCCCGCGCGCCCGACGTTGCTGGACATTCCCACGCCCCACAACTGCCGCCCGTCTTCCAGCGTAACCTGCACATAGGCGACCGCGCTCGTGTTCGAGCCTTGCCCCACGCTGTGCTCATGGAACGCCGTGATATTGCATTTCGGCGCGGGGGTCATCGCGAGCGCGGCGACAAAGCCGTCCAGCGGGCCGTTTCCTTTGCCGCCAACAGAATACCGCTCGCCGTTCCAAGCAAGCACGGCGCGCACCGCAACCTGCTCCTCGCTGCCGGACGCGCTCTCCACGTGCGTCTGCGCCAAATCCACAATCTCAAGCGGCGATTTCTTGCCGATCCACTGCCGCCTGAACAGGTCGAGGATTTCCTCCGGCTGCAACTCGCGCTGCGCCTTGTCGCTCGCCGCCTTTATCAGGTCGCCCACCGCCGGCTGCATCGCCTTGGGAATGGCATAGCCGTAGTTGTGTTCCAAAATGAACGACGCGCCGCCCTTGCCGCTCTGGCTGTTGATCCTGATGATGCCCTCATACTGCCGGCCGATGTCATGCGGATCGATCAGCAGATACGGCACGTCCCAGACGGCATCTTTGTCCATGCCGACCCGCGCGGCAAATCCCTTGGCAATCGCGTCCTGATGCCCGCCGCTCAACGCCGTGTAGGCAAGCCCGCCCGCATAAGGCGTGCGCGGCGGAATGTCCATTTTGGTGTACGCCATGTAACTGTCGGCAATGTCGGGCAAGTTGTGCAGATCGAGTTCCGGGTCAACACCCTGGCTGAACATATTGAGCGCGACCGTCACGATGTCCAAGTTGCCCGTGCGCTCGCCGTTCCCGAACAGGCAGCCCTCCACGCGGTCCGCGCCCGCAAGCAAGCCCAGCTCGCAGGAAGCGACTCCGCTTCCCCGGTCGTTGTGGCAGTGCGTCGAAATAATCACGCCCTCGCGGCAAGGAATGTGCGCGGCAAAATACTCAATCTGATCCGCGTACACATTCGCCGTGGCGCACTCAACCGTGGTGGGCAGGTTGAAAATAATCTTGTTGTCTTTGTCGTAGCCCCACTCCGCGCCCACCGCCGCGCAGATTTCCACCGCGTAATCAATCTCCGTCATCGAAAAACTTTCGGGCGAATACTCAAGGCGAATCCGGCTGCGCTCGTCGGCGGACAAATCCTTCATGCAGTCCTTGATGCACTTCACGCCGTCAGTCGCAATGGCGATGATCTCTTCCTTCGACTTGCCGAACGTGTACTTGCGCTGCGCGGGCGACGTGGAATTATAGATATGGAAGATAACGCTCGGCGCGCCCTTGATTGACTCCATCGTCCTGCGCACCAGTTTTTCGCGCGCCTGGCACAGCACCTGAATCGTCACGTCGTCGGGAATGCGCCGCTCCTCAATCAGCCTGCGGATAAATTCGTATTCGGTGTCGCTCGCGGACGGAAAGCCCACTTCGATTTCCTTAAAGCCGATGCCCACGAGCAGGTCAAAAAACGCCAGCTTGGTGTCAATGCCCATCGGATCGATGAGCGCCTGATTTCCGTCGCGCAAATCAACGGAACACCATATCGGCGCGTGCGTAATCGTGTTCGCCGGCCATTTCCGCTCCGTCAGCGGGACAGCCGCAATCGGCTGGTATTTCTTCGCGTTCATGTGTGCTTTCATGCCTTCCACTATATCCTTTTGCCCCGCCAAACGCAAGGGGATACCCCGCTCCGCCAGAACCCCAGATTTTTTCCGTTCCGTAGGGGCGTGCCCGCTGCTGCGCATCGGTCGGGCTGCTCCGGGTTCCTCTCCCGCTCCATTCCGTCCCGGAACGCGCTCCGCGCGCCCTGCGTATCCCTCACGCGTTCTACCCGCCAAAAACGCCATGCCCGTCCGTAAACAGATACAGCTCGAATGTGTATGCGCCGTCCACCCGCCGCGCGACATGGCGGCGCGCTGCCGCCACGAGCGACCGCATGACGGCTTCGGTCAGGCCGCAGCCGTCCAGAACGGACAGCGCGGCTTCCACGGTGGCGCAGTCCATAATGCGCGCGCAGGTTTCCGCGCCCGCCCCGCAGACCGCCGCATGCGCGCAGACCAATTCCAAGCGGCAGTCCGCCATGCGCGAATGGGTATGCATAATGCCGCCCGCCAGCTTGACGAATTTGCCCGCGTGTCCCACAAGCACGACGCGCGTAAAACCGCAGGCGGCGGCAAGGTCAAGCGCCGTGCCGACAAAATTGGCGCATTTGAGCGTCGGCATACCTGCCAGCGTGGGCAGACGCGCGACCACCGCCGTGCCGTAATTCCCCGGCGTGATGACGAGCGGACGCTCGCGCTTTCCCGCACACTGCGCGGCAATCACCCGGATTTCGACCGCAAGCGCGTCAACCAACGCCTGCTCGCTCATCGGCTCGACCACGCCGCTCGTCCCGATAATGGAAATGCCGCCCGTAATGCCCAGCTGCGGATTGAACGTTCGCGCCGCAAGCCGTGCGCCGTCGGGAACGTCAACCGTCACGGCGACTTCGCCCGCAAAGCCGAACGCCTCACAGACATCGGCAACGGCGGCCGTTATCATCTGGCGCGGCACCCGGTTGATCGCGGCCGCCCCGACCGGCTGGTCAAGCCCCGCCTTGGTGACGCGCCCCACGCCCGCCCCGCCGTCAACCGTAACCACAACGCCACTTCCCGCGCGGGCGGTTAGGCGGACGGTGGCGAACACGGCGCAGCCGTCGGTCACGTCCGGGTCGTCGCCCGCGTCCTTGCGCACGCCGCACCGGAACACCATGCCGCCCCGCGCAAACGGCACGAGTTCGCCGTCCGCAATAACCGCCGCCTCCGCGCGCCAGCCTTTGGGCGTGCGGACGGCAACGCGCTGCGGCACGCTCCCACCCAACAGCGACTGCACGGCGGCGCGGCTCGCAAGCGCGGCACACGTTCCCGTGGTAAAGCCGCAGCGCAGTTTTTTCGTGCCGGCAACAATGTACCGCTCATGCGCGGGAATGTCGTCGCTCATTTGCCGTCCAACGCCTGCATCACCGCCGCCTGGTCAACGTTCGCCACGGCAGCCTTGATGGCCTTCCACCGCTCCGCATACGGCTCGGACAGCTGATAGCCGTCAATCTGCTCGACAATAGCATCCGCCATGGTAAAATCAAACGTACCCATCACTTCGCGTAGCGCGGCAATCGCCTCGTCCCATATCTGCTGCGTGATGGACGTTCTTTCCGTTTGCCCGGCAGGAACGCCGGTAACCGGCAGCAAAATCGCCTGGTAACTTCTATATAATTCCAACAGCGCGGGCGTTTTTGCCTCGATTTCGGCAGCATCGCCCCGGTCGCCGCAGGCCTCAAGATACTTTGCGTCCGCGCTCAGAGCCAATGCACCGATAAGCCGCGCCGAACTTTTGAGCGCGTGTACGAGCACCGTATAGTTTTTCCAGTCCTGCGCGGCGGCATAGCCCGCAATCTGCGCGGACTTTTCGACAATACTCGCGGAAAAGTCCTTGAACGCCTCGCGTAGGATATCGGCATCGCCGCAGTTTTTCAGTGCCTCGGCAAGGTCAATGCCTTCCATTGCGGGAAATCCGTCCGCGGCGGGCATATCGTCCTGCACGTCCGCACGTGCGGGTTCGGCACGGTCGCCCGGCATGACATGCACTTTTTCAGCGGGAAGATATTTTTGCAGCAGCTTCTCCAGCTTTGCCGCGTCAATCGGCTTGGAAAGATAGTCGGTAAATCCCTCGCCCAGATAATACTCGCGCGCGCCGCTGACCGCGTTTGCCGTNAGCGCGACGCACGGAACGCCGNCGTTCTTNCTGCCCGCAAGCCGGTGCAGCGCGTGCAGGGTCTCCACGCCGTCCATGTCGGGCATACGGTGGTCNATGAAAATGACATCGTAGCGNGTGTTCTGCGCCAGANTCAGCAGGGCGCGCCCGCTTTCCGCCGTNTCNATCTGTATGCGCGTCTGCTTGAGCAAGCCCTGCACCACNTTGAGGTTGAGCGGCGTGTCGTCCGCGACCAAAATATGCGCGTCGGNGGCNGTGAACGANTCCCGGTAGGCGGCTTCGGCGGCGAGCGACATNCGGTACATCTGCGNCACNTCGCCGATCGGCTCCCAGCNCATCACTTTCTGCTCGACGACGAACGAAAAGTCCGACCCCTTGNCGTATTCGCTCNTGACNNCAAGCGACGACCCCATCATCGAAAGCAACTGCTGCACGATGTTCATGCCCAGCCCCGTGCCCTCAATCGTGCGGTTGCGCTCNTCCTCAATGCGCTCGAACGCCGTAAACAGTTTCCGCACGTCCTCCTGCTTGATGCCGATTCCCGTGTCGATGACCTGCACGGACAGGTCGATAGTNTCGTCGCTTTTCTTGGTNGCCGCCACNTTCAGCGTGACCGAACCCTTGTGCGTGTACTTGACGGCATTCGTCAGAATGTTCAGCACGCACTGCTTGATGCGCACCTCGTCGCCGAACAGCAGGTGCGGAATCGTCCGGTCGATGTTCACGGAAAGCGCGAGGTGCTTGTCCTCGGCCTTTTTCCGAATCATGTTGACCAGATCGTTTATCGTGCTCGAAAGCTCGTACTGCACGGGAATGATCTCCATTTTTCCCGCCTCAATCTTTGAGAAATCGAGGATGTCGTTGATAAGGCCGAGCAGCGTCTTTCCCGAATTGCGGATGTCATTCGCGTAGTCAAGGATCACCGGGTCGCGCGCCTCGCGCAGGATCATCTCGTCAAAGCCCAGAACCGCGTTGATCGGCGTGCGGATTTCGTGGCTCATGTTGGAGAGGAACGCCGACTTTGCCTTGTTCGCCTCCTGCGCAATCCGCAGGTCGTCTTTCAGCTGCCGCTCGCGCTCCAAAAACGCGGCGTACCCGATCATCTCGGTCGCCGTTTTCTTGAGCGTCTGGTACAAATCCTGAATCTCGTCGTTCGTGGCAATCGCCAGCCGGTGAATCTCAGGGTCGCGCAGCGCGTCCTTGTCGCGGCTCATCATGGCGCGCGTAAAGTCGTCCATCGCCCTGCTCATCTGGACGACCGGCAAGGCGATATATTTCTGCGCAAAATAGTTTGCCACCAGCACCACCGGGACAATGGCGTTCAGCAGCAGCAGGACAAGCCGCACGTCCGTGATGACAAAATCTTTCAGCCGCAGGGAAAAATCAAGCTCCGCCGACCACCGCTGCGGAAACCCGCGCAGCTGGAAGAACAGCTCGTCCGCCACGTCGTGCAGGTGATTCCCCATATCGTACAGCCGCTTTCCCATGTTGCGCATGATCATGTTCGCCATAAAAATCGCCCCGACAATCATCAGCACCGCCAGCGTAAAGACGATCAGCTCAATTTTCCGCTGAATGCGCGCTTCTCCGCCCAAATACTGGTACGGGCGCGAAGCCGTGTCGCCGTCGTCAAGGTAAAACGAGCCGCACAGGAACAGGCGGCGCACCCGCACGGGCGCATGGTTAAAGAACAGGTAGCAGAACAAGCCCGACACGACGCTGCCCGGCAACGCCATGACGGCAAACGCCACCGCCGACAGCGGCGTGAGCGGCACTTCCATGACGAACGCAAGGACGAAATTCCACAGCACGCCCAGAACAAGCACGAATCGGACGACCGCCACGCACGTCCCTTTCTTCGTCCTGTACCAGCAGCGGCTCACCGGGCGGTACGCGATGATTGCCGCGAGCATGAAGACGGACACCTCAAAGGAAAACACGCCCACCGAAGCCGACGCGACCGCAAAAATGCAGAAGCCGAGCACGGAAGCCGCAATCGGCCCGTTGAGCGACGCAAAAATGAGCACAGGAATGATGTCGATGTAATCGACAAAGCGCGTGCCAAAAATCATCATGTCGCGCGAGACAAAGAACTGACGCGCAATCACCAGCGCGAGCGTCAGCACGAACGTGACCAGCATCGAAGCCGTCGTCGGACGCTTGATCCAGGCAGAAACCGATTTTTTCAGGGTATTCGTCAGAAAGTGCATACGCCGATTAGTATACCACATTTCAGAAAACCGTGATATACTAATCCTGTACATTTTTGGCGGCTGCCAATCAAGGAGATATTCGTATGGATTCGATTTCTTGGGAAAATCTGGACAAACTGGACACGTTCGCAAAGCTCAAGACGCTGAAAGGAGCGGACACCGGCGTGAGCCTCAAGGACGCGCTCAAAGGCGAAGACGGCGCACGGCGCGTGGCTGCATACCAAGTGCCCATGGCGGCAGGACTGACCTACAACTACGCCGCAAAGCAGGTGAATGAGCAGGTGCTCGACGTGCTGGCAAAACTTGCCAAAGAAGCGCAGCTCGTNGANAAATTCGAGGAGACCTACAACGGCGCGGTCGTCAACACGGGCGAAAAACGGCTCGTGCTGCACCACCTGACGCGCGGGCAGCTCGGCAANGACGTGATNGCCGACGGCACGAACAAGCGNGAATTCTACGTNGCGCAGCAGCAGGCAATCGCNGCGTTCGCCGACAANGTGCANAGCGGAAAAATNNCCAACGCGCAGGGCGAGCCGTTCACCACCGTCGTGCAGATCGGCATTGGCGGCAGCGACCTCGGNCCGCGCGCCATGTACCTCGCGCTCAANGAATGGGCAAAGACGAACAAGACGCTCAAAATGGAAGCGCAGTTCATCAGCAACGTCGATCCCGACGACGCGGCGGCAATCCTGCGCGGGGTCGATCTTGCGCACGCAATNTTCGTGCTCGTCTCAAAAAGCGGCACGACCCTNGAGACGCTGACCAACGAATCGTTCGTCAAGGACGCGCTCAAAAAAGCCGGGCTGAACCCNGCGAACCACATGATCGCCGTCACGAGCGAGACAAGCCCGCTCGCGCACAACAGCGACTACCTCGCCGCGTTCTANATGGACGACTACATCGGCGGCCGCTACTCCTCCACGAGCGCGGTGGGCGGCGCGGTGCTGTCGCTCGCGTTCGGCGCNNANGTCTTTGCGGACTTCCTGCGCGGCGCGGCGGANGCGGACAANACCGCGACCGAAAAAGACCTGCGGAAAAACNCCGCGCTGCTTGACGCGCTGATCGGCGTGTACGAGCGCAACGTCCTCGACATGCCCGCCACGGCAGTGCTGCCCTACTCGCAGGCACTCAGCCGCTTNCCCGCGCACTTGCAGCAGCTGGACATGGAATCGAACGGCAAGAGCGTCAACCGCTTCGGAAAGNCGATCGNCTACCGNACCGGACCGGTCATCTTCGGCGAGCCGGGNACGAACGGNCAGCACTCGTTCTATCAGCTCCTGCANCANGGCACGGACNTCACCCCNCTCCAGTTCATCGCGTTCCAGCAGAGCCANATCGGCACGGACGTGACGATCGAATCATCGACGAGCCAGCAGAAACTGTGCGCGAACGTCGTGGCGCAGATNATGGCNTTCGCCTGCGGCAAGGACGACGGCGACCCCAACAAATACTTTGCCGGCGANCGNCCGTCAAGCCTCATCTACGGCANACAGCTCACGCCGCAGNCACTGGGCGCGCTGCTCGCGCACTTTGAGAACAAGGTGATGTTCCANGGATTCGCNTGGAACGTGAACAGCTTTGACCAGGAAGGCGTGCAGCTCGGCAAGACGCTCGCCAAAAAAGTCCTTGCCCACGACACGGACGGCGCGCTGAAAGCCTTTGCCGGCCTGCTGAANGTGTAAGCAATCCCACTTCCNCGCATGAACACNTCACCTCCCGGTTTCCACAATCGGGAGNTGTTTTTTTAAGGNTATNCTCCTGAGTGCGCGGACGCTTCAAATACGATTTGAANNCACTTCCTGAACTGCGGGAACACCTCAAATGCGATTTGATACCCTTTCCCAAACCGCGGAAACACTTCAAATGCGATTTGATGTCCCTTTCCGAANCGCGNGGACATTTCAAANGNGATTTGATCCCACTTCCCGAACCGCGGGAACACCTCAAATGCGATTTGAACCCGCTTCCCGAACCGCGGGAACACCTCAAATGCGATTTGANNTCNCTTCCCGNACTGCGGGAACNCTTCAAANGNGATTTGATACCCNTTCCCGAACNGCGGGAACGCTTCAAACGCGATTTGATGCCGNTTCCCGAACCGCGNGNACACTTCAAACGCGATTTGATGCCACTTCCCGNACNGCGGGAACACNTCAAATGCGATTTGANGCCGCTTNCCGAACCGTGCGCTCGCNCGGNAAACGGCTAGATCTTGAACAAATCGCGGATATTCTTGTCCACCAGCTTGCTGAGCTGGGCGGGCGTTNTGTTCCGGCGCGCCGCGATGAATTCGTAGGTGTACGAAATGTTCACGGGATTGTTCGGCGTGCCGCGCAGGGGAACGGGCGCAAGATACGGCGCGTCNGTCTCCAGCAGGATGCGGTCATCGGGGACGTAGGCGAGCAGCTCGGTCATCGCGTCCATCCTCGCCTTTTTGGTATAGGTGACCGCGCCGCCGAACGCCAGATACCAGCCCCGNTCAAGGAACGCCTTTGCCTCCGCCAGNCCGTAGGAAAAGCAATGGATCACGCCGCAGTCATAGCCCACGTTGCGGATGCAGTCCATTGTGTCCGCAAACGCGTCGCGGCTGTGCACGACGAACGGCAGCCGCAGGTCGCGGGCAAGCTCCAGCTGCATCTCNAACAGCTCGCGCTCGCCGTCATACAANGCCTGNTCNAAATCGTCCTGATTGCGCCCGTCCGCCCCGGCAGGATTCCAGTGGTGGTCAATGCCGCCCTCACCGATGGCGACCAGTTTCTTGGCGAACGCGCCGCCGTCCGCCCGGAACGANTCGATCGTCTCGCGCAGCGTCTCCANGCAGGCGTGNCGGTTGCGGATTTCGTCGGGGTCGGGCCAGATGCCCGCCGTAAAAGCGACCATGCGCTGTGCCTTTGCGCGCGTGTTGTGGTCGCCGATTTCGGCAAGGCTTTCCTGCACGGCCTGCACCCGCGCCNGCAGATCGTCGCACCGCGTGCCGACATCAAGGCCGAACAGCGCGTCGTTCCTCGTCATCCGCGTCAGCAGCTCCGCGCCGAATGCCGCGCCGTCGGGGTGGTCGTCCGTGATATGCTTGAAATGAAAATGCGTGTCGGAAAACATGCCCCATTGTAGCGGATTGCGCCGCCTTTGCAAAGGGCGAAAAAAAATCCCCCGCAGGACGCAGGGGATGCCAGAAACCGGAATCGAACCGGCACGGCAGGTTCACTTGCCGAGGGATTTTCTTGCCACTATAGCTTTCGCTACCAACCAGCGTTGTTTGTGGTCTGGAGCACGTCTTTGCCTTAGGCTGCCGCCCGTAGGCATGAGGTGTATGCTCTCTACGCATTTACAGGACACACGCCCTGACTTAGTTCGGCGTTGGCACGTTCAGCGTTCGCCGAGTTAGCCTCAATCGCAGCAGGGGGTTTCCCGCCCTGTGCCTCANCTGTTCCCCGCCCGTCCGGCTACCGGCACGGCNGAGAACGATATAAGTCCCTTGTGTCTACCTATTCCACCATTCTGGCAATGAAGCGATTATACCACGAACACCGCGGAACTGCAAGGGGGATGCCGCCGCGCCTATTTTACCTTGCTGTACAAGCCCGCCATTTCGTCGCGCCAGGCGGCGCGNTCGCCGTCGCGTTTTTCCCATTCGATTTCTTTGACGATAGAAAAATGACGCATGTCGTGGATATTCTCAAAGTGNAGCACGGCGAATTTTCCGTTCCCGATGTAGGTCAGGCGATCTTTGTCGCGCAGNNGNTCCCGCTCGGACAGCATTTTGACGATGCAGTCAAAATGCACGGGATTGCCGCTGTCTTTNTGCGCCATCGCGCTCGCCATGTCCGCAATCGGCTGCCCGCACAGCTCGCAGACCGGNGCGTGCGNCTTGAACGCGCGGATAGCGGCTTCGGTCTCCGCCATGTCCTTCCGCATCTGCTGCTGAATCTCAAANCTGACCGGCGGGCGTTTCGGCTCATGCCGCTGCCCGTGCTGCCTGCCGCCGCGCTCTTTCTGCGGCGTATTTTTTTTCTGGCTGCTGTTTCCGTTGTTGCGCCCGCGTCTGCGGTCATTCCGTCCCATATTCGCTCCCAAACATCTGTTTTTTCACTGCACGGCGGACGTTTCGTATTCCACCCCTGCAAAAACCTGGTCGTCGCCCTCTACCAGCTTGCGGCTCAGCACCTGCGCAATGCGCTGCACGGCAAAATCGACCCACTCCTCGTCGTGGATTTTCTGGCGCAGCTCCATTACGCGGGGGGAAAAAGTCGTCGCGGCATCACGGTTCGCAATCATACAGGCTCCGAAAAAGCATCTTCAATATGGTACACTTCGCTCCACTCCGGCATATCTACAACCAAAACATCAAACCGAATGGCGGTGTACTTATATTTTCGATGATTTGCCAGGAACAATTGAGCAGTTTCTACAATTCTTCGCTGCTTTCTCCGGTCAAGCTCATGCGCGAGCGTCTCCAGATCCCCGCTCGGAAGCGTCTTGACTTCCGCAAAGACCAGCACCCCGTCTTTTTGCGCGATGATGTCAATCTCACCGCGCCGAGTGCGCCAGTTCCGCGCGACAATCTCATAGCCGTGCGAGCGCAACCAGAGGCATGCCTTGTCCTCGCCCGCATTCCCGACCGCCCGCGTCGATNTTTTCGCCACGGCCATCAACACCCACGGAACGACGCACGGACGGCGGGCGCGTTTTCCCTAAACGACATCTCCCCGCTCCATTTTTGCGATGAACGCAAACACTTTTGCCAGCACCTCGTAGGTCTCCCCGGGAATCAAGTCGCCCACGCGCTGAACGGCAAGCACATTCGCAAGCGCATCGTCCTGCACGACCGGCACACCGTTTTCCCGCGCAATGGCGATGACACGATCCGCCAGCCGCCCCTGCGCAATCGCGCTGATATACGGCGCGTCGGCATCNTNCGGATACGCNAGCGAGACGGCTTTTTTCATCAGATTTCGCCTCCCACCCTGCCGATTTCCTTGTCCTGCGTGCAAAAACCGTTCAGCCCCGCCACGTAATCCACCGACTTGAGCGACGCGCACGACGGACGCAGCANCGATTCGAGCCGGGCAGAACATGCCGCCGCCTTTGCCGCAGCAAGTTCCGGCGCGCACGAAAAACGCACGGACGAAACCTTGCCCCGCGAGCAGTATACCACAAAATGCCACTGCGTGTCCGCTTTTTTTGCATTGACGACGATTTCGCGCAGGTTTTGCCCGCCGTCGGTCAGCAGCCGGATGTCGCCGCGATAGCCGATCGTCCACTCAAACGGCAGGATGACCCACCGCGCCGCATCGCTTGCCGCCGTCCCGCCCCGCAACGTGTTGAACACCGTGAGCGCACCCGCGCGATTACGCACCGCCGCGTCGTCAACGGAAGCAAAATACGATGCCAGCAGCGCACGNTCGTCGGCAGGTTGCNCCCGTTCCGCCGAATGCCCCGCCTCGCCGACGGAATCCGAACGCCCGTCAGCCGAATCGTCGTCGTCCTGCGGCTCGTGTTCCTGNCCGCCGCTGTCCTGCCGCCGAGAACCGCTTCCCCTGCCGTCGCCAAACAGCCGAACCGCTTCCGCGCTTGCACCTTTTTCGTCCAACGCCAACGCCAGCTGCGCGGTCTCCTCGCCGCCGCCCGCCGTTTTTGCCGCCGCCACTGCCCGGCGCAACTGCCGCGCGTCAATTTTCATGCCCATGCTTTCGGCAAACTGCAAAAGCCGGAAACTTTCCGCAGTGGCAGGCAGACCGAGCGACGCGAGCAACGAGGTCAGCGGACTTTCACTGCCCGTTTGCAGCGGAAATGCCGAAAACTGGCTCACGAGCGGCAGCGGCTCTCCCTGCACACCGACCCGTGAAAAAAACACCTGCCCGTCACGCACGGAAACAGTCGCGCTGAACACCGCGCCCGNCTGCAAAGGCACCTGCGATCGCACGGAAACCTGCTGCCCCGCAACCGAGACAACATACTGCCCCGCGCCCGTCTGCCGCAGCACGCGCACGGTCACCACGCTGCCAGCCTGCAAAGCCGGACGCGCACCCGTCTGGGAAGATTGCGGTGTCTGAGAGACGATACGCACGGAAGCCATACGGACACTATAGCATATCCGCCACAAAAAATAACCCCCGACGCGGTATGCATCGGAGGTTATGCTCATGCCGACAGGATTGTACTGATTATTGCCGCCTGCCGGCATACATGGACGGATACGCTTTTATTTTGCCTCGGCTTCGTTCTGCCCCGCCGATTCTGCCGCAGCCTTGCGAGCCTGCTCAGCGGCAATCTTTGCCTGCGTAGCGGCACGGGAACGCTCCAGATACGCGGTCGCCTGTGCGCCCAGCAGCTCCTTCACCTTCGCCGCCTTGCCGACCTTATCGCGGATATAGTACAGCTTTGAGCGGCGCACCTTGCCGACGCGCACCACGTCAACGCGCACCACGCGCGGGCTGTACACCGGGAACACGCGCTCCACGCCGACTCCGTAAGAAATCTTGCGGACGGTAAACGTCTTGCGCACGCCCGTGTTCTTAATGGCGATGACAACGCCCTCATACACCTGAATGCGCTTCGTCTTGCCTTCGATAATCTCAAAGTGTACTTTCACCGTATCACCGACGCTGAAATTCAGCGCGCCTTCTGTTTTCTGCTGCTCTTCTATGGTCTTAATCAAGTCCATCATGTTCTCCTTGAACCGCCCGCGCACGTGCGCGGCGGCGTTTCTTTCGGTCCAGATGCTTCTCAAAGCACTGTTCCGTCAGTTCCTCAATCATTTTTTCGGCTTCCGAACCGAGCGTTCCATGCAGACGAGCCGCGGCAACCAAATCAGGTCTGTTCGCCAACGTCTTCTGCAACCGCTTTTTCAGCCGCCACTTCCGGATATGCTCATGGTTTCCGTTGGTCAGCACCTCGGGAACTGCCATGCCCCGGTACACAGCCGGACGAGTGTACTGCGGGTATTCCAAAAGTCCGTCAGCATAGCTTTCTTCGTCCAACGATTCGTGCGTGATAACGTCGTCCACCAAGCGATACACCGCATCGATGATGACCGTCGCCGCCACTTCTCCGCTGGACAACACGTAATCCCCCACGGAGATTTCGTCGTCCACGTACAAATCGATAATCCGCTGGTCGATGCCTTCGTACCGACCGCAGACCAAGACGATTTCNTCTTTCTGACTCAATTCCTGCGCCTTGCGCTGCGTGAACGGCTTNCCAGACGGCGTGACGTAAATCACGTGTTTCTTNTAAGCCTGCACGCTGTCAAGCGCACGTCCGAGCGGCTCGGGCAACAGCAGTTGTCCTGCCCCGCCGCCATACGGTTTGTCGTCACACGTCTTGTGCTTATCAAAGGCAAAATCCCTGATATGCACCAAATCGTAGGCAATAATTCCCCGCTCAACCGCCNTCGCCATGATTGAGGCTTCAAAAAAGGCGCGCGGAATTTCGGGAAATAAGGTCAGCACGGTAAATTTCATGGAATTACTCCAGAATCCAGAGGTGCATCAACTGTATCTGCCTGCGCGCAATGTCAACTTCACCGACAAACGCATCNTTAAACGGCACCAATACCGTGCGCGTCTTTCCGTCCGCGGTGAACCTCACGTGCTCCGCAAGCAGCGTACAGTCCTCGGCAAGTTTAATCTGCAAGAGATTT
Organism: Treponema sp.; assembly: GCA_014804085.1. GTDB lineage: Bacteria > Spirochaetota > Spirochaetia > Treponematales > Treponemataceae > Treponema_D. The sequence continues at coordinate 91,582 of JAAVAM010000022.1, read as the reverse complement.
CCTGTACCGCCTTCCAATACGTCTGTGACCGTTCCCACTGTAACAAATGCAGCAGGAGAAGCCGTTGCTTCCAACCCGTCTTTGCCCCAGCCATCTTTCGGATAGACAAGGGCACACTGTTTCAGATCTTCTACGTACCAGCTGTTCTCATCCAGCGGACACGCAAACTCGCGCGGAACGATTATCTCACACCCGTTGATTTTCTTAACTGCTTCGGGCGTGTCAATTCCTGCAAGTTTCATCAGCAAGGTCTGACCGCTGACCGTCACGCGCTCTATTTTATGGAGCGATTCGATACCAGTCCTGCCATTCCTCAAAGTCACTTCGGTCATCCGCGCAAAATGCCCGAATTCGCCNGAAGTGCTCTCCACTTTACAATTACCCGCCACCCCATGCGAGCCACGGATAATGCCGACCACAAACCGTTCGTTCATCAGAACACTGAAAGCCGGTCAGTCAAGGATGTCAAGGCTGTAGTGCTTGCCTTCCCTGCTTGCCGAAGCCGACAGAACGGTGCGCAACGCTTTCGCAATACGGCCGTATTTGCCGATAACCTTACCAATATCACCCTGGGCAACACGCANNTCCAGTACCGGACCGCGCTCGCCTTCGGTTTCGTTCACCGAGACTGCACTGGGATCATCGACCAATGATTTCGCAATGTATTCAATCAGGTCTTTTTCCATTCCCCGCCACTCCCGTAACTTATTTGGTAAGACCTTTTTTGCCGAAAAGCTTCTTTACGGTGTCGGTCGGCTGCGCACCGACGCTCATCCAATACTTCGCACGTTCCTCGTTAAAAGAAACCTGCTGTCCTTCCGCAGAAATAGGAGCGTACGTCCCGATTTCTTCGATGGTCGTGCCATCGCGCGGTTTGCGGACATCCTGAACGACGATACGATAGAAAGGACGCTTCTTCGTACCGAATTTCTTGAGTCTGATTTTGACCACGATATTCCTCCAAATAGGACAAAGCCTAAAATGTGCAAACGTGCATAGTGCTACCAGTGTAGACTAGAAAATCATCATAAACTATTCAATGATTTTGGTCAAGGCGGGAAGCCCGCAAACCGCCGCTCACAAATCAAACCCGTCGGGCAGCGGGGCGGTTATGGAAATCGGCTCGTGCGTCACGGGATGCGGGAACGAAAGCGTCTGCGCATGCAGCATGACGCGCGCATACCGTTGCCCGCCGTACAGCACGTCACCCAAAATCGGCGCACCAAGGCTTGCCAAATGCACGCGGATCTGGTGCGTCCTGCCCGTGTGCGGGCGGCATTCCACGAACGCGACGGGCTTTCCGCCAAGGTCGCCCTGCGCCACAACCGAAATATCCGTCCGCGCGTACACGCCGCCGTCCCGCTCCGCAACCGCGCCCCATTTTGCCGGCTGCGACTTGGGGCTGATCCTGCCCATGAACATCTCCACCGAACAGCGCATACGGCGCGGCGCGGGACTCACCACAGCACGGTACGTCTTCTGCGCGACACGCTCCTCGAACAACGCATGGCAGGCGGCATTGACTTCCCGCGACTTNGTGAACAGAATGACCCCGCTCGTCTCGCGGTCAAGGCGGTGCATGATGCCCGCGTAAGGCGGATTGCGCAGGTTCGGGTGCGAGCGGCGGGCGTTCGCAAACAGATAGCGCACGACCGCCGCATGCAGGTTGTCGCGGCTGGCGACCATGCCGGCCTCCGTGGGAAAACACGCGGGCTTGTTCACCACGATGATGTACTCGTCCTCATACAGCACGTCGCGCGCCGTCAGCTCAAAGGCGATGTCATTGACCGGCTTCTCATAAAACAGCTTTCCGACATCGACCCGCACGGAAACGGACGCGCCCGCGCGCACCCGCGCGGACGGATTGCGGCACGGCACGCCGTCCAGACGCACCGCACCCGCCATGATGAGCCGCCGGATCTTGCCGTTTGAGACCTCCCGGCACAGGCGGGCAGGAATCTCCGCGCGCAGCACGTCGTTCAGCGTACCNGGCGCGGCGGCGGTCACGCTGATGTNCCTCAGTTCCCGCAGATTTTCCGCTCGCATTCCGCATAAATCTCGGCAGTCTTCGCCACCACGTCCGCCGGAATGCCCGTGATGTTCGGGTCNCCGGCAAGCCCGTTCGCCTTGAGCCAGTCGCGCACGAACTGCTTGTCGTAGCTGGCAGGNCTCGTNCCCACCGCATACGTCTCCCGNTTCCAGAAACGGCTCGAATCGGGGGTCAGCACCTCGTCCGCAAGCACNAGCGNNCCGTCATCGTCCAGNCCGAANTCGAATTTGGTGTCCGCAATGATAATGCCNTTTTTGTACGCATGATCGTACGCCTTGCCGTACAGGGCGAGCGCNGCCCGCTCAATCTGCCCCGCNANNTCCGCGCCGATGTCGTCCNGCATNNANGCGAGCGACACGTTCACGTCATGCCCCTCCTGCGCCTTTGTCGAAGGCGTGACGACCGGCGCGTCAAGCCGNTCGGCAAGGTCNTAGTCNCGGTCAAAACGCACGCCGTCGGGCAGGTTGCCGCTCTTGAGCGCGTCGTACATNCTGCCGAACATATANCCGCGCACGATCACCTCATACGGAATCATCTTGAGCTTCNTGACCANAACCGTGCGCCCCTCATATTCGNNCTTNTGGAATTCNGCAGGCATGTCGCGCAAGTCCGACGAAATCAGGTGATTCCCCACGATGTCCTTGGTATAGTCGAACCAGAACGCCGAAAGCGCGTTCAGCACCTTGCCCTTGCCCGGAATCATCGTCGGCAGNATCACGTCGAACGCCGAAATACGGTCGGTCGTCACGATCACCATGCGCCCGTCNTCCANATCAAACACCTCGCGGACTTTNCCGCTGATACTCTTTTTCATNGCACACCTCGCCNTTCCAGTAAAGCGCATTTCCCCGTTTTTTTCAATTGGATAAACGCAGCCGCCAGCCAGATTATCGGTAATCCNCCGGGAATATTGTTATCTGAAAAATCTCGTTGCCGTCGGAATCAGCATAATTTATGATAAACCAAACNNTTANGTNGGAAAGCTCGGCGGCANCTACCGNCGCGCGCAAANTTTNTATGNACNNTTCCTTTATTCTTTCCGCGTCTTGGCTTTCCAAATCTATGCCACAAACAGTATAGTTCAGATATATCTTAAACCAGCGCGACGACACGGAGTCAAGCCGTGTCCATTCGTNAAGCTGCTTCGGGCAATCCGCGTTGGCAGAACGCGCAAAATCAGAAGCAAATCTTACGTGTGACCATTCTTTTCTCAAGAAAGGGCTGAGGGCAACAATGACCAGCAAACAAACTTTTGCAATTTTTGCAATGCCATACCCCATGCCCACCGCCTCTTTTTCTGTGCCCTCTCTGCTCGCCGCCTCTTCAGAAGCCGGCAAACTGGGATTTTCATCGTAAATGATTTTCGCCGCGCCTTCTATAACCTCGCCGATTTTTTTCCACGAATAAGGCCAAACATATTCGCGGAACGTAAAGGTAGCGGCGTTTCCGTCAATTTCGATGTTCGCCTTAAAAGGCTTTTCTGAAAACTTCTGCAAAGCCGCGCTCGCAGTCTCTGAAATCTCAGCCGGAGCAGTTACGGAAAGGATTTTGCAGTTGTGTCCGTCGCAAAGGCGGATGCTGCTGTTCCTGACCACGCCCCGAACAAAAAGGCCGTCGTCCGTTAAATTAAATTTGTCCCTGATTTTCTTCATTCCCGGAAATATCATTGTGTCTCCTCTACAAAAGTTCGTATTTCTTTATACACGGCTACGCCGCATGTTTTCATCACAGTCCTTTCGTGGCTGCATCGCAAGGCGCAAGCCCTGCCTAACGAGTTTCGCCTTGCCCGCGATCATTCTTCCGATTCCACATCGGCGAGCCAATGTGCGCCGTGAATTACCAATTTTGTTTCCTGAACTTGCCGTCAGAGCAGCGGACGGAAAAAATGCCGATGCCCCAGTTCAAGTCGTCTTCTTCTATTTCTTCCCACTGCTCCTTTGTGCCGTCGTACTGTACTGTAATCTTGTAGCATCCAACGAACGCATAGGTGCCGATTTTCGTAACGCTCCTTGGGATTGAGATGCTCTTGAGCGACTCGCAGAAGAGGAACGCATCCGGTCCGATTTCCGTAAGGCCGCTTGGAAGCGTAACGTTCGCAAGCGACGTGCAGCCAGAGAACGCATCATTGCTGATTATCTTTACGCCCTCGGCCATCGTCACGCTCACGAGCGACGTACAGTCCTCGAATGCAGAACCGCCGATTTCCGTCACGCCTTCGGGAATCACGAGGTTCGCGGGGAGCACCTCCTTGTCGCAGCCCGTTATGACAGTGCCTTCCATCTTGAGATACGAGGGAAAGTCCTGCGCGAACGCGCCCATGGCGCAGAGCAAGCCAATGGCGATAATGGTTTTCCTTTTCATGTTCATTTGTTTCCTCCAAGTTCACTCTTCCACATCGGCGGCTTTAAACATTTTATTTAAAACCCAAAACTCTCGTCGATGGACGGCGGAAGCGAATATAAATCTGTCTCGCCATCCGTGCAGGCGACTTTTTTTGCAGGAATGTTTGGAAAGCTCCAGAATCCCTTTGTGTTGATAAAGTTCCATTGCCACATTGCGCCGAGGAACTTCACTTCCTTGAGCGACTCGCAGCCCAAGAACGCTTCTGATCCGATTTCCATAAGGCTTTTTGGAAGCGTGACGCTCTCAAGCGACTTGCAGTCATAGAACGCATCATTGCCGATTTTCGTTACGCCTTCGGGAATCGATACGCCCTCAAGCGACGTACAGCCCGAAAACGCATATGCGCCGATTTCCGTAACGCCTTCGGGAATCACGAGGTTCGCCGGGAGCGCGTCCTTGTCGCAGCCCGTTATCACCGTGTCTTCCATCTTGAGATACGAAGGGAAGTCCTGCGCGAACGCGTCCGCCGCTTCGAGCAGTTCCAGCATGTCTTCCGCGCCGGCGGCTTTGAGCAGTTCTATCACATCTTTCGCGTTGCGCTCTTCTGCAACCATGAGCGCGGTCCAACCGTCATCGTCCGTTGCGTTCACGTCGGCATTTGCCGCGAGCAGAATCTGCACCGTGTCCACAGCGTCGTTCCATGCCGCAACCATGAGCGCAGTCCAGCCGTCATTGTCCTGTGCGTCCACATCGGCTTTCGCCGCAAGGAGAAGCCGTGCCACGTCCGTCGCATTCTCCTTTGCCGCCCGCATGAGCGCGGTCACACCGTTATTGTCCTGTGTGTCTATGTCCGCATTTGCCGCAAGGAGAAGCCGTGCCACGTCCGCCGCATTCTCCTTTGCCGCCCGCATGAGCGCAGTCTTGCCATCATCGTCCTGTGCGTTTACATCTGCGCCGGCTTCTATCAGCACCTGCGCCACGTCCGGCGCAGGCTGTTCTGCCGCAATCATGAGCGCAGTATAGCCCTCATCGTCCTGTGTGTTCACGTCTGCACCCGCCGCTATGAGCAGTTTCGCCATGTCTGCCGCATTGTGCGTAGCCGCCCATATCAGCGCGGTATCGCCGTCTGATTCCTTTGCGTTCACATCTGCGCCCGCTTCTATCAGCACTTTCGCCGCGTCCGTTGCATTGTTTCCTGCCGCCCACATGAGCGCGGTTCCGTTGCCAAAGTCCATTGCGTTTACGTCCGCGCCTGCCTCGATGAGCCGCTGAGTCTCCACGACATCGTTATTTTCTGCTGACGTTATGAGCGCGTGTAATAGACTTTCAGGCACTTCTGTCACGTCTGCCGTGCCGTTTTCCTTTGCCTCAATGATTGCGGTCGCCTTGTCCTCTTTCTTGCCGAAACAGCCGACAAGCGCGCACAGTGCGAGCGCGACGATGACCACCAGTGTTCTTTTCATTCCTCTTTTCATCTGTTTCTCCTATGCTTCCGCTTCTGCGCCTTTTTTCTTTGTGCCGCCCATCACATCCTGCTTAAAATGCGCAATCTCCGTGTTGGCGTAGTCGATGAATGCGGCGTAGTCCGCCTCGCCCTCAAGCAGCGCGTGGGCGTTCACGTGCATCGCAAGCAGCCTGTACGCCTCGTCGCTTGCCACGCGAGCAGCCTTGAGCGCGCCCGCCGTCTTTGCCGCCCGCTCGTCCGTGCGCTGCCCCATAAGCGAGCGCACCTCCTCGTTCGCCGCCTTGAGCTTCTCCACGAACGCCGTGAGAGAAAGCGCGTCCACCTGCGCCTTGTGCTTGCCCTCCAAGTCCTGAATGAAGTTCACGAGCAAGCCCGTCTCCTTGTCCAGCTGCGCCTTCGGGTCAATCTTGTAGTCCTTGATGTGCTGCTGCAAGACCTTTGCCGCATCCGCCATGTCGGGCTGGGGAAAGCCCGTGTAGCCCGCCACCGCCTTCTTGTAGCCCGCATACAGCTGGTCGCGCGAGCGGTCTGCCGCAACGATCTTGTCGGTCGTCAGGCTCTTTGCCGAAGTCTGCACGTTCTCGTCTTCCGCCGCAACCGCGTCGCGCAACGCCTGTACCTGTGCCGCGCATTTTTCGGCGACCGCCGCGTCCTTTTCCGCGCGCGCCGCTATGTTCGAGACGAACAGAAAGTGCGCCGCGTTTGTCATGCTCGTGAGCGGAAGTGTCTGGATTTCCTTCATGGAATGCTCCTTTTTTAAGCCGGAGAGCCTGCCCCGGCTTTCGGTATGGTGTTCCCGCCGCATACACGGCGGTCGTATCCGTCACGGCGCGATGCGCCGCGTGCCGAGTCCTGTGCGCAAGCCCTTGTCCTGCCGCCAGACCTCGCGGATAGTAGTTTCCTGTGCGCCCGATTCGTCCTTCCCGACGTGCGCGAAGCCATCGGAGGTCTCGGATAGCATATTCCCGACGTGCGCGAAGCCGTCGGAGGCCTTGGAAAGCATATTCCCGAACCGCGCGAAGCCATCGGAGACCTCGGACGGCATGTTCCCGACTTGCGCGAACGCATCGGAGGCCTCGGACAGCACTTCCCCGAACTGCGCGAAGCCGTCGGAGGCCTCGGACGGCATGTTCCCGACTTGCGCGAAGCCGTCGGAGACCTCGGACAGCGTGTTCCCGAACCGCGCGAAGCCGTCGGAGACCTCGGACAGTATGTTCCCGGTCTGCGCGAAGCAATCGGAGGCCGCGGACAGCGTGTTCCAGACCTGCGCGGACGCGTCGGATGCCTCGGACAGTATGTTCCCGAACTGCGCGAAGCTATCGGAGGCCGCGGACGGCATGTTCCCTCACACCTTGAGCGACTGCACGTATGCCTTGCGCCCGTCGCTCACGCGGAAGCTCTCGCGGGCTTTCTGAATCGCCTTGTTGTGCGTCCAGGGGTCGAGTTTTTTCTGCTCAAGGTAGGGAACCGTCGCGTCGTACTGCTTGGCAAGTGCGGTGGCGACGAACCATGCCTGCATCATGCGGACATAGTATTCGTCGGAACGGACGGCGGCGACCCAATCCAGGCAGCCGGGAAAAAAGTCATCGTCCAAAAACCATTTCATCAGCATACCGATGCCGAACCGCACGGTGTACGGGTGCGCCGAGGCGAGCCAGGACGGGATTTTCTCGCGCAACGCCGCCTTGTGCCGGCCGAACACGCGCGGGGAGAGGGTGTCGCAGGTCGCCCAGTTGTCGATGAACGGCAGGAACTGCTCCGTGCGCGCCATGCAGTCGCCAAAATCACGCATGCCCTCAAGCAGCGCGGCGTGTATGCCGTTCTCCTCAAAATACCGGTGCGGGAGCGCGTCAAGGAACGGCGCGACGTCTTTTTTCTCCGCGGCGAGCCGCTTTGCCAGCGCACGAACCTGCGGCACGCGCACACCGATGACCGTCGCCTTGTCCACCGTGGGAATGAGCCGCGCGTTAAAGTCGCGGTACGCCGTGTCCTGCAACGCGAACAGCGCGTCCCGGATCTCCTGCCCAATGCCGTCCATATCGTCCTCCTCAAAAAAATCCCGTTACGCCCGCCAGCAGCGGACTTTGTGCCCGTCGGCAATCTTGCTCCATGCAGGAAGCTCATCCCGGCAGCGGGCATCCGCATGTGGGCAGCGGTGCGCGAACGGGCAGCCCCGGATCGTCTCCAGCGCGGTCCGCGCCTCGCCCGCGCGCCGCTCCGCCACGCCGGTGCTGTCCGCAAAGAGCAGTTTTGTGTACGGGTGCGCGGCGGTCTGGTACAGGTCGGCGGCGGGGGCTTCTTCCATGAGCATGCCCCGGTACATCACGCCGATCGTGTCGCAGAAATAGCACGACACGCGCAGGTCGTGCGCGATGAACAGGAACGAAATGCCGCGCGACTCGCGGATGTCCTGCAAGAGGTTCAGAATCTGGCTCTGCACGGAAACGTCGAGCGCGCTCACCACCTCGTCGCAGAACAGCACTTGCGGCCGCATGATAAGCGCGCGCGCAATGGAGATGCGCTGCCGCTGCCCGCCGCTGAACTCGCCTGGCCGCCGCTCCAGGTCGGCGGGATCAAGCCCCACCTCCTCCATAATCTGCGCCGCCTGCTCCCGCGCGGCCTGCCTGCCGGGCCACCGCGCCGAATAGCGGTAGCCCGCCGTCAGAATGCCGAACACCGTCATGCGCGGGTTGAGCGAGCGGGACGGATCTTGGAACACGTACTTGATGTTCTCGCGGTAGCGGCGCAGGTCAGCGCGCCCGTACTCAAGGATATTCTCCGCCCTGCCCGCGCTGTCCGGTGGCGCATACAGCACTTTTCCGCCGTCTGCCGGGTACATGCGGACGAGCATCCGCGCCGTGGTCGTCTTGCCGCAGCCACTCTCGCCCACCAGCCCGTACGTCCTGCCCCGCGCAATGCCGAACGAAACGTCGTTCACCGCATACACAAAGCGGTCGCCCCGCGCGAAAAAGCCCGCGTCCAGCACGAACCGTTTGGTCAGATGCTCCGCCGCAATGATATAGTCGTTCATAGAAAAAAGTATAGCACACTCCGCGCCGCTTGGGCAAACACGGCAGTCTCCCGGCAGGGCAATCCCGCCCCAAAACGCGCACGAATTGGTCGGAAAACTACAAAAAAAAAACAGTATATTCTCCAAGGTGTATAGTATGATGTAATCATCACAATTTCATCTGGAGGTAAATCATGATGAAGAAAACTACACGGATAGCCGCACTGCTCGCGGCGACGGCATTGCTCTTCGGGGCAATCGGATGCGATGACGGCGGCAGCAGCGGCGGTAATGGCGGAGACGGTGAAGATGACGGCAATAACAACAATGGCGATGCTGTCACTTACGTATGGGATTTTGCGACACCAGATCTGGCTGCCCTCGCCACCGAGACAAGCACGGATGAAAACACGAGCGGCAAACCTAAGATTCCTGCGGAAAGCTACTACGAGTCCACACCGGCAGGTCTCACCCTTACTCTGCCCGCAGGCGGCGTGTTCAACAAAATCGATGCCACAACCTCAAACAGCAAGGTAAGCGGCATCGGGGCATCAAAGGGAGCGATTGAGCCGTCAAAAGGCTCGGATCTCACCGTGAAAGTGAAAGGTCCGTTCACCGCAGTCATGCTCTGCGGCGCGAACAGCGACAGCGACAAGACAGACCGCTATGCATACATCAAAGCGGACGGAGAAGAAGTCGCCGCGCCAAGCAAAGACAACAACACGCTCAAAGGCTCAGGCGAGGCTCTCACCTACGCCTACGAGGGAACGGATGAGGTGACACTCGCTTTCGGCGTGTCATCAGGATACGTCCGCATCTACGACATCAAAATCACCACCGAGAACGGCGACGGTGACGGCAAGACGGCAGGTGAAGTCACATCGTCAGCGTCGTTCGAGGCGCAGTCCACGACAGTCGCCAACAATGAGGAGACGCTCGGTCTTACAGGCGCGACCCTTGCAATCGACGAGGCGGATCAGGCGGTTGTTGCGGCTGAATTTGACGAGACGAAAGCAAACATCAAGGTCACGTCAAAATCGGCAGGCACGGCCACAATCACCGTAAAAGACGAGAGCGGTGAGAAAACCGCGACCATCAGAGCCACGGTAACCGGCGCAGGCAAAATCACCACGACAGTCACGAAGTACACAGCACCGACCGCACCGGGAGCCGCTACAATCAGTTTCAATGCGAATGATGAGAATCCGTTTGCTAAGCCGACCGTAGACGGTGTGTTCAGCGATGTCAAGACTGAATTCGGCGAGTACAGCATCGGAAGTTTCTGGACAATTTTCACGTCAAGCGACCAGTCAATAAAATCGGCAACGCTTACCCCTTCAAGTACGACGAACAGCAAACTTGGGGACTATGAGCTTTCCAGTGACAAAGTGACGATGAAGGGCTGGCTTTTGTCAACAGAATCTTCTGATTCAAGCAATGGTCTGACAGCCTCGGACAAAGGGACGGAAATTGCCTCAACGACCTACACGTTCACGCTCGCAAAAAAGGCGGCGGTCACTGCGTCTCAGGTCGCATTCAACGGGCAGAGCGGCAACGTAAACGGGCAGATTTCAATCTTGGATGCCTCGGACACAGAGAAAGCCTCTGCGACAGGCGTGGTCGCCTCTAAAGAGGACAACGACGCCGCCATTACCGATGCGGTCACGCTCGAAGCGGGCACATACACGCTGAAATTTGCATGGGTTACTTCAAAGGCTAATGCGCAGATAAAAAAATGGAACTGCGGCGTTGAGAAGTTCACCTTGACGGCGACACCAGCTGAGTAAGCGAGCAACAAATCTCCCCCGCCGCGCGGGAGTCACGGCGCGGCAGACTGACAGCGTAAAGAAAAAAGCCCGCAGTTTTTGAAAGTTTCTGCGGGCTTCCCCGCCCCGCTTCGGCGCGGGCGGGTTTTCTTTTCATGGCGCATGGCAAACAAAAATTTTTTGTCTGCCCAACGCAAAAGTGGCGAACGAACAAATGTTTTTTCGCTCCCCAACGCAAAAACGGCGAACGAACAAATGTTTTTTCGTTCCCCAACGCGAAAGCGGGCAACGAACAAATGTTTTTTCGTTCCCCAACGCAAAAGCGGACAACGAACAAATATATTTTGCCCGTCCGGACGCAAAAACGCCGAACGAACAAATGTTTTTTCGCTCCCCAACACGAAAGCGGGCAACGAACAAATGTTTTTTCGTTCCCCAACGCAAAAGTGAGGAACAAACAAAAATTTGTTCTTTGTCTTGACACAAAAACGGGCAGAAAACAAAAACGGCGGGCTTCCGCCGGAGGAGACAACTGTGAAAAAAGTGAGACAGAGCATCCGCATCACCGACGCGGACACCGTATCGGACGCGCTCGTGCGCATCTACAAGGAAGCCGCCAGGGACAGCGCGGCCGCGAAGGATGCCGCGCTCGCGGCGATCATGGGCGAGGTGGAGATGCTTTCCGCCAAAATCACCACGGCAATCAAGGCGGACAAGGTGTCCCGGTCGCTTGAGGACGCGGACGCGAAGCGCGACGAGGCAATCCGCTCGCTCGGCACGCTGCTTGCGGGCTACGCGGCAATCCCCGTCGCCGCGAAGAAAGCCGCCGCCGAACGCCTGCTCGCCACCTACGACAAGTACGGCAAGTCGATTGTGAGCGAGACCTACGCGCGCGAGTCGTCGCTTATCGAGTCGATGCTTGAGGACTTTTCGGCGGAGAGCCTTGCCGACGCAATCAAGTCGCTCGACGGCGTGGGCGACCTGATTTCATCGCTCCGCACCGCGCAGGACGACTTCAACGCCGCCAACGACACCGCGACCGCCGCGCTCACCGCCAAAGGCGACTCCGCCTACGCCGTCAAGAAGCCCCTCCTCGCCGCAATCAACGAGAAGCTCGTGCCCTACCTCACGACCATGGCCGCAGTCAGCACGGAATATGCGGAATTCGCCGCAAAGGCAGATGTGGAAATCGCCAAGGCGAACGCAAGCGTAACGAAAAAATAGCCGTCGCAGCGCAACGCGCTGCTTACCGAGTTTTCTCCGAAAACTCGCAAGCATCTTTTGCGTTTTTTTTGAGCAAGCCGNNGTCNCCCAANCNCCAAAGCGGGGTCTTGGGGCAGCCGCCCCAAGCCGTGCTGGGGAAGGTGGGTGGTTTGGAGGGAGGAAACCCCCGCTTCGGAAGTAGAGGGGTTTCCTCCCTCCAAGAAAGTTCGCCCGCTTCCAAGCGGGAAATTCTACCGCACCTTATAGCACCCCGCGCCCGCAAGGGCGCATTCTTCCCTCGCAAAAGCGCACCGCGGCGCGAACGGGCAGCCCGGTTCGGGGTGCGCGGGGTCGGTCACGCGGCCGGGAATGGCGACGAGCCGCTCCGTGCGGTAATGCGTGCCGAAGCGCGGGCTTGAGGCGAGCAGTGCCTGCGTATACGGATGCCGGGCATGGCGCAGGATGTCGTCGCTCGTGCCGCGCTCCATGATCAGCCCGCCGTACATGACGATGATGGTGTCGCACAGGCCCGCCACGAGGTCGATGTTGTGGCTGATGAAAATGATGGACAGGCCGCGCGTCTGGCGCAGGCGCGCGAGGAGCGCGACGATCTGCGCCTGAATCGTCACGTCGAGCGCGGTGGTCGGCTCGTCGGCAATGAGCAGCTCGCAGCCCTGCGCGAGCGCGAGCGCAATGCCGATCCGTTGCAGCTGCCCGCCGCTGAACTGGTGCGGGTAGTTCTTGAGACGGCTGCGCGGGTCGGGAAGCCCGACTTCCTCAAGGAGCGCGGTGGCTTTTTCGGCGGCGGCGGCGCGGGAAATCTGCGGGTCGGCGTTGCGGAGCGTCTCAAAGAACACCGAGCCGATGTTCTGGAGCGGGTCGAACGAGCGTCCCGGCTCCTGAAAGATCATGCCGATTTTCCGGCCGCGCCAGGCGCGCATTTCTTTCTGGGTGAGCGCGGTCAGCTCCGTGCCGTCAAGGAAAATGCGCCCCTCGACCGTGGCGTTGGACGGGTGCAGTGCGGGGATTGCCGCCGTGGTGACGGACTTTCCGCTGCCGCTCTCGCCGACGATGCCAAGGATTTCGCCCCGGAACAGGGAGAACGACACGCCGCGCACGCTCTGAATGACGCGCCGCTCCGTGCCGCGCAGGACGGCGAACGACACGCGCAAATCCTGCACGGAGAGCCAAGCCGGAGGCACTGCGTTAGGGGGTGGAGGGGCGGCGCAAGCCGTTGCCGCAGGCAATGGAGCGCGGCCAGCGCGGAACCCCGGAACACCCGACCGCGCCAGCGGGAACGCCCGGCTTTTCTTGCGCCATTTCCATGCCGGAAAAACCGTGTGGTAGGGGTCGAAATAGTCGCGGAGCGCGTCGCCCAGGAAATTGAACGCGAGGGTGACCGCCAGCAGAAGCCACACGGGATTGAGCAGCCAGGGGAAATTCTTGAGGTTCGACAGCGTGGAGATGTTGCGGTTGATGAGGCTGCCCCAGCTGACGGACGGGTCGTTGATGCCCAGGTTCAGGTAGGAAAGCGAGGTCTCGCTCATGATGAAGCCGGGGACGGCGAGCGTGGTGCTGACGATGAGCAGGCTCGCCATCTGCGGAATGATGTGGCGAAAGATGATGACGGCGGACGGAATGCCTTCGAGCGCGGCATTCAGGACGAATTCCTCGCGCTTGATGGCGTGGATCATGCCGCGCAACGTGCGCGCGCTCCCCGGCCAGCTGATGAGCGACAGGATCGCCGTGATAATCATGTAGGACGTGCCGCTGTTCATCTTGCTGTTCAGCAGCGAGCGCAGGAACAGGATCAGGTACAGCCCCGGAATGAGCATGAGGAATTCGGCAAGGCGCATGACCGTCCAGTCGCCCGCGCCGCCGTAATAGCCCGCAATGCCGCCGAGCAGCATGGCGAGCAGCAAGCTGACCGCGCTCGCCACAAATCCGATCGTGAGCGAAATGCGGCTGCCGTACACCATGCGGCTGAACATGTCGCGCCCCAGATTGTCCGCGCCGAACAGGAATACCGGGTAGGATTCGCCCGTAAGCGCGTCTGCCTCCGTGCCGAACAGGTGGCGGCTGCACGGAATGAAGCCGAGCAACTTGTACGGCTCGCCCCGCACGAAAAATGAGACGCGGTGGCGGAACTGGTCGCCCTTGACCTTTGCGTACCGCCAGGTGACCGGGTTGAGCACGCGGTACTCGCGCACGGTCAGCCCTTTGGCAGAAAGCTCCACGTTCGACGGATGGAACGTTCCGTCCTCAAAAATGCGCGTGGGCGTATAGGGCGCGACGAATTCGGCAAAAACCATGCACAGATAAAGCACGGCAAGCACGATGACGGACACAAGGGCAAGCGGTCGGGTCCTGAGGTAGCGGAAAAAACGGCCCATCTCAGCCCTCCTTCCCGTAGCGGATGCGCGGATCGACGACGGCGAGCAGCACGTCGGAAAGCGTCATGCCGATCAGGTTGAGCGCGGCGACGAACATCGTGCAGGCAAGCACCAAATTCACGTCCTGCTGCATCACCGCGTCATACGAAAGCCGCCCGATGCCGGGATAGGCAAAGATAATCTCCAGCACGAGCGAGCCGCTGAACAGCCCCGCCAGCAGGTTCGCACTGCCCGTGATGTACGGATTGAGCGTGTTGCGGAACGCGTGGTGCAGGTAGACGCGGCGTTCGGAAATACCCCGCGCGCGCAACGCCATGATGTACGGCATCCCCATCTGGTCAAGCATAGTGGAACGGATCATGCGCATCGTGCCGCCGATGCCGCCCAAAAACGACGCGAGCAGCGGCAAAAAAATATGGTAGCCGTAACTGAACGCAAAGGCGACAGGAGCGTCGCCCGCCGGGAAGTCGGGATAGGCGGTGACGGGGAACAGTCCGCTCACCGACGCGAACAGCTGGAGCAGGATGAGCAGGAGAATGCCGGGGAACGCATGGAAAAAGAGCGCGAAGAACGTCGCCGCAAGGTCGAGCCGCGTCCCCGCCTTGCTGGAAAAATACACGCCGAGCAGAAACGAAAAGACCGTGATGCAGACAAGCGAGATAAGGTTGAGCACGAGCGAATTGACGAGCCGCGAGCGGATAAGAAAGCCGACAGGTGCCTTGCTGATGAGCGACACGCCCAGGTCATGATGCACGACGACGCGCGCAAGCCATTTTGCGTACTGCACCGTGAACGGCTGGTCAAGCCCCAGCTCGGCGCGCAAGTTTGCCAGCTGCTCCTCGCTGAACACGTCGGCGCGCGCCCCTGCCCCGCCCGCACGGGGACTGCCCGNCTGCGTGAGCANCTGCTGCTGCATCATCTGGTCAACGATGTCGCCGGGCGCNAGNGCCATCAGNCCGAACAACGCCCAGCCGAGCGCGAGCAGCATNACGAGCATCGTCANGACNCGNNCGGCAATGAACGACGCGAGCGGACACCGNGCCTTGAACAGCCGCCACGGCNNCGCGACGACCCGGAACGCGCGGCAGNCAGAAACGCGCCATCGCCCAACAACGGAAACCATGGCGGCAGTATACACGATTTGCGCCGCTTTGGGAATACGACGCGGGGGAGCGGGGGAGACAGCGACTGCCCGTCTATTTTTTTGAGAACACCTGCCGTGCGGACAGAAACCTGACGCTGGGCGACCGTGCGTACAAGGTCTTTTTCAACGCCGCAAACTGTGATAAACTGGAAAGCGACGAGATGAGGAGCTTCTTCAGGTTTCTCAAAGGCGAGCAGGCGAAATCGGCTTTCTCAAAGCGCATCGCGGAGAAAGTCGTTTTTGCCAAGCGGAACATGCAATGGAGGAAACAGTATATGACATGGCAACAGACGATAGACGTGGAGAAGATGTTCGCGTTTGAAGAGGGGCACGATGCCGGCGTTCTGGAAGGCATCCGCGAAAGCGCGCGCAATCTTCTCAAAGAAGGCGATTCCCCCGAAAAAATCGCCCGCTGCTGTTCCCTGCCCCTTGAAGAAGTCCTCGCCCTGCGCGAAGAACTCTCCCGCGAGCCGGTCGCACAATAACGAAGCCGCCCGTGTGGGGGCGGCTTTGTTTATGGAACGCTGGGTTTACGGACGCACGGCTATCACCATGACAGAATCCATGTAACCCCGTCGCTGCTGGTTATAGTTTTGCCTTTCAAGTCGCCAGTAGGATGCCTAGATATATTGTCCCACTCCCTTGCCGTGCCGCCGTAATACACCGTGTCAAGGCTGTCACACCCACCGAACGCAGCGTAGCCAATGCTCGTCACGCTGCCAGGTATCGTCACGCTCGTAAGACTGCCACACCTCAAAAACGCATGCTCCCCGATACTCGTCACGCTGCTAGGTATCGTCACACTCGTAAGACTGCCACACCCAGAAAACGCATTATCCTTAATACTCGTCACGCTCGCGGGGATTCCCACGCCCGTAATATTTTTGCACTGGTAAAATGCATTCTCCTTAATCTCCGTCACCCCGCTCGGAATGATGACATACCCCGTCAGCGTACTGTCGCCGCTGTCCATGAAATGACACTGACCTGAATCCGGCTTTCCGTAATTGACCGTGACAGATACCGTCCCCATGTCCTTGATGCCCTTCGTGTCAAGCCCCAGCGCGGCGAGCTGGATTACCGTGCCGATGAAGTTCACCTCCTCCAGCCGGTTGCAGTACTCGAACGCGCGGTCGCCAATGTACGTGACGCTACCCGGTATCTCCACAGACAGCATGTCGGAGCAGTACCTGAACGCGCCGTTCCCGATCGACGTGACACCCTCTGGGATGACGACACCCTTTATGCTGATACAGTTGTTGAATGCGTTCGCCGCAATTTCCGTCACGCCGGGCTGGATTTCGATGTACCCCGTCGCCGACGGTTCGCACTTCATCACGACACGATTCTGAATCGTCAGAACGGCAGGCTGATTCTCGATCCCCTGTCCATCGTCCGTGCAGACAACGGGAACACCGTAGGTCTCAATCCTCAGCGCCTCCCACTGCGCCCTCGTGCCGTTGTAGCGTATCGTCAGGTTTGAGCATCCGCTGAATGCCCCACTTCCAATGGACGTGACACTGGCAGGTATCTCGACGGAGACCAAGCCGGTACAGCCGTCGAACGCGCTGCTTCCGATGCTCGCCACGCCATAAGGAATGGCGACGGACGTTACCCCTGCACAGTTGCGGAACGCAGAGTCCCCGATAGCCGTCACGCCGTCAGGGATTACGACCGCAGTGATACCGCTGTCCGACATGAATTCCACAACAACATTATCCCTGATGACCAAGCCGTTCACTGTCGTGTTAATGGAAATTTCCCATACCGCATAAAAACTTCTGTTACTGTAAACAGTACACTGATACCCTGCTGGGTATTCGGCCCTTGCGGCATCCGCACTGTCCGCCCACCCGGCAAGGCGGTATCCGTCAATGGTGAACAACCCGTCAGGAATCTGATACGTACTGCCTGAATTGCATGTCCGTGTCTGCACCGCAAGGCCTCCTGCCCCAACCGCGCCCGTAGGCACATTCGGATAGAACGTCACCGTGCAGGTGGTAACCTGCCCCTGCTGCTGTCCCGAACTGCCACTTGGATTCGGACTGTCTCCATTCGACCCGTCGTCCGAAGTGTCAAAAATGCTGCACCCGGCAAACATAACGAACACCGCGCAAACCGCCGCCCGCAGTACCCTGTTTCTTGCTGTCTTTCTCATTCCTAATCTCCTGTCCTTTGTCTGATACCCGCTCCCCTGTAATGGAAATCACCGCTCCATTACGCTTGAGCAGTCCGCCCGATTATGCTCGAGCAGTGCGCTCGTCCCTGCTTGAGCGCACCGCTCCATTATGCTTTAGCAGTCTGCTAAACTATGCTTTAGAGGACTACTAAACTGTGCTTGAGAGCCGCGCTCGGTCAGCCTTGGACGGCGACCTCCAGCGGCTTCCCGAAGCGTCCGGTTTTCAGCGTCTTTCCCGCCTGGCTGTTCCCCATGAAGCGGCTTCGCACCTCGGCATAGTACGTGCCGCCCGCGATGTCCACCGGGATCATCACCATGACCCGCGCGGGCTTGTTCTCGGCGACCACGCTACAGCGCACCGCCTTGCCGCCGCTTTCCGGCACGAGGAACACGCCCTGCGCCACGTCCGCCGCGTCAAACTTGAGCCGCGACCCGGTGAGCCGCAGAATGCCGCCCGCCGTGAGCGTAGCGTTGACCGCACCGCTCACCACGTCCGCCGCCTCGGTGATGTACGGGTCAGTGCTCGCGCCCGCCGTTTTCTCGGTCTTGACCGACTTGATCGCCTCGCGCAATGTCGCCCCCGCGTTCACGTTCACGCTGACGCTGTGCCGCGTTTTGTCGAACGAATCCGCCATACTGGCGAACACCCCGCCCACGCTGAACGACGTGTTGAACAGCGGCGTGTTCACCGCCGACCCGTCCGCCGTCAGCTCGCCCACAACCTCCGTGTAGACTTGCAGCACCGCCGCAACGTCCGCGCGGGTCAAGGTCGTGCCTCTTCGCATCATCAGGTCGATAATCTCGTCCTGCGAGTACGACCGCACGTCCTGCACCTGTGCCATGCAGTCGTCCGGGTCTGCCGTGAGCAGATTCTCACGCAATGAATA
Organism: Treponema sp.; assembly: GCA_014804085.1. GTDB lineage: Bacteria > Spirochaetota > Spirochaetia > Treponematales > Treponemataceae > Treponema_D. Next base: position 73,142 of record JAAVAM010000022.1, on the reverse strand, counting down.
TTTGAGCATACGCCCTCCTTGTAAATAGAGATAAAAATAATCCGACCCCGCATACACGGGGCTTGATTTGAGAGAGAAAAATGAAAAATGGGGAAAAAGAATCAAAAACAAAAAAGACGCGTTGCGCGGAAGAATCCCCGCACAACGCGTCACCTTACCACTCGTTACATTACTATCAGAGAGACAATACCCCCCCCCATACCCGGTTCTTGCCCGTCNGGGGGTGCNTCGCGTCCGCTGCTGTCTTTCCCGCCGCAACCGGCAGGNCNGAAAGGCTCTGTCTCATAGCCCGCAGTATACCATACCGCCCCCGCCCGTGGCAAGCNGGGCAACTCTGCTACAGGATATACACACCGCCCGCGTCAAAATCCAAAAATGCCGTCTCCCCGGCGGCATACGTCTTGCGCCCCACCGGGTTGTAGTCGGTAATCTGGATTTCCTTGCCGCCCACGTCCACCTGATAATACTGGTACGACCCCATGAACGTGGAGAGCGTCACCGTGCCTTGCAGCGCGCCCGTGTCGGCGAGCCGGACGTTCTCCGGGCGGAGGACGAGCGACACCTTGTCGCCCGGCTTCGTGCCGATGTAATCCTGCACGGTCATGCGGTTGCCGTTCACGGTAATCGCCGCNCTGCCGTCCGCCGACGACTCGACCACCGCGTCCAGAAAATTCGCCTCGCCAATGAAGTCCGCCACGAATTTGTTCTTCGGGCGGTAATAGACCTCGCGCGGCGTGCCGATCTGCTCCACCTTGCCCTTGCTCATGATGATGATCTGGTCGGAGATGCTCATCGCCTCGCTCTGGTCGTGGGTCACGTACACGGCAGTAATGCCGATTTTCTGCTGAATCTTGCGGATTTCCGTGCGCATCGTCACGCGCAGCTTTGCGTCAAGGTTGGACAGCGGCTCGTCGAACAGCAGCACGCCCGGCTCCATGACGAGCGCGCGGGCAAGCGCGACGCGCTGCTGCTGCCCGCCGGAAAGCTGGTTCGTCATCCGCGTCTCCATGCCGTCCATCTCCACCAGCTTGAGCATGGCAAGCACTTTCTCCTCAATCTGCGACCGGGGCAGCTTGCGGATTTTGAGACCGTAGGCAACGTTGTCGAACACGTTGTAATGCGGCAGCAGCGCGTAGCTCTGGAACACCATCGCCGTGTCGCGCTTGTTCGGCGGCAGCGCGTTGATCGCCTCGTCGCCCAGATAAATTTCGCCCTCGTCGGGACTCTCAAAGCCTGCAATCATGCGCAGCGTGGTCGTCTTGCCGCAGCCGGACGGCCCGAGCAGCGTCACGAACGTACCCGGCTTGATTTCCAGCGTGGTGTCCTGCACCGCGTAAAAATCGTTCCCCGTCTTGGGATCCTGATAGATTTTTGAGATGTGCTCCAAGCGCACGCCTTTTTTCTCTTTCATGGTCATGCCTCCTTGTATTTTACGGGTCGGCTCGTGCCAAAATACGCAATGAGCGCATTCATAATCAGCACCGCGCCATAGGTGATGACGATCAGCACGGTGGCGTAGGCACAGGCAATGCCGTAGCTGCCTTTCTCCGCCTGCTCGTTGATCTGGCACGTGATGAGCAGATACTGCGGCGTGACCAGCAGGATAATTGCCGAAATCGCCGTAATCGAGCGGACGAACGCCGTCACCAAACCGCTGAAAAACGAATCGCGGATGAGCGGGAGCGTCACCGTCATAAACACGCGCCCCGACCCCGCGCCCATGTCGTAGGCACTTTCTTCAATAGATTTGTCAATCTGCCGCAACGCCGAAATGCCGCTGCGCGTTCCCGTCGGGAGCGAGCGCACGATGAACACGATGACCAGAATCAGCCCCGTGCCGTACAGCCCGCTCATCNCGCCCGTGCGGAACAGCCCGTTCGCAAAGCCGCGGATATAGCCGATGCCCAGCACCGTTCCCGGCACCGCCATCGCGAGCATCGAGATGAATTCGATAAAGCCCTTCGCCTTGAATTTCTTNTTGACCACCAGATACGAAATGACCATCGAAAGGAACGCCGTCAGCGGCGCGGCAATGAGCGACAGCAGGAACGAATCCTTGAACGCCTTCAGCCCCGAAGTCCTGAACATATAGTTGAACCATTTGAANGTCAAGTGATAGTCGCGCCCCCACAGCGTAAAGAGCGCACCGATCGGCACCATGATGTACATCAACAGCACGAACGCCGACGCAAGCCCGCAGAACACCGAAAGCGGATAGCGGACGGAATTGTCCTCAATCAGCATACGCTGGCGCGTCGCCTTGCCGCTCAGCGTGGCGGCCGTCTTCGCCTCCAAATAATACTTCTGAATCAAAAACAGGATGACCGTGAGCGAAAGCAGCACGACGCTCATCGCCGCCGCGCCCGTCGAATCGTATGCGCCCGTCACCTGCAAATAAATCGTCGTGGCGAGCGTGTCATACGAGCCGCCAATCAGCATNGGATTCGCAAAGTCCGCCACGGACTCAATGAACGTGACCAAAAACGCGTTGCCCAGCCCCGGCAGCATGAGCGGAAGCGTGACGCTGCCAAACACCTTGAAGCGGCTCGCGCCCATGTCCCGCGCGGCTTCTTCCAATGACGGGTCGATGTTCTTGAGCAGCCCGCGCAGCATCAGATAGCAGACGGGAAAGAACGTCATCACCTGCACGATGGCAATGCCTTTCAGCCCGTACACGTTGCTGTCGTAAATGTGCAGCAGCGACCGCGTGATGATGCCGCTGCGCCCGAACAGCATAATCATCGACAGCGACAGCACGAACGGCGGCGACACAATCGGCAGCATGGAGACCAGCTTGAACAGCGTGGAAAGCACCTTGTTGCGCAACTTGACATAGACTTCCACGTAGGCGAACAGCAGTCCCACCGCCGTCGAGAAAAGCCCCGTGATAAAACCGAGCACCAGCGTATTCGTGAATGCCGTCTGAAACCGTTTGAGGCTCAAGACCCGCCGGAACACGTCCAGCGACACCGTTCCCCCGCTGAAAAAACTGTCAATCAGCACCATCAAAAGCGGATACAGGATGAACAGCGTCAAAAACACCAGCAGCACGCCGATCATCGAAACCATAATCGGGTCTGCAAAAAACTTCCTGCGCTCCAGCCGTGCGCCTTGGGTCGTCGCCATAAGCCCCTCCTTGTCCGGGGGACGAGAAATGCCTGATACCGAATATTCCGCACAGACAAAACGCACGGGGCGGTCAGCGCGAGCGCAAGCCGCCGCCGTGCATTATCTGCTTATTTTGTCTGGAATTTGCCGCTTGAGCCGCTTTCCAGCGCGGCAAAGAAATCTTCCACGTACTTCGCGCTGTTTGCCTTTGCGTCCTCAAAGTCGTAGTCGATCGTGTTGTTCATGTCCAGCCCGAACTGNGTTGCCTCCGGCGGCTGATCCGCGTTCGACAGCACCAGGAACTGATACGATCCCGTGTCCTTCGCGAGGTTCACGCAGTCGGGAGAGAGCGCGTACTCAACCCANAGCTTTGCNGCGTTGGGGTGCGGNGCNCCCTTGAAAATCGCCGTCGCGCCAATCTCATACGACGTGCCGTCGCTCGGAACNATCAGNCCGATGTTGTCGTAGCCCTGCAAAATCTGATAGATGCCGTCATGCAGGAAGCCCACGCCGATCACGCATTCGCCCGGACCGACCATCTTTGACGGACCTGAGCCGGACTTGGTGTACTGGTTCACGTTCTTGTCCAGCTCCTTAAAATACTCCATCGCCGCGTCATGCCCTTTCATCTGCACCATCGTGTTGATGACGAGCTTTGCCGTTCCCGCCGTGTTCGGGTTTGACAGCATGATCAGCCCCTTGTATTCGGGCTTGAGCAAGTCGTCCCATGACTGGGGTGCTTTCAGTCCCAAGCGGGCAAGCTCCTCGTCATTCACCATAAAGCCGAGGATGCCTTTGTAGATGCCGTACCAGCAGTCGGTCGGATCTTTGTAGCTGTCGTTTATCAGATTNTTTGCGTTCTCCGCCGCGTAGCTTTCCAAAAGCCCTGCCGCGACCGCCTCGTTGTACGGGTCAGTCGTGCCGCCNAACCACACNTCAGCAGACGGCTTGCCGTTCTCNTCGGAAATCTTGGTGTACACTTCGGACGTGGACANCCGCTGGTGATGCGTCTTGATNCCGTANAGNTTCTCAAACCGCGCGACCGCCGCCGCAAGATACTCTTCCTCGCATGAGCCGTACACGATCAGCTCGCCCTCTGCCTGTGCCGCCGCAATCAAGTCGGCAGAAACATCGCTCGCCGAGCCGCCGACNGCCTTCGCNGCCTTTTTGGNACAGCCCGCAAACGCGAACACCAACGCCGCGCCTGCCAATACCGCCANAANCTTCTTCATACGATACCTCCTCCGGGATCTCCCGTTAAGTACAGTATCATTGTAAGGGCGATTTTAAAATAACGCAACTGCTATTTTNCGGCTCACCGCGCGCAGCCAATCTGCTGNCCGGCANACACTTTGTATTCCGCGCCGTCCTTGGTCGCCGCCNCAACCTGCGGCAACAGCGCGATTTTGTCTTTCTGGAAGAGCAAGGTAACCGTCGATCCGGCAAACTCAAAGCGGCCCATTTCGTCGCCCTTTTTCATGGGCGCGTCCTCATGGTAATTGACAATGCCNCCCACCACGAGCGCGCCGATNTCCGTCTGAATCACNTNNCCGAAATGCTCGGTCTCAAGCGGNGTCCACAGGCGGCGGTTGAGCGTGTAAATCGGGTANGTCTCAGCNCAAATCGGCTGCACGGAATGCAGNTCGCCCNNNACAAAATGGTTTTTNCCGTGGAAGCCGTCATCAATGTACAGGTAGCGGTGATAGTCCGTGGGGCAGAGCCGGAAGATGAGGCACGTGCCGCCCGTAAAGTCCGCCGCCCGGTTCTCCGTATCGCCCGCAAGCANNTCNGCCACCGCNTAGCGCGAGCCTTTTATGGCGAACGACGAATCCGCGTCAACNGGATACACGCTCAGCCACGAGTCGCACGGGCTTATCAGGTGCGNCGGGNCGGCATCAAACGTCACGTCTTTTTTCCGGATAAAGAAATCGGCGAANGANCGGAANTTCTGCCCCTGCCAGGGCGACAGGTCGATGCCGTGNTTCCGGGCGAACGACGGAATGAACAGCGCGGAAAGCCGGGTGCGGAACAGCCATGCCGCAAAGCCCGAATAATTNCAGCGCANCANCAGCCACANAATNGCGCGCCCGAACGCCGTGCCATACAAGAATTTGACGGAAGAATCGTTGTTGTCGCTCACCAAAACCGCCCGCTAGTCAAACCAGCCGATAGAAATCGCCGCCCACACCATGAGCGCGACATCGACAANGCCGACGAGTATCAGCACGGTNTTGCCCGCCTTGCCCGGCTTGACCACCTTGAACGGCGTGATGAACGCAATGCCAATGACCACCGCNAGCACGGAAATGACCACGTTCGGCTGAATTGCAGGCACACAGCGGTGCAACAGCACCGCAAGCGCNTAGAAACCGGGAAACCACAANGCNGCGCTCGTAATCGGCATGCCGCGGAATTCCGTGCGCCGCTCGTCAGTCCGGCTCGACCGCTCCTCTTCCTCCACGTTAAAATAGGCAAGGCGGATCAGCCCGCACAGCANGTAGAACGCGGAGACCGCNAATTCGAGCTTGCTNCCNATGCGCATCTGATACACAAAAACCGCCGGCAGCACCCCAAAGCACACCAAGTCNCTCAGCGAGTCAATCTGCACGCCGAATTTCTTTTCCTTTATCGTGCGNTTTNTCTTTGTGGAAGCGATTTTCCCGTCGAACATATCGCAGAANCCCGAAACCATCAGGCAGACAAGGGCCGTGAACAGATGCATTCTTCCGCCGTCAACGGCATAGCCCATTCCCAAAAACGCAAAAATCGTGCCCACGTANGTCAANACAACGGTATAATCGTAAACCCCTAACAGTCCCATGCCANGCACCTCACGNNTATTATATGANAACTTTTGCGTTGTGTCTATCAGCGTTGCCGTTCCAATGCGCCCCGTTTTCTGCTATCATACGGTGATACGGGAACGCACTGATGAAAGAACCCTTTGACCTTTCTGCGCTGCTCGCGCAGGACAAGACCTTTTCGCTGCGGCGGCAACTGCGCTTTGTGTGGCGGCTGTCCGTGCCGGGCATCCTCGCGCAGATTTCTTCAATAGTCATGCAGTACATTGACGCGGCAATGGTCGGGTCGCTCGGCGCGCAGGCCTCGGCGGCAATCGGGCTGGTCGCGTCAAGCACCTGGCTGTTCGGCGGGCTGTGCGATGCGATGGGCATGGGATTCGCCGTGCAGGTGGCGCAGGCGGTCGGCGCGGGGGAAAAGCACCGAGCGCAGGCAATCCTGCGGCAGGCGATCGTCGTGTGCGTCCTGTCCTCGCTCGCGCTGGCGGCGGCGGGCATGGCAGTCAGCGGCGCGCTCCCCGCATGGCTCGGCGGCGAAGCGGCAATCGTCCCGGCGGCAACGGCGTATTTCTTTGTGTTCGTCGCCGCGCTGCCCGCGTTCCAGCTGTTCGTCCTCCTGTGCGCCGTCATGCAATGCTCCGGCGAAATGCGCGTTCCCGGCATACTGAACGTGGCGGTCTGCGTGCTCGACGTGCTCGGCAATATCCTGTTCATCTTCGTGCTCAAACTGGGCGTACTCGGGGCGGCACTCGGCTCGGCGGCGGCCACCGTCACGGTGACGGCGGCGGCAGTTTACTTTGCCTGTATCCGCTCGCCCGTGCTCAACGTGCGGCAGAAAGGTCGCTGGAAGCCGCAGCGGCAGACGTTGCGCGAGGCGGCGCGGATCTCCGTTCCCATGGGGCTGGAAAAACTCGCCCTGTGCGGAGCCTACGTGATGAGTACCCGCATCATCGCCCCGCTGGGAACCATTGCCATTGCAGCGCACTCGTTCAGCATTACCGCGGAATCGCTGTGCTATATGCCCGGCTACGGCATCGGCGAGGCGGCCACGACCTTGGTAGGACAGAGCATCGGCGCGCGGCGGGGCGACCTGGCACGACGCTTTGCCTGGGTCACCGTGACGCTCGGCATGTGCGTCATGGCGGCGGCGGGCGCGGTGATGTACGCGCTCTGCCCCGCCGTGTTCCGCTTCCTCACCCCCGACACCGCCGTGCAGTCGCTGGGCGTGACCGTCCTGCGCACCGAACTGTGGGCGGAAGCGTTCTACGCCGCGTCGATCGTCGTGTCGGGCGCACTGCGCGGCGCGGGAGACACCTTTGTCCCCGGCATCATGAATCTGGTGAGCATGTGGGGCGTGCGCCTCACCCTGTCCGCATTCCTCACGCCCCGGCTGGGACTGCGCGGCGCGTGGATCGCCATGGCGGCGGAACTGTGCTTCCGGGGCAGCATCTTCCTGCTGCGGCTCACGCGCGGAACATGGCTCAAGCGGCGGGACGGCGCGGACAGTGCAACCGGCTGAAATTGGTCGCAGCAATTGACGCGGACGTATCAACGGGCGGAATTTTGTTCGCGCAAGTCGGGAAGTACGTCGAACACTGCGGAAATTCGTTCGCGCAGGTCGGGAATATACCGTCCGATGTCTCCGACGGCTTCGCGCAGGTTTGGAACACGCTGTCCGAGGCCTCCGACGGCTTCGCGCGGTTCGGGAACATGCCGTCTGAGGCCTCCGACACGTCCGCGCAAGTCGGGAACACGCTGTCTGAGGCCTCCGATTGCTTCGTGCGGTTCGGGAACATGCCGTCCGAGGCCTCCGACACGTCCGCGCAGGTCGGGAATATACCGTCCGAGGCCTCCGATTGCTTCGCGTGGTTCGGGGAAGTGCTGTCCGAGGTCTCCGATACGTCCGCGCAGGTCGGGAATATGCCGTCCGAGCCCTCCGATGCCTTCGCGCGGTTCGGGGAAATGCCGTCCGAGGTCTCTGACGGCTTCCCAGCGAACGGCGGGAACGAATTTTGTGCGCAAGATTCGTTCCCGCGACCGCGTTTTGACACCTCATCGCCGCCCGTGCTATCATGGGCATATGTGAAAAACTTGCTTTTGGCAATTTTTTCACATATGCCAGCGAGTTCAAAGTCGCTATAATAGCGCGACTTTGAACATCGCATTTTCAGAGTTACCTCTAAAAGCTGAAGCTTTTAGAGGTTTCCTAATATCGCAGAAAGAACGGCAACAAGGAACAATATATGACCATGAAACAGAAAACCATTATCGCCATTTCCGCGCTATGCATGGCGATGGCATGCGCATTCGCGGACGAAACATCGGACGCGCTCATAGAAGCGGTGAAAAACAATGATGCCGCCAAAGCTCAGCGGCTCATAAAAGCGGGCGCGGATGTGAACGCAACGGACAATTACAGCAATACCGTGCTGATGTGGGCGGCAGCGAACAATGCGGCAGACGCGGTAAAAACGCTCATAGAAGCAGGTGCGGATGTGAACGCGAAGAAATATAGCTACTGGACTGCGCTCATGGAGGCAGCATACAGCAACGCGACGGACGCGGCGAAAGTGTTGATAGAAGCTGGCGCAGATGTAAACGCACAGGACGATGACGGCAAGACTGCGCTCGCGCTATGTGCGCTGGTAACATCGTGCCTAAAAAAGGACAAGACAACCACGCTTTTTGAGGCGGCGGAAAACGGCACGGCAGACGTGACAGAAGTGCCTGAAGAGACAGGTGCGTATGCGGACGAAACATCGGACGCGCTCATAGAAGCGGTGAAAAACAATGATGCCGCCAAAGTTCAGCGGCTCATAGAAGCGGGCGCGGATGTGAACGCAAAGGCCGATAACGGCGAGACCGCGCTCATGTGGGCGGCAAGAAACAACGCGGTAGACGTGGCACGATTGCTCATAGAAGCTGGCGTGGACATGAACGCAAGGAACGATGTCGGCATGACCGCGCTCATGCGAGCGACAGGGCATAATGCGAAAGACGCAGCGAAACTGCTCATCGAGGCTGGCGCAGACGTGAACACACAGAACGTTGTCGGCGATACCGCGCTGATATGGGCGACAGCAAACAATGCGGTAGGCACGGCGAAACTGCTCATCGAAGCGGGCGCAGACGTGAACGCAACGGACTACAATGGCAAGACCGCGCTCATGTATGCGGCAGGGTACGAATTGATGGACGCGATGCGACTGCTCATAGCGGCTGGCGCGGACATGGACGCAAAGGACGAAGACGGATTTACCGCGCTGATGAAAGCGGCAGGGTACGACATGGCGGACGCAACAATGATGCTCATAAAAGCGGGAGCGGACGTGGACGCAAGGAACAACGCTGACGAGACCGCGCTCATGTTTGCGGCAGTGAACAACGCGGCAGACGTGGCGAGACCGCTCATAGAGGCCGGTGCGGATGTAAACGCACGGAACGATGACGGCATGACCGCGCTCATGATTGCGGAAGAATACAACGCAACAGACGTAATCGCCCTGCTCAAAGCCGCCGGCGCAAAGGAGTAACTTGGAGGAAACGATGATCATAATAAACAAAGCCATTATCGCCATCGCCGCGCTCGCGCTGTACGCGCTGGCAACGTCGTGCGAAAAAACGCACCTGCTCATACACGCGGCAGAAGACGACAACACCGTCGAAGTGGCGCGGCTCATTGCCGAAGGCGTGAACGTGAACGCAAAGGACTGGGGTGGCGAGACTGCGCTGACAGCGGCGGCATGGACCAACGCGGTAGATGTGGCAAAAATGCTGATAGCGGCGGGCGCAGATGTTGATAAAAGGAGCTACGGCTGTCGCGATACCGCGCTCATGACTGCGGCGTATAAGGACGCGGCGGACGTGGCAAAGGTGCTGATAGAAGCGGGCGCGGACGTGAACGCAAAGAATAGATACGGCACTACCGCACTCATACAGACGACATGGAACAATGCGGCGGACGTTGCCAAACTGCTCATCGAATCCGGCGCGGACGTGAACGCACGGGAGCATGACGGTGATACCGCGCTCATACATGCGGCATGGCACAAATCGGCGGACGTGGCGAGACTGCTCATCGAAGCGGGTGCGGACGTGAACGCAACGGACAACGACGGCAAGACCGCGCTCATGTATGCAAAAGAACACGGCGCGGCAAATGTGGCGAAGCTGCTCATCGAATCGGGCGCGGACATGAACGCACGGGACAACAACGGCTGGACGGCACTCATACATGCGGCATGGGAAAATGCGGCGGACGTTGCAAAACTGCTCATCGAGACCGGCGCGGACGTGAATGCAAAAGACGGCCGGACGGCACTCATGTATACGGCATGGAACAATGCAACAGACGTAATGAGACTGCTCATCGAATCCGGCGTGGACGTGAAGCATGATGACGGCGCAACCGCGCTCATGTGGGCGGCAGCGGGCAATGCACCAGACGCGGCGAAACTGCTCATCGAATCGGGCGTAGACGTGAACGCGGAGAATGATGACGGCGAGACCCCGCTCATGCGGGCGGCATGGCACAATGCGGCGGACGCGGCAAAACTGCTCATCGAGGCGGGCGCGGACGTAAACGCAACGGACAATGACGGCAAGACGGCGCTCATGCTCGCAAAAGAAAACGACGCGGCAGACGTGATAGCACTGCTCAAGACGGCGGGCGCGAAATAGGAGAAACAGATGAAAAGCAGAATGAAGAAAACACTTGCGGTCATCGCCGCGCTGTGCATGGCGGCGATATGCGCGTATGCGGACAAAACGTCGGACGCGCTCATACAGGCGGCAAAGAGCAACAACGCCGCCGAAGTGTCGCGCCTCATTGCCGAAGGCGCGGACGTGGACGCAACGGACACCGACGGATTTACCGCGCTGATGTGGGCGGCAGCGAGCAATGCGGCGGCGACGGCAAAACTGCTCATAACGGCGGGCGCAGACGTAGACGCACGGGACAATGGCAGCGGGACGGTACTCATGCTTGCGGTAGGACAGAGAGCAGCTGACACGGCGAAAATCCTGATAGACGCGGGCGCAAACGTGAACGCGCGGGACATCAATGGCCATACCGCGCTCATATTTGCGGCAATGTTCAACGCGACGACAGACGTAGTGGCGCGGCTCATAGAAGCCGGTGCGGACGTGGACGCAAAGCACCATGGCGGATTTACCGCGCTCATGTGGACGGCAATGATGAACGCAACGGACGCAGCACGATTGCTCATACAGGCAGACGCGGACGTAAACGCAAAGAACGATAACGGCAAAACCGCGCTCATGTTTGCAGAAGAGCGCAACGCAACAGACCTGATCGCACTGCTCAAGGCGGCGGGCGCAGAATAGGAAAAAACAGGAGAAAGGGATGAAAAACGGAATGAAGAGAACCATGGCGGCTATCGCGCTGTGCGCGGCAATGATGGCGAGCCTGCTCTGCGTCCTGACAGCATGCACGGACCCAAAGACGGACGGGCTTATTGTGGCGGCAAAGGTCAACGGTGTCGCCACAACGCGGTTGCTCATAGAAGCCGGTGCGGACGTGAACGCACCGGGCTATCGCGGCGTGACTGCGCTGATGGTTGCGGTATACTACAATGCGGTGGACGTGGCGCGGCTTCTGCTGGATGCCGGTGCGGACGCGAACGCACGGTGGGAGAACGGCACGACCGTGCTGATGGTTGCGGCGCAGAAGAACGCCGCAGACATGGCGCACCTTCTGATAGCGGCGGGCGCAGACGTGAACGCACAGGACAACAACGGGGCGACCGCGCTCATGTTTGCGGCGCAGGAGCATGCGGCAGACATGGCACGGCTTCTGCTGGATGCCGGTGCGGACGCGAACGCACAGGACAATGACGGTGTGACCGCGCTCATGTTTGCGTCGCAGGAGCATGCGGCGGACATGGCACGGCTTCTGTTGGATGCCGGTGCGGACGCGAACGCACAGGACAATAACGGCTCGACTGCGCTCATGTATGCGACAATGAAGAACGCGGCGGACACCGCGCGGCTTCTGCTCGCGGCGAACGCTGACGTGAACGCAAAGAGCAATGACGGCGAGACCGCGCTCATGTGGGCGGCAAAGGATAATGCGGCGGACACCGCGCGGCTTCTGCTCGCGGCGGGCGCGGATGTGAACGCAACGAGCAATACCGGCGCGACCGCGCTGATTGTTGCGTCACTGAAGAATGCGACGGATGTGGCGCGGCTTCTGTTGGATGCCGGTGCGGACGCGAACGCACAGGACAATAACGGCTCGACTGCGCTCATGTTTGCGGTATACTACAATGCACTGGACATGGCAGGGCTTCTGCTGGATGCCGGTGCGGACGCGAACGCACAGAACAATGACGGCTCGACCGCGCTCAGGTTTGCGACAATGAAGAACGCGACGGACATGGTGCAGATTCTGCTCGCGGCAAACGCCGACGTAAACGCAACGAGCAATAGCGGCAAGACCGCGCTCATGTGGGCGGCAAAGGATAATGCGGCGGACGTGGCAGGACTGCTCATCGAAGCAGGCGCGGACGTGAACGCAAAGGACAATGACGGCGACACCGCGCTCATGTGGGCAGAAAAAAGTGGCTCGGAAGACTTGATAGCGTTGCTCAAAGCGGCTGGCGCGAAATAGGAGAAACAGGAGAAAACCGCGGCGCACTTCCCCTTATGGGTGCTATGTGATATGATGAGGGCACATTCAATTTTTGGAGGCTTACTATGAGTCCTGAGTATGTCGGTTTTTTCGATGCGATTAAACTGTTCTTCCGCAACTACACCAATTTCAAAGGGCGTTCCACGCGGAGCGAGTATTGGTGGTGGGCGCTGGCAATGTTCATCATTGCTTTTGTGCTGACTATATTGCAAGCGTTGACAATGTACAGCAAACTTTCATACCTGTTTTCTGGTATTCAAGTGCTGTGGGGTCTTGCCATAGTCATTCCGAGCGTTGCGCTGTCAATCCGGCGGGTGCATGACGTGGGGAGATCCGGCTGGTGGTTTCTGATAAACCTCGTCCCGGTTGTGGGAGGGATTGTCTTCTTGGTCTTCACCCTCATGGCAAGCGACGGCGCGAACAAGTGGGGCGAACCCGCCAAAGCCTAGCGGCGCAGGATGTGTGCGGTGGTTTCTGAACGGTAACCGCCGCACACATTTTTTATCCGTATTGAGGCACGTATGAAACGAAGACTGGCATTGCTTATGGCGGGCTTGCTCTGCATCCTGACAGCATGCACGGACGCAAAGACGAGCGCGCTCTTTAAGGCGGCAAGGACCAACAACGCCGCCGAAGCGCAGCAGCTCATAGCGGACGGCGCGGACGTGGACGCACAGACGTATTTCGGCGTTACGGTGCTCATGGTTGCGACCGGAAACAATGCCGTGGACGTGGCGCGGCTTCTGCTGGAGGCGAATGCCGACATAAACGCAAAAAACAAATACGGCACGACCGCGCTGATGATTGCGGCCATAAATAATGCCTCAGACACCGCACGGCTTCTGCTGGAGGCGAATGCCGACGTGAACGCACAGGACAATGACGGCATGACCGCGCTGATATATGCGGCGAGGGAGTATGACGTGGACATGCTGCGGCTTCTGCTCATCGCGAACGCCGACGTGGACGCAACGGACAAAGACGGCAACACTGCGCTCACGTATGCGGCAGAGAAAGGAGCATGGGACATGGCGAAACTGCTCAAATTGGCAGACTCAAATCGCCCTCTTTTTATTTTCATGAATGAAATGCAGCTCATGTGGAACGGAAATTGAGGGCGGTGCGGCGCAGTGTCCCAACTGTGGCGCGGACGGCGATTTTGGAACGACAATCCGCCGCCGAAACATTCCCTCCAGCCCGCAGCCACTTCTCCCCTGCCCTTGCACAAATCGTGCGTTTCTGTCATACTGGACGCACTTACGGGACTGCCGGAGCGAGGAGGTGAATACCATGGCAAGCATTATCGTTGACGAGAACGAGAACCTCGAAAAAGCAATCAAGCGTTTCAAGCGCATGGTCGAAAAAGAGGGTATCATCCGCGAATACAAAAAGCGCGAATACTATGAGAAGCCCTCCACCATTCTGAACCGCAAGAACAAGACCTTGCAGCGCAAGCTGATGAAGAAGAACCGCAAAGCACATGACGGCCGCTCTTCGTACTAAGCGCGAAAAAGCCCCTGCCCTGTGGCGGGGGCTTTGTTTTGCCCGCGCGGCACTTTTCCTTTTCACCGCGATTATCCTCTTTTCGTGCGCGTCCGCGCCGCCGCAGGACGGGGAGCACGATGCGGCATCGCTCTGCTGGCGACCGGTAACCGCCTACGCGGACTACGCCGTATTCGGGGACGGCGGCTGCCATTGCGTCAGAATCGACTTGAGCGTGCCCGGCCTGCGGATCGTCTCATACCCAGACACGGCGGGGCGTTTTGCCGGAAAGACGACGGTCGCGTTCGCGCGGGAGACGGGGGCGCAGGTGGCGGTGAACGCCACGCCGTTTGCGGGCAGATTCCTTTTCAAGCGCACGGTTGGCGTACACGTGGCGGACGGCAAGCGGCTTTCCGCGCCGGCACACCAATACGACGCGCTTGTCTTTGATCAGACGGCGGCGGGACTGCGCGCGCGGATTGTTGCCGCGCAGGACGAGGCGCAGCTGGCGGGAGCGGCGCACGCGTTCGGGGGATTCTGGGCAATCGTGCGCGGCGGCGTAAAGCAGGAATTCAAGCACACGAGCCATGATGCGCGCACGGCGGTCGGTATCAGCGCGGACGGACGCACGCTCTACCTGCTTGCGGCGGAACGGAGCGCGGGGATGTCGTTCCAGCAGTGCGCGGACATCTTCCTTGCGTTTGGCGTGGCGGACGCAATTCAGCTCGACGGCGGACATTCGTCGGATCTGGTGCTGCACGGCAAGAGCGTCTTTTCGCGCCCGTTCCGGCGGGGCGTGGGCGTTTCGTTCGGGTTCATCGGGGATGCCCCTGCTGATTGACCACCGCCCTAAAATCGTATTATACTAGCGCAACATAACAGGGATTTAAAAGGAAAGCACTATGGCATTTTATTTTTCAGAGCCGTCGCATACGTTCGGCGAATATTTGCTCGTGCCGGGGTACACGTCTGCGGACTGCACGCCGGACAAAGTTTCGTTGCGCACGCCGGTCGTCCGGTTTGACAAGCGCGCGGGCGCGGCGTGTCCGCTCACCATGAACATTCCGCTCGTCTCCGCNGTCATGCAGGCGGTTTCCGACGACAACCTGGCNATCGCGCTGGCAAAAGAAGGCGGCATCAGTTTTATCTACGGCAGCCAGTCAATCGAAGACCAGGCGGCNATGGTCGCCCGCGTCAAGACACACAAGGCGGGCTTCGTCATCTCCGACTCGAACATCCGCCCCGACGCGACGCTCCAGGAAGTGGTCATGCTCGCGGAACGGACGGGGCATTCCACCGTGGCGGTGACCGAGGACGGCACGGCGCACGGCAAGCTCGCGGGCATCATCACGAGCCGCGACTTCCGCATNACGCATGCCGACCCCAACGCGAAAGTGAGCCAGTACATGACCAAGCGATCCGACATGGTGACNGGGCATGACGGCATCTCNCTTTCCGAGGCGAACGACATCATCTGGGAAAAGAAGATAAACCAGCTGCCGATCATCGACAAGGACGGCAACCTNGTGTCCATCGTGTTCCGCAAGGACTACAGCATGCACGAGGAGCATCCGCTNGANCTGCTGGACGAAAACCACCGCTACATCGTGGGCGCGGGAATNAACACGCGCGACTACGCGGAGCGCGTCCCGGCACTGCTCAAGGCGGGCGCGGACGTGTTCGTGCTGGACAGCTCCGANGGCTATTCCGAATGGCAGCGGCGNGCGCTCANCTANATNCACGAGCATTTCGGCCCGGACGTGCGCGTGGGCGCNGGGAACGTGGTGGACGCGGAGGGATTCAACTTCCTTGCGGACGCGGGCGCGGACTTCGTNAAAATCGGCATTGGCGGCGGGTCAATCTGCATNACGCGCGAGCAGAAAGGCATCGGGCGCGGGCAAGCGACGGCGACGATCGAGGTGGCAAAGGCGCGCGACGAATACTANNAAAAGACGGGCATCTACATTCCCATCTGCTCGGACGGCGGCATCGTCCACGACTACCACGTGACGCTCGCGCTCGCNATGGGCGCGGATTTCGTCATGCTGGGACGCTACTTCGCGCGCTTTGACGAAAGCCCGTCGAACAAGCTCGTGGTGAACGGCCAGTACGTCAAAGAATACTGGGGCGAAGGNTCGAACCGCGCGCGCAACTGGCAGCGGTACGACCTGGGCGGCAAAAANGGCATGAGCTTTGAGGAAGGCGTGGACAGCTACGTGCCTTACGCCGGGCACCTGCACGACGGCGTTACCATGACGATGAGCAAGGTGACGCACACCATGTGCAACTGCGGCGCGCTCTCCATTCCCGAACTGCAAGAAAANGCGAAAATCACGCTCGTGTCGTCCGTCTCCATTACGG
Source organism: Treponema sp. (assembly GCA_014804085.1). Lineage (GTDB taxonomy): Bacteria > Spirochaetota > Spirochaetia > Treponematales > Treponemataceae > Treponema_D. The sequence continues at coordinate 56,741 of JAAVAM010000022.1, read as the reverse complement.
AAGGCGGCGCNCACGACGTTATCGTGCGCAACACCAGCGTACAGAGCTGACAAAAAATCCCGCGTCATGCGGGATTTTTTGTGGCTTNAANTCAAAACAATATCAGTCTTTCGTGAATTCNACATAGTCGATGTACATTCCCGTTTCGCCTGGTTTGTCNGGGCGGTTAGGATTGTCTTTCAAAATCGTCATCCGCACCGTCACATCACTGGTACACGAAAGTTTTAAGGGCGTNCGGCTNGTAGACGCATATCCCGCAGGAGGCGGGTCATCCGCATACACGCGGACATAATCATCGCCAAACTTTATNTAGAAAGCATCNTTTTCNGGACTGGGTGCACGGATAAACGCATAGCCAGTATAGTCACCCGCAGGGAACGTGATGATTGCCTCCGCACGGGAATTCCCATTAACAAGAATGCCCGCCTTGCCATTGGAAGCGTCAGAATCCGTCGTAATATCAAACTCACTTGTCGTCATGTTTTCCAGCTCAATCCGCAAAGAACTGCCTGAAAATGTGAAGCGCGGAGTCGTTTGGTCGGACGCAACATCGTCANCGGGCCGCAATGTGACATCAGTTGAAGGAGTAGTCTCTTTCTTGAACAATGTCTGATAATCTTCCACAAATCGCGCGATAAAATCATATTTATATTTCTCATGTTCTTTCGGCACGTAGATGACACCGCCATCCTTCGCTACCGGCACAAAAGTGACTTTGGTGTATTCATTCAGTGGCGCAACGTCATCCGTTTCCCCAAGCAACAACACCGCTTTATTTCCAGTTGATTCAGTCCAACCATTTCCACCTGTCATCAAGTCCGAACCACCACTATTTCCTGAGCCAGTTTCACTTGATGATTCTCCATATTCCAATAATACATCTTCAAATGGAGCAGAGAACGTTACCGTTGCAGGCACTTTAAAGGCAANNCCTTGAACATCTGTCATTTCANAAGACACCTCTACTAATTCATCNTTGTACCCAGCCTCCACTTCTTTATCTATGGATTCTGTTATCTCAACCATAACGTTGCCCTCTATTTGCACTTTTCCAGAAGAATCACCTTTCACGTTNTTAATAGTGAGCAACAGTTTGTATCCTGACGTGCTGCCTTCAAGCTCTCCNTCTCCCTGTGTCGTCAGCTGATAAGAATTGGGATAGACACCAAACTCAAAAAAGCGGGATACATTGTAGTTTTCCAATTCATAAAGAAGCGCATTTTTTTGTTTTTTGTCACGAATAGCATACGTAGATTTCGTAGTACCATTTATTGATACATAGCCTGTTCTTTTAAGAATATAATTCGCCATGGCACTATTGNTAAAATCAATCCTCATAGTATCATCATAATCAAAAGCATACTCGTCTTGGAANCTTTTAGCNACATCCGTTTCAAACATNGTATTTGAGATGATGAAAAGATTAGGCTCGTACTGCTCGCGCAACACNTTGTTTTCTTTTGCCTCAAAAGACTTGTTTTGCGCTTCGGCATCTTGATCGGGAAACAAGTCTTTTGAAATCCACCGCTGTCTAATCTTATAGAGTCCTTTCCCACCGCACAGAATCATGAAAGTATCATACAGCACCGCCTGATTGCTAGAATTCGTCGCCTTGTCTTCCTCTATGTCAAACAACTCAACATAATTTGTCACGCCATAACTTGCCAGCAATGTGTCACGGTATGCAGACGCATTTTCATTCAAATAATACTGCCCCCTATCAGTATTCACCATCGCGCGTACCACGTCACTCGCCTCGGAATTCTTGGTAACCAAATAATCTTTTCCATTGAATCCCACAATCGTCCCGACATCATACGACACCGTAACAACGGGATTATCCTCGTCCTCGTCCTTGTTCCCTATGCCGTCACACGCCGCGCAGAACACCAAGCTCGCCGCGCACAGCACGCCGAACATCCTTGCCGTCATTCTCATCGTTTCGCTCCTTACGAATAAATATGCCTAATCTTACCCCCCCCCAATGCGTTTTGTCAACCCTTTTTCGCATATTATGTCGATTTTTTTGCGGGCAACGGCATCACCCCCGCTCCCTCCCGCCATGAACGCCCGGTCGCCCCTGTCCCTGCCGCCCCCATGTCCCGTGCAGGAACACGCCCCTGTCCGCACCACGTGCACGGGAACGCCCCCGCCACGGACGCGCCTTAGTCCCTGACAGGGACATGCCCACGTCCCTGCCGCGGACCGCCCGCAAAACCGTCCCTGACAGGGACGAACACGCAATCCCGTCCCAAGCAGGGACGAAACACCACACCGTCCGCGACAGGGACAAAAAAGCAACCCGTCCGCGTCACGGACGGGGGAAACAATTGTCAGATGATAACGACTTGATTTTTCGTTGCGGCGAACTTTTTGACTTTTACAACGGCTTTCTTTCGCGTTGGGACGGTCATTGCAATTTTTCAACGGCTTTCTTTCGTGTCGAGATTCTCACTGCAATTTTGCAACAATCTTTCTGAATAACGAAGCAGGTTCTTAGGGCGGCAGCCCTAAGCCGTGCTGGGAAAGGGTGAGGGTTTGGGAGAGGGAAAACCCCGCTTCGGAAGTAGAGGGCTAAAAACTGCCGCTCAAATAGCGCGGCAGTTTTTAGCTGACAGTTTCTTACGAAACTGTCGTATTGAAATGTCCGCTCACGCGGACGAATGCGCCGTCCTCGGAAGTTGAAACTTCCTGCGGCGGCGCATTGCAAGGAAGTCTCTCTCTCCCCCAAGACGTTCCCCCGCTTTCAAGCGGGAAAAACCTACCGCATTACCGGCGTAAAGCCGAGGATTTTTTCGGTACTGGCATACGACGCGCTGTATTCGGCATCGGTCATCTGCGGACGGACGGCAGACGCGCCCGCGCCGGTGCACTGGTAGGCGCGGAAAAAGCATTTTGCGGCGGTGTTGGTGTTGTCCCAGTTCGCCCAGACCTCTTTGGTCACGATGTTCTGTATGTCGCAGCGGACAAACACCGTCTTGCCCGTAACCGTGCCGCCGGTCGCCGAGCCGCCCGTCCAGGTGCCGCGGGCGAGCGTCACTTTCTTGTCGGCGGTCTCAAAACTCTTGTGACCCGTAATCTTGCAGTCGCGGAACACAAAGCCGTTCGCATACGGGGCGGTGGACGCATAGCCCGTGTCCGCGCCCGCAGCCGCCACGATGATGCCGCCGTTCAGGTACTGGATCGTGTTGATTTTGCAGCGGTCGAACAGCACGGTCGCGCCGCCGCAGATGTAGTCCACGTCGCCCTCAACGTAGCAGTTCTCGGCATACACGCGCCCGCTGCGGAAATACAGCGTGTCCTGCTGACCGAGGAAGATGCAGTTTTTCAGGTAGGATGTGTCCACGCCCTTGAGCGCGAGCGCGATTGAGCGTCGCTCCGCCCCGCCCCATTCATGGTTCCATTCCGCGCCCTTGTTGTAGAACGTCAGGTTTGCCGCGTTGAAGTACGCGTGTGCCGCCGGCTGTTCGGGAACGGGCGCGGTCTCGCCCGGCTCGGTGTTCGTGCCGCGGGGGAGCAGGTTCACTTCCACCAGCAAGTTGCCGTCAATGCTGCCCGTGTCCGCCTCGTAGCCGTAGATGATCGTGGTGGCGGGGTCAGTGCCGACGAGCGAAATGCCGTTCTTTGTGATCACGAGCTTCTCATAGTACAGCCCCGGCATGATCTTGATTGCCGAGCCTTCGGGAACGGCGGCGACCGCCTCCGCGATCGTCTTGTACGCGCCGTTCGCGCCCGTCGCGTCAACCGTCGCCGCGAACGTCAGATCCGGGAGCGCGGGCGCGGCGGTGATTACCTCGGTGTCGGCGCGGCTGTAGGGCATTTTGTTCAGCCGGAGCTTGCCGCCGCTGATGGTCGCCGGGTCATAATACACGGGGTCGGACGAATTGACTTCCGGTCCCTGCATGTTGATGCCCGCCGGTTTCTGCGCCGGACGGCGGCTTGCCGGACCTTTGTCGTTCGTCCGCGGATTGGTCACCAGATCCGCCTTGACGCGCTGCCCCAACTCCGCAAGCGACATGCCGCTCACGTCCTCATCGATGACGAGCAGGAAATACGCGTACAGACCGTAGGCGTTCGAGCTGCCGTCGTTGTCGCCGAATTCAAGGTAGTTGCCCTTGCCCGTCATGTACGGCAGGGCGACGTTCGCCGGGTCAAAATTCAGGTCGATCGTATATTCGGGGCGGGGCTTGTTCGTGTCCTCATGGTACAGCACGCCGTCAATGTAGACTTTCGCCGTCATGCTGCCGCCCGCGCCGTCGGGGGAATCGAACACCAAGCGGAAGTCGTGCCAGTCGCTCACGATGTCGAGCGGCTTTCCCTGCGCCGTGCCGCCCTCACGCAGACGCGACATGTTGTTCGAGCCTTTTATCTGATTGGACGAATTGTGGCGCAGCACGGACTGGTCGTTGCCCTTCTCCCAGTAGGCATAGAAAATGCTGAGCGGGGTGGCCGCATTGTCGGGATCGACCGCGCCGCGCGCCTTAAAAATCAGCGTGACTTTCTTCTCGTCGCCCGAAAGCGGGAACACCATCGCGTCCTGCAAGCTGTCGCTCGTGTCGAATTTGAGCAGCCGCTTGCCGTTCACGTCGCCTTCCACGAGCGAAAAATGCTTGGCAACGTTGTCGCCGGTGAGCCAGCCCTGCTTCTCCAAATCCTTGGCGGCATCCTTTTTGTTGCCCTTACCCGGCAGATACAGATTCCAGTTGCTTTTGGGCGCGGTCATCTTGCGCGCCTTCGTCGCCGCCCCCACGGGCAGCACGCACGCCGCCGCAACCGCGAGCGCAATCAGTTTGGTCAGTTTCATAGATACTCCTCTAAAACGCCTGTTTCATGCGAATAATTTTATTATAAGACGATTTGGGGAAAAATCAAGGGAAGAACACACCGCTTGAAAGCGGGCGAACTTTTTTGGGAGNGTGTGGNAACCCCTCTACTTTCGAAGCGGGGGTTTCCCTCTCCCAAACCCTCTCCCTTCCCCAGCACGACTTAGGGCTACGCCCTAAGAACCCGCTTCGACGGCGGGGAAGTCTATTCCGCATAGAGCATTGGTTTTTCCTTGTGCAGATTTGGTTTTTCCATGAGGAAATTCGTCTTTTCCACGTGCAGATTCGCTTTCTGCACATGGAAATTTGTTTTCTCCACGTGCAGATTTGATTTCTGCACATGGAAATTTGTTTTCTCCACGTGCAGATTTGATTTCTGCACATGGAAATTTGCTTTTTCCATGTGCAGATTCGTTTTCTGCACATGGAAATTCGCTTTTACCACGTGCAGATTCGCTTTCTGCACATGGAAATTCACTTTCTCCACGTGCGGATTTGCTTTCTCCGCAGGGGAAATTCTGGGTCAGTTCCGCCTTGGTTGTTCCGATAATCTGAACATGACGCAGTATACTGCCGCGATTGTCGGCACGGGAAGGATCGGGTTTACGTTGGGGTTTGACCGGAAGCGCGAGCAGCCGGCGGCACATACGGGGGCATTGCGGGCGAACCGGCGCATACGGCTCATTGCGGGAGCGGACACGGACGGGGAGCGGCGGGCGCGGTGGCAGCGGCACGTGCGGGGGGCGCGGGTGTTTGCCACGAGCGACGAGCTGTACGCCGCCGGTGTGCCGGACATCGTGACCGTCGCCGTCAATGAGGATGCGCACAAGGACGAATGCATCAAGGCAATCCGGGCAAAGCCGCGTCTCGTCATCCTTGAAAAGCCCGTCGCGCTCACTAGCGAACAGGCGCAGGACATTGCCGACTGCGCGCGCGACTATGCCGTGCCCGTCATGGTGAACCACGAACGCCGATTCGCCCGCGACTGGCGCGCCGCCAAGGACTTCATGCACCGTATCGGCGATCTCCAGCTGCTGCGCGCGGACTTGTACTCCGGGCTGCGCATCTACAGCGCGGCGCACGAAAGCGACGGCGCGTACAGCCTGCTCCACGACGGCACACACCTGATCGACATCGTGCAATTTTTATTGGAAGATTTCTGCGAACCGCCGCGCGACAAAACCGAACCGCTGCTGCCCGCGCCCGCCGTGAGCGGCATTTACCGCGACGAAAAAGGCGACGTGCGCAACTTCACCGCCCGCTACGCGATCCCCGCCTGCCCCGAAGTGACCGTCACGATGAGCGGGCGCAGCCGCTTTTTCGCGTTCGCCGTTGACATCCTCGGCACGACCGGCAGGATCTGCATCGGGAACGGCTTTGCCAAGTTCTATTCGGCGCAGGAAAGCAAACTGTACACCGGCTTCCGCTCGCTCGCCGCCGACCCGTCCGTCCGCCTGCCCAAAAAGACCGGCTACTTCGCGAACATGGTGCAGAACGCCGTCGATTTCCTCGACGGCACCGCCCCGCTGCTCAGCCCCCTCGCCACCGCCATCGCCGACCTCAAAGCCCTTGAGGCGATAAAGGCGCAGATTGTCAGTAAGGAATGAGCATTCCCCAAACAAAAGCGACAGGAATATATTTGACAGACTGCACAACATAATGTACAATCCGTTCATGGAGCGGACAGAACCACTGGAAGCATTCTTTTATGCGACCGAAAACGGGCAACAGCCGTGCCGGGCGTTCCTGCTCGCGCTCACGAAAGACGACCGGCGCGAAGTCGGCGCGGACATCTTTGCCGTGCAGCAGGGCTTTCCGCTCGGATTGCCCCTGTGCCGGAAAATGGAGCGCGACCTGTGGGAAATACGCTCCACGATTACCGACGGAATATGCCGCGTGTTCTTCACCGTGGACGGCGGAAAACTGGTATTGCTGCACGCTTTCAAGAAAAAGTCGCAGAAGACACCGCCCGAAGAACTGGAGACCGCACGGAACAGACTGAAAGATTACCGGAGGCAACAGCAATGAACGGACTCGGACAGAATTTTGCGGAATTCATGCAGGAACAGAACCTGTATGATGAGGCGCAGGAACTGGCGGCAAAAAAAATAATCGCCGCACAGCTCAGGCAGGAAATGAAAAAACAGAAGCTCTCAAAATCAGCCGTCGCTGAACGAATGCACACCACGCGCTCCGCCGTGGACAACGCGCTCGACCCCGCATTCAACACATCTATCTCCACCATAGAACGTTTTGCCCGCGCATTGGGCAAGCGCGTTTCCATCGCCCTCGTATAAACCGACTACCTTGCGCATTTTCCCTTTGACAGGGGGCGATTTATTGGGTATCCTACTGCAAGAACGGTTGACAGAGGTGCGTATGAATACGGACGAAACTTGCACGCATGACTGCGATTCTTGCGNTTCGGCGTGCGCGAAGAANGATTTGCGGGCGCGGCTGCGGGAGGGCAGCCGGGTCGGNAANGTCATCGGCATTGTGAGCGGCAAGGGCGGCGTGGGAAAGTCGCTCGTCACNTCGCTGCTNGCGGCAAANCTGACNAAGCGCGGCTTCCGCTGNGCGGTGCTNGACGCGGACATTACCGGGCCGTCGATTCCCACGGCGTTCGGCGTGGAGGGCGAAAAAGCACTGGGCGACAAGAGCGGGGCGATTTACCCGGTCAAGTCGCGCGGCGGCGTGCAGCTGATGAGCATGAATTTCCTGCTGGAGCATGAGACCGATCCCGTCCTGTGGCGCGGGCCGGTCATCGCGGGAGCGGTCAGGCAGTTCTGGACGGACGTGGTGTGGGACAACGTGGACTTCATGTTCGTGGACATGCCGCCGGGAACGGGTGACGTGCCGCTCACGGTGTTCCAGTCGCTTCCCGTGGATGGCATTGTCGTCGTCTCCTCGCCGCAGCAGCTGGTGCGCGTCATCGTGGAGAAAGCGGTCAGAATGGCGGAGACGATGAAGATCCCGATTATCGGGCTGATCGAGAACATGAGCTACCTCAAATGCCCGGACTGCGGCAAGGACATCTACCTGTTCGGCGAAAGCAATATCAACGGCATTGCACAGGACTACGGGCTGCCCGTGCTGGCGCGCATTCCGATGAGCGAGGGATTTTCCCGCGCGGTGGACGAGGGCGACATCGAAACGCTGGACGCGGAATACCTTGATGCCGCCGCCGCGCTGATCGAAAAGCNGTGAGCGACNACNNCANGCTGNTGCTCGCGCCCATGGCGACGGTGAGCCATGAGGCGTTCCGCCGTGCCGTGGCGCGTTTTGGCGGCTGCGACGAGTACGTGACGGAAATGATACACGCGCCGTCGCTGCTTGCGGGCGGNCAGTGGGAACCGTACTACCTGATGAGCGGTCCTGANCCGGACAAAATCGTGTGGCAGCTGACGGGCAACAAGGCGGACTCCCTTGCGCGCGCCGCCGCGCTGCTTGCCGNGCGCGAGGGGCTTGGCATTGACCTGAACATGGGCTGCTGCGCGCCGCAGATTGCCCGCACGGGCGCGGGCATTGCNTGGATGCGCAAGCCGGTGGCGGAGACTGCCGCCATGGTGCGCGGCGTACANNCNGCAATCGCGAACGCGGCAAAGGACGGCGCGCGNGAAAAACGGCTTTCGGTCAAACTGCGGCTCGGCGCGGAGGATTTTACCGACGACGGCTTNTTTGCCTTCTGCGACATGCTCGTCGGCGAGGGCGTGCAGCTGCTCACGCTCCACCCGCGCACCCAAAAAGAAAAGTACCGCCGCCCGCCGCGCTGGGACTATGTGGAACGCCTTGCCGTGCGCTACGGCGGAACAGTCCCGGTCATTCTGAACGGCAACGTCTGCGACCGNGCAAGCTACGCGCTTGCCCGCGCNGCCGCGCCCCATGCAAGCGGCGTGATGATCGCGCGGGCTGCCGCACAGAAGCCGTGGATTTTTGCCGAACTGCGCGGCGAAAAACCTGCAATCAACCTTGAGCAGGTCGCGCTCGCCTTTATTGACGATGTGGAGGAATGCCAGCCGCCCGAATTCCACAAGACGCGGCTGCAACGGTTCTTTTCTTATTTCTGCGACAACGTTACCTTTGCGCACTGGTTCAAGACGCAGATGCTCAACGCCGCCACGCCCGACCAAAGCCGCGAGCGTGTGCGCGCGTATTTTGCGCAGTGCCCGCAAGACNTNCAGGCAGAAGCGCACTAATCGCGTNTGACGTTATCTTTCTATTATAATCGACTGGTCGGCGGTGAACGACGCGCCCGGCGCGAGCGCAATCAGTCCGCTCTTGTGTTCCCAGGCGTGGTCGGTGTTCTCCGCGTCGGCAGTGCCGTACCACGGCTCAATGCAGTTGAATCCGTTGCCCGCCGCGCCGTCAGCGCCATTGCCGCCCTGCCATACCATGAGATACGGATAGCCCGCGCAGTTCACCTTGACGAGCGAGCCGTCTTTCTTGTTGCGCAGCCCCACCCATGCCGACGAAAAGCGCGTGAAGAAATGCCCGTTGCCNAACCCGTCCGCGCCGATNGGGATAATGCCCGCGTCCTTTTCGCCATACGGTCTAGTGCAGGGCGCAGTGCCGTCTTCGTCCGCCGCAAGCTGCGCGGCATCGTTCAGCAGCACCGCCGTCAGCGGCTCGCGCTGCTCAAACTCATACTGATAGTCGGCGTTGGTCGTGCCTGCCGGGTCGGTGTTGCGCGGGCAGCAGAATGCCGTGTGCGAGCCGAGGCTAAAATACATCGTCGTCGTGTCGGTGTTCGTCACGGTGGTCGTAAAAANCAGCCCGTCATCGGTCAGCGCGTAGTGCGTTTTTAAGGAAAACTTCCACGGGAATTTGTCGGCAGTCTCCGCGTTCTCGGTCAGCACGAACGTCACCGCCGTATCGCTCTGCTCGGCAACGCTATGCTCCATGTCGCGGCTCATGCCGTTGTTCACCAGATGGTATTCCTTGCCCTGCCAGGTGTAGAATCCGTCCTTGATCCTGCCCACGTGCGGAAAAAGTACCGGCGCGTGGTATTTCCACACGCTTTCCGGTCCCTCAAACACATACTGCGTGCCGTCCGCGCCGCGCAATGCGGTCAGCTCCGCCCCGTGCGTGTTCAGGACGGCCTCATATTTCGTATTTTTCAGCGTAATCGTCATGCGCAAAGTGTACCACAAAGCGAAAAAATATGCTATCATGCCGGTATGTACGAAATCGAGCTGAAAGCGCACGTGGACGACCGCGAAGCCGTCACCGCCGCGCTCAACGGTTTTGCCGCGTTCTGCGGCACGGTCGAAAAGCACGACACCTACTATGCCCTGCGGCGCGGGGAAGCGACCGTCACCGCGCGTATCCGCACCGAATCGTCCGCAGACGGCGAGCGTATCCTGCTGACGTACAAGCGCAAGGAACGACGCACGACGGCGGACGGCACGGCAACCGAAGTGAACGACGAGCAGGAATGTACGATTTCCGCGCGCGAGGCGGTGGAATCACTGCTTGCCGACAGCGGCTTTTCCGTCGCGCTCACCAAGACCAAACGCGCCATGCAGTGGCGGCACGACGGCGCGCTGTTCGAGCTGTGCGCCGTCCCGCCGCTGGGCGACTTCCTTGAGATCGAACTGCTTTCGCAGACGGACGACGCGGAGACGGTCGGACGCATACAGGAACGGCTGAGGACGCTGCTCGCACGGGCGGGCGTTCCTGCCGAAAAAATAGAAAGCCGTTACTACCGCGATCTGCTGCGGGAAGCGGCAGGAGGCAATCATGTTTGACCGCATAACCTACAAAGAGACCGCGCGTATGCAGCTGCGCGGCAGGTGGGCGTTTCCCGTGGTGATGACGCTCATCGTACTCGTGCTGCTGTCGCTGATCAAAACGCTCAATCATCTGGGCGGGGCGCGCACGGAGACGGTCGCGGCGGGATCATGGTACATCGTCTACCGGGGAAGCGCGCTGGCAATCTCCCTCATCGGCGTGGCAATAGCGGGCATACTCGGCCTTGCGCAGACGCACGTCTACCTGCGGCTTGCCCGCACGGACGGCAAAGCGACCTTTGACGACTTCCTGCACGGGCTTTCCTTTTGGCTGTCGGGCGCGCTCGGCGGGCTGTGGTTCGTCCTGTGGACGTTCCTGTGGGGGCTGCTGTTCGTCATTCCGGGCATCGTCAAGGCAATCGCCTACTCGCAGATGCCCTTTGTGCTTGCCGAATATCCCGACATCGGCGTGCGCAAGGCAATGCACATCAGCAAGCTCCTCACGCGCGGACACAAGGGCGACCTGTTCGTCATGCGCCTCAGCTTTTTGGGATGGGCGATCCTCTGCGCGCTTTCCTGCGGCATCGGCACCCTGTGGCTCGCGCCGTATATGAACACCTCGTTCCTGAACGCCTATTTCGCGCTCAAGAACATGGCGATTGCCACCAACGTGCTTTCGCCCGCCGACTTTGCGCCAAGAGAAGACAAAACAGTATGAAACGAACAAACACGAGCGGACTTATCGTCTTTATCATCATCGTCATTATTGCCGTTGCGGGCGCGGTGCTTTCGCTCTTTAGCCCCCGCTCAGACTACGCCCCCGCACTGCCGCGCGCGTTCGGCATCTCATTCGGCAGCACGGCCGGGCGAAAANCGTTCTTCCCGCAGTCCGATTACATCGCGCGGCTGTACATCACCGGCACGATCACCGAGGCGACGCGCACGTACAATCAGGAATGGCTGCTGGACACNATCGCCGCCCTCAAGGACGACCCGCACAACACGGGCATCATGCTGAACCTCGACACGCCCGGCGGCAGCGTCTACCAGTCCGACGAAGCGTACCTCGCGCTCATGGACTACAAGGAAACGACCGGCCGCCCCGTCTACGCCTACATCACGCAGATGTCCGCGAGCGGCGGCTACTATATCTCATGCGCGGCGGACAAGATTTTCGGCAACCGCAACGGGCTGACCGGCTCAATCGGCGTGATTTTTGGCAGCAGCATTGACGCGACGGAACTGCTGAAAAACATCGGGATCAAGACAAAGACGTTCCACGCGGGCAGGAACAAGACCATGCTCAGCTTTGACGAGCCGCTCACCGAAGAGCAGGAGGCGATCATGCAGGCAATCGCCGACGAAGCCTACGAGCAGTTCGTCGGCATTGTCGCGGAGAGCCGGAACATGACAGTCGAAGACGTGCGGACGCTCGCCGACGGCAGCATCTACACCACCACCATGGCGGCACGGCACGGGCTGATTGACGGCGTATGCACCTTTGACGAAGCACTCGAACGCATGAAAGCGGACGAATCGCTCGAAGACAGCGACATAGAGGAGTTCTCATACGAATACAAAGAGACGTTCTCGTCGCTGTTCGGGAACATCCTTTCGCGCACGCTCGGCACGGACGCGCTCGCCAAGCACCTTGAGCGCGCGGCACTCTCGTATCCGGCATACTATTTTTCTTGGTAAGACACGCCGCCAAAAGCGGCTTTCCGCAGACGGTTACGGCTCGCCGTGTTCCAGCTGCGCCCGGATCAGCCGGTAGGAAAAGCCGCTGTCCAGCAGGTATTTCACCAGCTTGTCTCCGCTCCGCCCGGCACGGGCAGCCTTTGCAACCGCCTTGCGGCACAATGCGGCTTCATCGTATTCGGCAAAAAACGCGTCCAACGCGGCGGCGGCAATATCCCGGCTGATTCCCCGAGCCGCCAGCTCGCCCGCAAGCCGCGCGCGTCCCTGGCACTTTGACACGGCATGACTGCGCAGCCATGCGGCGGCAAACCGCCCGTCGTCAAGGAAATGCCTCTGTTCCAAGTAATCAAGCGCATACGCGACCGGCTCTTTGTCAAAGCCTTTCTGCCGCATCTTGCGCTCAAGCCCCGCACGGCACTGCTCGCACCGCGCAAGGAGCGACTCGCACTTTTTCTCCACGACGAACGCCTGCCCCGCACGGATAATGTCGTCCGCCTGCTCGTCGGCAAACGCCGCGCCGTCGCACACGGCAGCGGGAGAAACGGCGCGCAAATACGAAAGGCGCACAAAAAAAGCAGATCCGTCAAGACTGGTGATTTCCACGCAGTCCGTCCCGACCTGCTTTACCGAACGTATGCACAGCTCCAAAAAAAACTTCCTTGCCGCAGCGCGCACGAACACCGCCCCGCGGCAAAGCGCAGCCTAACGCTTGCTGAACTGAAAGCGGCGGCGCGCGCCACGCTGACCGTACTTCTTGCGCTCAACCATGCGGCTGTCGCGCGTCAAGTAGCTGTTCGCCTTCAGTGAAGTGCGGCTGTCGGGGTCAACCTGCAAGAGCGCGCGGCTCAGACCGTGCAGGCAGGCCGCCGCCTGACCGTTCAGACCGCCGCCAACCACGGTGATCAGAATGTCAAACTTGTTCTCGTTGTTCGTCACCAGAAGCGGGCGATGCACCGTGCGCACCTGCTCTTCTGAGTCAAAATACTCGGCGACATCCTTGCCGTTCACCACAATCTTTCCGCTGCCGTCGCGCAAGAACACGCGGGCAACCGCAGTCTTTCTTCTTCCTGTACCAATCGCAATATTTTTAACCGTAGCCATAACGTAACTCCTGCCTTTGCTTAGACTTCAAGCGGTTTGGGACTCTGCGCGCCGTGCGGATGCTCCGCGCCCGCATAAATCTTGAGATTGCCGAGCATCTTGCGCCCCAGGCGGCCGTTCGGCAACATTCCGTTGATAGTCAGCTTGAGCGGTTCGGTCGGCTTTCTCTCAATCAGCTTCTTGAAAGAATAGGAGCGAAGCCCGCGCACATAACCGGTGTAGTGGCGGTACAGATGATCATTCTCTTTATTGCCGGAAACAGCAACCTGCGCCGCATTGATGATGACAACGTAGTCGCCCATCTCCTGATTCGGCGTGTACGTAGCCTTGTTCTTGCCACGGAGCACCGAGGCCGCTTTTGCAGCAACGCGCCCGAGCGGTTTTCCTGCTGCGTCAATGATGTACCAGTCGCGTTTCTGGTCTACATCGCGTACAAAAATGGTTTTCATTGTATATACCTTTATCCAAAAAGTCTGCCTGCGCCTCGGCCAGCATCTCCGATTTGCAGAACCGCCGGCAATGAGCAGTTGCCGANGCATATACGGGGAATATCATTCTATGANGAAAAANNGATTTAGTCAATACGAAGCGGACGTTTCATAAGCACGGTGCTTATGAAACGCGGTCGCACGGCAAAGCCATNCGACCGTTCCTCGTGCGCNCCCTACACTATCATAACAGTATCGCTCACCGCTTCGATCANNGTCTTGCGCTCGTANTTGGATTTGCCCGCAAACCTGGTGCGCACGACGATTTTATAATGCGCGCCGACTTCAAGAGCGGCGGGCATCTGGAACAGCAGCTTTGCGGGCATATTGTAGACCAGCGCCGAATCCACGGCGTGCCACATCTTTTCGTCTGCCGCAAGCTTTTGCCCGTCAGAAAGCGGCGAAAACCATATCCCCGAACCGTCACCGCCAACCCGAAGCCCGCTGCCTTCGACAAGGACGGAACCGCCCGCCGTGAGCGAAAGGCCCGTTTTGCCGGTGACGACATCGGTGACTGAAAAGATTGCCGCCTTTGGGTCTTCAAAACTGGCATGGTCAATCTTCACATCCTTCACGCAATTGCGCAAGTATTCGCTGGGGAAAACTTCGCCGTAAGTTCGGGATTTTCGTCCTGCGCGCTCACTAGCCCTTTGCTCGCCACATAAAACGTGCCGAGCTTTCCGAATTTTGCGGCGTAGCCCTTACTGAGGGCATCGCAAATCACGTCGCCAAACGCATTCAAAATCGAAACCGCCGTTCCCGGATCGACAGAGGGAAGCCTGCGGCACACCTCGTCAAGAATGTTCTTCTCCGAATACATACGCCGCTCCACTTTTCCGTGGTACATCTGCGACTCGGATTCCACCAAATGATTTTTCTGTAGGCTCACGGAAACGTGCCCCGCAGTTCCTTCGGTAAGCTCGATAAATGAGCCACCAGTACTCTTTAAGTCTGACATATCAGACCTCCTTATATTTTTTTCTGCAAAGCAGAGGCAATCGATGCGCCTTTGCTTTACCTGCATACACTATAACGGAGGCTTGAGGAATGATACATTGTGAAAAACTAGAAAAAAATTCACACCTATACGTGCGGCTTTACCTTTGCGTGTCCTTGTCGCTTTCAAGGTTTTCATCATCTTCTTTGAGCCGTTCCAACGCGCGAACAAGCACGTCGCGCGAGGACAGTATGTTTTCAGCAGAAGGCGTGTACGGATTCTCTATGTTCGGAAGCGTAAAACGTTCGTTTTCATGCAGTTTGCCGTCGCGTTGCAGAGCCTTTGTATGCTCTTCTTCTATAATATATTTTTCTATTTCTTTTTCGCGCGCGGAAATGCGCGCTCCCAATTTCTGCGCCGTTTTTTCTATTTTATTTACGAACGGCGGTTTCTTTGCGCCAGGATTTATCAGTTTCTTTGCGCCAGGATTTATCAGTTTCTTTGCGCCAGGATTTATCAAAGACTCATATTTTTGTTTAAGTTTTTTCAGTTCCTCGTCACTGGCCTTTGCGCTATCGATTTTGTCAGCATAGACAGTATCAAGCTCATCCCACATAATTTCTTCTAGACTTATTTTTTCAACCTCGTTTTTCAGGCGGTCATCATCGACGCATTCTTCCAAACGGATTGCGTCCATTGCCTCTGCGAGGTCTTGCATGCTTTCAATGAACGGTGCTGAAAGTTTTTCAAATTCGCCAGCAAAGTAGCTGAGAAATTCCCTGTAGTCCGAAAGATTGTTAATAGCGCATGTTCTGAAAAACTGGTCAAGCCGTTTCCTCGTCGCATTGTATTGCACCCTTGCCTGGTAAAAGTCGGCAAAAATCCGTTCTTGCAACTTCACCTCAATGTGTGCAAGCTCTTCTGGCGACGCCCCCGCCTCGCGGAACATTTCCAGAAATCCCTGACAGAGATAGTCCACAAATGCTGGATCGAATTTTCTGAAATCCATTCGCCTGATTGCGTCCAGTTTTGCATCTTTCCCGGAATACTCGTCGAAAAGCCTCAGCACGAAGTCCGCCTCTTTTTGCGAGAAATTATATTCTCCGTTTGACTTCAGTTTTTCTGTCCATTCGTCAAGTTGCAGGAGCTTGAAGAGATCCGTCAGTTTTCTTGATTCGTTGTTGTAGAACGTCTCAAAATCGGAGCCTCTAGGCTCTTGTTTTTTCACTCCGTCATAGCGTTTGTGCAGTATTTCTTTTAAGGTCATTCAGTACTCCATAATTGTTTTTCCTCAGGGATTATAGCAGTTTTACCTCAGGATTTATAGCGAGTTTACCACAGGGATTATAGCGGTTTTACCTCAGGATTTATAGCGAGTTTACCACAGGGTTTCTAGCGGGTTTACCCATGGGATTCTAACGGGTTTTCCTGCCTAAACGGAGAACATAATGCCCTGCCCGTATCACCCCCGCGCACGCGTCTTTATGCTTTTCATTGCCGAATACAGCTCCTCCTCCACAATGATGTCAATCCGGCGCAGAAAACTTTCCCCGCCAACGTTTTCTTCTTCACTGTAAAAAAACGATGCGGCCGGCACTTTGAGGACATCAGAAAGCCGCTCAATGACTTCTGCCGAAACGAATGTCACGCCGTTCTCCACCAAACTCAAATGCTTTTGCGTTATGTTTATCCTTTCCGAAAGCTCTTCCTGCGTGAACCGTAGCCGTTTCCTATATTTCTTGAGGTTTTCTCCAAAGACTCGTTTAATGTTCATACGTTACTGTATATAACACTGAAACCAAAACATATAAAGGTTGCCACATTTCTAAACGACTGGTGTTTACTAGTTATAAGTAATAATTACATTGACTTTCAGCATTTAATACAGTATTATACGAAAATATTTACTTTTAAAGTAATAAAACTCTGCGAATCATGCAAAAGGAGAATGTCTTATGAAAAAAGGTTTGCGTACCATTCCATTTTTTGTCATCGCTACGGTTGCAATGGCTTTTGCCTTTGCGACTTGTTCCGTTGATGACCTGCTTGCCGATGCATCTGAAAACGGCAGCTGCGCAACAGGCACGGCGGAGCACACGTGGAACACGGGCAAAATCACCATACCCGCGACGGAAGACAACGACGGCGAAACACTTTTCACCTGCACAAAATGCGGCAAAACAAAGACCGAGGCTATTCCCGCGCTCGGACACAAGCATACCATAGCAAACGAATGGACTTCTGACGAACAATGCCACTGGCACGAAGCGAGCTGCGAAAAAGAAACGCACCGAACCGACAAAGCGGCGCACAAGTGGGACAAGGGCGAAACCACAACAGCTGCGACGGAAACCGACGACGGTGAAAAGACATTCACCTGCACCACATGCGGCGCAACAAAGACGGAGGCAATCCCCGCGCTCGGTCACGAGCATATCATGGCAAGCGAATGGACAGCCGACGAAGCACACCACTGGCACGAAGCGAGCTGCGGCAAGGAAGAACACCGCACTGACAAAACGGCGCACGGCTGGGACGAGGGCGAAATTATAACAGCCGCGACGGAAACCGATGACGGCGAAACGCTCTTCTCCTGCACCACATGCGGCACAACAAAGACCGAGGCAATTCCCGCGCTCGGCCATGAGCATATAATCGCGAGCGAATGGACTTCTGACGAAGCACACCACTGGCACGAAGCAAGCTGCGGCAGAGAAGAACACCGGGCAGACAAAGCCACGCACGACTGGGACAAGGGCGAAATCATAACAGCCGCGACGGAAACCGACGACGGCGAGACGCTCTTCAGTTGCACCACGTGCGGCACAACAAAGACCGAGACCGTTCCCGCGCTCGGTCACGAGCATATCATGGCAAGCGAATAGTCTTCTGACGAACAATTCCACTGGCACGACGCGAGCTGCGGCAGGGAAGAACACCGCACGGGCAAAACGGCGCACGGATGGGATAATGGAACAATCACTAAAGCCGCGACGGAACAAGAAACCGGCGAAAAGGCTTTCACCTGTACCGTATGCGGCAGCATAAGGACGGAGGTCATTCCCACATTGAAGCATGAACATACCATGTCAAGCGAATGGACAACTGACGAACAGTTCCACTGGCGCGAAGCGAGCTGCGGCAGGGAAGAACACCGCACGTACAAAATAGCGCACACATGGTACCCTGAAATTACGAAAGCGGCAACATGTACCGCAGAAGGGGAAAGAACTTACATCTGCACCGTATGCAATATAACAAGAACCGAGTCCATTGCGATGACAGAACATAGTTACAGCACGACATGGAAAGGCGATGCAAGCGGTCACTGGAATGAATGCATCGGTTGTGGAAAGCAAGAAAACTTTGCCGAACACGCAACCAAGATCGTCACCCTCACAAGTGACGGCGAAAGAAAAGAAATATGCCCAACCTGTGACTACGGGGATGCGCCAAGCGCATGGACAAAAGAGACCCTTTCCGAACTTTCCAATGCATTGGAAAACTACGCGAAGACAAATACAAACGCCAAAGTCAAGGTTGTGGGTGAACTTTCAGAATTTTATTTCAGTAACATATTATATAACTTCTCTTCCAAGTATGGCTCATCAAAACAAGTTGACATAGACTTGAGCGGAATAACGGGTCTGACAAAAATTAACGATATGTATTTCAGATCCTATACAAGTCTTGCGAGCATAATACTTCCAAACGGTATTACGACAATCGGAAAAGAAGCGTTCAAAGGATGCACGAGCCTTACAAGTGTAACGCTTCCAAATGATTTAACAACAATTGGTGATTATGCGTTTAGCGGATGCACGAGTCTTGCAAGCGCAACGCTTCCAAACGGCTTAACGACAATCGGGAAGTATGCGTTCAATGAATGCACGAGCCTCGCAAGCGCAACGCTTCCAAACGGCTTAACAACAATTTTGGACTATACGTTCAGCGGATGCACGAGCCTCGCAAGCATAACAATCCCAGACAGCGTTACGACAATTTGGACTGCCGCGTTCAATAAATGCACGAGCCTCACGAACGTAACGCTTCCTGCCAATATTACAGAAATTAGAACCGCAGTTTTTTCTGGGTGTACGAATCTTGCAAGCATAACAATTCCCAAAAGTGTTACGAAGATAGGCGCGAGTGCTTTTTCTAGCTGCGAGCAACTTGAAAAAGTGGAAAATATGGAGGGCGTTACCATAATTGATGAATATGCATTTCAATCGTGCAAATCGCTAAAAACGATACGATTCCCTCCCAGCGTCACAGAAATTGGCAGATTTGCTTTTCACTTGAGTGGACTTGAAACAATAGAGTTTTCTGAAGGACTCAAGAAAATTAAGAGCCATGCATTTGCCTCGTGTCGGAATCTTATGGGTGATATTGAAATTCCATCGAGCGTAATAATTCTTGAGGGGGCTACTGCGTTTTCAGACTGTACGTCACTTACGCGTATAATATTCAAAGACACTTCGGGGTGGCTAAGCGGTGGTAGAGAAGTAGATCTTAGCAATCCTGTGTCCAACGCATTTAGGCTTGTTAACAGCTACCCCGCGAGTTCATTGATCGGTTCTGACTTGTATAAGGAGTGACTGACAATACCGTTAAAAATGTCTGTCGTATGACGGACGAAAAAATATATAAGCCTCGTCGTTGGAAAGACGAGGCAAGGAGTAAAAACAATGTTTGAAATTGAAAGTCAGTGTCCGAAATGTGGGAATAAAAACAAAGTCGAGCATGAAACAAGGAGAGAAATGATTAAAGGCGCAGAAAACGATCTTAACATTCCTGAGAAAGACTTTGCAAATGAAGACGCTTTCATTGCAACAAGAGTATATGACGTTGTGTGCAATGAGTGTTCGGAAAAATATCTATTGGAAGATTCTGAAAATTGGGACGAAATAGAAAAAATAATCAAGGAAAACCTATAGGCAAAACATCCGTCGTATGACGGACAAAAAAATACATACGCCTCGTCGTTGGAAAGACGAGGCAAGGAGTAATACTTATGGACGAATTCTGCGAAAAGCTTGCAAGCATCGGAATACCGGCACTAATATTCTTGGGGGCGAGGAGTGCAACAGGATTTGCGGGTTCGGCCGCAACAACAGCTGCACTTGCGGCTTTTGGAGGTCCTTTCGGAATGGTCGGTGGGGTCGTCGTTCTTATTGCAATTAATGGCGGCATATCGGTGATTTCGCGCTATGGATACAGTAAGATTATGATTGAGGTTGCAAAAAGAATTATGCGCAAAAAGAACCTTTCAAAAAAAGAAATGTTCGATAAGATCGACTCATATCCTATAACAAAATCTCTGAAAGCCAGAGTAAAATCAGAGATTGAAAAGTGCTGACATAACAGGGAAAGCGCACACGGCTTTCCCTATTGCCTTGTATTTTACGGCTCCCGGCAACGTCATTGTTTTCTGATTTTCTTCTTTAACTGAATCCCCCACTCCTTCAATTCCTCGTCAATCACGGCATCAATTTTTGCGAACAGGCTGTCGTCGCCCGTGAATTCTTGCGGCGAAAGGAACAGGCTCGCGGGGGTAATGTCAAAAATAACGCAGAGCGCGTCCAGCAGCTCCGCCGTCACAAAAGATTTCCCGTTCTCAATGCGGCTCAAATGCGGCGGCGTTATTCCCAGTTTTTCCGCAAGCTCCTCCTGGGTGAGTTTGTGCAGTTTCCTGCAATGCTTCAAATTCTCGCCAAAAATGACCTTTACGTTCATATCATAGACTTTACAAGCGACCCCGGCAATAAAACATAATTTTTAATGGCAAAAATTATATCTAAACATCAAATTCTACTTGCATTATTTAATATTTAATGTTATATTCTCAAACAATACTGGCATTTAATGCCAAATCTACAGGAAGGTTTTTATGAAAAAACTGCTTTTGACTTTGGCTTGCGCGGCAAGCCTCGGATTGTGGATGTCCTGCTCGGACTCTAACGAACTGGACGTAACGACGCATAAGGGTGTGGATGCCGTTCAATATGAGTATGCCGGAACGGTGACGGCAACACGGTATGTGTACAAGCCGGTCGAACTCGGCACGACAAAACCCGCCAGCGGAAAGTATTATTTTATTGATGAAGAATGGGATGAGGACAAGTACGAGTATGTGCCTGTAAACAAATATTTCCACAACGCCTGGGTGGCGGACAAAACTCCTGTTACTGACAACGTTGCGACAATGGAGTGGGGAACGGATACAACAGGCGCGACACAAACAAATATAGTAAGTTATTATTTCGACTTTAGGGATAACGACATTTCAAATTCTGTAGAAACTACCATCAGAAAAACAGGCGACACTTACTCGACGAGCAGAGGCATTGTTATCACCTTGACAGCAGGCACTTTGGACGGCACCACGTTCACAATCAAAGAACTGCCGTATGACGCTAGTAGGTATGGAACTCTGCCGGATGAAGACGATGGCCATTATTACGAGTCCTATAATCGCAACCCGCAAGACTATAGCACTCGCTATGTATCTTATGGCGACATAATATACACACGGGGCAAGTAACCGCGCATAGCAATCACACAGTATACAATCAGCCGTCCGTACAGGGCGGCTGATTTGCTTGCGGCGGGAAAGCGACCGCCGCCTTTCTTTTTTCCGCAAAATCTGCTATAAAAAGCGCATGGGATTCGTTCTGCCGGGCAAACTGCCGCACACAAACACGCGCCCGCGCCGCGCGGCCGTCATTGTCCTGCTGCTTTGCCTGTTTGTGCCGGCTGCCGGCGCGGAAAGTTTTGTCGGCAAGGACATCCTTTCGCTCGACCTCGGCTATCTGGGCACGGGGCTACGGAACAACGGCTGGGGGCTGGGGCTTTCCTACGAGGCAGCACTGCTCCCCCGCCTCGCCGTCAAGGGCAGTTTCTCTCACATGACCCTAAAGCCGTCCGGCTCCGGCATGACCGTCACGACCGTCGGCTTGCAGCTAGAGGCGCTCTGCTACCCGTTTGCCCGCGGGCTTGACTGGCTGTACGTCGGCGGCGGGTGCGGCACGGACTTCATCATGTACAATGGCAACGCGCTCCCCGACCGCGAGCAGAGCGACGCGCTTATCACGCTGCTCGGCGAAATCGGGTGGAAACAGAATTTCTTTGATTACGTCATGGCGGACGCGTTCGTCGGCTACCGCCTGCCCCTCAACGACGGCGACAACGCGTTCAGCAACAAAATCACGCGGAAAGGGCTGCGGTACGGCATCCACATCAAGCTGAACCTCCCGGTCATACTGCGGCGGATATTCCGGCGGACGGCAGACAGCCCCGACAGAACGGAAACGGACGAACCGGCAGACGATGACGGGGCGCAACCCGCCCGCTACGCATGGTAATGCGTACCGCACTGCACGATTTCGATTGTCACGCCTCAATCAGCTCGTGCTCTGCGCAGTGCACTTTGTTTTTCATGTCGGCAATCCGTTGCGCCAGCCGCTCCTGGTTTTCCGCGCTGTAGAACGGGTCTTCGTTGGAGATGTCAAACGGTCTGCCGCTCCTCCGCGCCGTACTCCGCAAAGGCGTAGGCATTGTGATGGTGAATGCTCTCCGCGTTCTCGCACGCCACGCTGAAATAGGAGAACGGTTTTTCTGCGGGAAACTGCCTGAGCGCAAGGTAGACTTCGCGCACCACGTCCTCCACAAAGCGCGGGTTGTCGTAGGCGTGTTCGGTCACCCATTTTTCGTCGGGTCGCTTGAGGACGCTGTACAGCCCGCACGAGGCGGCGTTCTCCACGGCGGCAATCACGTCCTCTATCCAGAAAAAGCCCGTGTTCTGCACGGTCACGGTGACCACGCCGCGCTGGTTGTGCGCCCCGCGCGCGCTGATCGCCTTGCTGCACGGGCAGACCGTCGTCACGGGAACGGCAACGCTCACGTAAAACCGGCGCGCACCCTCGCTCACGTCGCCCCGGTACGTGCATTCGTAGCTCATCATGCCCGCGCTCCCCGTAACCGGCGCGCGCTTTTCTATATAGAACGGAAACGTCATCGTGCCGAACGCTTTCTGCGCATGGAGCGACACGCGGATTTCTTCCAGCATCGCCAAAAACTCTTTCATGCCCAGGCTGTCATGGTGCTGATGAAAAATCTCCACAAAGCGCGACATGTGCGTGCCCTTGTAATCCTGCGGCAGGTTGACGAACAGGTCGATGCTCGCCGTGGTCGGCTGCGTCTTGTGCGCCTTGTCAAGCACGGTCACGGGGTACGAAAGCCCCTTGACCCCGACTTTTTGCAGCGGAACGGCGCGCGTGTCCGGCGCAGACTGCACGTCAATCATCGGCTCGCATGCTCCGCGGCTTCGAGCGTGTTGTACATCAGCATGGCAATCGTCATCGGTCCGACCCCCTTGGGAACGGGCGTGATATACCCGGCCACTTCCTTGACACGCTCAAAGTCAACGTCGCCGCACAGACGGAAGCCGCTCTTTTTCGTCTCGTCGGGAATGCGGTTCACGCCCACGTCAATGACGGCCGCCCCCGGCTTGACCATATCCGCCGTAACGGTGTTGACGTGTCCCGTCGCCGCAATCAGGATGTCCGCCTGCAATGCCAGCTCCTTGATGTTTTTAGTCCCCGTGTGGCAGATCGTCACCGTGGCGTTGTATTCGCGGCGCAACAGCAGCAGGCTGACCGGCTTTCCGACGATATTGCTGCGCCCAATGACGACCACGTGCGCGCCGTGCAGCGGAATGTTCATGCGCTCAAGCAGCACGATGATGCCGTGCGGCGTGCAGGGCAAAAACGCCTTCTTGCCGATGACGAGGTTGCCCACGTTCACGGGGTGGAAGCCGTCCACGTCCTTTTTCGGGTCAATCGCCATGATCACCTTGTCTTCGTCGATATGCCGGGGAAGCGGCAGCTGTACCAGAATGCCGTGCACCGCGGGGTCGGCGTTCAGGTCGGCAATCGTCCGCAGCAGTGTCTCCTCGCTCGTGTCCTCAGGCAGCTCCACGCTCTTATCGACCATGCCCGCCTCTGCCAGCGCCTTGCGCTTTCCCGTCACGTAGCTCACGCTCGCGGGATTCTGCCCCACCAAAATGACCGCAAGGCACGGCGCGACACCGTTCTTTTTCAGCTCCGCCACTTTGTCGGCAACGCCTGCGCGGACGGACTCCGCAATCGATTTTCCGTCGATAATCACCGCACTCATTCGCTTCTCCTTGTAACACAACGCATTATTCTGTGTTTATTATAGTTGAAACAAAGGCAATGAACAATATAATTGCGTTACTTTCTTCAAGCGAGGGTGTATGAAGCGTTTTTTCGCGGTTGTGTGCGCAGTGCTGCTGACGAATGCGGTCGTGTTCGCGCAGGAATCGGACGACGACGATGTGTATGACGACACCGGCATTATGATGCGGCTGAATCAGGCTGGAGACCAATATATCAACATCGCGCTCATGGTCACGTTCCCGCTCAACTTTGGCGGTGAATTCCCGCTGTACCGGAAAGGGCAGCTCAGCATCGGCGGGTCGGGTATGCTCGGCTACCACCGTTTTCTGACCAGCCTGATTGCCGTCGGCGCGGACATCAGTTTTGGCTACCACCCCACGCTCGGAAGCAACATCTTTACCTACGTGCCGCTCGTCGTCAACGCGACCGTGCAGCCCACCCTGTACAAATTTGAATTCCCCATTACCGTCGGAATCGGCATGGCAATGGAAAACTACCTAAACCGCACGTATTTTCCGGGGCTTGTCCTCAAGGCGAATGCGGGCGTATTCTTCCGCGCCACGCCGAGCTGGTCGTTTGGGCTGGCGGACGACTTTACGTTCCTGCCGCAGTGGTACGACGAGGCAAAGTACAACAGTTACGGCTGCTTCAATTCCGTGCAGATTTGCGCGCGCTATCATTTCTAGGAGCTGAGTGATGAAAAAGAATGTTCTGACCGCCGCCTGCCTCGCCACGATGCTCGCGTTCGTCGCCACCGCCTGCCACGACGTCATCTTTGACGAAATCCGTAAGGAAGTCAAACTCGCCGACGCGCAAGTCTCCGGCGACATCAACTCGATCGTGCGATTCGGCATGGGCGACAAGGAATACCTGTTCGTGCAGAGCGGAAATATCTATTACAAGGAACTGAAAGCCGGGCCGACCACGAGCGAGCCGTATGAAGGACAATGGAAAAAAACGACCAAAGGCGACATCGGCAACGGCATTGTCATCGGTCTTGCGGCGGACACAGCCTATCTCTACGCGCTCGCCGTGCGCATTGAGGAAGACGAGGACGAGGGAGAGAATTACTCCGCCGAGCAGACGCTGTACTGTTCGACCGACGGCAACGAATGGAAGAAAATCGACCTCACGCTGCCCCCCAAAGGACCGAACACGCTGTTCTGCACGAACTCCCCCAACCCGGATCACCGCAAGGCGTTCCTCAATACCAACGGAACGGTGTATGCACTGAACGGCGAGAGTGCTACCGAATACAATACCGGCGACACAAAACCAAAATCATGCGTATGGTTTGACGGCGGCGTTACGTTCAGCACGTCGGGTGCGGCAACGACGAACGAAACCGCAGGCACCGAGCCGACTTTATGGTACGAAGGCAGCGGCAAGGACATATTCACCTATTCGACAAGTGACAGAAAGAATCCAGATCATAAAAAAGAAAATATCGGGTACGCCATACATTCCCTTGCTTGCACGAGCGATTTCCTGCTTGCCGGCACGGACGGCGGACTGCTTTATTTCGGACTCGAAAACGGACTTCCCACTGGCACTACCGATTCGGGCACGAACGTGTCATCGACGCTTTCTTCCTATTATGAAGTACACAGCGTACTCGCCGTCGATCCGTCGCTGCCCGCAAAAGGCGGCGACATCTATGGCACGACGGTCTTTGAAGGCACGTCGTCCAACACGGGCGCGTCCGCCGACAACCAGGGGCTGTGGGCATACTACCCCGGTCGCGGGCACTGGAATCGCGAATAATGCCCGACCTGTTCGACGCGACCACGGCGCAGAAAGAGCCGCTCGCCGCGCGCATGCGCCCGCGCAACCTTGACGAATACATCGGGCAGGATCATATTGTGGGCAGGGGGCGGCTGTTGCGGCGGGCAATCGCCGCCGACCAGCTCACGTCGGTCATCTTTTACGGTCCGCCGGGAAGCGGCAAGACGACGCTCGCCCGCGTAATTGCCAACCACACCAAGTCGAATTTCATCACACTGAACGCTGTGCTGACGGGCGTGGCGGAAATCCGCGCGGCAATCAAGCAGGCGGACGATTTTTTCAAGCTGTACGGACGGCGCACGATTCTGTTCGTGGACGAAGTGCACCGCTGGAACAAGGCGCAGCAGGACGCGCTGCTCCCCTGGGTAGAGAACGGCACGATTATCCTCATCGGCGCGACGACGGAAAACCCGTTCTTTGAGGTGAACAAAGCGCTCGTCAGCCGCAGCCGCGTGTTCCAGCTCAAAGCCCTCACCAAAGACGACCTGCGCAAGGCGGCGCACATGGCGCTGACGGACACGGAGCGCGGCTACGGCCACTGGGACGTGCAGTTTGAGGACGGCGCGCTCGAACATCTGGTAGACACCGCGAACGGCGACGCGCGCAGCCTGCTCAACGCGCTGGAACTCGCCGTCGAGACCACGCCCGAAACCTGGTCGCCGAACAGCACGCCGCCCGTTCCTGCCTGGGGCACGACCATTTTTATCAGCCGGGAAGCCGCCGAAGAATCGATCCAAAAAAAAGTGGTGCTGTACGACCGCGACGGCGACTACCACTACGACATCATCTCCGCGTTCATAAAGTCACTGCGCGGACGCGACCCCGACGCGGCAATGTACTGGCTTGCCCGCATGGTACGCGCGGGCGAAGACCCGCATTTTATTTTCCGCCGGATGCTCATCTCCGCCTGCGAGGACACGGGCTTGGCAGACCCGCAGGCAATCGGCGTGGTAACCTCATGCGCGGACGCGTTCGACCGCGTGGGACTGCCCGAAGGACGCTACCATCTGGCACACGCCGCACTCTACCTTGCCACCGCGCCCAAATCCAACTCGTCCATGGCATTTTTTGACGCACTCGCTTCCGTGGAAAAAGAGGACGCGGAAGTGCCAAACCACCTGAAAGACGGCAACCGTGACAGCGAGGGATTCGGGCACGGCGACGGCTACCTGTACCCGCATGCCTACCGCGACCACTGGGTCGCCCAGCAGTACCTGCCCGACGCGCTCGTGGGACGCGTCTTCTACACGCCGAGCAATCAGGGCTACGAGGCGAAGATCCGCGAGGACGTGCTGAGCCGCCGCGAAATACAGATCGCGCGTATCCTTGAGACGGCAAACGGCAGCGAAGCCGACGCGCGACAGGCGTGGGAGGACACGCAGGTCACCGGCTCGCAGAATTACATGGGCGTGGGAAAGAAAAAGACCGGCGACGCGGACATACCGACGAATCCCATTTCCGCATGGTGGATTCAGGCACATTTCAAGGGCGCGGGCAAACAGCAGCGCGCGGAACAGCTCACCTTTACGCCCAAGGACGAACGGAAAGAAAGCGCGCTCGACAAGGCCGACAAATCGTGGCGCAGCCGACTGGACTCCAACCGCGCGGAAATCCTGCTTTCGGTGCGGAACACGATGACCGCGCTCGCCGACCTGAGCCGCCACCACCGCTCGCTCGTGTGGAACGCAGACGACGGACTGCTGCTGTGGGAAATCATGCGCAAGACCCCGGAAGGCGTGACCGGCGGGCTGTGCCGCAGCGAAAAAGGACGGGCAATCCTCGAACAGTACGGGCGCACGCTCGGCGATCTTGACAAGCCCCTGCTCCTGTGCCGCCCGCAGACCGACGAGCCGTTCCTCACGCCGCGCGCCTTCACCGACATCTTGCAGCAGTTCCAGTACAAGGGCACGATGTTCGACCGCCTGTTCTTCCGCGATCCGTTCATCTCAAAAGAGTCCGTGGCGGCACTGGCGCGGGCGTTCATGGATGCGGCAAACTGCGCCCACGCGGCAAAAGGGCTTGCCTTTACCGACGAGGATATGGACGAAGCGGAGACCTACGAGACCGTCAGCCCGCTGGCGCAGGGCTGGAAAGCAGTCATCGCACAGCGCATTCCCGCGCACGGACAGCGCGTCAGCGAGCTGATCCGCACACAGGTGCTGACCGCCGCCACGCGCGCGCCGTTCGAGGCGACGCTCGACGCAATGGCGGCCGCCGAGCAGTCCTTTTTTGCGGATGCCGAAAACCCGCTGTTCAATTGGGACGCGGACAGCATTGCCGGAACGTTCCGCGCAGAGGGGCTTGCCGTCACGGCGGCGGCAAAGACGCTCGCAGAAAAACGCCGCATCACGCCGCAGGAGATCGCACGGTGGTTCGACCCCGAAACGAGTGCCTACGGCGCAACGATTGCGGACGCACTCGGCGGAGAGACTGCCGAACAACTGCGCGCCCTGCTCACGACCGCCGCCGCAAAGACGCTGTTCACCTGGCAGACCGAAATCGCCTTTTTTACGGTGGAACTGCCGTAACCCCGCCCCACACAAGGACGACACGTCCCCGACATGGGGAAGATGTTCCCCAACGTGAGGGAGACTTCCCCCGACGTGGGGGAAGCGTTCCCCGACATGGGGAAGATGTTCCCCGACATGGGGAAAACGTTCCCCGACGTGGGGGAAACGTTCCCCGACATGAGGAAGACTTCCCCCGACATGGGGAAGATGTCCCCCGATATGGGGGAGACGTTCCCCGACATGAGGAAGATGTTTCCCAACGTGGGGGAAGCGTTCCGCCTGATTGAAATGCGTGAGGGATGGTAGCGGCGCACGCCCTCATTTACAGCCCGCAGATTTTTTGGTACACTAAAGACGATTTTCGCACGAGCGAGGAGTTGTTATGAACGTGATTTTTTTGGGACCGCCGGGAGCGGGAAAAGGGACGCTGGCAAAGGAAGCGGCAAAGGCGTATGGCATTCCGCACATTTCGACCGGGGATATTTTCCGCGAGAACATCAAGAATCAGACCGAGCTGGGCAAGAAGGCAAAGGCGATTATTGATGCCGGCGAGCTGGTGAGCGACGAGATTACGATCGGCTTGGTAAAGGACCGGCTCGCGCAGGACGACACGAAAAACGGCTACATTCTGGACGGATTTCCGCGCACGATCGCGCAGGCGCAGGCACTTGAGACGTTCGCAAAGATTGACGCGGCGGTGAACTTTGACATTGCCGACGAAGCCGTGGTGGAGCGGCTGAGCGGGCGCGTCTGCTGCAAGGCATGCGGGCAGATGTTCCACACGGCCTTCAACCCGCCGAAACAAGCGGGAACGTGCGATGCCTGCGGCGGCGAGTTGTTCACGCGCGACGACGACAAGGCCGAGGCAATCAAAAACCGGCTGATCGTCTACCGTTCGTCCACCGCGCCGCTCATCGATTTCTACCGGGAAAAAGGCCTGCTGGTCAACGTGGACGCACGTCCCGCGCCGGAGCAGGTGCTCGCGGAATTCACGCGAAAATTCCCGCGGCAGTAGCCGATGACCAAGGGCAGGTTCGCGCCGTCGCCGAGCGGCAGGATGCATCTGGGGAACGTGTACACGGCGTTGCTGTCCTGGCTGCTGGCAAAAAAGGCGGGCGGCAGCTGGCTGCTGCGCATAGAGGACTTGGACCGGCAGCGGTGCAAGCGCGTGTTTGCCGAGCAGCTGCTGGACGACCTGCGCTGGCTGGGGCTTGCCTGGGACGAAGGTCCGGCGGATGCGGACGACACGCGCTACCTGCAATCCGCGCGGACTTGTTTGTACGAGCGGGCGTTCGATACGCTGCGGGAGCAGGGCATCGTGTACGACTGCTTCTGCCGCCGCGCTGACCTGCTGGCGGCGACTGCTCCCCACGCGAGCGACGGAACGCCGGTCTACGCCGGCCGCTGCATNTCGCTGACCGACGCNCAGAAAGCGGATTTTGTGCGCGCGGGNCGNNTTCCGGCACAGCGCGTCGCCGTTCCCGACACGACCAGTTNTTTCTGCGACGGACANTTTGGCGCACAGCNGTGCANCCTTGCGCNNGANTGCGGCGACTTTGTGGTGCGCCGCGCGGACGGCACGTTNGCCTATCAGCTGGCGGTAGTCGTGGACGANGCGCTNATGGGCGTGACGCAGGTGGCGCGCGGCGCGGANTTNCTCGCCGCCACGCACCAGCAACTGTTTTTATATCAGGCACTGGGCTATGCGCCGCCGCAGTTCTTNCACCTGCCGCTNCTGATGAGCGCGGACGGNCGCAGGCTCTCCAAGCGCGACAAAGACCGCGATATGGGCAGCCTGCGCGNGCNGTACACGGCGCAGGACATCATCGGGCTGATTATGTGGCTNTGCGGATTTTCCGCGCGCAACGAGGCGATGGATTTGTCCGANGCACTGGCGGTATTCGANGCGGATCGGCTNCCGCGCACGGATATTGTTGTCGCCGACCNTTCCGTGNTATAATCGCGTATGTCGCTCAACTGCAACGAAATCGACGAAATNCTCTCCGAGCTTGACCTTNCGGGCGCGTTCGTGCAGGACGTGGTGCAGCCGTCNTTCGACTCGATCGCGCTGTACACGTACAAGCCGGGNNCGCCAAANACCGTGTTCGTCTGCCTTGCGGCGGGCGCGTGCCGACTGCATGAAGTNCGGCGCAAAATCCCCAAATACGAAAANCCGCTGCGCTTTATGGANCTGCTGCGCTCNCANATCAAGGGNGCNCGNATTACGGCNTGCNCNCANGTNGGCAANGAACGNATCGTGCGGNTNACGCTGCNCAAGGACGCGCCCGTGCANGTGATGCCCGCCGCGCAGGANNANTTCGCACNNCGGCGGNGCGCACGGGCGGAGACNGACGACGACACAAACGGCGCGAGCGAATACGTTTTGTATATCCGGCTGTGGAGCAACGCNGCNAACATTTTTTTATGNGNCACNNACGGCATCATCCTCGATTCGTTNTACCGCCGCCCCGCAAAGCANGAGATGACGGGCAATCCGTTCGTCCTGCCCGANCCGAAACCGNNNGACANNCAGTGGGACGTGCGCGACTTTNCGGACATACAGGCGGACTTTGCCGNNCGGNATCCCGATGCCGAGCCGCTTTCGTTCAACCAGAAAGTCGATGCGTTCTACAGCCAGACGGCGGCGGCGCATTCGCTGGAATCGCTNTTGGCGCAGGCGGANAAATGGCACGCGGAGCANANAAGCCGCCAGGAAAGCGCGCTGGAGCGGCTCAAGGCAAAGCGGTCAGCCTTNNTGGACGCGGGGCAGCTGAAACATCAGGGCGACCTNATCCTTGCGTTCGGNCATCAGCTGGACGGAACGGCGCACTTTCTGGAATGCGAGGATTACGAGAGCGGCAAGACGGTGAGCATAACNATCGACCCGAAAAAAAACGCNCAGGAAAANGCCGCCGCCTANTATGAGCGNTACAAAAAAGCCACGCACGGACTGGAAGANTTGGAGCACGACATCGCCCGCGCCGAAAAATCGCTNGCCGCGCTGGANNCCCAGTACGNNGCAATGCGCGCTGAAAAAAATCCGCTCAAATTGGAGCAGTTGCTGCGCAGGACGCAGAAGCCCAAGCAGCAGGAAAAAAAGGCGCACCCCGGTCTGGACTATGTTGTGGACGGCTGGTATATCATGGTGGGGCGCGACGCGAACGAGAACGACGAGCTGCTGCGCCACCANGTGCGCGGGCAGGATATGTGGCTGCACACGCGCGACTACAGNGGCGGCTACGTGTTCATCAAGGCGCGCGCGGGAAANACCGTCCCGCTCGAAATCCTGCTGTACGCGGGAAACCTTGCNGTCTACTATTCCAAGGCGCGCAAGAACGGCAGCGCGNANTTGTATTATACGCAGGTNAAGCACNTGCNCNNCNNNAAAAACGGTCCCAAAGGNCTGGTNCTTCCCACGCACGAAAAAAACCTGTTCGTCAAGCTTGACCCGGAAAAACTGCGCGCGCTGGAAGATATGCAGCAGGACAGAAACGCGGCGGCATTCGCATAAAAAAGCACACAACGGTTTCTGTTGTGTGCCGATATGTTTTCCCGACAGCGATATGCTATTTTACGGTAATCGGAATTGACACAGAATTCCAAGAACCTTTGTTTCCGGCGGTAATAATGACCGCTCCCGTACCCGCCTTTGTTCCCGGTGTTACGGTAACAATTGAGCGTTCCCCGACCGTACCCAAACTGACTTCACCATTGTAATTCTTGACAACCTTTACAGAAGCATCAAGGGAATCACAGTCACTGACTTTCACGATAACATAAGCATTATCGCCATCCTTTTGCAATTCAAGTACTGTCTCACTCACTTCGATTGACGGCGCGGGAATTTCCCCGCCGTCATAGCACGCCACAATGCCTACCGCCATACATACCGCAAGCGCGAGCAGCCCGATTCTTTTTCCCAACTTCACCATAGTTTGCCTCCTGTGATTTTCCACGGTTGTCTCATAGTAGATATACGATGCCATTTGTTTTGTCAGTAAATCTACTTACAAATCTGATTATAATCGTAAATATACTAACTGTCAACCCTAAAATCGTAAATTTACTTATGATAGGGAATGTATGGGCTTCAAAGAGAATTTTCGGGACGAACTTTCGTATCAAGGACTGCTCGTCAAGGAGGTTGCGGCAAAAGCGGGGCTGAACCCGTACACGCTCAGCAATTACCTGCGGGAAAATTCGTCCGTTCCGTCTGCGGACATTGCCGTAAAAATCGCGGGTGCGCTCGGCGTTACCGTGGAATATTTGGTAACCGGCAAAAAAGACCTCTCAAATAACGACGAGCCGTATCCCGCAGAAATCCGCACACTCGCCGACAAACTGTTCCGAATGTCTCCCGACGACCGCAAGCACGTCACCGCGCTCATCGATTCCTACCAAAATGCCTAATGATGTCGCAAGAACTTGCCGTACAGTCCATCAGCACTTTATCAATCTTGCGCCAATTCTACAGAAACATTGTTTGCGGCCGTTTTTAACAATTCTATAGGATTAAATTTGTTGTAGCAGGCTATGCCCATTGACAGCGCAATAGCCACTACCGTTACCATCACGCTTGCCAAAATACTGTTTTTCCACGGAAAACTTGATTCCCGATACCAGTCCACATATTCTTTCAAATACATTTCTGCAGCTTCGTTTATCCGCTGAATCTCGCCTTCCAATAACTTTGATTTTACCCATTCAGAAACTTTCGCATCATATTCTTCGCTTGTTACATTTTCTTTGTCCAGTTTTGCCTGGTACTCTATTTTTGCTTTTTTGTATAAACTGTATGCGACAATTCCTTTAAGGTCATTATCATCTTTTACGAATGTCGCATACGGAAATGTATTTTTGCGACTAGTCTTCTTTGCCATAGATTGCGTTCAGTTTTTTTCGGAGCGTCCGCGAGATACGAAACGACTTTGCCGCTGGCTTTACAAGATACCGATTTGTAACAATCCGAGGCATTGACGGCTGTTTTCTCGCATTACTGACAGTCGCTTTGTTCATGTATAACTTCTCCTTTCTTTCCCGTACATTCAGTATAACAGATTTCGCAGATAATGCAAGTAGCCGTGATTGTTATTCCGGAAAAGCAATCCTGCTCTGCCCTCCCACGCTTTCCACCTTGTAAAACCGACTTCTTTACTATACAATGACAGCATGAACATCAGCACAATCCTGAAGCAGAAAAAAGTGGTGCTTTCGTTTGAAGTGTTTCCGCCCAAACGGCAGGACGATTTTGCGACGGTGAGCGAGGCGGCAAAAAAACTGGTGTCGCTGCGTCCCGATTTTGTCAGCATTACGTGCGGGGCGGCAGGCTCCCAAAAAACCGGCACGGCAGACGTGGCGGAACTGATCGAGCAGCACGGCACGACGGCACTGGCGCACCTGACCTGTGTCCGCCTGACGCGCGATCAGCTGGACGCAGCAATCGCGGACTTCAAGGCGCGCGGCATTCAGAACGTGCTTGCGCTGCGCGGCGACTTGCCCAAAGACGCGCAGCCGGGCGAAAACCTTTTTCCGGCAGGACTGCGGCATGCATCGGATCTGGTCGCCGTACTCAAGCGGGAAGGCTTCTGCGTGGGCGGCGCGTGCTATCCTGAGGGGCATCCCGAAAGCCTCAACCGCGACAGCGACATCGAAAACCTCAAGCACAAAGTTGACGCGGGCGTGGATTTTCTGACGACGCAGATGTTCTTTGACAACGACATGCTGTACAGCTTCCTCTACCGCTTGCAGTCGGCGGGCATTCATGTTCCCGTCTTGGCGGGGCTGATGCCCATAACGAGCGCGCGGCAGGTCAACCGCATGGTCGATCTGTCGAACGCGTACATTCCGCGCAAGCTCCTTTCGCTCTGCGACAAATTCCGCGGCAGCGAGGACGCGATGTGGCAGGCGGGCATCGCCTACGTGACCGACCAGATCATCGACCTGATTTCCAACGGCGTGCGCGGCGTCCATATCTATACGATGAACAAACCGCGCGTGGCGCAGGCAATCATGCAGAACGTGGACAGCATCCTGTCCGCAACAAACGGCACGGCGGCATCATAAGTGGACTTCCGTTCGTTCTTGCAGGACCGGGTTGCGCGCGGCCTTCCCGTCTTTTTTGACGGCGGCATGGGCACGATGATACAGGCATCGGGCGTGACGGATTTCGTGATTCCCGAAGACCTGTCAATCACCCGCCCCGATGTCATCCGCTCGATTCATCAGAAATACCTTGACGCAGGCTGCCACGTACTCACGGCGAACACGTTCGGCGCAAACGCGCTCAAACTGGCGGACGCGCCCTACACCTGCGAGCAGTACATTCGCGCGGAAATGGGCATTCTGCGCGAATGCGTGGCGGCGGCGGAAGCAAACGGCAACGACCGTCCGCACTTCATCGCATGGGACACGGGGCAGATCGGGCGGCTGCTCGAACCGATGGGCGACCTGCCGTTCGATACGGCATACGAAAGCTTCAAGCAGGCGGCGACACTGGCAGAACGCGAGGGCGCGCAGGTGGCGATAATCGAAACGATGAGCGACCTGTACGAAATGAAGGCGGCAATCCTTGCGGTGCAGGAAAACACCGGCATGGCAGTCGTCGCCACGCCCACGTTCCAGCCGAACCTGCGCACGCTCACGGGCGCGGACGTGCGCACCTGCGTCACCTATCTGGAAGCACTGCACGTCGATATGCTCGGACTGAACTGCGGCGGCAACCTGGAAGAAGACAACGAGCTGGTGCGGCAGTTTTTGCGTTACGCGCACACACCCGTGCTTGTCCAGCCGAACGCGGGCATTCCCGTCGTCGTTGGCGGCAAGACGCTGTACCGCGTGAGCGCGGAGGAATTCGCCCGGTCACAGCAAGCGAACCGCCGCGCAGGTGCCGTCGCTTTGGGCGGCTGCTGCGGCACGACCCCGCCCCACATTGCCGCCATGATCCGCATGATAGAAGCCGACGGCAGCATGGAGCGCGAGCCGTCCGGCACGGAGACCGACACCGTTATCTGCTCGTACAACCAGACCGTGCAGATTGGTGGCGCGGCAGGCCCGCAAATCGTGGGCGAGCGTATCAATCCCACGGGAAAAAAGGCGTGCAAGGAAGCCCTGCTCGCCGGCGACATGCAGTTCGTCCTGAACGAAGCGGAGCGGCAGATACAGGCGGGCGCACAGATTTTAGACGTGAACGTGGGACTGCCCGGCATTGACGAAGCTGCTACGATGGTCACCGCGATACGGACGATTCAGGGTACGTTCGCCACGCCGCTCCAGATTGACTCCAGCGAACGCGACGTACTGGCGCGCGCGCTGCGCTATTACAACGGCAAGCCGCTCGTCAACAGCGTGAACGGGCGCAAAGACGTGATGGATGCCGTGTTCCCGCTCGTGGCGCACTACGGCGGCGCGGTGGTCGCGCTCTGCATTGACGAGAACGGCATCGCGCCCACCGCAGAAGGACGCGTCGCCGTCGCCCGCAAGATCATCGCGGAAGCGGCGCGGTACGGCATTCAGCCGCGCGACATCGTTATCGACACGCTCACGCTCACGGTCAGCTCGCAGCAGAAAGAGGCGCTGGAGACTATCCGCGCGATGACGCTGCTCAAACAGGAATTCGGCGCGCAGGGGCTGACGTGCATCCTCGGCGTGTCAAACATCAGCTTCGGGCTGCCGCGCCGCGACATCATCAACAGCCGCTTCTTTGCCATGGCATTGTACGCGGGGCTGGATGCCTGCATTATCAACCCGCTGAGCGCGCCGATGACCGAAACCTACCACAGCTACCGCGCGCTCGCCGGATACGACGAAAACTGCCTCGATTACATCGAAACCTACACGGGAACGACCGCGCCCTCCGCCGCCCCAGCAACAGCGGGCGAAAAAAAGACCGCCGCCATACCGAAAACACCGTCGGACGTGACGCTCCCCCCCGACCTGACCGACGGCGAGCGCGCGCTCATCGACATCATCTGCAAGGGCTTCAAAGAACAGTCGGGCGAAGCAACCGCGTCGCTCCTTGCGTCCGGCAGCACGCCCGTCGCCATCATCGACCGCTGTATCGTGCCCGCGCTCGACCTTGTGGGAAAAGACTTTGAGAGCGGCGTGAAATTCCTGCCGCAGCTGCTGCTGAGCGCGGACACCGTGGGCGCGGCATTCGCCGTGATAAAAAAACGGCTGCAAGCAGACGGCGGCGCGCAGGAAAGCCGCGGCACGATCGCAATCGCCACCGTGTTCGGCGACATCCACGACATCGGCAAGAACATTACCAAGGCAATGCTCGAAAACTACGGCTACACCGTCATCGACCTGGGAAAAAACGTGCCGTCGGAGACCGTCGTCAGTACCGTAATCGAACGCGACATCAAACTGCTCGGCCTGAGCGCGCTGATGACGACGACCGTCGGCAACATGCAGACCACGATCAGCGACCTGCGCGCCGCGCTCGAAAAAGCGGGAAAATCGTGCGCGGTCATGGCGGGCGGCGCGGTACTCACCGCCGACTACGCAGCAAAAATCGGGGCGGACTACTATGTAAAGGACGCGATGGCTTCCGTCGCCGTCGCAAAGGAAATCTTCGGCTGATGACGACGACCGCTCCCGCAAAACGCATCAAAAAGACATCGGGTCGCCCGCTCGGCAGTTTCAGCGTCCTGTGGAGCTACGCGACCATTCCGTTCCGCCCGCGAAGCATCGGCGCGTTCCTGTCGTATATGCGCACGGTCGTCGTCAACTTCTTTGGGCTTCAGTTTCTGGTCAAATGGGGCATCAAAAAGCTTCCCGTCGTGCACGTTGACCACCCGCTCGACAAGACGATTCCGTTCCTGCCGCACAAAATCGGCATCTACCTGCACTTCATCAATTTCTGGATTGAGCCGCTGAGCATGCTTATCCGCCGCTACGGAGCGCACAAAGCCATGCCGTTCTGCGCGGAATGGTTCCGCGCCATCACCACGGCATACGACGAGGCGGCGCGGCTGTACCGGTTCCGCGTGAGTACCATGGAACGCCCCGCCTACCGCAAGGGAAAATTCCTCACGATTCACCTGCTCGACCCGCACCTGTGCTGCGTCCCCAGCCTGCACATCGCCATTGTCGTGCTGTGCGCCTCGTTCTACCGCCATTTCTTTGCGCGCGAGCAGTTCCCGGAGGCCGACCAGCGGCAGTGGAACAAAGAGCTGTACGACGGCGCGGTCGCCATTGCCGAATCGGTGCTATACGTCAAACAGCACAGCGTCAACTGCGTCCCCGCCGCGCTGTACATGGTCAGCCGCCTGTTCCCCGCGCTGTTCACGCCGACCGATGCCGTCGCGTTCATCGACGCTTTGTTCGTGCAGCCGGAAGGCATGGACGAACAAAGCGCGCGCGCCATCAAGACGCACATCATGGACATGTACGAACGATTCCTGCTCGAAGGCGCGCACGACGATGACTGGCGCGCGCCCGTCCAGCGGTGGCTGGTCACCTACCGGCCGGAACAGCCGTCGGGAATGTAGCGCGCGCGGCTCGTCGCCGTCTCAAACACGTCAACCGCGCACAAGACCGCGCCGCCGTTCTTTCCCCGCACGTCAACGCCCTGCTCCGCGAGCACGGCGCAGAGGCGGTCGTAGATGAACCGCGCAATCCGCTCCGCGCTCGGATTCTGCGCGAACGCCGGATTGTCGTTCAGATTCGTGTGGTCGAGCGACCCCGCCACCGTTTTCAGCGCGCCCTTGAGCACCGCAAAGTCAAGGAGCATGCCGCCCGCGTCAAGCTCCGCACCGCGCACGTGCGCATACACCGTATAATTATGCCCGTGCAGCCGCTCGCATTTCCCGTGATAGTCGCGCAGAAAATGCGCCGCCGCAAACTCGGCCGTCACCCGAACTTCATACATACGCCCAGTCTACCGAAAATCCCGGAATCTTTAAAGAGGAACGGCGCGCCCCGCAAAAGGCACGCCGTTCCCGCGCATCTGTTTTCTTTTTCTTTCTATCGATTAGTCTTTCGTGAATTCCACATAGTCGATGTACATGCCCGTCTCAACGGCTTTGCCCGTGAACTTCTCACTGCGCGGCGAAATGACCATGCGCACGGTCACTTCCTTGTCGCACGAAAGCTTTATGGGCGTGCGGCTCGTGGGCTTGTACCCCGCAGGCGGCGGGTCGTCCGCATACATGCGGATATGACCGTCGCCGAATTTCACATAGAACGCATCGTGGTCGCCGCTCGGCGCGTAGATGACCGCGTAGCCGGTGTAATTGCCCGCCGGGAATGTGATGATTGCCTCCGCCCGCGAATCCTCGCTCGTAAGAATGCCCGCCTTGCCGCCGGAAGCGGTAGCGTCCGTCTCAATGCTCACCCCGGAGTTTGATGTCATGGCTTCCATTTCAATGCGGAACCGATTGCCCGTGAAATTAAAGCGCGCCGTTGACGTGTCTGCCTTGGCGGCGGCATCGTCCTGTAAGGTCACCGACGAATCCGTTGACGGGGTTGAAGTGGAAACAGGACGCTCCCACGTATAGTCGCCAAAAATACCGTAACCCGCCTTGAAGTTGTCGATGAACTCGTAGGCGGTCTTGCTGCCTGTTTTCGGCACAAAGATGACATAATGCTCGTCTTTCACATCATCATTGTATGGCACTGGCACAAAGGTGACTGTGGTAAACTTGCTCATCGGCGCATTCGCATCTTCAAACGGAACGGAGAACGTTATCGTCTCAGGAACATTGACGTCGTTGACAATTGTTGTCTTTTCGGAAACAGTCACATACTTATCGACACCTTCATTCGTCAAGGAATCGCCGTATGTTTCTGTGCCGCTTGCGGGGTCACCCTCAGACTGACCGCCATTATCGCCGCCCGATTCCGTTCGTTCACACAAATCGTCGAATACAAGCTTGGGGTCAGAGACATTATTCCTTTTCGTATCAACGCTGAACCATATACCACGACCACCATCAGGCCAAAACCCTAAACTGCCGATATAAAGGGTACTCTGATAGAGTTTGTTATTCGTATTACCATCAATCAGTCCCATGCCGTTTGCGATGAGCCGGTATGCTCTCGGCGTAACAGCATCTTCTTCAAAGTCAACCCGGAATTCAAAGAACTCATTGCCGTTGTTAGTACTAGTATTGTTCGGATTACGGAGAATATAACTACGCGCGTTGCTACTTATCCTGTTCTTAATCGCATACTGATTACGCTCATTCCCGTTTATATACACATAATCCTTATTGTCGTCCGTCAATCGCCAATTGTCGTCACGATAGATAATCGTATGTCCGTCTTCGTTATAGTCGAACCGATACGAACGATTAAATTTTTCGGACAAATCACTTCCGTATACAGCCGAATAATTATCGATGCAAAAAGCAGACGGGTCATAGTCCTTGCGCAACTCGTCCGCCGTAATTGTCGCAATATTACTTATCAAATTCTCCCACCGATACTTGATCCGATAAAGCGTCACGCCGTTGCGCAAAATCCTATACTCATCATCCCAAGATGTCCCGTTGGTAGTCGTCGATTTCGTGGTCTCCGTATTGAACACGAGCACATACGGCGCTTTCACCTCATACATTTCAATCAGGTGGTCGCGGTAGGCATCCGCCCGCGCGTTCGGATAATAGTGATATACGGGCGACTGCTCCGCAACCGTATTTCCCGCCTCGGTATTCTTGATGACAAGATAATCCTTGCCCTCAAACTTCACAATTGACCCGACATCATACGACACCGTGACAACGGTATCATCCTTTTCGCTGCCGTCATCCTTGTCGTCGTCGTCTTTGTCCTTATCGTTGTCCAATTCGGTCTTATCTTTGTCCTTACCATCCTCGTCCTCAGGCTTGTTCCCTATGCCGTCACACGCCGCACAGAACACCAAGCTCGCCGCGCACAGCACGCCGAACATCTTTGCCGTCATTCTCATCGTTTGCTCCTTACAAAAAAATATGCCTAATATTACCCCCCCCCGATTGGTTTTGTCAACCCTTTTCGTGCATTATGATGATTTTTTTTACGGGCGAACGCCATTGCCCCGCACTCTCCCAACGCAAACACGTTCCTGCTCCTGTTCCTGCCGCCCTCACGTCCCCAGCAGGGACACGCCCGTGTCCGCACCAAGTGCGCGGGAACGTCCCCGGCACGGACATGCCTTAGTCCCTGACAGGGACGTGTACACGTCCCCGACGGGGACTGCCCGCAAAACCGTCCCTAACGGGGACAAGACACAAAAAAATCCCTGACAGGGACGAACATGCAACCCGTCCGCAGCAGGGACAACACGCAAAACAGTCCCCGACAGGGACGAACGTGCACCCCGTCCGTGGCAGGGACAGCGCGCAAAACAGTCCCCGACAGGGACAAAAAAGCAACCCGTCCGTGACAGGGACTAAACGCCACACAGTCCGCGACAGGAACAAAAAAGAACCCCGTCCGCAACACTCCTTCCGAATAGCGAAGCGGGTTCTTAGGGCAGCGCCCTAAGCGGTGCTGGAAGAGAGTGGGGGTTTGGGGGAGAGAGAGACCACGCTTCCGAGTAGAGGTCTCTCTCTCCCCCAAAACGTTCCCACCGCTTCCAAGCGGTAAGCACCACATTGCAGAAACCCCCGTTTCGCAGTACACTTACCGTATGGAAAAACCGCTTTCGGCACTGCTTGCCGCTATCGAACATACGCGCGTCCGCATGGACGACGCGCCCGCAGACGGAACAACTGGCGATCCCGTCATTTCGTCGCTCGCCTTTGACAGCCGCGACGTGACGGCAGGGACGCTGTTCTTCGCACTGCCCGGGACGCACACCACGGGGAACAAATTCATTCCCACCGCCATCATGGCAGGGGCGGCGGCAGTCGTCTTTCAGGATGAATGGAGCGAGACGATCAAATTTGCCATTATCGCCGCGCTCGACGTGCGGGGCGAGGACGTGCCGCTCATCAGGGTGGCGGATGCCCGCTTTGTCATGGCACCGATTTCCGCCACGTTCTACGACTGGCCGTCAAAGAAACTCGTCGTCATCGGCGTGACGGGCACGGAAGGCAAGTCGTCTACCGTCTCATTCATCTGGCAGCTGCTGCGTCTGAGCGGCAAAAAGGCCGGCTTCATCTCCACCGTGGAATACTCGCTCGGCAGGGAGGCAATCGCGAACCCGCAGCACCAGACCACGCCCGAAGCCCCGATTATCCAGCGGCAGCTCGCACAGATGCTCGCGGCGGGCTGCGAATATGCCGTGGTGGAATCGTCGTCGCACGGGCTTTCGCCACGGACGAACCGCACGGGCTGCATCGACTACGACTGCGCCGTGTTCATGAACGTCACGCTGGAACACCTTGAATTCCACAAGACGTTCGCGCAGTACCGCGACGACAAGGCGAACCTGTTCCGCAAGCTGGACGAGTGCGACCACCGCAAGGTCATCGGCGGCAGGGAAACGACCGTGAGCGCGTTCGGTATCGTCAACCTTGAGGACGAAAGCGCGCCGTATTTTGCCGCCGCCACCACGCACCCGGTATTCGGCTTTACGACCGGCGGCACGGCGGGCAAGCAGACCGGCAAG
This sequence comes from Treponema sp., assembly GCA_014804085.1. GTDB lineage: Bacteria > Spirochaetota > Spirochaetia > Treponematales > Treponemataceae > Treponema_D. Next base: position 14,933 of record JAAVAM010000022.1, on the reverse strand, counting down.
CCGCTCCCCCCGATTCCCGGCGACATGCCGTACCTCGCGGCGCACGACATTACGGCGACGCACAACGACCTGCGCTTTACGGTGCGCGGGCAGCAGGGCTTGGACGGCGGCGAGCTGACCATAACCGCGCCGACTCCCGGCGCGTTCAACGCGTACAATATCATGGCGGCACTGCTTGCCGTCTTCCGGCTGACGGGTACGCCGCTTGACGAGATTGCGCCGCACACGGGCCGACTGGTACCCATCCTAGGCAGGATGACCGTCATCGACCACCGGCAGCCGTTCGAGGTCATCGTGGACTACGCGCACACGCCGTCGTCGTTCGAGACGATTTTTCCGCCCATCCGCAAGCGGTGCGCGGGCAAGATGCTGTGCGTGTTCGGGAGCGGCGGCGAGCGCGACACGGAAAAACGCCCGTTGCAGGGCGAGATTGCCGCGCGCTTCTGCGACGTAATAATCCTTGCCGACGAAGACCCGCGCGGGGAAGATCCCGCCGAACTACTCGCGCAGATTGCCGCCGGGGCGGAAAAGGCGGGCAAAGTGCAGGGAAAAGACCTGCTCATCATTCCCGACCGCCCCGCCGCAATCCGCCATGCGCTGTCGCTGGCGGGCACGGGCGACATCGTGCTCCTGCTCGGCAAGGCGCATGAGAACAGCATTATCTACAAAGACCATGTAATGCCGTATGATGAGATCCGCGAGGCGGAGCATGCGCTGGGGGAAATGGGGTATTGAAACGTTTTTTTCCCGCTTGAAAGCGGGCGGAACGTCTTGGAGGGAGGAAACCCCTCTACTTCCGAAGCGGGGGTTCCCTCCCTCCAAACCACCCACTTTCCCCAGCACGGCTTAGGGCGCTGCCCTAAGAACCCGCTCCGTAAAGAAGATAATTGATAGAAGACGAAAAAAGGACACCATAAGGTGTCCTTTTTNTTNNTNNNNTAGCGGAATGNTTATTCGNCTTCAGNGACTTCGGCTNCTCCGTATTTGNTAAGAATCTCCCATGTNCCCGAAAGTGTTTTNAACTGATACACATTCGCATAGAAAGCCAATGTNTTTANAGCCGGCTCNTTNCCNTCATTAGGAGAATCAATAGNTTTAGTANCTACAGCATNTGTTTTCGCTTCAGCATTTGCCCTTGTTTTATAAATTGCCACATCATAACCATTAACACGGGGCTTAATATCGGCATACACCGTCACTTCNTTTTCAGTCTTAAAGCCGCTGCCAAGAGAGGTAAATGATGCCACTACCTCTTCCTTAGCACCATTGCCTGCATAATCATCCACAGGAGCACCAAAATTGTACGCACCAATATCGGTCACATCGCTAAACTTAGAGATGTAGTAGTATGGAACGCCACTCTCTTGACGAAGCCCAAGCACAAAAAAACTTCTTTTGCCCGCAGTGTCGTCCAACTCCCAAATAAAGCCGAGGACACCTGCCTTTGATCGTTCTGAGACATTTGTGTCTGTAAACTTGAATTCTACCAATGCACCATTACGCCGAGAGACACCATACGTCTTATAGCCACGGCTCGTATCCCTAGCGTCATTATTCGTGTAATTGATCGAATAGACTTCGCCCTTNTTGCTAATCATGTCGTTCTCATCATCATCTTCTGCTGTACAGCCGCNGAATCCGAACGACACCAACGCCAACGCGGATGCTGCAAGGAGCATCTTCTTCGCTTTCTTCATAGTAAAGTCCTCCATGTCCGCAGATTTTGCTGCGGGAATTTTACTTATGCCCAACTATACAAAAAAAAAAGCATTCAAACAAGCACTTTNCGGGAAAATCCTGNGTTTTTTCGCGANAATTCCGGCGGAACGTGTTCCGGCGGCGGGCGGGATGCGTGAGGGATAGGAGCGGCNCGGAGCGTTCCGGAGCGNTAGCGCAGGAATGGAACCAGCACCAAAGGCTTTGCCTTTGNTGTCATAGCCCGACCGCCGCNNTGCGGCGGGCACGCCCTGCTTGNTGTCGGTATTGAAACTCCGCTGAAAATCTGCTAGAGTGGCGGTACGCATTTTGCGAATTCTTACGATTGAAAAGGACGAACATGATTACTACAGGTGAAATCAGGGTCGGCAGCGCGTTCATGTACGAGGGGTCTCCGTTTATCGTGCAGCGTATGCTCGGGCAGAAATCGGGTCGTGCGGGCATGGTGACGCGCCTGCGCGTGAAGAACATCGTCACCGGCTCGACGCAGGATCTCGGTCTGGACGCGGGCGAGAAATTCGAGGACGTGGAGCTGGTGGANAAGACCGTGCAGCTGTCTTACGTGGACGGCGACGACTTCCACTTTATGGATCAGGAGACGTATGAGGACGTCGCGCTCTCCAAGGACGANNTGGGCGACAACGCGGGCTANCTCTCTCCCGACGACGAATACGAAGTGCGGATNACCTATTACAACGACCTGCCGGTNGGCATCAAGCTGCCGGTGAACGTGACGCGCACGATNACGTACTGCGAGCCGGGCGTAAAGGGCGACACTTCCGGCAAATCGACCAAGCCGGCCACGCTNGACACGGGCATTGAAGTGAAAGTGCCGCTGTTCTGCAACACCGACGACCGCATCGTCATNGACACGCGCGACGGCTCGTTCGTGGAGCGCGCAAAAGACTAACCGCTGCAAGCCGTCCGTCCGGGCGGCTTTTTTATGGGACGCGCAGGNGCGGCGCGTTCTTGGCGGCGGGCTGATGACGAAACNGCCGCAATCCGCTATACTGCGCCTATGCTTGCCAAATANCTGTGGNTTTTCCTNATNNCAATGATTCCGCTCATCGAACTGCGCGGGGCGATTCCCGTCTCTCAGGCACTGGAACTGCCGCTNTTGCCGTCGTACCTCGTCTGCATCGTCGGGAACATGATTCCCGTGCCGGTCATCTACCTGTTCGCGCGGAAATTCCTGGAATGGGGGCAGGACAAGCGCGTCATCGGNGGCATCTGCTCGTTCTTCCTGACNAAAGGCACGAACGCCGGGCAGAAATTGCAGNAGAAAGCGGGGCGCGGGCTGTTCGTCGCGCTGTTCCTGTTCGTGGGCATTCCGCTGCCGGGCACGGGCGCATGGACGGGNACGCTCGCCGCAAGCCTGCTCGGCATGAAATTCCGCCANACCNTNGCCGCCGTGCTCGCGGGCGTGCTGTTCGCCGGGGTACTCATGCTGCTCATCAGCTTTGGCGCGTTCACCGCGCTGTTCGCGGCGGTCAGGGGGTGAACACNAAACAGGACGCANTGGTNCGGGAGCATANTGCCGNANNGCGCGGGANCNTAATCCCGNATAGTGCGGGAGCGNAATGGTGGACAGTGCGGGAGCATAGTCNCGCNNGAGCGCGGATGCGTAGTCCCGCAGGGGCGCAGATACATAATCTGCATGANNNGCAGGNCATGGNCTGCACGNNGCATGANCCTCGCCNCCGCCCGTCCTTGCCTTACCCGAAAAAATACGCTATGCTGTATCCACACTAAAGCGGCGGCGACTGCCCCGCCAAATGTACCAGAGGTTTGATAAAACAGGAGAAAACCGTGAAGCGCGTAACAACGATTCTTACCGTGGCGGCNGCTGCCGCGCTGTGTCTGCTGGCTTCCTGCAAGAAGCAGGAACGTATCGTGTATCTGTACAACTGGACGTACTACACGCCCGAAAAAGTGGTGCGGAAATTCGAGCAGGAGTTTGACTGCACGGTCAANCTGGACAGTTATTCCACCTGCGAGGAAATGTATTCCAANCTGCGCGCCGGCGCGAAAGGCTACGACATCGTTATTCCGTCGAACGANTTTGTNTCTATCATGCTTCGGCAGGGNATGCTCCGNGAGCTTGACCANAGCANNCTGACCAACGGCGGCAACATCAACCCGAAAATCCTNGAGAAAGCGANCTACGACCCCACCATGAAATACGCGGTTCCTTACGCGCTGAGCGCNACGGGCATCATGGTCAACAAGACAAAGGCGAAAGCCCCGTANGAGCGCACCTATGCCGTCCTCGCCGACCGCCAGTTCAAGGGACACGCCACGATGATGGACGACATGCGCGAAGTGCTCGGCTGCGCGCTCGTGTACCTCGGCAAGGACATGAACACCCTCAACCCCGCCGACCTCGATGCCGCCTACGCCGTGGTCAGCGAGCAGTGGAAGCCGAACATCATCAAATTCGACGCGGAGGGATTCGGCAAGTCGTTCGCGAGCGGCGACTTCTGGCTGTGCCAGGGCTATCCCGAAATCGTCTACGGCGAGGTGGACGAAAGCCGCTGGGAAGACACGATCGACTTTTTCATTCCGCCGGAGGGCGGCCCTGCCACGCTGGACAGCATGGTCATCCTCAAGGACGCGCCGCATTACGAGCTGGCAAACGAGTTCATCAACTTCATGCACCGCCCCGAAAACTACGCGCTGTTCATCGACGAATTCCGCTACCCGAACGTCGTGAACCCGAGCGCGGACGAATTCATCACCACCAAGCCCATGTACGACCCGGAGCAGGCGATGCGCTGCACGCTCAAAGAGGACCTAGGCGACGGGCTTGATTTATACAACGCGCTGTGGCAGAAAATCCGCTTTACCGACTGACGGTGCTGCCACGCAGGGAACGCGCGCGCTAGATCCGGTATTCCACATAGCGCACGCGCTGCTCTTCCACGGCGCGTTTGATTTGCCGCTCGCGCGCGCTTAACTGCGCGTCGCCCGTCTTCACCTCAATCAGCAGAATCTCCTCGATGTCCTGCCCGGCCGCCGCGCCGGGAAACGCGATAAAATCAATCGGCTTGCCCACAAAGCGCGCGTCCGCAGGATTGCACGGAAAGCGCGGCAAAAACGGCGCGACCTGCTCCCCCGCCTGCCCGCCGAGTACCGCCCGCGAGCGTTTGAGCGCGTCCTGCCGGATTCGTTTTGCCTCATGCCGGAACGACGCGCGCGCCACTGCCCTGCCCGCACAGAACGCGGCAGCCGCCACGGCAAGCAGCACCGCCACGCCGCCAAGCAGCAAAAGCACGGCAAGCGGCGCGGTCGTCAGGCGTTCCAGCGGAAGCGACAGGGATTGCATGATGCTCATACTGTATTATCGTGCAGATTCTGCCGATATTTGACAGAGATACGCGTCAAAACGGATTTGGCAAGGAGTTTGTATGAAACGGACGCTCGCGCTGCTGGCAGTGTTCTGCGCGGCGGCGGCACTCGGCGCACAGGACGGGACGCTGCTGCGCTTCAAGTACAAGAAAGACGACAACTACCGCATCCTTTCCACCGTGCGCGAGGACGTAAAAGTGAACGGTCGGCTCAACCACCGGGCAGAAATCGTGAGCCGCGTGACCATTACCGTGACCGACGTGGACGAGAACGGCACCGGCACGATGGAAGGCACGTTCATGACGAGCGAAAAATCGACGGGCGCGGGCGGGAACGAGCGGCTCGGCTGGGGCGAAACGTTCCAGAGCCAGTACAAGCGCGACGGGCGCGGCACGTTCGACATTGCGGACACCTTCTTCATGCCGACGATCCGCGACATGCCCATACTGCCCGAACACCCCGTCAAAGCAGGCGACACCTGGACGGCGAGCGGCTACGAGGCGGAAGACCTGCGCCGCGAGCCGCTGTTCATCGAAAAGCCGTTCAAAGTGCCGTTCGTCGCGGAGTACGAATANCTGCGCGACGAAGAAGGCGTTTCGTCGGACGCAAAGCACACCGCAAAGACGTTCCAAGTCATCAGCGTGAAGTACAACCTGTTNTACGAAAGCCCGCTCCCCGACGATGCCTGGCAGCTGGGCGACATTCCCGCGGNGACGATGGGCTATTCGCACCGTATCATCTACTGGGACAACGAAAAAGGACAGATNGACCACGCCGACGAGCAGTTCCGCATCGTCATCGAAAGCGCGCGNGGCAACCGCTTTGACTTTTCGGGGACGACGCANGAGGAAATCACCGAATTCACGCGCACGGCGACGGAAGAGACGCTGAAAGACGTGCAGGAAAAAATCGAGCAGCTGGGCTTGCAGGATGTCAGCGTGACCAAAGGCGAAAAAGGACTGACGATCAGCGTGGAAAACATTCAGTTCAAGCCCGACAGCGCGGAGCTGACGGAACGCGAGCAGGCAAAAATCAGGAAAATCGCCACCATTCTGGAAGCCTATCCCGACAACGACCTGCTCGTGAGCGGGCATACGGCACTGGCAGGAACGGANNCCGCCCGCCAGCAGCTGAGCGAAGCGCGCGCNGAGGCAGTCGCGGACTTCCTGACGGGCATGGGNGTGCGGGAGAAAAACCGCGTCTTTACGCAGGGATTCGGCGCACGCATCCCGGTTGCCTCGAACAAAACGGAAGAAGGCAAGGCAAAAAACCGCCGTGTAGAAATCACGATTNTGGACAAATAACGCCGCGCGTCACAGCCNGACGGGNACGCCCATGGCAGCCAAATCTTTTTTGATGCCGCCGACNGTGTANCCCATGGAATGCACCATGCTCGCAACGAGCGCGGCATCGGCNTTGCCCTGCGTCAGCACGTCCGCCAGATGNTGCGGCGTACCGCCGCCGCCCGACGCAATCACGGGAACGGGAACGCTCTCCGCAATCATCTTGGTGAGCGCAATCTCATAGCCCTGCCGCACGCCGTCCGCGTCAATCGAATTCAGCACGATTTCGCCCGCGCCCAGCTCCACGGCATGCACCGCCCATTCCTTTGCGTCCCAGTCCGTCTTGACGCGCCCGCCGTTGATATACACGCGGTAGCCGGACGGCGCGGTCGCGTCACGGGCGGCATCCATGCCCAGCACAATGCACTGATTGCCGAACACGCGCGCGCCCTCGCTGATCAGCTGCGGATTCTTGACCGCCTGCGAATTCAGGCTGATTTTTTCCGCGCCCGCAAGAATCGTCGAGCGGATGTCCGCAATCGTGCCGATACCGCCGCCCACGCAGAACGGAATGAACACCTTGCTTGCCACGCGGCTGATGATGTCCAGCATCGGNCCGCGCCCGCGCGCGCTCGCCATGATGTCGTAGAACACCANNTCGTCCACGCCCTGCCGGTAATATGCCGCCGCCATGTCCACCGGGTCGCCGATGTCGGCATTGTTCTGAAANTTCACGCCCTTTGTCGTGCGTCCGTCCTTCACGTCAAGGCAGACGACAATCCGTTTTTTCAGCATNGCTCCGCCCCAAGATANTTTTTCAGGATTCGCAGCCCCGCCTCGCCCGATTTTTCGGGGTGGAACTGGAACGCCGTCACCGAACCGCGCGACACGCATGCGGGAACGGCGCACCCGTAATCCGCCGTCGCCTTGATGATGNCCGCGTCGTCCGGCTGAATGAGATACGAATGCACAAAATAATAGTCGCTGTGCGCGGGAACGCCGTCAAAAAGCGGGCTGCCGCCGTTCACATACGTCACGTCGTTCCAGCCCATGTGCGGCACTTTCCGNNCGGGCGCGATGCCCGCCTCGTCCCAGACGCGCCGGAAATGCCGGATCGTGCCGGGAAGCAAGCCGAGGCAGTCAACGTCGCCTTCTTCGGAATGGTCAAAGATGATGTGCGAGCCAAGGCAGATGCCCAAAAGCGGCTTTTCCGCCTTTGCCCAATCACGCAGGAACGAATCGAAGCCCGTCCTGCGCAGCTGCTCCATTGCATAGGCCGCCTCGCCCACGCCGGGAAAAATCAGCTTGTCCGCCCGCTCCANGTCGCGCGGATTCTGGGAAAGCACGTAATCCGCGCCCAATGAAGCCAACGCCCGCTCCACGCTCTTGATGTTGCCCGCATTATAATCGACAATTCCTACCATACGATAGTGAATTCTAGCAAGGACGATAAAGCAAGTCAAGGGGCGTGCCGATAATAAACTATGCTTGCCCAACTGCTGTCCGTCCTCATGAACGTACTCGCGAACAAACTGGTCATCACCTGCGCGATTATCGTGTTCCTGTACATCAATTTCGTCTGGTTCGTGGCGCGCTACCACAAAAAGCCGCCCGCACCCAAACGCCGAGTCGTCGTGCGCGCACCCGAGCCGGAAGCCGCGCCAGCCGACGCAGGGAATGCAGACGGCGGCGGAGACGACGGGGAATAACCGCGCGCAGCGGCGACGGTTTCGCACCGATGTCCACCCGCCCCCGCCACAGCCGCCCGCAGACGCGCACGCGCCCTTCGCTGACCANCTGCGNAAGCACTTCCTCCACATCGGACGCTTCCCACACATTGATGCCGAACAAGGCGCGGTCATGCCCGTTCAGCACGTCCACCAACCGACCGACCAATTCGTCGCGCGTGTACAGGCGGCGGTTGCGCCGAATGAAGCGCAGCACACGCTCCGCGTCATCGGCGGCGGCAGAAATCGGCTTGCCCGCGCGCNCAGCGTCGCAGATGTCGCAGCCGCTGCAAACGACTGTTTCGGCGGCAAACTGATCCAGCATGAACTGCCGGCGGCACGACCTGCTCCGCGCAAATCCGCCCATCAGTTTTTCCCGGCTGCCGGGAGNCGCTTGCCGGCAGCGCAGGTCGTCCGCATGACTCCACACCAGCACCGACTTTGCGTCCGTCCCGTCACGACCGGCGCGCCCCGCTTCCTGCACGAAATTTTCCAAGTGCGCGGGCGCGTCCAAATGCACCACGGTGCGGATATTCCCCTTGTCCATTCCCATGCCATACGCGCACGTCGCCGTCAGAATGCCGTCGCCGCTCGCAAAAAACCATGACTCCACGGCCGCTTTCTCTTCCTTGGTCATGCCCGCATGATAAAAACGCACGTGCTCGTACCCGACGTATTCGGCGATCACTCGCGCCGTGCTTTCCGTGCGCGCGCGCGTCCCGCAAAACACGATGAGCGGNCGCTCCGACTCCGCGACGGCACGCAGGACGGCTTTCTGCTTTGCATACGCAAAGCGCACCGCATAGTGAATGTTCGGGCGGTCGCAGCCGCCCTGAATGAGGTGCGCGCTGCCGTCAAACAGAATCTCGCGCACCCGTTGCAACACGGGCGGGCTTGCCGTCGCCGTGAACGCCGTCACCACCGGCGCACCCAGCCGTTTGATGATGCCGCCGAGCGTCAGATAGGCAGAGCGGAACTGGTCGCCCCACTCGCTCACGCAATGCGCCTCGTCAACGGCAACATGCGCAATGCGGCACTCGGCAAGGCGGCGCACCAACGCCTCGTTCTGCAAGACTTCGGGATTGGCGATGATGACCCGCGCCGCGCCGCTGCTGATCCGGGCAAAGTTTTCCTCGCGTTCAGCCTCGCTCTGCCCGCCCCGGAACATGACCGCACCGATATTCCCGTCCTGCATACGACGCAGCTGATCCGCCATGAGCGCGAGCAGCGGATATACCACGAGCGTCGGTCCGGGCAACAACAATGCGGGAACAAGAAAACACAGCGACTTGCCCGCGCCAGTCGGCAGCAGCACGATCTGCCTGCCCCGGCACACAAGGTCGCCCTCGCAATCGTCCGCCTGCCGCTCCCCGGCACGTGCCGCCGCCGCGCTGTCCATAATATTGGCAATCACGAGCTTCTGCCAGGCGAACAGGTAGCGCACGCCGAACGCCTCCCACGCCGCGCGCTCCATATCGTCCCGCTGCACGGACTCCGCGTCAAACTGCTGCGCGGGNTAATCACGCCCCGCCTCAAAAATCGTCTGTTCCATACTCTATATATGCACCGACCGTGCGATTTCGGCGAAAAATGCGCGAAAAAAATGAAAAAAAATCCGAAAACCTCTTGACACGATGACGGGGGGGGGTAAACTGGAACATCTTTTTTTCATTCGAGGAGGATTGTATGAAAAAACTGACAAAAGTTTCCGCCGCACTCGCGGCACTGGTGCTTGCCCTCGCCCTTGCAGGGTGCGACAATGAAGAGCCAGCGGAGGAGACTCCGCACTTTACATTCTCCGGCAATTCGTTGCGGATTGAACTGGAAGCCATGAATACAAGCGGCTTTGACATAACGGCAGATTCCGACGCTTCCGGCGGCAAGTCAGGCAAACTTGTTGACGAAAANTCCCGCGCAGAGGCAACCATCACGTTCCCGGCGGGCAATTACATCGGCTATGCGGTTATCCGTGCGCCCAGCCCAGCCAACGATATGTTCTATATAAAATTCGGCGACGAGTACATCCGTGTGTATGCGGACGAACCGACACCACCGGGATATGCGCCGACCAGCCGTACCCCCATAAACCTTTCGTGCCGCAACGAAACGACCGTGCAGATGACCATAGTGAAAGACAACCCTGACCCTGCACAAAAAATCGGCGAGACGGGAATGTACATTGACTATGTGGAATTCACGAATTCCGTTGTCCCCAAGGACGGAAAGCCCGACTGGACTGGCTTTAAAATGGTCGATTCCGTGGACAAACTCGACTTCTCATCTAGCACNTATAATATGNAAGAANNNTGGAGNANAGANTANNANGNANAAACTNNGTANNTCGNNNCAGAANTNTATACNGTGAAAGTTACNGCAGAAAACGAAATGACTGTCACGCACAAATCAACGGTAAGAAAATACAACGATGNCGCAATTTATGCCAACGATAAGTCAGACTACGAAGAAGAGGAAGACAAGTACGGAGACTGTATCCGTACATACGACGACAGCACATACACAATAACAATACTATACCCNGAGCAGCCTTATTCCCAATCGCTTTCTGCTTTTAAANAAGAGTTTCTCTCTCTTCCGAAANANGAANANGGAACAGCGTACAGAGATCTAGAAGTCGGCAGCAAGAGCGGCATAATCCAAGCATCATACATTTGTGACAGCACATGGACAGAAGACGACGGCACTGAAGAAACTGAGAAATTGTATTTTACAACAACGCTCACGCCACAGAAGTAGCCAACGCCTACCAAACCACACAGAAAGCCGTTGCCGTTCCGCAACGGCTTCCTTTTGTGCTGGCTCGATCATTGCAACTCGACAACCCGATTTCCCAATAACGAAGAGGGTTCTTAGGGCAGCCGCCCCAAGCCGTGCTGGGAAAGGGAGAGGGTTTTTCCTCTCCCAAGAACGTTCCCATCGCTTCCAAGCGATAAACCTCCCCTTGCGCATTCCCGCGTTATGCGCTACACTCGGTAACAGATACGAAGTCGGCAGAACTACTGCCTAACGAGCCTACGAACGCTCCTATCACTTCACCGGATTTTCACGGAGGACGCATGAACAGATACGTCAAACGGTACGGGGTGGACGCGCTCGGCGGCATGGCACTCGGCTTGTTTTCCACGCTCATCATCGGGCTGATTATCGGACAAATCGGCAAATTTTTTCCCGGCGCGGCGGCACTGACCCAAACGGCGGGCGGCGGCACGAAAGCATTGGTGTACGCGGGGCAGTTCCTGGTCAAAATCGGGCAGCTGCTGACGGTCTTTACGGGCGCGGGCATTGCGGTGGGCGTTGCTCATGCGCTAGGCGCGCCGAAACTTGCAGTGTACGGCAGCATCGTAACCGGCACGATCGGCGCGTATGCGCCCGCATTCATCGGCGCAGTCACGGGGCAGTCGTCCGCACTGGTCGCGCAGACGGGCGCGATTACGCTGGCAGGACCGGGCGACCCGCTCTCCGCGTTTGTTGCGGCGTTGGTCGGCGCGGAACTCGGGCGGCTCGTGTCCGGGCGCACCAAGGTCGATATTCTGGTCGTCCCGGCGGTGACGATCCTTTCGGGTGCGCTCGTGGCGGTAGTGTTCGGTCCGCCGCTTGCGGCGGGCGCGCGGATGCTCGGCAACGCCATCAACTTGGCGACCGAATTGCAGCCGTTCTTTATGGGCATTATCCTGAGCGTCGTCATGGGCATGATCCTGACGCTTCCCATCTCTTCGGCGGCGATCGGCATCATGCTCGGACTGACGGGGCTTGCCGGCGGCGCGGCGACGGCGGGATGCAGCGCACAGATGATCGGCTTTGCGGTCATCAGCTTTGCGGACAACGGCTTTAACGGGCTGTTCGCGCAGGGAATCGGCACGTCAATGCTCCAAATTCCGAACATCGCCAAAAACCCGCGGATTTGGGTTCCGCCCACGCTCGCAAGCGCAGTTACCGGCCCGATTGCGACGTGCCTGCTCAAGATGAAGACGCTCCCCGCCGGAAGCGGCATGGGCACGAGCGGACTGGTCGGGCAGATTATGACCTACCAGGCGATGGCAGGCGAATCGGCGGCGGGGGTCATCATCGCCAAAATGCTGCTGATTGACTTCCTGCTCCCCGCCGCGCTGAGCTACGCAATCTACCGATACATGCTGAAAAAAGCATGGATTCGTCCCGGCGACATGAAGCTGGAGGCGTGAGCCGAGTGCCGCGGGGGGCGGTAAGCCCCCACCCCTACTCTCAGACCCGCTCCGCGCCGAGCGCGTTCTTTGCGGCCCGGATGACCTCAAGCAGAATCCGGGACTGCCGTCCGTTGCTCGTCGAAAAAATCTCGTCGATTTCAGGCGGAACGGATTCCATGTCGCCGCCGTTCAGCAGAAAATCCGCCGGAAACTTGAGGGCGCGCACGATTTTCACGAACACGCTCAGACTCAACTTTGTACCACCCGTCTCAATATGGCTCATGTGCGTTGTCGAAACGCCCACCGCCTCCGCAAGCGCTTCCTGAGAGATTCCGTTTTCCCACCGGTATTTTCTGATTTGCTTTCCGATAGCACCGTAGTCAATTTCTTCGCCCATACAGGATTATGTTTTTCATCTTGCGGACGATTATACCGCTTTTGCCCCGTTTTCCTACTGCGGCGAAGCGTTCTGCAATGATTCTGCGGTCTGGCGGATGAGCGTCCGAAATGTCTTCTGTATATTCTGAGGAATCAAAGTCAGATCAGCCAGGACAGATTTTTCTTCCTGATTGAGCAGGGGGGCTTCCGTCTCTTTCTGCCGCCTGTCCCTGCCGGTCACCAGATATTCAACTGAAACATTCAGCGCGTCCGCAATCTTGACCGCAATATCCGCCGGTGGAATCGACGCCCGCGCACCGAGATAGTTGTCGAGCGTCCCCTTGATGATTCCCGTCCGTGCCGAAAGCTCCTTGACCGTAAGCCCCTGAAAATCAAGCTCGCTCCTAAGATTTTCCCTGAATGAATTCATGCGAAAATTATATCGATTGACATATCGCTTCTTTCGGTTTATATTTCAATATACATAATAATTAAAGATGATGTATCAATTGATATATCACGTTGGTATAAAGAAATGAAACGGTATGCCGTTCTCTGCGGCTCTGCACCCGGCGGACGCAGGCAGAAAAATATAGCAGCGATGCACGATTTCCTGACTTCGGAGGAAGGCGGTTTCTGGACGGAAGAGGACATCATGATTTTTCCGAACGGCGTGAGCGGGACGATGCTCTCGTTCGTGCTTGAGCGGCTTCGCGCGGACGGAATCGGATATATCTTCCTGTATGTATGCCCGCTGTCGCCGGTTTCGGACGGAGATACGTCCGTGTGGCTCGGCAGCGAGGAAGTGGAACGGCGCATGATTGAGGATTTCTGCGCGGGCGGCGGAGCGCAGGTCGTGTACGACAGCTGCCGGGAAACGGTGGACGAGGCGGAACTGTGCGGAGAGGCCTGCGCAAATCTCGCACAAGGCTTGCGGGGATTTCCCAAAGGCCTTTGAGGAGAATGGCATAAGGCCTGCAAAATGATTGCGCAAGCCTTTCAGAAGAATGCTACAAGGCTTATAGAAAGATTCTGTAAGCCTTGCGGAATCTTTCTGTCAGTATGTGGCAGACGTTCAGCACAGCGTGTGACACCTCGTGAACGCAAGGCTCGGCAGGGCAATATCTTATAGAAGGAAAGACAAATGAAACGCGTCATCACCTACGGAACGTTCGACCTGTTGCACTATGGGCATATCAATTTGCTGAAGCGGGCGAAAGCACTTGGGGACTACCTTGTCGTTGCGCTGTCTACGGATGAGTTCAACTGGAATGAGAAGCAAAAGAAATGCTACTTCTCCTATGAGAAGCGCAAGCAGCTTCTAGAAGCAATCCGCTATGTCGATTTGGTGATTCCCGAAGAAAACTGGGAGCAAAAGAAAACGGACGTGAAAGAATATCGCATAGACACCTTCGTGATGGGCGACGACTGGAAGGGAAAGTTTGACTTCTTAAAAGATGTGTGCGAGGTCGTGTATTTGGAGAGAACGCCTGAAATCAGCACGACGCAAATCAAGCATGACATTGGCGCAGGTGCGACAGAAAGACAGGGTACGTTTTAATGATAAATAAACCGGAGAGGATGGAATTCCCTAAATAATTGCAGATGAAAGCGAAGGACACTGGCTCAAACGAGCGCACGGTTGCGAAAAATACATTTTTCCTCTACCTGATGACAATAAGCTCGTATGTCTTTCCCGTGTTCACCTTTCCATATGTCACGAGGGTACTCGGGGCGGAAAAATACGGTGTCGTCGTGCTTTCAAACGCCGTCATGCAGTATTTCCAGATGTTTTTCGAGTTCGGCTTCATTCTTTCCGCCACCAGCGAGATTTCCCTTTCCCGCGATGACGGGAGGCGTGTCGCGGAAATAACATACGGCATCATTCTTGCCAAGATGATGCTTTCGGTGTTTGGATTTGCCGTTCTTGTGGTTTTGTGCTCGTTTGTTGACAAGTTTTTTGAGATGAGGAAATTCCTGTTCCTCTCATATATCGGCATCTTCCTTACGATTTTTTTGCCCGACTATCTTTTCCGCGGGATGGAGAGGATGGGCATATTGACGTACCGCGTCATCCTCTCAAGGCTCGTCCAGCTCGTCCTGATATTTTTGCTGATACGCACGGGCGACGACTACATGAGGTATCCGGTTGCGACGATAGGCGGAAACCTTTTGGCGGTGGCCCTGACTTGGATGGAGGTGCTTAAAAAACTCAAGGTCTATCCCGTGAGGATTCCGTTCAAGGAAGCGTTCGCGCAGCTGAAGAGGTCGTCGCCGTTTTTCATCTCAAGGGTTGCGGT
>JAAVAM010000021.1 GCA_014804085.1 Treponema sp. | reverse complement strand
GTCGGACGCAGTTTGATAGCCGCATTTTTCGTAGAAGCCTGCGGCGGAAAGTTTTGCGTCCAGCTCGACGGCGTGGCAGCCTCGGCTTCGGCAATAGGATTCGATTTGTTCAAGGGCGGCTTTTCCGATTCCGCGCCCTTGGTATTCTTTGAGGACGCAGAATCGCTGGATGCGGGCGGCGTTTTCCGGCGTGTATGTGCAGCGAAGCGTGCCGGCATCTTTTTCATCGCAGCGGATGAGGAAATGTTCGCATGCTCCGTTCAGGCAGTCGAGCGCGTCAACTTCGATTTCCTTCGGCACACCTTTTTCAATGGTAAAAACCGCTTCACGGATGCGCAGGCATCGGGCGAGCGTGTCCGCATTCTGTGCGAGAACAAGGGCGATGTGGGGCATGGCGATTTTCCTCCTTATGCAATAAACCGGCGTGAACAAAAACCCACGTCTCCCCTCACCCCGCCTTCGGCGCGCTGCCGAACACGTTTTTGATCATCGCCTGAATGTTTTCCGTGCGGGTGCAGCCGGTTTCGGTTTCGGGGGTGAACAGGCGGGTGCAGCCGAGGTCTTTTGCGGTTTTGACGCGCTGTCTCAGGCGGGGAACGGGGCGGATTTCGCCGGCAAGGCTCAGCTCGCCGATGATGACGGTGTTCTCGCCGACGGCAACATCGGTGCGGGCGGAATAGAGGGCGGCGGCGAGCGCGGCATCAATCGCGCTTTCGGTCAGGCGCACGCCGCCTGCCACGTTGATGTACAAATCCTGATCGCTGAAGCGCATACCCGTCCGCTTTTCAAGCACGGCGGCAACGCGGGCGACGCGCGCGCTGTCAATCCGGTCGCTGTAGACGCGGCTGATGGTCGCCTTTGCGGGNACGGTGAGCGCCTGAATCTCCACCAGAAAACTGCGGCTGCCCTCAAACACGCAGGTGTTCGCNATGCCCGCCGGGGTCNNNCCCTCCCGCTTGGTGACGAACAGCGCGCTCGGGTCGGCAATGCCTTCCAGCCCGCGGTCGGTCATGGCAAAGATGCCCAGCTCGTCCACGCTGCCAAAACGGTTTTTCTGCGCGCGCAGGAACCGCACTTCGTCGTCGTTGCGCTCGAACGAAATCACGGTGTCAACCANATGCTCAAGGCTTTTCGGNCCGGCAATCATGCCTTCTTTGGTCACGTGCGCGGTCATCACGAGCANGCTGTCGCGCTCCTTGACCCAGCCGATCAGCTCGCTGGCGCAGTATTTGAGCTGGTTCACCGTGCCGGGGACGATGCCCGCCTCCACGCTGTACACGGTCTGAATGGAATCGACCACCACGAACAGCGGGTTGAGCGCGTGCAGCGCGTCGCGGATGTCCTCAAGGCGCATCGTGCACAGCATTTCGATCCCNGCCACGCTCAGGNCGAGCCGNTCCGCGCGTCCCTTGATCTGCCCGGCGGATTCTTCGCCGGAGACGTACAGCACCGTCGCGCCCGGCTCGCTTGTGCGCACCTGCGCGGCGGTCTGCAACAGGAGCGTNCTTTTGCCGATTCCCGGNTCGCCGCCAATCAGNATCGCGCTGCATTTCATCGCGCCGCCGCCGAGNACNCGGTCAAACTCGCCGATTCCCGTCATAAGCCGCGCGCCTTCCTGCGCGGAGACGCTCTCCAGCGGCACGGGCTTCGCCTTTTCCGCCACGCCGCCNACGGATACCGCCGCGTTCGCGTGGGGGTCGGCAATGCATTCCTGCAACGTGTTCCATGNNCCGCATTCCGGGCAGCGNCCGAGCCAGCGCGGCTGGGTGTAGTCGCATTCCGAACAGCGGTAGACGATCGCGTTTTTCTTNTTTGCCACGGTAGCTCCTTGTGTCCGCGCGCCGTTCCGTTCGGCCTGCCGGACGTTCCCTGTCCTTATCGTATGCCACGGCGCACGCTTTGTCAACAAACGACGCGGCTGCCGCCCCGTGCGCAGCAGTTTTCTNCNCGTGTAGAAACGTCGCTTTCTTCGNGCAGGNNTTCCTNAAAATAAGGAATGTNCGCCCNGANCAAAANCNGNNTTCCTTACCATAAGGATTTCCGACCTGGGCAAAAGTCGGCATTCCTTAAAATAAGGAAGCCCGCCCCGACCGCTGGCAGCATTCCTTACGGTAAGGAACGGCAGGACGGCGCGGGCNAATCCTTACGATAAGGANTGGCGCGGTGNTTTTGGNGGCTTTCCGNCNCGATGTTTTTNCTTTTATCGCTTCAGTTTTCTGCCGATAAGGAAGATATGCGAATTCTCTCTGTTCATATCGTTTGTATGCTGTTGTTCGTCTCCTGTCAGGCTGCTGCCCGCCCGGCNAAGTCGTCNTACGTGCTTGCGGAAAGCCAGCCGGAGACGGAGCAAAAGACGGACGCGGCGNCCGCGCAGGAAAANGAGNCGCCCGGNTTTATGCTCGTGGGCGCGGAAAGCGGGCTGTACAAGCTTTCTGCGGTCAAGACGGCGATTCCCGTGTGGGTGGGCGGCAAGGTCTCCAAGATTATCCGNGTGAACGAGAGCGGCGGCGAGCGGTGGTTTTTTATGACCTCAAAGGGAATCCTCACGTCGAGCGACCTGACGACGTTCGAGTTCCGCAACGAGGGGCTGCCGTTCCTGACGATCAAAGAATACGACGGCAAGAACGCCCATTTCCGCAAGCAGATTCATCAGCTCAAGGATTTGGCGGTGCACCCGACCAATGCCGATATTCTGGTGACGGCGACCAAGGACACGGTGTTCATCACGCATGACGGCGGCTTGCACTGGCGTTCGCTCGGCTCGATGAGCGACAGCACGGCGGGCATCAAGGCGGTTGCCGTGGCGAGCATGACGGTTTCCGGCACGGGAAAGGCGGCGGTCACCAACGCGGACGGCACAATCACGCCCGCCGTTCCGCCGCAGACGGAGCTTGCCGTGTTCATGTCGCACCCGATTTTCGGTTTTTCCTATTATCTTCCCGAACGGGCAAAGCCAAAGTGGAACGACGTGAGCAAAGGCTTTCGGGCGATGCCCACGCAGACGTATCCCGACGAAATCGCCGACATCCTGCCGGTCATCTTTACGGGCGCGGACGGATTTCCCGTGACCGAAGTGTTCGTGTCGCAGAGTTATCTGCCGAANATCTACCGCTTCAACTGGANCGAAAAAAAGGCGGAGCTGCTGTACACCGGCANCGAACCGGCGGACACGATTGACGCGCTGTTCTGGGACGGCGGGCAANTGCTGTACACGCGCCCCGGCGAAGTGGCGGCGGTCGTCCCGGCAAANAATGACGCGCGGCAGGGAACGCTCCCGGCCGCGTACAAACACTGGGCNCCGTATTTCAGCCTGCTCGCGCCGAACGACACGCTGTACGCCGCATGGATTCCGAACGGCAACGGCGGCGGCATCGCGCTCGGCGAACTGTGGATGCTCCGCCCGGAACTGTGCACGTCNCGCTACGCGGAAAAGGCGCTGGACCGGAAGGCGGTGTACTGCCCCGCAAACCACGTGACGACGGAGGCCGGCATCGCCAAATACAAAAAGCTNCTCCGCGACAACAAGCTGAACGCGCTCGTCATCGACATGAAGGACGACTACGGGCTGCTGCGCTACAACACCAAAGATCCGCTCGTCACGGAAAAAGGCTTTGTGAGCCGCTACAGCATCGACCTTGAGCATTTTGTGGAGGCATTCAAGCAGGACAATATTTATCTGGTCGCCCGCATCGTCGTGTTCAAGGACAAGCACCTGTCGCAGTACGACAAAGGCAAGTACGCCATCTGGAACGCCTCGACGAACGGNCCGTGGGTCGGCACGCGCGGCTACGAGGAGATAAAGAACGAAGCCGGGGAAGTGACCGGGCAGAAACTGGTCTATTACGACGAGAACTGGGTCGATCCGTATTGCCCGGAAGTCTGGGAATACGACGTGCGCATCGCGCAGGAGCTTATCAGCCGCGGATTCGACGAAATCCAGTTTGACTATATCCGCTTTCCCACGGACGGCAAGAATTTAGGCTCGGCNCGATACCGCTGGCGCAGCGAAGGCATGGACAAAGAAAGCGCGCTCGTTTCGTTCCTGTCGTATGCGCGCCGGAACATTGACGCGCCGATCGGCATAGACATTTACGGCGCGAACGGCTGGTACCGCTCCGGCACGCGCACGGGGCAGGACGTGGAGCTGCTCGCCGAATACGTGGATGTCATCTGCCCCATGTTCTATCCGAGCCATTTTGAGCAGAGNTTTCTGAACTACAAGCCCTATGCCGAACGGCCGTACCGCATTTATTTTTACGGGACGTACCGCAACACGGTCATCGGNCGGAACCGGATCATCGTGCGTCCCTGGGTGCAGGCGTTCTATCTGGGCGTGAGCTACGACCGCCAGTATTATAACGCCAACTACGTGCAGCAGCAGATTTTCGGCGTGCGCGATTCCGTGGGCAGGGGCTACATGTACTGGAACAACAGCGGACGCTACGACGACATTCTGCCCGACATCGGCGATGCGGTGTATGCCGGTGCCGCAACCGAAGCGTCGCCCCAGTTCCGCAAGCCCGCGCTCAGCCGGGGCGCACAGGTTGAGCCGATCGCCCCGCTGAACCGGGAAGAGAGGGCAACAACGACGGCAGAGCAGGACGGCATTTCCGCGCTCGATTCTATCCGCGCTCAGGAGCGGACGCAGGCGTTCCCGTCGCTGGGAAATATCCGCAAGCTGTGGCAGGCCTACAGCGAAAGCGGCACGTGACGGAACGCCATGGACACGACCGGCTACACCCCCGAAGAACCGATTGCCGCAATCGCCACCGCCCTTGCCCCCGCCGCGCTCGGCATTGTGCGCACGAGCGGCAACGGCTGCATCGCGCTGATTGCCCCGCTTTTTTCCCGCCCTGACGCGCTGCGCTCCGCGCCGGGCAATACCCTCGTCTACGGCTGGATTA
The DNA here is from genome assembly GCA_014804085.1 of Treponema sp. Lineage (GTDB taxonomy): Bacteria > Spirochaetota > Spirochaetia > Treponematales > Treponemataceae > Treponema_D. The sequence goes on along the minus strand of JAAVAM010000021.1, from coordinate 36,472 downwards.
TTGACGGCGACCGCCGCATTGACGAGGTGATGCTTTCGGTATACCGCGCCCCCAAATCGTTTACGGGCGAAGATATGGTCGAAATCAGCTGCCACGGCGGCGTTTCCGTGGTGAGCGCGGTGTACAACCTGCTGCTGGCACACGGTTTCCGCGCGGCGGAGCACGGCGAATTCACGTTCCGCGCCTACCTGAACGGCAAGACCGACCTGACCAAGGCGGAGGCCGTGCGGGAAATCATCGACGCAAAGACCGACGTTTCGCGCGGGCGGGCGGCGGGTCGGCTTGCCGGGCAANTGTANCGCACGATTGACGACGTAAAAAAANGGCTGGTGGACACGCTCGCCGCCATTGAAGTGGACATTGAGTATCCTGAGGACGAAACGGCNATCCGCGATGCTTTTCACCCTGCCGATTTGGAACGCGCNCNNGCGGTGCTTGCCGACCTTGCTTCGTCNTGGCAGAGCGAAAAAATCTATCAGGACGGCGCGCGCGTCGTGCTGTGCGGGCGGACGAACGCGGGCAAAAGCAGCCTGTTCAACNCGCTGCTCAAAGAAGACCGCGCCATNGTGAGCGACATTGCCGGAACGACCCGCGACTGGCTGGAAAGCTGGGTCGATTTTGNCGGCATTCCNGCGCGGCTGTTCGACACTGCCGGCCTNCGCCGNACGGAAGATGCCATTGAGGCGCGCGGCGTTGCGCTCGCCAAAGACCTGACGNNCGATGCCGACCTNGTGCTNTACGTNGTGGACGNAAGCNNGGGCATGACCGAGGACGACCGCNCNTTCATCGCGCAGACGACNGCCCCGCTGCTCGTCGTCTGGAACAANAGCGATGTGAGCGGCACGCTGATTNCCNCNGACAAACAGTGCGTNTCCGCAAAAACGGGCGCGGGCATTGCCGCATTGTGCGCGGCGGTAAANCANTGCCTGACCGCAGNCAAAGNGTCCGCCCGNACCCAAAGCGGNCTNGGCAGCGAGCGGCAGAAAGTCGCCGTGCAGGCCGCGCTCGAAAGCGTCACCCACGCGCTCGCGCTCACCAANGACTACACNCTGGATGCCGTCGTNCAGGATNTGGAAGANGCGCTNGACGCGCTCGGCNCGGTCACGGGCGACGTNACCCCCGACGACGTACTCGGCTCNATNTTCGCGCATTTCTGCGTGGGCAAATAATCGTCGNTATTCCGCNTTGTCNGCGCTCATGNGCCAAAACGGATAATCCGNGCCAANNCGGCGGAAAGTTCCTGCNACTGCGCGTCGGACAGCGCGGCTTCGCGGCTCAGTCCGGCAAGCGGCGCGTTCGTGGCGGCGACCCAATAGCGCGCGTCNTCCGCNTGCTGGTCGGGCGTGGGNCACTGGGCAAGCACGGGCGCAAGTCCTGTCATGTGGGACAGNTTTTCCTGCGTGTCCGCCGTCATCAGCTGNNGCGCCAAGGCNAGNGCTTTTTTCTGTTTCGTAAAAGGAACGGCGNANANAACCGGCGCGGTAAATGCGCGGANNGACGGCGGTCGCTGTGACGGAACGNAAATTGANGCATANGGTTTTATCACNGACACGTCATAGGCGCGGTGNTCGTTCAGGCTCATAAACGTCATGCTTATCAAGTCCGCCGNCATAAACGTTCCCAAGGTCGNTTTGTCAAACGAGAATGTTTCGGGNTGCAGNAGCCCTTTGTCAAACCAGCNCCGCANCAGCCTGACGGCNCTGAACAGCGGCGCATCCCCTTCTATCGCAAGGAGNCGNGCGGTNTCTTNCGCNTTNAAAGCCTGNTCNCCTTTTCGCGCGGCGCGGAGTATGGCGGCGGCGGCATCATACGNGNGTNTGCCGTCCAAGGCTTCGGTCAGCGCACCCANCAGGTCGANCGTNGTNGCCGCGTCTTTTCCGGCAAATGCGATGTACGCGCGTCGTTGCGCCCGTGCCGNCGNNNCAAACCGTTCNATNTCGTCCCANGTNGCTATCGTCGTGATGNCNGTGTCGTGCAGGATTTCCGTGTGAATGTCGATTTCAAAATGGCTGGAAAGCAGCGGCAANGANGNNNCGCGCTGCCCCTCCTCATGCACGCCCGNGCGGATTGCNCTCGTCACGCCGGTAAGGAGNGCGCTGTNGTAAGNGGCAGAAGCCGGTTTTTCCGCGAGCGCGGCNTTCAGTTTTTCCCCGGCAACCGTGATGAGCATATCGGGCTTGNGCGCGTGNCGCAGCTGATAATACAGCGACGTGTCGGCGGCAAAATCCGTGCATNCCGCNCGGTCGCCGATGACGGTNCGCAACGCCNCTGCCTCCCGCTCCGGNATGCCGTACAAAACAANCCGCGGTTTTCGGGCAGCGTTCCTCAACGCAAGCAGNCCGCCNGCAACANCNCANAANANNGCAATNANGCCGACAAGAACACTGATTTTTNCGTTCCGCATACCGATAATTGTAACATANAANGGTAACGANCGCAATTTTTTANTCNATANAATAGAAANAGNNAAAGAATTGCATTTGACAGTNCCATACTTGTTTTATATACTTATAAAATGAAAGAATATGGCGCGAGAGGTGCCANCGTGCGTAAAGTATCGGTATATTTTATCGTAGGTGTNTTTCTTTTCATCCCTGCCTTTGCACAAGAGGGCATGAATCTTGTCGGTATCTACAATGANATCGACAAGGCGTTTTCGGCGCATTCAAGCGATGCGATTGCCACGGTGCTGAAAACGAATGCCCGGTCGCCGTCCTACGAATTGTTTGAAAATTACACGCTCAAAAAAACCCGGCAGCTTATNGTTCGGAACGACTTGCAGTTTGCCAAAGAAGCCGCGCTCGTCGTCATCGACAACAACGTGGAGAATTTTGACGCNATNGATTTGTACGCTTCNATTGACCGGGCGATTCTGGGCGAAGAGCAGAANCGNCAGGCGGAAGAAGAAAAACGNCAGCGNGAGCTTGCCCGGCAGGCNCGGCTNCGCTCGGACGCAAAGCAGTCGATTGAGCGGCGCGGCATCTATCAGGCAGTCGGCGGNGCGNGCGACACGGTGGGCTANGTNAACGAAGNGCAGATTGCGTATTCGCCGTTTNTGTGGACGNTGAAGCTCGGCNTGATTGACNNGCTGTTCCAGAACGTCACCAAGCCNNCGTCGTACCANAGCNTCAAATACGGGCTGTCAGTCGGCGCNGATCTTTNCTANNCNACGGAATGGGTCGTGCTCGGCGCGGATNTTTTTGCCGANTTCCAGATGCTTTCGCTGACNGGCGAGCAGGAAATNACGGNNTCNNTCCGGGCGATTCCGCAGGTCGCGTTCGCGCCGTTGTGCCAGTACCTGTTCCTGCGCNCGGGNNTNGCCGCNTATCCGCTTTCAANCANCGACCGCGAAAAAACGAATTCGGTCAGCACGTTTGTCTNTCCGGCGGTCGGACTNGGGGTGGGCAACCTNCTGTTCGGCGANGCGTGTTTTGGCGCNCATATCGATTATTATCCGCTTTTCAACGATGACGTGAAAGGNGCGGGGGAAGTGGCGGCGAGCGTCCTGTTTCCGCTCAACGTCCANGAAAAAATAAAAGTCGGCATNGAAATCGGGGTGAGCGACGTGNTGTTCATACGGAACGAAGGCCTTGACAACAGGATAAANGGAATCTTCGCCATTGGAGTAGGAAATGTTCGGAAGTAAAAAAACGCTTGCGCTGATANTCTGTGCGNTCGCCNNGNCCGTTGCCTTTGCGCANTCAACGAGCAGTGCNACGACTGCCTTGTTGCAACGTGCCGACGATGCNTATNTGGCGGCGGATTATCAGAAAGCATTCGGGTACATCAACGCCGCGCTCAAGATGAACGAGGCGGAATATAAGGCATTCGGCGTTGCGGCAAACGTCGCGCTGCTTGCGCGGCAGACATACCGCAGGCTGTTGCAGCAGGCGGCAGCGACAAAAGACTACGATTTGCTCGATGACGTATACGGCCAACTGGAAAAATTCCCCGANATTGCCGACGAAGATTTGAACCAGCAGGTCAAGCGGTTGCAAGTACAGCGGGCATTGGATCAGCGGGAACGTGAGCGCAGGGAAGACCGCGAGGCGAACGAATCGCTCATCAGCACGATGGCAGAAAAAAACACCCAGAGCATTCATGATTCAATTGAGACGCTGGCGGCGAACCAGCGCGAAAGCAATGAGCTGCTGACCGAACGGCTGGGTACGGTCATCACCGAAAACAACGAGTCGCTGGTCAATGCCGTGAGCGAGGGCAATCATACGGTACTCGTCGCCATTCTGATTATCTGCGCGATTTTGGTCGTCGTGTTCGTCATCGTCATTGTCGGTATTGTCACGGCTGCCCGGTCGGCGGCAAAACAGCGCGAGCAGTTTGACGCGACGCTCAAGCTGGTTGCGGGCATGCAGCATCAGAGCAACCAAATCCTGCTCGGCGGCGTGACGGATCTGAAAGGGCTGCGCACGGCGGGATCGAGCCGGTGGGGCGTGGACGCGCTTCCTGCCCCGGAGATGAACGAGCGGGAAAAACGCGAGCTTAAGGAACTCGCCATTGCCTGCGAGGATTTGGGGGCGCAGATCGACCAAATTTCCAAGCGGAAAAACAATTCCAAGAATGTCAGCGAACTGGTGTTCAAGCTGGCGACCAACTTGGGGCTGAATCAGAACACGTCGATGATATATTTTTGCGCCGCAATGGTGTATGACATCGGCTTCCTTGATTTGCCTGACGCATTGCGGGACGCGGAGACGCTGACCGACGAGCAACGCCAGCAGTTGCGCGAGCATCTGACGGACAGCGACGGCAAATTCGCCTTTGTTCCCGAAAAATACCGGCAGATTTTTATCGACGCATCAAAATATCATAACGAAAACATGGACGGCACGGGCTATCCCAAAGGACTGGAAGGAACACTCATTCCGCAAATTGCGCGTCTGATTCACGTGGCGGAAAGCTACACGGCTTTGGTCAGCCGCCGCAGTTACCGCGCAATCCATGACAAGGAAAGCGCGATTGAGGAAATGAAATCAAAGCCCGGCCTGTACGATCCCGACGTAGTTGCGGTTTTGGACGCAATCGTGTAGAATGAACCCCGACGGCATTGCGCCGGGAGGGGTCTATGTGTGGCATTGTTGGCTATGTGGGGCATCGGGAGGCGACTCCCGTTCTGATCAACGCGCTCAAAAAACTGGAGTACCGCGGCTACGATTCTGCGGGCATTGCCGTNCTTGACGANGACACGATTGTCGTGCGCAAGACAAAAGGCGCGCTCAANTTTCTGGAAGCAGCCGTCGCAAAGGAGACCGTCCGTGGCTCGGTGGGAATCGGGCATACGCGGTGGGCGACCCACGGAGAGCCGAGCGACACGAACGCGCACCCGCACACCGACATCAGCGGNTCAATCGCCGTCGTNCANAANGGCATCATCGAAAACTATGCCACGCTCAAAGCATGGCTGCAAAATCAGGGAATCGTGTTCCGCAGTCAGACCGACACGGAAGTCATCACGCACCTCATCAGTTATCATTACAAAAAAACGGGCGAGATTTTTAAGGCGGTGCTGGAGACGCTCGCGCAGCTGGAAGGCAGTTACGCGCTCGGCGTGGTCTGCAAGGATTTTCCCGACCGCATTATTGCCGCTCGCAAGGAAAGCCCGCTGATCGTCGGCTTGGGAACGGGCGAGCAGTTTATCGCGAGCGACGTTCCGGCAATCCTTGAGTACACGCGCGATGTCTATTTNCTTGACCANAAAGANGTTGCCGTGCTGTACGATGACCACGTGGATTTGTTCACGGCGGCGGGCGAAAAAATCATGCGCGAGCCGTATCACGTGGACTGGGACATTTCGTCGGCAGAAAAAGGCGGCTACGCGCATTTCATGCTGAAAGAAATCTACGAGCAGCCCAAGGCACTGACCGACACGCTGCGCCCGCGNCTGGTGCAGGACGCGGACGGCAATCCGTGCGACATTCAGTTTGACGAAATCACGTTCGGNGAGGACTGGACGAACGCGCGGCGCGTGGTGATTACGGCGTGCGGNACGGCGTATCATGCGGGCATGGTNGGAAAATACGTGTTCGAGCATTTNGCGCGCATTCCCGTGGTGGTGGACGTGGCGAGCGAATTCCGGTACCGCAATCCTATCCTGCACAAGGACGATTTGTTCATCGTCATCAGCCAGTCGGGCGAGACGGCGGACACGCTCGCCGCGCTCCGGCTCGCAAAGGCGGCGGGCGCAAAAGTAATCGCCATTACCAACTGCGTGGGCAGCACCGTCAGCCGCGAGGCGGACGAAGTTATCTACACCTGGGCNGGACCTGAAATCGCGGTCGCCTCCACCAANGCCTACACCACGCAGCTGATGTGCCTGTACCTGCTCGCGCTCAAAATGGCGCAGACGCGCGGCACGATTNCGGCGGCGGACTACGCGCGGACGCTCGCGGACGTGGCTGCCCTGCCGGACAAAGTGCAGCAGATTCTGGACAATCAGAGCGACATTCAGAAATTCACGAGCCGTCAGTTCAACAAGGCGAAGATTTTTTACATCGGGCGGCTGTTCGACAGCGCGTCATCGCTTGAAAGCGCGCTCAAGCTCAAGGAAGTGAGTTATATGCACTGCGAGGCGTTTGCCGCCGGNGAGCTGAAGCACGGACCGATCGCGCTCATGGACACNAACACNCTGGTCGTCGGNATTGCCACGCAGCATGCGCTGTACGAAAAGATCGCGTCCAATATCCTTGANGTNAAGGCGCGCGGCGCGGCNACNATGGTCATCACGCAGGATACCGAAGGCGCGTTCGCGGATGCGGTGGACACGGTGATTACGATTCCGCCGGTTGCCGACGCGCTTTCCCCTATTCTGGCGATTGTTCCCGCGCAGCTGTTCGCCTACTATTGCGCCGTCCAGCGCGGAAACGACCCCGACAAGCCACGGAATNTGGCAAAATCGGTCACCGTCGAATAACAGGCTTGGAGCGAACAATGCGAATCTTATGTTTGGGCGACTCAATCATGCAGTACAACGACTGCACGACGTATCCGCAGACCGGCTGGGTGCAGGAACTGGCGCGATTTTTTCCCCCGGANACGGAATTCCTGNATTTTGCCAAAAACGGGCGCAGCACCAAAAGTTTTATCGACGAAGGCCGGTTTGACGCGGTAAAACAAGCCGCGCNGGCGGGAGACTTCGCGCTCATTCAGTTTGGGCATAACGACGAAAAAAAACAGGATTCCGCGCGGTATACANATCCNGGCGAAGGCGGCGCGTACCGGGNGAACCTTGCGCTGTTCGTGCGTGAGTTGCGCGCGCGCGGCGTAAAACCTGTNCTGCTCACGCCGATTGCCCGCCGGAAATTCTCCGCCGAGCATACGCTGGAAGACACGCACGGCGACTACCCTGCCGCCGTCATCGAAACCGCGCGCGCCGTGCGCGTCCCGTGCATCGACATGACCGCGCTCACGGGCGCATATCTGGCGGCGGTCGGCGAAACGGCAAGCCGCGCGCTGTTCATGTATTTTGACCGCGGACTNTACGACAANTTNCCCGACGGCAAGACGGACAACAGCCACCTGCGNCCTGACGGCGCGTTCGCCTTTTCGCGCATTGCCGCGCGGGAACTTGCCGCGCTCGNAAAAGACTGGGCAGAGTACGCNNCACTTTCCGCCGCCGTGATTACGGGCGCGATGAATGCCGCGGAATTTGAAAAAGACACCGGCGACGAATCGTTGCTGGCATAAGGAGTCGGAATGTACACAAAAGACGAAGCGTTGGCGTATCTGCACGAGCACGACGTAAAATTCATCAAGCTGTTTTTNATCGATATTTTCGGGGCGATAAAGTCGCTTTCTATCCAGCCGTCGGAAGTGGCGCGGGCGTTCGAGACGGGCATNGCATTTGACGCGAATGCGGTGGCGGGATTTTCGGGCGTGGCGCAGGATTTGTTCATCGTTCCCGATCCCGCGACCTTGTGCGTGCTTCCGTGGCGGCCGCAGAACGGGCGCGTGGTGCGGTTTTTCTGCACGGTGCGCACGGCGGACGGCACGGCGTTCACGGGCGATTCCCGGTTTCTGTTGCAGCGGACGGTGGAAAAACTGGCGGAAAAAGGCTACGACTGCAAAATCGGCACGGAATGCGAATTCTATCTGTTCCAGCTGGACGACAAAGGCAATCCCACGGACACGCCGCACGACCATGCCGGCTACTGCGATTTGGCTCCGCGCGACCGGGGCGAAAACGTGCGCCGCGAAATCTGCCTGACGCTGGAGCAAATGGGCGTGCGCCCNGAGTCGAGCCACCANGAAAAAGGACCGGGGCAGAACGAAGTCGATTTCCGGCGCAGCACGCCGCTCAACGCGGCGGACAATCTGAGCACGTTCAAGACCGTGGTCAAGACCGTCGCCGACCGCTACGGGCTGTTCGCGTCGTTCCTGCCCAAGCCGGTTGCCGACGGCGCGGGAAGCGGGCTGTACATCAACATCGCGCTGTACAAGAACGAAAANAATCTGCTTGCGGAGCAGGAACTTGCTCCCGACGCGCGCGCGTTCATTGCGGGCATCCTCTTCCGCATCCGCGAGATGACGGCGTTCTTGAATCCGCTGCGGCAGTCTTACGAACGNCTCGCCTGGCACGGCGCGCCGCGTGAAATCGCCTGGACGCGCGCGCAGTACAACCAGCTGATCCGCGTGCCTGCGCCGACCGGGCACGGGGCGTATCTCAAGCTGCGCTCGCCCGACGCGTCGTGCAACCAGTACCTCGCGCTCGCGCTCATTCTGTCGGCAGGGCTGGAAGGCATTGAGCAGCACCGCGNGCTTGCCGCGCCGAAAGACGAAAATTCGCCGGACTGGAACGGCAAAACGGCNTTTGACTCGCTGCCGCAGACCATGGACGAAGCCCGCTCGTGCGCGGAATCAAGCGCGTTCGTGCGGTCGGTGCTGACACAGGCGACGGTCGATGCGTTTTTTGCGGCGGACGCGGACGACGCGGCAGGCGGAGANCGCTAGGCACTCGTATGGAGAGCGTTCTTATCGTTTCCAATGCCAGCACGACCATGGGCATCATCAGCGATCTGCTCCAGTCCCAGGCGTTCAGCCGCATCGTGACCACGACGGACGGCTCGGAGGCGCGGCGGTATCTGCTTGACGGCGAATTCGACATCATCATCATCGACACGCCGCTTTCCAACGAACTGGGCGACGCGTTCGCCCTGCACGCTGCGGAATCGTCGTCCGCGGGCGTTATTCTGGTGGTGCAGCGCGAAAAGCTGGACGACATTTCGATGCAGGTGGAGAACGACGGCGTGTTCGTGCTTCCCAAGCCGATAAGCCCCGATTTTTTTTATCAGGCGGTAAAACTGCTGATGGCGAGCAAGACGCGGCTCGCCAAACTGGAGGCGGAAAACCGGCGGCTGCAAAAAAAACTGGACGAAAGCCGCCTCGTCGGCCGCGCGAAGTGCCTTTTGATCGCGCGGCTCAACATGACCGAGCCGCAGGCGCACCGCCACATCGAAAAAATCGCGATGGACAACCGGCAGGGCAGGACGGAAGTGGCGGANGACATTATCCGNCGGTATGGTGTATAAACTGGGAAACTGTATCGCCGGAAAGCCGCCNNAGGTGTCCGCCCAAGCGTAATTGAGCGATGCNCTNAAGCATAATCGAGCAGTGCGCTCAAGCATAATCGAGCAGTGCGCTCAAGCATAATCGAGCAGTNCGCTCAAGCATAATCGAGCAGTACGCTCAAGCGTAATCGAGCGGTGCGCTCAAGCGTAATCGAGCGGTCTACTCAAGCGTAATTAAGCGTCGGGGGTTGAAACCGCCGGTTGACGCGCACCGGGCGTTTGCGCTATAGTCTTAGCAGCAGACAAAGGTGTCTGCCGAAGGTGTCCGCCGTGCGCGGTAGTTTCGGCAGATGCCTTTTTTCGTTTTCGGGACGAACGCAAGGAACATAAACGGGAGCGCAAGATGTGTGGATTTGTAGGTGCATTTGATTTGTCGGCAGGAAGCAAGCCGATTGACGACGGGCTGCGGGACGAACTGCGCGCGCAGCTTTTGGACATGTCGCGGAAAATCCGGCATCGCGGGCCGGACTGGAGCGGCGTGTACACGGGCGAAAATGCCCTGCTGAGCCACGAACGGCTTGCCATTGTCGATCCGCTTTCGGGCAAGCAGCCGCTCGTCAGCACGGACGGCGCGGTCATCCTTGCGGTGAACGGCGAAATCTACAACCACAAAGACATCCGCGCGGCATATAACGGAAAATACGCGTTCAAGACGCAGAGCGACTGCGAGGTCATCCTGCCGCTGTATCAGGAAAAGGGCGCGGATTTCCTGGAGGATTTGAGCGGCATTTTTGCGTTCGCCCTGTATGACAGCAAGAAAGACTTGTACCTCATCGCGCGTGACGAAATCGGCGTGATTCCGCTGTACCAGGGCTGGGATACCGACGGCCGCTATTACGTCGCCTCGGAGCTGAAGGCGCTGGAAGGCGTGTGCTGCACGATAGAAGAATTCCCCAACGGCTGCTATTTCGTGGGCGGAAAAGGCGCGGAAACGCTGGCGACGCGGGAGCCGGTGCGCTGGTATCACCGGGACTGGGAAGATGCCGCGGCGGTCATGGACAACACGAGCGACCTTGCCGTACTGCGCACGGGGCTGGAAGCCGCCGTCAAAAAACAGCTGATGAGCGACGTTCCCTACGGCGTGCTGCTGAGCGGCGGACTGGACAGCTCGATTATTGCGGCGATCACCCAGCGGTTTGCCGGAAAGCGCGTGGAGACGGACGGCGCGGAAGCGGCGTGGTGGCCGCGCCTGCACAGTTTTGCCATCGGCTTGGAAGGCAGTCCCGACCTTGCCGCCGCGCAGAAAGCCGCCGCATTTATCGGGACGGTGCATCACGAAGTGCATTTTACGGTGCAGGAAGCGTTGGACGCATTGCCCGATGTCATCTATCATATCGAGACGTATGACATCACCACGGTACGCGCGTCCACGCCGATGTACCTGCTCGCGCGGGTCATAAAATCGATGGGCATCAAAATGGTGCTGAGCGGCGAAGGCAGCGACGAGCTTTTTGGCGGCTACCTGTATTTCCACAAAGCCCCGAACGCCCGCGAGTTCCATGAAGAGCTGGTGCGCAAGATGAGCAAACTGCACCTGTACGACTGCCTGCGCGCCAACAAAAGCCTTTCGGCGTGGGGCGTGGAAGGGCGCGTGCCGTTTTTGGACAAGGAATTCATCGACATTGCCATGCGCATGAATCCGCAGGACAAGCTGTGCGTCAGGCAGGCGGACGGCAGCCAGCGCATTGAAAAATGGCTGCTGCGCAAGGCGTTCGAGGATATGCTTCCCCCGGAAATCTGCTGGCGGCAAAAAGAACAGTTCAGCGACGGCGTGGGCTACAACTGGATCGACACGCTCAAGCAGGTGGCAGAAACCAAAGTGAGCGACGCGCAGTTCGCCAGCCGCGCAAAACGTTTTCCCGTCAACACGCCGGCGACCAAGGAAGCGTACTACTACCGCGAGATTTTTGCGGGTCTGTTCCCCAGCGAGACTGCGGCGCGCACCGTTCCCCACGAGGCGAGCGTCGCCTGCTCAACGGCAAAAGCCCTGGAATGGGACGCGGCATGGAAAACCATGGACGAGCCGAGCGGCCGCGCCGTTGCGGGCGTACATGAGCGCGCCTACTGATTGCACTAATCGCAAAAACATGCTATGCTTGAGTATCTTTTGGGCCATTAGCTCAGCGGTTAGAGCAGAGGACTCATAATCCTTTGGTCCTTGGTTCAAATCCAAGACGGCCCAGCGCGACGGAATGATTATCCTGCGGGATAATCATTCTGCATTTTAAACGCCCTTTCGTATAGTAAAAACTGCTTCCGTTCGGTATAATGACAGGAGCGTTTTCGCGCAAAACTATGAGCCACGAGGAGAATCTATGGCAGACACAGCTGATTTTGAGCTTGACGAGAATATGCAGGGCAAGCCGCTTGTGCTTGTGGTGGACGACGAAGAAGTCAACCGGATGTTGCTGACCAATATTCTTGAAGAACGCTACAAGGTGGAGACGGCATCCGACGGCTTTGAGGCGTTGCAGCTGATCCGTCAGTATCGCAGTATTCTTTCGGCGGTGCTGCTCGACCTTTCCATGCCGAACATGAACGGCTTTGAGGTTCTCAAAGAAATGCGCATGGACGACATGCTGCGGCATATTCCGACGCTCGTCCTGACGGCGCAGAACGACGCGGAAATCGAGAGCTTTGAGCGCGGCGCGAGCGATTTTATCACCAAGCCGTTTGATATGCCCGACATGATTCTGGCGCGCGTGGCAAAGTCGATCCGTATGGCGGAAGAAAACTACATCATCAGGACGACGGAAAAAGACCCGCTCACCGAATTGCCCAACATGGCGTATTTTAGGACGCTGTGCGAGGCGGAAAAAGTGCGGCTTTCCGCAAAAGGTGAGGCGGCGGCGTTTATCTATATCGATGTCGTGAACATGAAATCGTATAATTCCCGCTTTGGCTATCCCGAAGGCGACCGGCTGCTGATGGAAACGGCGACGGTGTTGCAGAACACGTTTGCGAATATGCCGGTCTCCCGTATTTCTGAAGATCATTTTGCCGTGATGACGGGCGCGGCTCAGCACAAACAGCAGCTGGAAGATTTTCAGCGGCGGCTACGCCAGATTGGCAAGGGAAATCCCACGGAAATCCATGCGGGCATTTTTCAGGACAACGGCGAGATTGCGGCGGACATCATTACGGCAATGGATTACGCGCGGCTTGCCTGTTCGACGTTGCGCGGCAACTACACCGATTCCGTCCGCTATTATGACCAAAAACTGATGAAAGAGTACGACGACCGCCAGCACGTGCTCGCCAATTTCAATCAGGCTTTGGAAGAACGCTGGATAAAAGTCTANTATCAGCCGATTGTCCGNNCGCAGACCGGNGAAGTCTGCAATTTTGAGGCACTCGCCCGCTGGATTGACCCGCAGCGCGGCTTTCTGTCCCCGGCGGCGTTCGTTCCCGTNATNGAAGANTACAACCTCGGNGTGCGCATGGATNTGTACATGGTGGAAGNAGTGTGCCGCGAATANGAAGTNCGCAGGCAGGGCGGTCTGACTCCCGTNCCNGTTTCNCTCAATTTCTGCCGCACGGATTTTGACCANCGCGACATGGTNGCGGCGGTTGCCGAGATTGCGGACAAATATCACGTGCCGCATGGCATGCTCATCATTGAAGTGACGGAAAGCGGATTTTCGCGCAACGCGTCCGATTTGCAGGAGCAGATCAACCGCTTCCACGAGCTGGGCTTCAAAGTGTGGATGGATGATTTTGGCGACGGCTACGCGTCGCTCAACGTGTTGCAGGACATGAATTTCGACCTGATCAAGCTTGACATCGGGTTCATGCGCAATTTCAACCCGACGGGAAAAAACGGCGTGATTCTACGCGCGCTGCTTTCCATGGCAAAAGAGCTGGGCATTCACACGCTTGCCGAAGGCATCGAAACCGAAGCGCAGTTTGCGTTTCTGAAGCAATACGGGTGCGAAAAAATCCAGGGATTCTATTTTGGCAAGCCGACTCCCACGGACGAACTGCTCAAGCAGGTGAAACTGGGGACGGCACTCAAAAATGAAAGCCCGGAAACGGCGGCATCGTTTGAGGACACGCTCAAGCCGATGCGCTGACACCACGGGGAAAAGGAGATTATATGCTGTCAAAAGAAACATTGCTCGCGTATGGCGCGAATTATGACGAAGGCATGGCGCGCTGCCTGAACAGGGAAGCCTTTTATTTCAAGATGATAAAAATGGTGGCGGCGAACGAAAAATTCGCGTCGCTAGGAAAGGCGCTCATCGCCAAGGATTTGAAGGCGGCGTTCGAGGACGCGCACGCGCTCAAAGGCATTGCCGCCAACGTTTCGCTCACGCCGCTTTCAAACGCGATCGAAGCAATCGTCGAGCCGTTGCGGCGGCGGGAAGACATCGACTATACCGAAATGTACACGCGTATCGTCGAGCTCAAAAAGAAACTGGACGAGATCATCGCATAATGAAAAAACTGCTCCTCACGGTCATGGCGACGATTGCGCTCTGCTCGGCATTGTCCGCGCAGNCGGCGCAAGCCACGCCCGACACCATTACGTTTAACGCGCCGCGCCTGCTTTCCGCGACCGAAACCTACGGTACGCCCGTCTACGAAGAAAACGACGGCAAAAAGCATTATCTGGTCGCGCTTTCGGGGTCGGCAATCACGCTGGGCGGCATATTCCTGTGGAATCGTTTTTTGATTGGGTCGGGCTGGACAAAAGTCAACTGGGATTATATGTTCCATTTTTATGAACACGAAATGAAATGGGACACGGACTGGTACTGGACGAATTTCGTGCTGCATCCGTATCAAGGAGGATTGTCGTATCTTGCCGGGCGGAGCGCGAACCTGAACCGCATTGAATCCTTCGCGCTTGCAACGCTCGCCGATTTTGTGTGGGAATATTTCTGCGAGACAAACGCGCCGTCAAAAAACGACTTGGTGTATTCTTCAATCGGCGCGTTCCCAATGGGCGAAATGCTGTACCGCCTGTCGCTTGAGGCCGGCGAAATCCACCGCCTTTTGGGCTATGCGCTAAACCCGGAGCGGATGTGGCCGGAGCTGTTGCTGCGGCAGCGTCCGCGCGGGAGCGTCGGGAATATTTTTGAATTTGATGTCGCGCTGAACGTCGGGACGGCGTTCATGCATTCGTCGTTCGGCGATTCATCGCGCAACGAGCTGTTCCCCGCGTTCGGAACGCCNAAACTCAGCATTGTGTACAATGACCCTTACGGGCACGACTCGAACAATCCGTACAGCCAGTTCAATCTTGACGTTTCCTTTGGACTGGGTGTCGGCTCGGGCTACGGGACTTCTGCCGTCCATGAAAAACTCTTCCACGACGTGCGCGTCATGAGCGACGGTATGCTCTTTGCGCGGGCAAGACAGGGCGACAGAACCGACACGACGCTCGGCATGGTCTTTGAGTACGACTTTATCTGGAACAATATGTGGCTGCTTTCCACGCTCGCGCCGGGCTTTGCCGTCAAGCAGCGGATTCGGCAGGAAACAGCGGACATGGAATGGCAGGTGCATGTGGCCGCCAACGTGCTCGGCACGACGGACTGGGGGGGGGCGTACCGAAGCCAAGTGTCATACGATGAAGGCTTGGACCGCGAATACAGTTATACCATTGGCGCGGAGACCGTNTTGCGCTGGAAATGGCGGCATACGACGGGACATACGATTGCCGTTGATTTTCACGGATACGTCATGTATGATTTTGCCGACCAAAAGCAGCTGCGTTCCGACACGGGCTGGGAATGTATCGGACTGGGAACGATAAGCTACGAACTGCCGCTCTCGGCAAAAGTGCGGCTGGGCGTACAGGATGAAGTGTACGTAAAAAAGACCTGGTACACGGATCTTGACGGCACGTTCCAAGTTGCGAATTCNGCCAGCGTCTACGCNAAGNTGCGGCTNAAATAAANNCNCNATGCCGNTAGTTCCTGATTTTCCGCAGTACAAGCCAGTTTCAGACGATATGGGCGACGAACTGCTGCCGTTCTTCCAAAAGCAGACGGACGGCATCTGCGAATACACGCTGGCTTCGGTGCTGTTGGACAATCATACGTACCGATACGCTATCAGCCGCGTAAGCGACGACACGTTGCTGCTGTGCGGACACGACGCAGACGGCAAACGGTTTCTTTCGATTGCGGGCGACCTCCCCGACGAACAGACNTTGCGGGCGATTATCGCTTCTCCCGACGTGCAGTCGTGCGCGTATATCAAAAATCTGTCGGAGCGGAACGCGACGGAAAACGCGGGCATCTTTTCCGCACTCGGACTTTCGCCCCGCCTTGACCGCGACAACTGCGACTATCTGTACCGGCGCGACGATTTGGCGTTCCTGCGTGGCAAGGCGTTCCACAAAAAGAAAAACCTCGTCAACGGCTTTCATGCGGCGTACTCGGCAGAAGTCAGGACGATTGACGACACGACCGTGAACGACGCGCAGGAAATCTTGCGCCGCTGGCGTGACTCGCGGCGGGAGCGGAACGAAGACGACGGCGATTTTTCGGCATGTGCCGTTGCCTTGCAGAACCGCGAGCCGCTGCGCCTTGCGGGAATCATCGTGTACGCGGACGGAACGCCCGCCGGATTCAGCCTTGGCGAAGTGATTGCGGGCGGCACGATATTCGACACGCATTTTGAAAAAGGCATTGACGGTGTGCACGGCATTTATCAAGTCGTGAACAACGAGCAGGCAAAAATGCTTCCCGAATCGGTGACGCTCATCAACCGCGAGCAGGATTTGGGCGACGACGGACTGCGGCAGGCAAAACTGTCCTATCGCCCCTGCGCGTTCGTCAACAAATACCGGGTGGAATTGCACTAAGTCGTTTTTTTCGGTACACTCTTTTTGGGTGGAATATGAAATTTAACAGCACACGGAACAGCGATTTTTTTGTCAATTTTGAGCGCGCGGTCACCGACTGCATGCCGCAGGACGGCGGACTGTTCATTCCGTCCGAAAGCCCCGACCTGCGCCGCTGGATTTTATACACGAACGAAAAAACGCCGTTCGCGAGCATTGCCGGCGCGCTCACTTCCGCATGTATCAACGAAGAATTCAGCCCGATTATCTGCGAGACGATTGCGACGCGCGCCTTTCCGTTCGAGCCGAAACTGACCAAGCGCAACGACCGTTTTTTCACGCTGGAACTCTGCGACACGCCCACGGGCAGCCACAAGGATTTCGGCGTTGCCTACCTCGTCAACTGCATGGAGACGATTTTTCAGCTTAAAGGCGGCTCTGCCGTTTTTCTGGACGCGACCGTCGGCGAGCTGGGCGCGAGCCTTGCGCGGGCGTTGCGCGGAAAAACACATCTCAAAGCCGTGCTGCTCTATCCCAAAGGCGCACCGCGCGGACTTGCCGAAAGCGATTTTGTCTGGAACGGCGGAAACATCTATCCGCTTGAGATTGACGGCACGGAAGCCGACTGCCACAAGCTGGTGCGGGAAATATTTGCCGACCGTGCGCTGGTCGAGACGTACCGGCTGACCGTGGCGAACACCGCGAACATCGGCCGCCTCATGCCGCAGACATTTTTCTATCCGTATGCGTTCAGCCGCCTGAAAAAAGACGTGCATTCCGATATTTACTACGCCATGGCACCGGGAAACTACAGCAATCTGGTGGCGGGACTGTACAGCTGGCGGCTTTCGCTTCCCGTGAACGGCTTTATCTGCCCCACGACCGACGAGCTTATCCTTGACATGCAGGGGCAGTGCGCCGTCATGGACGGCATGATTCCCTTTGCCAAGCGCGAAGGCGCAGACCCCGCAAGCCCGTCCAATTTGGAGCGGTTGGAAGATGTGTTCCATAACAACGAACTGATGCTCAAAAATTTAGTTTTTCCTATGCAGGTGACGAACGACCAAATCGACGATGCGTGCCGCAGACTTTTTATGAAGTACGGCATTTTTGCCGACCGGCTTACTTCGTCCGCATACGCCGCCGCCCGCAACAACCGCGACCTGACCGACTACGACGAAAGCGTGGTGGTGCTCGTNATCCGCGACCACCCCGCTCTGAATGCCGACTATATCAAGCATACAATCGGCGANATGCCTGCCATGCCCGCAAATGTGGCGGANGCACTTNCGCCCACAAAAATCGGCAAGCCGCTGGCGGCAAATGCGCGNCAGTCTGTCGTGTCCGCATTGGAAAGCCTGTGATAAAAAAAATCCCCGACTGTTCATCGGGGATTACGTGTTACTTCTTTTTTTTGCCCGTCGCTTCTTTTTTGGTTGCCGGCTTCGCGCCTTTCGCCTTTGCCGGTTCAGCCGATTTTTTCGCCGTCGTTTTTTTTGGCTTTGTGGCCTTGACCTTTGGCGCGAACGGTTTCACAAAGTCGTCGGCATGATAGTTCGCCTTGTCCTTTGCTTTGGCAAGCGTCTTGTAGAGCGCGAGCAGTTTTTGCTGCTTTTCTTTCGCGCTTGACAGCAACGGCAGGGCGACCGCAAAGAACAGGCTGGAATCGCTCAGTTCCTTGTTGAACCACTGCACGTTGTCGAACCAATGCGTTTCGGTCAGCAGCCAAGCATCCTTGCCGTGGACGAGCCGTTCTGCCAGCAGGAACGCGGCATCTTTTTCGGTCTGCTTGCCCGAAAGCGTCGGCTGTTTTTCGGCGGCAAGGGCGAACATCCGGCTGTAGCAGTTCCGCAGTCCGGCNGTATCCGCGCCCGCTTCCTGCAAGAATTCGTGCAACTTGCGGTCGAATGCCCACGTGCGCGCAAATCCTGCTTCAGCAATATCCCGCACGAGCGCATAGCCAACCAAAAGCACAATGCCTTCGTTATGGGCGCGCGCACCGTTGAAGATAAAGCCTGCCGCATCGGTCGCCTTGGCAAGCGACGCATACAACGCCGCTGTTTCCGCCTCCGCAAGCGGCTTGGTCAGCTTGGGCACTGCCTTGACAATTGCCGACAGTCCTTTTTTGCATGCGGCAAGCTGTTTTTCGGCGGACGGCAGTTTCTTTGCCTTTTTCAGTCCGACCTGCTCGCGTCCGGCAAAGGTAATCGCGATTTCATAGAAACGGAGCGCGTTTTCTTCGATTGAATGCAGAATCGTCGCCGCAGTCGGTACCTTGATGCCCTGCGCCTTGCGTTCTTTTGCCGTAAGCAGGAGCGCATGAGCCTGCGCGACCAACTCCGACGAGATGACCGACTTGAACGCTTCATACAGTTCGCGGTAATGGTATTCCTGCCANGCAATTTCCATGTCGGGCGTGCCGCGCCCGTTCAGGAACGCGCAGAGCGTACTCCATTTTCCGTCCGCATCGTCCTTTTCCTGCCGGATGTTCCAGAAAACCTGGCTTTCAAAGCCGTTCAGCATGGTGTACATGCCGTGGTCGATGATGTCGTTGTTCCGGCGGATGTACCACAAGCCCGACCGCTGTTCCTGGAAAATCATGAAATAATCGTCGCCGCGTTTCAGGCGCAGCCCTTCGCCGAGCGTGCGGGTCACCTGTTTTTTGTCGTCCTCGCCACTTCCCGTCTTGACGGCATACGGACAGGACACGTTGATCCAGCCGTCCGCGCGGCTGTAGGCATTGTTATAGAAAACGACGGCATATTCGTCGCCCGCGCGGTTTGAGTAGGCGAACACGTTCTCATTCACAGAGCCGTTCGACCACACGTCATAGAACAGAAAGTCCTCCACGCCCGCAAACAGGTAGCGTTTTTTGATGAGCGGGAAAATATCGTGCCAGTGGCGGTCGAGCAGGTACTGGTCGGGCTGCTCGTCGCGGTAGGCGCGCATATATTCCATGCCGTATTTTTCTTCAAATCCTTCAATCTGCCCGTGACCGAACATCGGCAAGCCCGGCATGGTGACCATGAGCGTACACACGCCAAAGTATTTGTCACCCTTGCCGAACTGGGCGACCGCCGTCTCCTCGTCGGGATTGTTCATAAAATTCACGTAGCGTTTGAGAATCTGCGGGTCGAACGTAATCGTGTTCTGCACCGTCTGCCGGTACTTGGCGTTCTCTTCTTTTTTGAGCATGTTCATGAACGCGCTGTTGTAGACGCGGTGCATGCCGAGCGTACGCGTAAAATAGCCTTCCATCATCCAGAACGCCTCGGCGAGCAGCAGCGTGTCGGGCACTTCCTGCGCCACCCGGTCCACCACGTCGCGCCAGAATTCGGTGGGGATTGCCTGCTCGAACGCATCGGGCGTGAGCGCGTACTCGCCGCGNGTCGCAATGTCGCCGCCATGNCCCGGCTCAGGATACCACAGGCGGCGGATATGCTTCTTTGCCAGCACCATCGCCGCGTCAAAACGGATAATCGGGAAGTTGCGCGCCACGTGCAGAATTTCCTGCATGACTTCCTCGCGCGCCGCCGGATTCAGAAAATCAATCTGCGCGGTATCGTTCCAAGGCATGCCCGTGCCGTCGTTTCCGTGGTAAATGTAGCGCGTGTCGCCCGTCGCGGTATCCACCCGCTTGAACACGACCGCGCAGTCCGATTTGGAATAATAATGGTCTTCAAGATAGACNGCCACGCGCCCGTCGTTGCTCAGATTCGGNCCGTTGAACGTGTACTGCGGATACGGATTGTCGCGCCGCTGCACGAACACNTCGGGCTTTTCCACCACCCATTTTGCGTCCATGCCCGTGTGATTTGGAACCATGTCGCTCGCAAGGCGGATGCCGCGCTGCCACAGGCGCGTACGCAAATTTACCAATGCGTCCCAGCCGCCCAGATTGTCCGCGATCTCATAGTCGTGCAGGCTGTACGCGCTCGCGGCGGCTTCGGGGTTGCCGCAAATCTGCTTGATCCGCTTGCTCGCGTCGCTGCGCTGCCACAGCCCGATCAGCCACAGCCCCGTAAAGCCCTGGTCGCGCAAAATGTCCAGCTCTTCGTCGGGAATCTGGTCGAGCCGCGTGATGTCGCGGCGGTATTTTTTGGAAAGCTGGAACAGCCAGACGAGCACCGTCTTTGCCATCAGCACGACATTCGGCATCCATTCCTTGTCGGGGCTGAACCGTTCGTATTCTTTCTGCAAATAATCGTAGTTCGCCACGGGAATGTCCGCGTCGCCGCCGTTCGTGGGATGCCACATCGGCTTGCCTTCCTCGCGCAGGACATCCAGCCCCATCAGCAGGCGGCGCAACCAGTCGCCGAGCAAATCCGCCCAGTATTTCTGCACGTATTCCAGCTGCTTGTAGATGTCGGTCGGCGCAAAATTGACCGGCTCTTTCAGAAAATGAATCAGGTCGTTGTTGAACGCGCCCCAGTACGGCAGTTTTTTGAAGAATGCCGCCGTGTGCTTCCAGGTCTGCGCATAGAGCGGATTTTTTTTCAGTTTTTTGTCGTCAAAAAGCACGAAAAACGGCTTGAACGCGGGATCTTCGTTCGCAAGGTGGAGCATCATCAGCTCCTCGAACGTCGCCTCGCGGTTGGTGCGCTCGCGCCCCGCGCCCACATCGAACGCCGTCTGCGCAAGATAATCCTCCGCCGTGATTTTTCCCTGATAGACTTCCGTCGGCGGAAATTCGGCGGTAAAATCGAGCAGCAGCCGGTCAATGGCTTCCCTGCCGAACCGGCCGTCCAAATCCGCCATCAGCTCGGTCATGGCATTGGGATACTTGGTCTTGCGGTACATCATGGCGGCAAAATGGAAAATCTCGTCCAGCAGCCCCATCGCGTTGAGCGTACCGGCAGAAATGCGCTGGCTGTCCGGCGCGCCGTTCTTTTGCAGGTAATCGTTCAGCTTGACGGCAAACGCGCGCACGGCTTTCAAATCCGCCAGAATGACGTTGCCCGTAGACGCATAGAGCCGCGCCGGAAAATCACAGGCATCACGGATTGCTTTTGCGATATGAAATTCATTATAGGATACTTGCATGACGACTCCTCTGTGCGCCCGCCGTTCGCGGCTTCGCTTCTTGTCATTATAGCACGGAACGCCCGGTTTTGGGAAAAAATATGCGAGAATTTTCGGATGTGCCCGCCGCAAGCGTCGGTCGGGCTTTGCATCAGCAAAAATGCGCCCGGTTCTGCGCTAAAAAATAGGCTTACGGTTGATTTTTATAGGGTACACGTGATAGTATTCTACAATAGAATTACATCTTTGGAGGATTTTGTGAAAGGTACAAAAATCATTGCCGTTGCCGCGATTATCGCGTGCTTCGGAACAGGCAGCGTCTTTGCGAAAAAAGCAAAGGATCAGAAAGTGAAGATTGAGATCGTGAACCGCCCCGGCATGGCGCTCGGAACGGATATTCCCGGCTGGGTCGAGGCAGTGCTTGAGGGCGACAACAAGGAAATCGCGAAGTCCCTCAAAATCGACCTGAAAGAAAAGCAGATTTTCGTGTTCTCAAACCAGGGCGATGACCTTGAATTCCTCAAGACTTGGACCGATCAGGTTGACGTGCAGCGGCAGGTCGCAAACTCATTCTCAATCGCCGTCGGGCAGAGCGCGAACGCCGTCTTGCAGGGCAATTCCGGCAGCGAAAGTTCCATGCAGCGTTCTATCGACCAGACCGTGAAGGCTCTTTCCGCGTTGGAGCTTAACGGGCTGCTCAAGGATGCGCAGTATTGGATTCAGTTCAAGAAGCCGAAGCAGGGCGTGAAGATTACCAAGAAGTCTCCCGACAGCGCGTTCGACTACTACTACGAATACTACGTCGTCTTTACGATGGATCGCAACATTTACGACTCCCAGCTTGAGGCGGCACTGAACGGCGTGGAAGACAACGCGTCCGAAACGAAGCTGCTCAAAGAAGCGTTGAGCGAAAACCTGCGCGCGCCGCTGGTTGACAAAGTGGTGGACACGACCGTCGAATACGACTGGTAACGGCGGCAAGGGGAAGAAGCATGAAAAAAGCATGTTTTGCCGCCCTTGCGATGCTGCTCGTCGTCGCCTCGTCTGCCTTTGCCGCAAAAGTGAAGCGCGGGGGCGACGCAAACATGACGCCGTACTTGAACGAATCTGATTGCCGCGTTGTCTGCGCGGACATCGTGGATCAGGTTATCAAGTCGCCCAGAATCGAGCGGTTCGCCAGCAGGAACACACGGGATCCGGTTGTCACTATCGGACGGATCAAGGACGAAACGGGCGAATTCTTCGACACGCAGATCATCGCCAACTCGCTGAAGACCGCCATCATCAAAAGCGGAGTCCTTGAATTCATGGCGAATGCCGACATCCGCGATGAAATGCGGCAGGAAGTCATCAATCAGGCCGACCACGCCAACGAGGCGCAGGCAAAAGCGATTGACGATGAGGACGCGGCCGACTTTATGCTGACCGGCTCTGTAAAAATTATGATACAGAACAACGGCAAGAAGCAGGAGCGGACGTACATCGTGAACATTGAGATGACTGACTTGCAGACGCACCGCACCGTGGATATGTTCGAGCCGTCAGAAAAAGTCAAGGATTACCTGAAAAAAATCGGTTCCGTAAAGAGCCGGTGATGTTCTTCAAAAGGAAAACCATGAGAAGACTGGCACATACTGCCGCACTTTTTGCGGCAGTTATCCTGCTGTTCGCGTCGTGCGCCTCGACACGCGTTGATGACGGACAGCAGGATAATTCCGTTTCGGAACAGACCGATTCCGCAAAAAAGCAGAAGACAAAAAAGCCGAAAGTAAAGAAAAAGAAATTTACCCAGGAAGAGTTCGACAAGGCTTACGCCGAAGGGGACTATGCGTCGTGCGTCGCCATGCTCAACGGCAAAAAGCATGGCAAGGACAAGATTCTTGATGCGCTTGATGCCAATATGCTCATGCATTTGAACGGGCAGTATCTTGATTCCGCAAAGGCTTTCATGGACACGCAGCGGGAAATGCAGCAGTCGGCGAATGATACGTCCGGCGGAAAGTCGTTCGCCGCCACGGTTGCCGGAGAAAATTCCACCGCATACGCTGGCACGGTGTACGAACGGCTGCTCGCCTATTCCATGCGCGCCGTGAATGCGCTCGCGCTCGGCGACATCAGCAATGCGAAAGGCGTGATGGACACGTATGCTGGCGACTACAAGGACGTGATTGCGCCGCTTGTGGCTCAGGAAAAAGAGCTTGAGGCGGAAAGCGAAAGCGCACTCGAAACGGACGACGTGTCGTCCGCGCTCAAATCCCTGCGCGCCGTCGGCGTTTCCGTCGATCTCAGCAGCGTGAACGGCGGCAGGCCCGCAAAATATACGGGAAAGCCCTACGAAAATTCGGCGTTCCTTTCGTATCTTGGTGCGCTCATCTATGCCGCGAACAATTCGCCCGACCACGCGCAGGACTCCGCCCGCCTCCTGCGGGAAACAAATCCGAACATCAGCGTTTCGGAGGACATCAACGTTCCGGCGGGAAAAGGCAGACTCAATGTGGTCGCGCTTTCCGGCACGATTGGCAAGCGAAGTCAGGGCGCGCAGGAATTCAGCACGGGGCTTATTCCGGTGCTGAACACGCCGCTCAAATTTAAAATCGCCTATCCCGTTTTTTTGGCGCAGAATCACGCAATCAGCGCGGTGCGCGTGACGCTTTCCGACAGCACGGCAAAAACGGCTACGCTCATAGAAGACTTTGATGACGCGGTGAAAATCGACGTGGCAAAGAAAGCGCGTGGCGCATACAATCGGAGCGTTTTCAGGAACATCACCAAAAACGCCGCGACAGCGACTGTGAGCATAACCGCGCTCATCGCCGCAGATAAAGCGGTAAAACAATCACAAGGAAATATCATGATGCAAATCGCAACACAGGCGACCTACGCAGCGACGGTCGCCGGACTGAACGCCGGGCTTGCCGCCATCATCAAGGCGGAGAAAGCGGACGTGCGGCAAGGCTCGTATTTTCCGCACAAGGCAAGCGCGGCAGGATTTACGGTGAATCCGGGAACGTATTCGGTAAAAGTCGAATATCTTTCCAAGGACGGCTCCGTTATCGAAACGAAAGAACAGGGCGACATTTCGGTTGTGGCAGGAAAACCGACGGTCGTGGTGTCATCATGCGGAAAATGACCGTAGCGAAAACGGCGGTCTGCCTTGCAGCCTGTTACTTTGTGGCGCTCAATCCTGCCTTTGCCGCAAAGAAGAAAAAGACCGCCGCACCTGTCATGCCGGAATGGGTGAACGCCCCCGCCGCCGCGTACCCGAATGACGCATACATCACGTATGTGGGATTTGCTCCCGACCGGGATTCTGCGGAAGTAAAATCGCTGCAAGGAATCGCGGCCATTTTTGAGCAGTCCATCACATCGTCGTCCGAAGCGTCTGAACGGATGGTGCAGGCGAAAGCGGCTGGAAAAGTCGCGACGGCGAGCGAAAATATGTTCAGCCAGAATATCCGCCGCACCGTTGACGTTGACAATCTCATTGGCGTGGAAGTCAAAGAATTCTGGTTTGACGGGCAGACCTCGTGGTACGCCATCGCCGTCCTCGACAAGGAAAAAGCCGCCGGCATCTACAGCGACATGATTCGCAAGAACGCCGCCGCAATATCCGCGCTCATTGCCAACGCCCGCAAAGATGCGGCTTCTTTTGACGGCTACGCGGCGTTCGACTTTGCTGAAGACATCGTGCAGGAAAACGAACGCTACCTGAAACGGATGGCGGTCATCAAGCCGGGCGCAGTTCCGTCGCTGAAATCGTCCTGCCCATCGCCAAAGGAAATCCACGCGCAGAAAATAGAAATCGCCAAGCGCATTCCGATTTGCATCGTCGTGGAAAACGATGAGGGCGGTCGGCTTGCGGCGGCGTTCAGCGAAGCGGTATCGTCGCTCGGATTCCGCGGAAGTTATGACGGCGGCGTGCGGTACGTCCTCACGTCATCGGTCAAATTCGAGCGGTCGGATGCCTCGGACGGAAAAACGACGCGTTGCCGCTACAATGCGGACGGCCATCTGCTCGACACGAAAGCGCAGCAGCAGTTCGTGCCGTTCACGCTGTCAGGGCGCGAAGGCCACGTTGACTATCCCGAAGCGAAAAACCGCGCCGTAAAGTCGCTTGAGGCAAAAATCAAAAAAGACTTTGCGGGCCAGTTTTCGGCATATTTGAAAAATCTTGTCGTGGAATAACGCGGCGCAAAAGGTATTCGGGAGCAGTTCCGAATCCGTTTTAATAAAAAAACAAGGTGCAAAAAGCATAGTACCAATAATGGAATAGGAGGAACGAAATGGCAACTGTATATGCGGAATTTGGATTCGAAGTCTCTGACAAATTCCTTTCGGTTATAAATGAAGGTATTGAACTAATGCAACAGATTGGGGAGGTACATACAATGAAGACAAGACGTGGTACTGTTATAATAAACTATGAAACATCATGTTCCGATGTAGACTACCTTGAAGAAAAATCAGAAGAATTATGCAATAAATTAGAACCGTTTTCAAAGAACATTCAGACGTTTTTTCAAAAAGAAGCAGATAAAATATACAAAAGTATTTGTTTTGTAAAAACTTCATTTGGAAGGAATCCTGTCATAAAGATTGACAAGCGATTACTGAATCTTGCCTATATGTTGCAGACAGAGATTGATTTTGATCTCTTTAGGTGAAAGAACTTCTAAAACAACAGGAGAAATAAATTTAATTCCTTAGTGTAGGTGACAGAGCTGGAAGTATTAAAGTTTTACCTATTGGAGATTAATAACTATGAAACAAAGAATATCGTATACTATTTGGGGAATTGAAAAAGATTCAAGTAATTGGATTAATTGGTATTTCGATGTACAACAATTGTTTGCATCATTTGGATATGACCTTACGCATATAGGAATTACAAGTGGCACTTTTCAATCAAATAAAATATTAACCGTTTCTCGTAATGAAAAAAAATTATTAAAAGCCATACAAGGAGGTGAAATTCCCCATTGTATAGAATGCTATTCGCTTAAATCCGATTATAAGATTGCAATGTTTGATTATAAAATTTTATGTATTAGAAGTGATTTTTATATAACAACTGTAATAAATGATTCTGATTTAACTGAGAATAAAGAACATAAAATTCTGGAATTAGAAAAAAAAATATTTTAACATAGAAAAAGGGGAAGTTTATTACACATCAGATAAAGAAGTTCCAATGATTTATGCAGATACAAAAGATTCGGGTAATTTAGAAACTTATAAATTTATAAGAAATATTTCATAAGCTAACATTTGTGCTAAGATAAATTTACTGCGGCTCTTGGAGGCTCGTTCATTGCACAAGTTGTTGGAGCGTTTTTTATACATGAGGATAAGTGATGGCGGTGATGAAAGATTTTCGCATTCGTGTTATATTTATCTGCAATAAATTGGGCTAAAAACTATTTGGAGGATTAAAATGAAGCTTTCTGAAATTAATAATAATCCACTTTCTAAGGCGTGGAAATTGCGATACTCAAAACTTACAGATGAGAAGAAGAGAAAAATAGATGCATTGCAAGACATGTTGATTCCTGAGTATCAACTAAAAATAATAAAGAGGAAGCGAAAGTATCCTGAAATAGGAGATATTTTTCAAATCAACCCCAAAGAAGATATTTTTTATTATGGTGTTGTCATTAACAATCACATAAACAATATAAACGGGGAGGATTTGATTTTAATTCTTATTTTTGACAACGATGAAGACATTCATAAAAAGTTAGAAAGATTAATTACTAAAAAAGATTTGCTTATTTCTCCAACCCTTGTTGGAAAAGAGTACTGGACTCGCGGCTATTTTTATACCGTTGAGCGCACTGAGCAAAAAATAGAAATTGAGAGTTTTGGTTTTTATGATATTTTTGATGATTTCTATTATAATGAGTACAAGCAGAAACTTGGTTCAGAACCCAAAATAAAATCAATGGAGGGAGTTAAGACAATAAGCGGAATTGCCTATGAAATGAACAAGGAAATGATTATTAGAAACTAGCGGGGTCATGAAATTCTTGTAAATGCACCAAACCTAATGGAGTAAACAAATGGAAGCAAAGAACCGATATGACTATTTGTTAGAATATTCAAAAGAAGAAGCCGTGGGCTTGCAAAAATTTGCAGATGAAATAACTAGGCTGACTGAGCAAAACCAAATGGATGAGGCTGACAAGGCGCAGCTCTTCGCCGTCATGAAGAAAATAATTCAACGCGGCGATACCACCTCATACTGTTGCGTCAATCTGCTGAGAGACATCATGACCGATGAAATGTATGATTTCCTGCTTGAAGAATTAAAAAAAGATGTCTTTCGGAATGTGCCGTTATCAATTGAAATCATGAAGATAATCGACGTTGATAATTTTCCAGAGTATTTGGCTTTTTTGGAATCTATAAAAGACGAAACGTCCATTCCATGTGATTTTAGGAATTTCATTACTATAATTTTGGACTTTCATCATGGAATAATAGGATCTTTTGGATTTCCGACATATAAAAGAAGCCTTGGCACCCCAGGTGTCAAAGACATCAAAGATATAGAATTTGATTGGACTGATTTGGCTGATTATGAATTTTACAAGTCGCTTGCCCGACGAAAGAAAATCATCAAGGGCATTGTCATTGGATGCTGCGGTCTGATTGCAGCGATTTTCTTTATCTTGCTGAAATAATTTCTCTGCGACTGCGCCGTGACTTTGCTTTTAATTTTATTTTTTGTTATCATTCTATTTGAGGAAATTGAATTTTATGACAAACTTGTTTAAGCTAATTAACTCCGAATGTCAATTTTCAGAAGAGCTTATTAATTACGGAATTACCCAACTTAGAAAGGCCGATTTACAACGCAAGGGACTGTATTATCAAGCCTTCGCCAATTTGTCTATGGGCTTTGAAAGGCTTTTGAAACTGATTATTATCCTTAACAATTATCACACCAACAATGAACTGTTCACGCAAAATCAATTAAGAAAACTGGGGCATGATTTGAGCAACTTATATGAACAAAGCATTGCCATAGGAAACAAACATAAAATTGAAAAACAATATTCTGAAAACAACGATATCTATGATAAGATAATGACCGTGTTATCGGATTTTGCAAATACGGGAAATGACAACAGATACTTCAATCTGAATTATATTTCCGAAGTCAATTTGCCGGGATTCGTGTTGCCGAAAGATGCCACTCACAAATGGCATGAACAAATTGACGGGTACATATACGAAAACAAAGTAAGCCCGAGACATAAAACCAAAATAGAACAGCAGAGCATTATGTTAGGCACTCTATTAGATACGTACGCAATGCTCGCGTTTAATTCAGAAACAAATAATGACGTGAATAATGGCATCGATTTCTGTCTGAACAAAAACAGACAATTGGCATGCCAACCATACCGAGTGCTGTTCGTCGCGCAGATTGTCAGATATTTGTCCAAAATATTAAGTAAGTTGGCTTATAAATTGCGCTCTACCGACAACCAAAACATACCTTGCCTGAACGAGTATTTCGTGATATATCAATACAACGACAATTCGTATCTTCTGAGAAAGCGAAACTTTATTAAATGAACCAGTGCTTGAGATTGTTTTCTGTGNCTGCCGGTGCAGAGTGCGAGCAACCATACTGCCCACNCCCCCATAAAAAATCCCTCGGCTTGTCTCTCTGNCATTTTTTCAGTATTCTATCTCTATGGCGTATGAAGTAACGGCGACGCGGCGGCGGCCGCAGCGGTTTGAGGATTTGGNGGGGCANGAATTCGTGGCGGAGACGCTGCGGAACGCAATGCAGTCGGAAAAAATCGCGCACGCGTATCTTTTCAGCGGTCCGCGCGGCTGCGGCAANACNTCCACCGCCCGCATTCTGGCAAAAGCNCTCAACTGCGCNNAAGGNCCGACGGCNACGCCCTGCGGAANATGCCAGCAGTGCCAAGAAATCACCAANGGCGCNTGNACGGACGTNATCGANATNGACGGCGCGTCGAACACGAGCGTGAATGACGTGCGGCAGATNAAGGACGAAGTGCTGTTCCCCCCGCAGTCNTGCCGCTACAAAATCTANATTATCGACGAAGTACACATGCTTTCCACGAGCGCGTTCAATGCGCTGCTCAAGACGATTGAAGAGCCGCCCNCATACGCCATTTTCATGTTCGCCACCACGGAATTGCAGAAAGTGCCCGCGACGATAAAAAGCCGCTGCCAGCAGTTCAATTTCCGGCTCGTTCCGGCGGANAAAGTCAAGTCGCTGCTTGCGGCGGCNGCGGAAGAAATCGGCATCCGCGCGGAAGAAGAGGCATTGTACTGGATTGCCCGCGAATCGACCGGCTCCGTCCGCGACGCGTANACGCTGTTCGANCANGTTGCCGCGTTCAGCGGCGACGAAATCACGTATGAGAAAATCCGCGACAAACTGGGGCTNGTGGGCGTTGACCGNCTGAATGTCCTNTTTGAGACGTGCGCCGCNAACANACCGTCCGACGCGCTCGCCCAGATAGACGATTTTTTGCAGGGNGGCATTTCCATTGAGCAGCTCATCGCCAACAGCACGGATTACCTGCGCTCGCTCCTNCTCATCAAGAACGGCATNNCCAAAGCGTCGCTGCTCGGACAGTCGCCCGACCGGTTTTCCCGCGCCGTNCTCGATGCCTGGAACGCGACGCAGNTTGAGCGCGGCATCTCGCTTTTCTTGCAGCTGTACCGNGACATCCGCTATTCGCTCAGCCCNCGNTATGAGCTTGANCTTGCGTTNAGCCGCCTGAGCTGGCTGAATCAGTANGTCTCCCCGGCGGAAGTCAAGGCGGCAATTGACCAGGCACAGCANCTGCTCGCNNCTTCCCCGCAGACANCGNTTCGGCAGGGGGCAGAACAAACCGCGCACACNACNACGCANCCGCAGGCAACGGCAGCCCAGANCGCGCCGCCNNNAAAAAACGACCGCATTCCGCTGTTCAGCGCGCTTGCCNNTGCGGCGCAACATGACGGCGGCGNCGAATACAGCTACGCNCCCGACACGGCAACGCCCGACGACGCGGGCGCNGGGCAGTCCNTGCCGCCGGGAGCGCAGAACCCTTTTGAGGCAGGCGGTGCCGTGCCGCCCGAACAAACGGCAATGCGGACAGCCACGGCGGCAACGGCAGACGAACTGCGNGACCGCCTGATTTCCGCATACAAAATGACGGACGCGCTGCTCGCTTCCTCGCTCATGCANACGGCGCAGTGGGCGCGCACCGGCAGCACGGTCACGGCGGTGACCGATTCGGAATTCTTGCAGAAGCAGATNGAGGCGCAGCGGGGAAAAATCGCCGCCAGCCTGACGCAATGGTGCGGAGNNCCGATGCAGTTTTCCGTCACCGTGCAGNCACGGCAGCAGNCCGCCGCGCAGGAAATCCCGCCGTCGGTNAAAATCGTCTGCAANGCGTTCCGCGGCAACGTCATCAGCGTGGCNAGCAAAGCCCCTGAANCCGCGCCNGAACGCCCGGCAACACCGGCAGCNGANGANGGCGCGGAAAACNCNGGCGCAGAACAATTCGGGGCAGACCCCATGGAGGAACAATATGATGAATCCTTTTGATTTGGTAAAAAATATGCACAACCTGCAAGGGCAGATGGAAAAAATGAANGAAGAGCTGGCCGGCATGACCGTAACNGGCTCNTCCGGCGGGAANATGGTGCAGGTNACCATGAACGGCAAGTTTGAGATGGTCGCCATAAAAATCGACCCGATTGCCGTTGACCCGCGCGACGTTCCCATGCTGCAAGACCTGATTGTCGCCGCAAGCCATGATGCCGCCGAAAAAGTGCAGGAACTGCTCAAACAGAAATCNGGNTCGCTGCTGGGNGGCATGAACATTCCCGGGCTGAACCTCGNCTGAGCGGACACCGCCATGAACGCAATCGACGAACTGACCGAATCGTTCTCGCGCCTGCCCGGAATCGGCAANAAAAGCGCGGGCAGNCTGGTCAACCATATCCTCCNTGCGGACGAAGCCTGGGTGCAGCGGTTCGCNCGGCAAATGGCGACGCTCCAAAGCAAAATCACGCCGTGNTCCGTGTGCGGCTCTTGGACTGAGACCGANCCCTGCCCTATCTGCGCGGATTCCCTGCGCGACCGCTCGCTCATCTGCGTGGTGGAGCAGCCGCAGGANGTTGCCACNATAGAAAGCGCNCGCGAATTCCACGGGCTGTTCCACGTGCTCGGCGGCGTNATCGCCCCGCTCGACGGCATCGGNCCTGACCAGCTGCGCATTGCCCCGCTCCTTGAGCGCGTCCGCGCGGGCGGNGTCAAGGAAGTGATNATCGCCACCAACCCGACCGTTGANGGCGACACCACCGCGCTCTANCTGCAAAAAATGCTCTCGTNCATCGAAGGCGTAGCCGTCACCCGCCTTGCCAGCGGTCTGCCCGTGGGCGGGGACTTGGAATATGCCGACAAACTCACGCTCGCCCGCAGNTTCCGNGGACGNACNCCGTTCTAANCATNGCCCGCGCNNNGCCGCGCGGGATTTTTTTTTCGCAAAAACACATTTTTTTTTGATTTTTCGCTTAAGGTTTTTTGTGGCGTACCGATAAAATTACTGTAGGGTTGTGCACCCGAAACAACAGGTACGATGAGGACCTGTCGTTAAAGAAACCAGTTAGTAGTATAAGGAGATAAAACTATGGTTATCAATCACAACATGAGTGCAATGTTTTCACAGCGCGCGACAGGTCTTACGGAGTTGAACAATCAGAAGAACATGGAAAAACTGTCTTCTGGTATGAAAATCAACCGTGCAGGCGATGACGCGTCTGGNCTTGCCGTTTCTGAAAAGATGCGCAGCCAGATNCGCGGTATGAACCGTGCATCTCAGAATGCTCAGGATGGCATTTCGTTCATCCAGACGACGGAAGGATACTTGCAGGANACGACCGANATCATCCAGCGTATCCGCGAACTGGCAGTCCAGTCTTCNAACGGCATCTACANCGACGAAGACCGNATGCAGATTCAGGTTGAAGTTTCTTCACTGATCGCAGAAGTTGACCGCGTTGCCTCACAGGCACAGTTCAACGGCATGAACATGCTGACCGGCCGCTTTGCGCGCCAGACGGGCGAAAACTCCGTGACCGCTTCTATGTGGTTCCACATCGGCGCGAACATGGATCAGCGTACGCAGGTGTTCATCGGCACGATGACCGCCGCCGCTCTTGGTCTGCGCAGCGTGGGNACGGAAGAGATCATGTCAATCGCCGCNCCGGATGACGCGAACCGCGCGATCGGCACGCTGGACGAAGCGCTGAAGAAGATCAACAAGCAGCGCGCTGACCTGGGTGCGTANCAGAACCGCCTCGAAAAGACGATGGTCGGTCTGGACATCGGCGCGGAGAACTTGCAGGCTTCTGAAAGCCGCATCCGCGACACCGACATGGCAAAAGAAATGGTAGACTTCACCAAGAACCAGGTCTTGACCCAGGCGGGAACGGCGATGATCGCACAGGCAAACCAGCAGTCACAGAACGTGCTGAGCCTGCTCCGCTAGTCAGCCGCTCGACACGACGACAAAAGCGCACTCTTCGGGGTGCGCTTTTTTTGTGCGCGGCTATTTTTTCGCCTCTTCCGAACAACCGGTNACGATGACATGTTTNTTGTTGCCCGCATGATTGAACAGCCGGGCGACAAGATAGCCGNCCNNCGGAACGGCGCGGCGNCAGACCGGGCACNTGCGCCGTATGCCNTTCCCNGGCGCAGGAAAGCAGTGCGGGCAGCCCATGATGACCATGCGCTGGTCGGGCGTATCCATAGGACGGAAAATCCGNGACGCAAGATTGTCNCGCTTTGCGAGCGGCGTGTCGCACAAAGGACAGCGCACAAAAACCGTATTGCCGCGNTCGTCTTTCTGNGTNCGCAGGTCGTNCGTGNCCGGCGGCGCNTGAT
The DNA here is from genome assembly GCA_014804085.1 of Treponema sp. GTDB lineage: Bacteria > Spirochaetota > Spirochaetia > Treponematales > Treponemataceae > Treponema_D. Next base: position 3,144 of record JAAVAM010000021.1, on the reverse strand, counting down.
GCTTGAAGCGCGCAAAAATCCGCAGGGNAAGCACGANAANCACNNCACCGACGGCGGCAAAAACAATCGTCCCAAAATCCATGCAGACAGTATACCACAAACAGCCGCGTATCGTCGCGTCCTTTAAAATCCCTNANGGTTTTGTTCCGAAACCCTTAAGGATTTGNTCCGAATCCCTAAAGGTTTTGACCAAAATCCCTTAGNGTTTTAAACCGAATCCCTAAGGGATTTGAACCGAAATGCCANNCGTTTTTAANCGTCGCNCCGTTCCGTAGCAACTGCCATGCAGNATTATGTTTTTCGTCTTGCGGACGACAATATCGGTTTTGCCCCCAGTTTTCTACCGCGACGAAGCATCCTGCAATGATTCTGCGGTCTGGCAGATGAGCGTCCGCAATCTTGACCGCAATACCCGCCGGTGGAATCGATGCCCGCACCTCAAGATAGTTATCGAGCGATCCCTTGATGCTTCCCGTCCATGCCGAAAGCTCCTTGACTGTAAGCCCCTGAAAATCAAGATCGCTTCTGAGGTTTTTCCTGAATGAATTCATGCGCAAATTATATCGATTGACATATCATGGTGGATGCAAAGACATTGGAATTCTCGTTTCACCTTTAAGGGGTGGAAACGGTAGAAAAAACTTTCTCGTCTGAAGTAGCATTTCACTCATATAAAAGTGCATTTTTAGACAGGAAAACAAAATGACAATTTGTATTTTGCTGCCGTACTTTATCAGCTGTGTGCTTTATCCTACCGCAAGGACAATCCCGCCTTCCTCGCGAGGAGGACGGAATCCAAATGATAAAGGCAGTGCAGCTTGACGGCACGGCGGAATGCGTCGTGGAAGTTCCGCTCGCAGACGTGGAGCTGTTCAGGACTTCAACCGGCACGGAGAGCGTACTGCCAAGATGATTCGTGTCCCCCCATGATTTATGGTAAGGATATTTTATTTATCCAAAGGATAAATCCATGACTGCGGGACAACAAGCGAACGAAGCGAAGGTTTGAAAACAACAGGAGTCGGGCAACGAAATGTAACGCTTTTACCGCGCTGAAACGAGGTTGTCTCACAACCGTCGGCACAAAATCGCACACCCGATGACAGATTGTCCTACGGCAATAAGAAAAACTTGCATCACGTGTGCGCATTGTGGGCATCGGCCGAGCGAACGTTTTCGCTCATCCGTGTGAGTGTTGTCACCAAGCCGTAATGCATTTTGCCGCAAGCCGGTTTGTATGGGAATGAATACGCTTTTTATGAAGTCCGTTTGTTCTACACGAGCGGCGTAAAGTATATACCTTACGGAATTATCATATATATGATAATTCAGCGCGTCGGTCACGGGTAAAATTCACTACTCGCGGTCGGGCGGCTGTCCGTTGTGGGCGGGCCATTTGCAGCGGGTCAGCTCCATGCCGGTGAACACTGCCCAGAACGAGGAGTCTTCCGGGCTGCACGCGTAAATGCCGAACGAAACCGTCTTAGCGGCATGGGACAGGTGGCAGATACGCATCTGATGCCAGTCCGTGCCGTCCGCCGAGTTTTCAATGCAAAAGTCGGCTTCCCGGCGGCTCAGGCGGAACCACATGGACGTGACCGAGCCGCTGATGTCGGTGGAGGACCAGTCCGAATAGCCGCCGTTCGTCACCACCGCGCCCAGCCGCTGCACGAGCGCGTCCTCGTATTCCACGGAGGCTTTCAGCCAGTTCTCGCTGTCAAGGTACACGGCGATGCCGCACTGGTCGAACCGCCGCTTGCCCGCAAATTCCGTCCTGACCGCGAACGAAAAATACTGCTCGTCGCTCTCCATTTGCAGGACGGGCGCGCTGTCATTGCGGAAGCGATAATAAGTCCGCTGCCACAAGTCGGTATGGGGCTGCGTGATGATTTCTATCCTGTCCGGGGCGACGACGCACGATTCGGGCTTCCTCGTCCAGCGCAAGGCTTCCGGCTTCCATGCAGTGTTCATGTTTGACCTCTCATCTTCATCGTAAAAAATTGACTGCGGCGTATATCACATGGCACGCCGCAAAGCCCAAAATCGGGACGAGCGCGATGCCGTTTTTTCGGTCGAAGGCGAAAAAGAGAAATGCCATGCAGGGCGGAACGGTCAACCCCACAATGACAGCCGCGTTCGCCATGCCGCAGTAATATGCTGCCCAGCTTGCGCCGTAGAGCAGACAGCAAAGTTCCGTGCACACGACAAGCGGCGTTGCACGGAACGGGGCGCGTTCCCTGTTCCTCACGAGGCAGACGGCGGCAATCATCAGCACCTGAAAGACCGAGCCGATTGCGTCGATGCGCGGCGTGGGCGACGAAGCCCGGAGCACATCGTTCGGCGCGGAAACGGCAGACCATATCACGGTCGGAATCATAATCAGCAGGAACAACGCAAGTCCCCACGGCTCAAAGCCGAACGTGTATTTTTTCAGCATGAATTATTCTCCTCATTTCATTATCTGTATTATGTTTCTTTTATTCAATAATGTTCATTTATATTTGCCAAAAAAATAAAACGTGTGTTTCGTATCATCAAATATTAAGAAATATGCAAAATTTTCATATTGAAAAAATTGCCCTTTGTTTATTTGTTCAGAACAGCCAAGTTTTATGATTTTCTTTTCCAACTTTTCTTTGTTGAGAAAAATATAGTCATTTAATTGACTATCTGTCTTGGGAATAAATATTTGGGCATCAATCGAAAAATATCCCCAGGTCTCATTGGTATCTAAATCATGACATTCATAATAATTATATACTTGGTTGCTTATTTCTTTATCATCACGTAAAAATCTCGGAATCCATGCTTTCTGATTTTCCGGAACATTCATTAAGGATTGATATGCCTTGTTTTTGCTGCAAGACATAGAGATAAATAATGCTGTGAAAATACAAGTAATATATAGTTTATTTCTCATATTTATCCCTCGTAAAATATGATTTCTTGAGGTGTCATATTAAGATATATTTTATGTGCCAAGTCATTTTTCGGCATCGGCGGATTTCACGCGTTGCCCTGCGTACCCGGCAATGTCTGCATGAGTGCGAAGAAATGACGCGCGTCGCCCGTGGAAAAATACGCATGCCATGCGTCCAACGTGTCGGGGCGGAACACGCCGAGATGGGCGATAATCTGCCGCGC
>JAAVAM010000020.1 GCA_014804085.1 Treponema sp. | reverse complement strand
TTCCAGTTCTCCTATTCAAAAGTCGAATCGCCCGACCATGAAAACGAACATTTCGTGCTCGTCGGATTCCGCAACATTGACGAGCTTGTGCGCAAGGAACAGGAGCAGAACAAAATGCTTGCGGAAGCGTTGGCGGAGGCGCAGTACGCAAACCACGCGAAGACGACGTTCCTCAACAATATGTCGCACGACATCCGCACGCCCATGAACGCGATTATCGGATTCACGTCGCTCGCGGCAACGCACATCGACAGCAAGGAAACCGTGCAAAATTACCTGAGCAAAATCATCACGTCGAGCAATCATCTTTTGAGCCTCATAAACGACGTGCTCGACATGAGCCGCATCGAAAGCGGAAAAGTCAAAATCGAAGAGAAAGAAGCGAACCTGCCAGAAATCATGCACGACCTCAAGACAATCGTGCAGGCGGACGTAAAGGCAAAGCAGCTCGAATTCTACATTGACACGCTCGACGTGACGAACGAAAACATCATTTGCGACAAGCTCCGCCTGAACCAAGTGCTGCTGAACATTCTGAGCAACGCGATGAAATACACCAAATCGGGTGGCATGGTGAGTGTGCGCGTCATTCAGCTGCCGGGCGCGCCGGAAGGCTACGCATCGTACCAGTTCATCGTGAAGGACACCGGAATCGGCATGAGCGCGGAATTCCAAAAGCATTTGTTCGAGCCGTTCGAGCGCGAGCAGACCGCAACGGTGAGCGGCATTCAGGGCACAGGGCTTGGACTTGCAATCACCAAGAACATCGTTGACATGATGAACGGCACGATTTCCGTAAAAAGCGAGCCGGGCAAAGGCACTGAATTTTCTGTGTCGTTCCAGTTCCGCATTTCCGGCACGGAAACAAAAGTGGAGCGGCTGGAAGAACTGGCGGACTTGCATGCGCTTGTCGTGGACGACGACGTGAACACTTGCACGAGTTTGAGCAAAATGCTTTCTTCGATCGGCATGCGCCCCGACTGGACGACCCACGGCAAGGAAGCGGTCGTCCGCACCGAATTCGCGATCGAGCAGAAAGACCCGTACAGCGTTTACATCATCGACTGGCTTCTGCCCGACATGAACGGCATCGAAATCGTGCGCCAAATCCGCCGCGTCATCGGAAACGAAACGCCAATCATCATTCTCACCGCCTACGACTGGGCGGACATCGAACAGGAAGCGCGCGAGGCAGGCGTGACCGCGTTCTGCTCAAAGCCGATTTTCCTTTCGGAATTGCGCGAAGTCCTTTTGTCGCCGTTCCGTGTGCAGGAAGCCGAGCCAGAAGCGGAGAAGCCGTCCGAATTCCTTGCGGGAAAGAAAATCCTCCTCGTCGATGACATCGAGCTGAATCAGGAAATCGCCAAGACGATTTTGGAAGAGGAAGGCGCGATTATCGACACCGCGTACAACGGATCGGAAGCCGTGGAAGCCGTCAAGAACGCGCCCGCCGGCACCTACGACCTTGTGCTGATGGACGTTCAAATGCCTGTCATGGACGGCTATGAAGCGACGCAGCGCATCCGCGAATTGGAAGACCGCGAAAAAGCCGCCGTTCCCATCGTCGCCATGACCGCGAACGCCTTTGACGAAGACCGCCAAAAAGCCCGCGACGCCGGCATGAACAGCCACATCGCCAAGCCGATTGACATTCCGCAGCTGATGGATGTGTTGAAGGAGATTTTGGAGTGAATGGCATTAGGACGCGCGCGGACACAAAAAAGCGGCTGCCTGATTTCTCAGACAGCCGCTTGTCGGGCTAACCGAATTCGAATCGGTGACCCCAAGTCCCCCAGACTTGTACGCTAACCAGCTGCGCTATAGCCCGATGTATATATGCTACTATATCACAAAATAAAAAAAAGTAAAATAGCCCGGACAAAATTTACGCACCGGGCAACAGCCGGTAGCTATTCGTTTGAAACAGTGCCTTTCACTTGCCCGGTCTCCGCTTGTGGGCGGCAGTTGCGGACTGCCGCTCCCACTGCGCCCGAACGAGTTCTTCCATCTCGCTTGAACCCGTGCGTTCCGTTGTTTCTTCAGCTAATTCAAGAGATTTCTTGTCTAACTCAACTCCATATTCTAATAAAAGTGAATATACACTGAGAAGATTTTGTTCTATACATAAGTTTATTGCAGATTTACCATATTTTTCATTGTACCTTCTGTAATTCCAATCACTAGGAATGAGCAAAACTTTATTACCTGCACATTTCATATTTGGATTAGCACCATTCTCCAATAAAAACTTAACACATTTATAAATTTCACATTCATAAATTACTGCCATTTGAGGATTTTTATTATGAAATTCTTCCCACTCTTTTATTGGATTTTTTGTGGCTAGAATCCTAGATGAAAGTGATTTGGCTATATATGGTCTCTTTTTTATATCTGCACCATAAATTAAAAATATTTTTAATAATTTTATATTTCTGCAATTATTCCATAAGGGATTAGTATCTATCCATTTGAATTGGCCTGTCTTTTTATTTGGATTCGCGCCGGCTTCCAGAAGTTCTTTCACTTTTTGATACCTTTCTTCTGGCTCATTGGCAAGCAATGCCATTTCCATCTTATATTCCATGGACTCCTCGTCTATTTGTCTCTCCCTGCTTGCAAAGCCGAATCCGGGCGTGGGGTTTCTAAACATCTTTTGTTCTCCGCATGATAAAAATAATGAACTCATAGATAATACAAGCAAAATCTTCTTCATTTTTGTCTCCTATTCGAAAGTTACGGTAACAGTTTTACCTAGTCAAGAGCCATTAGTTTATCATAAAAAAGCGAACAGAACAATCCAATATATCGCTGTTAAAAACAAAAAAATAGAAATAATTTTTCCTTTTCGTATTTCCTTTTTTTTGTTTTCCTCCGTTCTTTTATTAGATTTTCGTATTATATCATTAATAACAAATCTTATCACAAAAGAAAANATAATAAAAAACANACCTGCAAATAAAAATAAAATACGATNATATTTCATGGTTTCAACTCCTTGGAATTTATATCAGCAAAAGCGGCCATTGGGCGGCACAAGGATATTCTTTACATCTTCACCAAAAGATTTATTATTTTACGCCGGTCTTGCGCAACCACGCTTCCACNTCCTTNGGAAGCGACGCGCCGCCNGAATAGTGNACGGAAAGNCCTTCGGCAATGTGGGCGCGTGGGGCGAGTTTNGCGATTGCGGTGAGGCTTTGACCNAATCGTCCGCCGCCGTGCGAGCAGAANGGCAGGATCCGTTTGCCCGAAAAATCGTGGCTCTCAAGGAANGTGGCGATCGGCATGGGAATGCTCGCCCACCAGTTGGGGTAGCCGATGAGTATCGTGTCGTACTCCGCCCACTTGTCNGCCGCGATGTCGTTCCTGAGCTGGGGACGCGCCTGTCTGCGCTGGTCGCGCTGCGCCTCGTTCAGCACGGTGTTGTAGTTCGTGGAGTACGGAGTGACAAGCGCAAGCTCCACCGTGTCAAAGCCCGTCTGCCGCTGGATTTCCTTTGCCACGCCGCGCGTGTTCCCGCCCCAAGAGTAGTAGACGACGAGCGCTTTTTTCGTCTTTGTCGNNGTNTGCNNNCCTGNNGCNTCACGGGTCGTNACCGTGTCGGAAAGNCTTGAGTCCGCGCTCACGGCAAGGCGGATTCCCACGCTGTGGCTGCTGTTCGCCTGCGGCATGGCGGCACGGTANGCGCTCCGAAGATTCTTCCCGAAGTCGTTCCAGCCGCCGCCACGGTACACGCGTCGTGTTCCGCTTGCCNCNCCCGTTGGGTTCGTCTGCGCGGCCGTTCCGTAGTCGGCGTAATAGTCGAAGCACCATTCTCCCACGTTCCCGTAGACATCGTACAGTCCGTTCGGGTTGGGCGCGAAACTTCCNACGGCGAGCGTCCGTGCGCGGTACACGCCGGGGCGCGTNTCGAGCACNCTGTCGTTGAAGTAGTTCTGTTCGATTTGGTAGGGATAATGTCCGTAGAAATTNACGTNGTCCGCACCNGGAGTCTTGCGGCTGTAGAACGGCGTGGTCGTTCCCGNGCGCGCCGCGCATTCCCATTCCGCCTCGGTGGGAAGCCGGTAGCCGTTTGCGCCGCGGTTCCATGCCACCTGCGCGCCGCCGCNCGAAACAGTGTACGCGGGTGTCCGCCCCTCGCGCAGGCTCAGCGCGTTGCAGAATTCCACCGCCTCAAGCCAAGTGACACTCTCTACGGGAAGGTCNTCGCCCGAAAAAGTGCTGGGATTTTTGCCCGTCACCTCGCGGTAGNTTTTCTGCGTCACCTCATGCCGTGCAAGGTAGAACGGCGCGACCGTGACGCGGTGGAGCGTCTCGTCGTTGCTGCGCCAGTCCTCGCTTTCGGGGCTTCCCATNTGGAACGCGCCGCCCTGAATCAGCACGAANTCCGCNGGGGGATTTTTCTGCGCCGCCGCCGAAATCATCATACACGCTCCTGTCAATAAAGAAAGAATCTGNTTTTTCATTGTCTGCTCCTGTGTGTTATCGTTTGAATTNCTCGTCCGTCACNGGNNCGANTGTTTTTTCCGCACAAGCAATTTCCCCGCATAATGCGCCACCGCCGCGAACAGNACGAGNATCGCAACATAGTCCGCCGCAAACAGTGCGTATCCGCTTTCCACGTCGAGGAAGAANAAATGNCGCCGCAGGAAAAGNTACTCCCACACGCCGCGCCGCGNGAACGCATANGCGCCGTAGACGCACACGAGNNNGAGCGCGATCCGCAGGGCGAGCGTTTTCTTCCGTCCGCCANNGCGNCCCGCCCCGAGCCGCGCGNCNATCTGNCCGGCATGCATGCCGANGTGGGCGCACATAAAAAGGTAGTACCAGTGCGAGCCTGCGAGGTGCGCCGCGCGCGCAAAGCCGATTGCGGACGAAACNGGCACGAACCATGCCATCAGCATGCCGCTCGCNGCCACGAGCANNGCGCACACGGCAATCCCCGCGTTCACAAACAGCTGCATGACGCGGTACGGCGGATACGCTCCCTTGCAGAGNGACGCGCACCAGCGTCGGTTGAGCGNGACATGCGCCGCCCACAGCACGAACAGNNCCATGCCCATAATCTGATGCACCTTGTCGCTCGGAAAAAGCACCGTGCCGCCCATGAGCGCGACCGAAAGAANCGTCATNAAAATGTCGAGCGTCATACGGATTCGCTGCGTNTTTGTCATTTNGNTTAATCTCCGATATTCTTAATGACGTTTNCAAGNTTTTCTACCGAAATNCCGTGNNCTTTCAANAGTTCGTCGGCGTTGAAGTCNGTATGGAACGCTTTGGATATGCCGTAATTGAGAACTTTCATATCGCTGTTGCCGTAGAACGANGCGATGTTTTGACCGTAGCCNCCCATNANTTCNCCGTCCTCNATGGTGATAANNNNCTTATGCTCTTTCTTTAATTCATTCAGCAGTTCTTCGTCCAAGCCGCTCAAGAATCTCGGATTNACNACCGTAATNGCAAGTCCCGTTTCTTCTTTNACTTTCTTTGCNACNTGCATNGCNANCGGNANNANAACNCCCACNGCNAACAANGCNACNTTCGAGCCTTTNTGNTCCACTTTATTCTTATTGTATTNGGAATAATCGGTNGTATCTTTCNCNCCCGNTTCTNNCATATTGGCGGGCACTCTTATGCCGACGGGGTGCGCTTTTTGCGTGGTTGCAAATCTGAACATCTGGAAATATTCTTCTTTGCTTGCNGGNGCTAAATAAATCATGTTCGGGATNTGCGCAAAGAGCTGAATGTCGCACAACGCGATATGCGTGTTGGAGTTCATTCCGTACACACCNGGTTGCAATACGAGCATCGTTGCGGGGCTATCGTTCAGGCACAGGTCGTGGGATATTTGGTCGTACGTTCTTTGGAANAANGGCGCAAACGTTCCGAACACAACCGTTGCGCCGCTTTTCGCAACNCCGCTGCTCATGGCGACCATATTTTCTTCGGCAATNCCCACGTCTATNAATTGNCCNCGCTTGACGTATTCNTCNCTNACGCCNTTAACCATTCCCAAGCCCATAGGCGTGGANGCGTTGAGAACNACCGCTTGCGGATTNGTGTCCAACAATTCCTTTATGCTGTCGAANACGGGNTCGTCNGCNNCCTGCGCCGCANATTTNGGGCTTCCGTCCNCNACGTTGAACGGNCCGCCCGCGTGCCANGNNTCNCTGTNCTTTTCCGCATAGGGCAAGCCTTTGCCCTTTATCGTGTGGATATGCAGCACNATCGGGTGNTCAATATCCTTTACNCTCTTGAATAAGTCCACCAAAGCCGATACGTCGTGTCCGTCGTCCAAATATCTGTAATCCAAACCGAACGACTTGAAAAGATTGTTCGNGGCTTTNCCGTCCGTTTCNCNCANNTCTTTCAGNGTTTTATACATTCCGCCGTGNTTTTCGGCAATGCTNTGGTCGTTNTCGTTGANAATGATAATCAAGTTTTTATCGTATTCNCCNGCGTAGTCCAAGCCTTCCAACGCTTCGCCGCCCGACANCGAGCCGTCGCCGATAATNGCGATTACGTTGCCTTTNGCCTNNTGNAAATCTCTGCCTTTNGCCANCCCCAANGCCAACGACACGGACGTGGAAGTNTGTCCGACGGTAAACATATCGTGNTCNCTTTCAAGCGGATTGGTATAGCCCGTCACGTCGCCGAAATGCGCGCTATCCAAAAACGCCTCTTTTCTGCCCGTCANNATTTTATGCGGATANCATTGATGCGACACNTCGAANACTATNTTATCTTTNGGCGANTCGAANACGTAATGAAGCGCNACNGTCATTTCGACCATNCCCAAATTCGGNCCGTTATGACCGCCGGCATTNCTNATNTTGTTTATTACGGCGGCTCTTNTTTCATCNGCCAAAACNTTNAANTGCTNNTACTTTTAATTCTTTAACGTCTTTCGGACTGTTGATNTTTTCCAAATACATAGTACAGCTCCTTATACCTGCAAATAATTGGCTTTCATTNTCTCAAANGCCAGTTGAAGGCATTTCCCGGACTTGCGGGAACNCTTCAANNGCCANTTGAANNCNNTTCCCNAACTGCGGGAACNCTTCAAACGCGATTTGAACCCACTTCCCGGACTGCGAGAACACATCAAACGGCAGTTGAACCCATTTCCCGGACTGCGGGAACACTTCAAATGCGATTTGAAGTCACTTCCCGACCTGCGGGAACACTTCAAGTGCCAGTTGAAGGCACTTCCCGAACTGCGGGAACACTTCAAGTGTCATTTGATGCCTCTTCCCGGACTGCGGGAACACATCAAACGCCAGTTGAACCCACTTTCCGGACTGCGGGAACGCTTCAAGTGCCAGTTGAAGGCACTTCCCGAACTGCGGGGACACATCAAACGCCACTTGATACCACTTCTCGGACTGCGGGAACACTTCAACCGCCGCTCAACCCACTTCTATTTGTTCGCCTTACAGCCCTAGCCCCGCGAACCACTTGTCCACTTCGGTCTGCGCCTGGCTTCGCTTGCTCTGCGCGACTGTTCCGCGCAGGGCGAGCGGCTTTTTTACGGTGGCGGTCTTGAACAGCCGGCGGATGTTGCCGTCCGTGCCGCTTGCGCCGCTTCCTTCGTGCGTGCAGAACGGAACGAGCGTCTTTCCGCCCAAATCGTGCGCCTCAAGGAAGGTGTAGACCACCATCGGAAGGTCGCCCCACCAAATCGGGTAGCCGATGAACACGGTGTCGTACTGCGCCGTGTCGATGTTGCCCTTGTAGGCGGGGCGCGCCTTGGCGTTCAGCTCCTTTTTCGCAAGGTCGGTGCAGGGGCGGTATTCCTTGGGATAGGCGTTTTCCGGCACGATCTCGAACATGTCCGCGCCCGCTTTTGCCGCAATCATCTTGGCGATAATGGCGGTGTTGCCCTCGGTGATGTTCCCCACGCCGTACTGCTCG
>JAAVAM010000045.1 GCA_014804085.1 Treponema sp. | reverse complement strand
GAGCTTGGCGTACAGCGGCTTCCCGTCAAAGAACCCCGCCGCGCCCGCCGCCGCGGACATACCAAAAAATGCCATGAGAGCCACCGCCCTCACCACAAACCGTCTCATACCTGTCTCCTTGTCCGCCCGTTGCGGACATCTTTATGCTGCGGGACGCCCACGCGCCCCGCCCGACTATGCCCCGGACATCCGGGGATTATGCTCCCGGTGTGTCCGGGATTATGCTCCCGCGCCGTCCGGGACTATGCTCCCGCACTGTCCGGGATTACGCTCCCGCACGTTCCGGGACTACGCTCCCGCGCCAACCGCGAGCGGCCTACCGAACCGCCCCGTGCGCAGCGTCTTGGTCGACTTCCCCGACGAGTCGCACTTCGTGCGCACCTCGGCATAGTACGTGCCGCCCGCGATGTCCGCNGGNATCATCACCATGACCCGCGCCGGCTTGTTCTCNGCNACNACNNNACAGCGCACCGCCTCGCCNNCGNNNTCCGGCACGAGGAACACGCCCTGCGTNNCTGTCCGANGCGTCGAACTTGAGCCGCGACCCCGTGAGCCGCAGNATGCCGCCCGCCGTCANCGCCGAGTTGACCGCGCCNNNCACNACNTCNGNNGCCTCNGTGATNTACGGCCCGGTGTTCGCGCCCTCNGTTTTCTCCGTCTTTACGGACTTCACCGCCTCGCGCAACGCCGTCCCCGCGTTCACGTTGACCGACACCGTGTGCCGCGCCCTGTCGAACGAGTCCGCCATGCCATTGAACACGCCCGACACGCTGAACGACGTGTTGAACAGCGGCGTGTTCACCGCNCTCCCGTCCGCCGTCAATTCGCCCACGACCTCCGTGTACACCTGCAACACGGCGGCGACATCGGCTCTTGTCAGCGTCGTNCCACGCCTCATCATCAAATCGATGACCTCATCCTGCGAGTACGACCGCACGTCCTGCACCTGCGCCATGCAGTCGTCCGGCTCCGGCGTGAGCAGATTCTCACGCAACGAATACTTGAGCATACGCTCCCTCCTCGATAAAAGAGATAAAATAATCCGCCCCCGCATACGCGGGGCATGGTTTGAGAGAGAAAAAAGAAAGCGCGCAGAAAACCGCACACCAAAACGAAAAAAAGAGAAAAAATGAATAAAGAGAGACAATGAAAAAAGAATATCCCGGAGAAACAAAAAAGGACGCTCGGCGCGGAAAGATTCCCGCACCGAGCGTCCTTTTACCAGTCGTTACATTACTATCAGAAAGACAATACCCCCCCCCATACCCAGTTCTTGACCGCGGGGTGTGCCGTCATGTCAGATGTTATCCGTCCCGCCGCAGGCGGCAGGGCTGAAAGGCTTTGTCTCATAGCCCGCAGTATACCACACCGCCCCCGCCCGTGGCAAGAGGACGCGGCGGCTACGCCCTCACCGCAGACAGCTCCCGCCGCAACTGTTCCACCTGCTCAATCGGCAGGGCGGTACAGCGGGCAATAACTTCCGGCGAAACATTTTCCCGCAGGAAATTCGCCGTCTCCAGAATGCCCTTGTTCCAGCCCTCCTGCCACTATCCCCGTGCGAACGCCGCCACCTGCGCCCATGCCGCCGTGAGCCGCTCAAGACTCCATGCGGCGTTGGCGGGGCTGGTGGACGGCAGGCACTGGGCGGGGATTGTTTGCGCGGCGTAAAAGGTTTTGTAGAGCGCGGCGGCTTTCTGCCCGTTCAGGAAAACGCGGGCGACGGGCGACTGTGAGAAAATCCGCGCAAGGTCGGTGGGAACGGCGCGGCGGATGCTTGCGTCGGAAGAGCCGGCCACCTCGCACGAAGCGGCAACGTCCCAGAGCGCGACGCGCGAGCGCAGCAGGAATGCCCGCTTTTCTGCTATTGTTGTCGGCACGTCCGCGCCGAACACGGCCGCCATGACGCGCCAGAAGCGGTTGCGCGGATGCCCGTAAAAGAACCCTGCCGCGCGCGATGCCTCCGACGGAAAGCTCCCNAGCACGAGNACGCGCGAGTGTGCGTCAAAGACCGGCTCGAACGGGTGCNAAACGGACACGCCCGCGCTCCCCGTGCCGCCGCCTGTCACTGNGCGGCCTTGTCGAGCGCGGATTTTTTGCGGTTGTACTCGTAGAGCGAAAGCCCGCTTTCGTTTGCGGCGCGGATAACGGCAAGGTAGCGGCTGCCGGGGCAGAGCGATTCGGCTTCGGCAAGCAGCGCGGCGCACCGCGCGGTGTCCTTGTTCTCNAACAGCAGCTGCGAAAGNAAGATGTCGGCAAAGTAGANCTGCGCGTCCGTCTTGGCGGCCGCGCGCGCACGCTCAAAATAGGCGAGCGANGTTTTCTTTGAGCCGCCCGCAATCTTGGGCGCAAAATAATAATACTGGGCAATGTTCATGAGCGCGTAGGAAAAATCCGCGTCTTTCTGGAGCGCCTTNTCGTACAGCGGGCGGAGTTTCCTGCCGTATTTCAGCACGTCGGACACGGAATAGCCCATGTAGCACGACGTTACGTCCGCCCAGGTGCAGAAAAAGTACGCGCCCAGATNNTCGTCCGGCGTGGAATCCGCGAACGCCTCGCACCGCTCGCGCTGCGCCCCCANGATTTCGTGCTGGACTTTCGCCTGCCCGTCCTTNTCGTACAGGTANTTGTACCGCTCCATGATGATNAAATTGTCNATGACGATGCGNTCCTGCTCGCCGANCGACGCGATACGCTCCGCGTTCTGCCGCTCAAAGCCGTCAATCGCGGCGATGATTTCGGCCGTCCCCGCGTCGGTGCTGCCGTCAAAAAGCGAAAGGTTCATGCGGAGGGCAAAGAACGAATCGACGAGCGCGGNGGCATCNGCCGAAAGCCCCGTCTGCGCAAAGCACGCCCCCGCGCACAACGCCGCCAGCGCGGCCGNCAGCGTTTTTCGGAACGGACGCATTAGAGATCGCCCTCGTACGTGAGCGGAATGCCGTAGGTGTCCTCATAGATGCCTTTCCAGACCAGGTAATTCTCGTTCATCATGTTCGACACGTTCTCGGCAAGCGGCAGGGCGGGATCGGGNAAAATCGGCTTTGCGATGTGGATCGTATATTCCTGCACGAAAAAGCCGTCCGCGTCGAGCACGTCGCTGTCTTTCATCGTGATGAACACCGGCACGATCGGCACTTTGTTCTTTGCCGCNAGCGTGTACGCGCCCTTGCGCAGCGGCTTGGGCTTGCGGTAGTTCCACCACATGCTCTGCTCCGGGTACATCAGGATATAATTCCCCTCGCGCAGCAGGTTCCGGCATGCGCCCAGAAATTCGTTCATCACCCGGTGGCTCGCGCTGAGCGGGAGCGTGTTGCAGGCTTTCATCAGGTAGCCGTAGAAGCCGGGGAAATTCGTGTAGTTGCCCTCTTTGATGACGCGGAAGAATTTGCCGTGCCGGGTAACCTTGAAGATTTCGTCGTACACCAGCTGAATCGCAAAGCTGTCATAGGCGTTGAAGTGGTTGCAGGTGATAATCGCCCCGCCGTCNCGCAGGAGCGCAAGGTTCTCCGTCCCCGTCACCCCGCTGATGATAATCTGCCGCCGCCGCATCATGTCGCGCAGGAATTTCCGCGCGGCACGGAACGCAAGGCGCGCCTTTATCCGGCTCGAAAGTTTCTTGCGCTCCCAGTCAACTTCGCCCGGCTGAATCGCCCGCGCGGGCGGATCGTCCTCCACGTCCTCGGCAAAGCGGCCGGCGCGCTCGTATTCCTTGATCCGGGCGAGGACTGCCAGCCGTCCGGGGGATTTTTGCGCGGAGTCCGCTTTTCCGGCGGATTCGGCCTCTTTTGCGCGGATCATGTTCTGCCGGTTCAGGAAATTGTCGGGGCGGTTCGTCTCGCGGATCGCCATTTCCTCCAGCTCTTTCGCGCTCGCAAGGTCACGCGCGCGCTCCTCGTCGGTGTAATCCGCAAGGACTTGCCGGATCTGCTCGTAGACCGGGGTCTGCTCCGCGTACTTCCAGAAAAAGTCCTGGTGNATGCAGTCGCGGTAATGCCACGGCTTTGACACCATGATGTAATGGATGAGCTTGAAGTCCTCCGGCTTGTACTGAATCTCGCCGAACATCTCCACGTTCCAGTTGTTCTCGATCCAGCGCACTTTGTCCTTGCAGATGACGTTCAGGTAATCCTCGTCCTGCGTGACGATAAACGAATACTCGTGCAGCAGCTTGATGAATCGTTCGAGCAGATTGTTCTCGCGGAACTGGCGGCAGTTGATCAGGATCATGCCCGCGTTGAAGAACTGGTAGCGGCTGATTCCCACGCACTTTTCCACGTAGCTCCCATAGACTTCCGTCTGAACCATTGCCTGATCGTTGCACGCGCCCACATAGCAGTCGCCAAGGTCGTGCGCGTACAGCTCGGAAATGTCGCCGAGGATTATCGTGTCGCTGTCGATGTAGAGTGCCTTGTCAAGGTCGGGGAACATTTCGGGGATAAACAGCCGGTAGTACGTCGTCTTTGAATAATAGTGGCGCACGTGCAGCTTGTACTCAATGCTCTTGAGAAACGCGTTCACGTCGTCNAACGTGATATGGAACGTGTCGTCCGCAAGCGAAAGCGCGGCTTTCCGCATTTCGTCGCTGACTTTCGTGCAGAGGATGTGGATGTCGTAGCCGAAGTCGCGCGAAGCGTTCGCCTTGAGCGACTGNATCGAAACGATCGTNAANTTGACGAAGTTGTCGTCNCAGGCATAAAAAATAGGAATCCGTTTGTTCATGTGAAGTCTCGCTTGAATTTTTCGATAAGATAGACATATTCTAACAGAATATCGTCAAACTGGAAATAGCGGAAGATTTTGTGCACGCGCGAAACCTGCCACTGCTTTACGTTGTCGATGTGCGGGTACGGAAACCAGAACAGCCGCTGCGAAAAATGGCGGATGACCGTGTGCCGGTGCAGGAATTTCTGGTCGTTGAATTTCTGCGGNAGCAGNTTTTTCTTNGTGGTGCTTCTGATTATCGCGCTCTGGTCGGCGAACACCAGNTTCCGCGCCTGTATGAGCGCGCGCGCCTTGGCAAAAAGCCCCGTCTCGCGGCAGCGCGTCATGTTGAAGAGCATGACCCCCGCATTGATGTAGCGCGGGTTGATCANNTATTTTCCGTAGTGGTCGTTGGCGGCGGCATATTCCACGCCCGACACGTCAATGTCGTACAGCANCATGATGTCGCGGTTGGCAAGCACGTCCGCGTCAAGGTAGAGGAATTTTTCGGGAATGCCCGGCACNAGGTCGGCAAACAGCCGGATAAGCGTGAACGGGGAGCAGTAGCAGCCTTCGTTGGGGCAGCCGCGGAAATGCGTATTATAGAGCGNCGTCACGTCAACGCGCTCCACCTCATGCCGCGGATTGTACGCGCGCACNACTTCGGCAAGGAAACGCGCGTGCCGTTCGGAAATCGGCCGGTACGATGCGTCCAAGTCCTGCACGTCCATCGTAAAAATAATAAAGCGGAACGGCTCTTTTGTCTCCGTCCGTTTTAAAAGCGAAAGGACGCAGGTCAGTATGCCGTCAAAAACTTTGTCGTTGCCGCAAAAAAGCACGTTCACCATGGAAAAATCCCGCCGCTCACTCCGCCCCGGCAGCGCACGGGCGCGCGCACGTCTTTTTGTCCGAACGCACATATTTGATAATCTCCACGTTGTTTTCCTTTGCGCGCTCGGTCATGGCAGCAAAAATCCTGTTCCGCAGATCCTCGCGCCGGTCTTTTTCGGACAGCGACGCGTCGGGGAAAAACGGCCCGTCAACGAACGTGACAATCTGCGGATGCTTTGAGAACCGCCGCCTGCGGTACACGTTCGTAAAACAGAACGACGGNACGCCGAACTGCACCGGATAGCGGAACGAAGCCGACGTGAACGGACGGATTTTCGTATAGAACGGCCAGATGTGCGCCTCGGGATAAATCGTGACGACTTTTTTCTGCNCNATGCGAATCCGCACACAGTCAAGGAAATGCTTTGTGGACGCGCGGTCGTCAGGCAGCGGAATCGCGCCGAGGCTGGGCGTAAGCGCACCCAACACAGGCATGGATATATTGTTGGCATGGACGATAACGAACACGCTGCGCGGCACGGAAACAAACGTCGGAATGAGCGCGTCGCACAGATTGTGCGTGTGATTCCCGTACAGAAAGAATGGCATCCCTTTTGCTCGCCGAATGACGCGCCGGTTCACGATTTTATGGCGGAACGCGCACTTCAGGTAAACCGCCGCGACCGGAAACGCGACAAGCCGGTACCAGAAAAACCGCGTGAAGTTTTTCCAAGCCGAATCGCGCACATACCGATACTCCGCGCCGATTTTCCATGGCACAATATGGTCAAACGCGAATTCGTCGTTCAGCTCGTCCTCGTAGTAGATGACTTTCGGTCGCTTCTTCACCGCAAAAGTATAGGATAAAAAGGCGACAATTGCAAGCAGGGGGGCAAATCCGTTCCGTCAGGCGACAGGGTATGGCACCGGCACAAAGATTGCAAAAATCGGGAATCTTTGGCATCGCCATGAGAAAGCGGCGAGCCAAGCAAGCCTGACCCGCCGTGCAATGTTACCCTGCTCTATTTGCGCGTATAAGTGGCAGAACCGCTGTACGAAGCGATGCCGAGCAGTTCAAAAATCCCGCCGATGGTGGTGAATTACAATCGTCTTCCTTTGCGCATCCGGCAAGAATTTTACTGTTCGTTTTTGTTTATTAAACCTGCTTTCCATAAAGCACATACGACATGCATTTGATGATTGTATGTCTTTGGTGCGCCAGGAATCTTTTTCCATAATTCCTCTGGTTGATTTTTATATTCATCATTCTCACGGAGAATTGTTATTGCAGAAATGCCATACGCTTTATTCTTTTTGGAATTTGTATACTTTCCCTTTGGAATTCCAGTTATCAAACCTTCTTCACAAATACCTAAAAAGCAGCCTTTTGGACATCCTTTTTCTACAAGACTGTTTCCTGTAAACACTGAACGGGCTATTTTTTCCCATCCGTCATTGCTCGGTGATTGTTTAGTTTTAATCAATTCTTTTGCATACGAAACTGCAACAAAACCATACTTTTCACTAATTGTAGACATATTTATATTCCTCCATAAAACATATTCTACCTCACAGAAAACGCACCGTCAACGACGGCGTGTTCCCTATGCCAATGCCCTTGTTTTATTGCGCGGCATTCTGCGCAACGCGGATGCCTGACATTGATATCCTGTAAGAGTTGTTGTAAGAGTAATGGTAATCCCGATGATAAATTATACAAGACGTTTTGCCACCTGTCAAATCCCCTCCTCGTGCTATTTTGTAATAATAATTGCTGTCGCTTTCACTTTCATGCACGGGATTCATCAGTTCTCCCGTGCCGTAGTTGGCATAACTGTCATAACACCATTCTTCGGCATTTCCGCTCATGTCGTAAATGCCGAGTTGGTTCGGTTTTTTTGTGCCAACAGGGTGAGCTTCTTTTCCACTGTTATCGTTATACCATGCCACATCGTCAATGTTGTTGCTGCCACTGTAAATGGTGCGCGTTTCGGCAAGGTTTCCGCCGCCTGCGGCGTATTCCCATTCGCATTCGGTGGGCAGTCGGAAGCCGTTCTTTGTCCTGTCCCATTTGAACGTGCCCGACGTGGACGAATCGTCGCGCCAAACAGCACTTCCACGGTGATACACCGGCTCAAGCCCTTTATATTCGCTGTATGCGTTGAGCCACACGCACGCCATGTTCCAAGAAAAGTTCATCGCAGGGGCAAAGCTTTTGTATGCATCGTTTGTGGCATAGCCTTTCTTCGCGGTGGACAGCGTGTAGCCGTTCTGCGTTGCCCAAGTGTACACTTCCAGCCACAGTTCATAGGTCAGTTCGTATTTTGCCATGCGGAAGCCGCTCAAGGTAATGGTCGGACGGGCGGTGGAATCCGGGTCGCCCATTTTGAACGTTCCGCCCGCAACATCAACCATTGCCGCATAGTCCTTGCCCCACTGCGCATACAGCGTGAGGTTTCCGCCCGGCGTGACGCTTGCACCTGCCGTATATGTCTGCCCGCTCGTGCCGTCCGCGCTGGTGCTCCAGTTGGTAAAGGCATAGCCGTTTTTCGCGAGGTTTCCCGTGTTCGCGCTCACGACGAACGAGCCGCCTTTTTCCACGAGGACGCGCTCTGGCACACTGCCGCCGTCCGCTCCGTTCGCGTTGTAAGTAATCGTATACATTTCCGCCGTCCATTTTGCGTACAGCGTGATGTTCCGCGTGACATCATACGGAAAGACGATTTTTGATTTGTCCGAACAGTTTGCGTTCGCATACCATCCGGCAAGCGTCTTGCCCTCAAGCGTCGTCACCGGGCTTTCTGCAATGCGGGCGGTTTCCAGTGCGGCAACGTCCGAGCCGCCGTTCGTCTCAAACGTGACAGTAAAATTCTGCGCCCATT
>JAAVAM010000044.1 GCA_014804085.1 Treponema sp. | reverse complement strand
GGTGCTCACGCAGAAGGACGATCCACGGATTTTGCCGATGGGAAAATTCCTGCGCAAGACAAAAATAAACGAGCTTCCGCAGCTGGCAAACATTTTCATCGGACAGATGAGCATCATCGGACCGCGCCCACAGGCAAAGGCGCACTACGATCTGTATTCCGAGGAAATCAAGGCGGCGATTGACGCAGTTCCACCGGGGCTTTCTGGCATCGGCTCTGTTGTGTTCCGTGACGAGGAGGATATGCTGAACGCTGTCTCTGACCGGGCGCAATTTTATGCGGATGTTGTCGCTCCGTACAAGGGCGCGCTCGAAGTTTGGTTTGCAAGCCACCGGACGCTCGCCGTTTATTTCAAGCTGATTTGGCTCACCGTTCTTGCCGTCCTGCGGCCGTCCTCAAAGGCGTGGCGGGCAGCGTTCAAAGATCTGCCGCCTGTGCCGGAGATGCTGGAGCGGTATATTTGACGCTTCTTGACTTTTTGGGACAATAAGGTATATTTTTACAATATGGGCAAGATAACCGAGTCATCTAAATCTCAAAAGAAAAAACAGAAGTTGTTTTCTCAAGCAGGAATGATTGCCGTTGCGGCCGCCCGGAACAAGGGGCTGCCCATTACCTATGCATCGGATAATTGTGTTGTCCGTGAATATCCGAACGGTGAGATTGAGAAGCTGGGAACGATTGAAAACGCATCTCCGGTGAATCTGCCCAAAAAGTTTTCGATTGGGTGCTGACAGGCAATGGGCACGAAACGGTTGCGCATCTTTGCTGGTCCGAACGGGTCGGGAAAATCAGAGCTGTACAATTATTTGCTTTCCCAGCAGTTCTTTCATCTGTATGTTTATATAAATGCTGATGATATTGCGAAAGGTCTTGCGGACGGATACAGTTTTGCGAACTGGCCAGTTTCTATTTGCGCTTCGGACTTTTTTTCGTATGTGGAGAAATCTTCTTTTTCAAAACTGATAAAACTGGAAGAGTTAAAAGCAAGCCTGACAATAACGGATTCAATGTTCATTTGGAACGGCGGGAAGGAGGGGCTGACCTATATATCGGCTTGTATTGCTGACTATATGCGTGGTAAGTTGCTCTGCGCTTCGTCATCTTTTGCGTGCGAGACGGTATTCTCGCATCCTTCAAAAATTGACTTCATAAAAAGAGCAAAAGAAAACGGCTTCAAGGTATACCTTTATTTTATTGCAACGCGTGATCCGTTGATAAATCAGGGGAGAGTCGAAAATAGGGCGAGGGGTGGCGGGCATGATGTTCCTGCTGACAAAATTGTTTCGCGCTATTATCGGTGTCTTGACAACCTGTATGCCGCAGTTTGTTTGTGTGATAAGACATTTCTGTTCGACAACTCCGAGTCAAAGACTGACTTTACCTACAATAATTTTGCAGAAGTCATAGATGGTTCGTGCCGCATAATTTCAGGCTCTGTTCCAGAGTGGTTTGTGACATCTATCTATAATAAATTGCCACAGGCTGAGGCATAAATCTTTTTTCTTTTATATTTTTTCAAATAAAAATGTCTCTGATTCCTGTTCTTTTTGAATGAGGCTTCTTTGTTTAGTGCTTGCTATTTTTATACTCTGAACTGATTTTCAATCTTTTTCGGTTATTTCACCTTAACATATTCTCTTTCTCAAGGAGATTTCCTATGGACAACATCCTTCCCCTCATCGGGCGGACTACACCTCTGTTTGACTGCGACATCGCTGCAAACGAAGGCTTCCTTTCCGGGACGGTGCGCGAGTCGCGCTTTCTTGTCATCGGCGGCGCAGGCTCAATCGGTTCTGCCGTCACGCGGGAGATTTTCGCCCGCAACCCGCGGCTGCTCCATGTCGTGGACATCAGCGAAAACAACATGGTCGAACTGGTGCGCGACATACGCTCGTCGGTGGGCTATTCGGACGGCGAGTTCGCCACGTTCGCCATCGACTGCGGCTCTGACATATTCGATGATTTTATAAAGGCGCAGGCAGAACGGATCGGCGGGTACGACTATATCCTGAACCTCTCCGCGCTCAAGCATGTCCGCTCGGAAAAAGACCCGTACACGCTCATGCGCATGATCGACGTGAACGTCTTCAACACCGACAAGACGATGTGCCAGGCGCGCGATATGGGCGCGAGGAAATATTTCTGCGTCTCTACGGACAAGGCGGCGAACCCCGTGAACATGATGGGCGCGTCCAAGCGCATCATGGAGATGTTCCTGACGAGGCGTTCCCTTGAGATGCCCGTCTCGACCGCCCGCTTCGCGAACGTCGCGTTCAGTGACGGCTCGCTCCTGTACGGCTTCAACCGCCGCCTTGAGAAGAACCAGCCGCTCTCCGCCCCGAACGACGTGCGCCGCTACTTTGTCACGCCGAGGGAATCCGGCGAGCTGTGCCTGATGAGCTGCCTGCTCGGGGAGAACCGCGACGTGTTCTTCCCGAAGCTTGACCATGACCTGAACCTCATCACATTCAGCCAGATTGCGGTCAGATACCTTGAGGGCCGCGGCTATGAGCCGTATGAGTGCGGGAGCGAGGACGAGGCGCGCGCAAGGGTGAGAGAACTGAAATCTGCCGGGAAATATCCTGTTTATTTCTTCAAAAGCGATACGACCGGGGAGAAGGACTTTGAGGAATTCTTCACGGACAAGGAGACGCTTGACATGGAGCGATTTNAGAACCTCGGNGTCATAAAAAACGAGCCTGTCTTTGAACAGAAAAAACTTGACCTGTTCGTTTCGCGGATAAAACTAATGCGTGAAAAAGGCGAGTGGACGCGCGGNGANCTNATNGACCTGTTCAACGAGATGATTCCGAANTTCAACCACAAGGAGACNGGNAAATTCCTTGATGGCAGGATGTAGNNNCTGCNGGGAATGCCTGTATTGCGGAAGAAAGCCGCGTGCGCNGTTTNNNGNGTGCGCGGCTTTTTTTNTGCCCNTNTCAGATTTGGGATATGATATGCAGGGCATTTTAACGCGTNCTATCCCNGCAAAACGCGGTTTACAATATGCGCGTTATCTGCTATAATACTAAACAGTATAATATGAAAAAGNCTTTGTTAGCGCCGTCACTGCTTTCCGCGGATTTTTCCGACCTCGCTGCCGCCGTCAGGCAGATTGAGGANAAAAAGGGGNGTGCCGTGCATATCGACGTGATGGACGGGCAGTTCGTGCCNCAGATAAGTTACGGGCAGCCGGTCGTCCGNTCGATCCGGGGGCTGACGGCGTTGCCGTTTGACGTGCACCTGATGGTGGAGCGTCCCGATGCGATGGTCGATTCGTTTGCGGAGGCGGGGGCGGACTGGATTACGTTCCACCTTGAGGCGGTCACGCATGCCCACCGGCTCGCGCGGCATATTCGNTCGNTNGGGAAGAANGCGGGTGTCTCTCTTGTGCCGTCCACGCCCGTTTCCCTGCTGGAGGAGCTGCTCGATGAGGTCGATGTCGTGCTGGTGATGACGGTCAACCCGGGGTTCGGCGGGCAGGAGCTTATTCCGTCNTGCGTNCGGAAGATTGCGCGGCTTGCGGAGCTGCGCGCGGAGCGGGGCGGTCATTTTCTTATTTCGGCGGACGGCGGNGTGAACGAACGGACGGCGCGGACGGTTGCGGATGCCGGTGCGGATATATTGGTATCCGGCTCNGCGTTTTTCAGCGGCTCGCTGACGGGGGATTTCTAGGNTATGAGGACATACGGGGTTTGCATGGTGCTGCTCGCCGCTCTGACGGTCATGCCGCTGTACGCGCAGCGGGTGTCCGCGTCTTCGGATCAGGCNGACGCGCTGATGTCGGGCTACGAGGCGTACCGCAACGAGGACTGGACGAGCGCGATGTTCTTTTTTCGCAAGGCGGTTTCCGTCTCCGATGCCGCGACCGACGAGACTTGGTANATGCTCGTCATGAGCGAGGTGTTNGCGGGCGAGTANCGGAACGCGCTCGANGACTGCGAGTCGTTCCTGCGCCAGTTCCCGTTCAGCCAGTACGTGCCGTATATTCAGTACCAGCGCGGCAGGACCCAGCACTATTTGCAGCAGAACGAGAACGCCATACTGACGCTCAGCGATTTCTGNCACCAGTATCCCGACCACNGCCTGTANGCGTCCGCGCTCTACTGGATNGCCGAATCGTTCTATGCCGAATACAACTACGATGCCGCGCGCGCGCTGTACGAGCGTATCGTGACGGATTTTCCGCGCGATACCAAGGTGGGGGCGGCGCAGTACCGCATTGACGCGATCGATCAGAAGGGCAGGGAGGANAAGCTNCTGTACCTGCTCAAGGTGACGGGCGAGGAGAANCTTGCCGCGCGCGAGGAGTACGAGCGGCAGCTCCGNGTNTATGCCGCGGAGGACAAGTTCGGCCTGCAGCAGCGGCTTGCCGACGCGCAGAAGCGCATTGCCGACCTTGAGGGCGAGCTGGCGGACAATAAGAACGCNGCGCCCGCTTTGGACGGGGCGGACGGCATCCATGATGTCGTGTCGTCGGAGCGNGCCGACGGGCAGATTCCGCAGGCAGATCCCGACGTGGAGCTGCTCAAGCGCAAGGCGCGCCAGTTGCAGTATATGCTTGACGACCACATAAAGACCGGGGACGCAAAATGATACGACGGATGGCACTGTTTTTCTGTGCGGCGGGGGTGNTGGCATCCTGCCGCTCCGCGGATACCGGNATNCGNGANATGGGGCAGCCCGTGGGGACATACCATGCGGCGGNGGATGCCNCGTCCGTCATGGAAGAACAGGAAGCGGNGGCAAGTCGTGCCGAANAAGCAGCNAGAGGACGANGCCGCGCCTGAGGCGCGCCGCACCAAGGAGCGCATGGACGAGTATCTNGGCATCATGTANACGCCGGAGCGGAATCTGACGCTGGAGAGCGAAAAGGTGCGCGTCGTGCTGCGCGGAAAAGCCGGTACGTTCAATATCTATGCNATTGANGAAAAGGGCAAGGGCATNCCGATTTTTGCTCCGACGGACGACGCGATGGGGACNTTCTTTTCTGTCCTNGTCGGCAAGCGCGANTACCGGCTGAANCGNGCGGCGAGCGTTGGGCGGCAGGTGCGGCGCACGGCGGGCGGCGGTCAGATTGCCTATACGCTGAACCGTCAGTTCCAGACCGTGCTTGATTTTTCCCTGCTGTCTTCGGAGACGGGCGGCGAGGCGGACATCGTGCGGATAACCGTCTATACCACCAACCTTGCCAAGAGCCGGCAGACGCTTGCCGTCCGCGCCGTGCTGGACACGGTGCTGGGCGAAAGCCAGCCGTATCATTTTGTCACGGCATCGCACGACCGAATCTACGGTGAGAAGCAGTTCACGCTGTTCAGCCGCGACCGTTTTTTTTATTCGGGCGACGATCGGACGACCGCGCAGTTCCTTGTTGAGGGCAAGACGATGCAGCCGCCGCAGGTGGTCTCATTCGCCGGGCGCGACACGCTGACGGACGGCTCCTGGTTTCCGGTGATACATGAGGAAAAGGGCTTCGGCAATATCCGCGCGTACAGCAATTCGGCGATCGGCATCAACTGGCAGTATTTTAGCGTTGATCCGAGGGAGACGAGCCACGTCACGTTCTATATCGCCGTCGGCACTGACGGTGCGCCGCCCAAAGGGTCGCAGTTCGTGGATTCGCTCGTGGACGAATCNCTGGGCGCGTCATTTGATGAGGCGGACGGTGAGGCCGATGCGGACGTTNCNGAGGTGAGCGAGTCCAAGCTCGACCCCGCCTATATTCAGAACCTGATTGACCGCATCAACGCGCTCAACTCGGATCCGCAGTATGTTGACCGTGGGGCTGTCCGCCAGCTGAACGCGGAGCTTGACGCAATCCTCGCCCGCTTGAGGCAGCTGAACCGGCAATGAGAAAATCTGCTTTGGCGACCGCGCAATCGCTGCTCAGGCGGCGGGCCTTTTCCAAGGCGATAACCGTCCTTGAGGCCGCGGCGGACAATTACCGCGACAATTTCTCCTATTACCTGACGGCGGGNATTGCGTGCCTGTATATGGGCGATTTTGGCAACGCGGGCAGTTATTTCAATCAGGCGCGCCGGATTCGCATGACCGAGGCGAACCTGCTGCTGGGGCAGGCGGTGCTGTACCTGCGCCGTGGCGACACGGAACGTGCGATTCAGTATTATCTGGACGTGCTTGACCACGAGCCGGAGAACAAGGTCGCCAAGTCCGCGATGGAGTTTATCCGCGCGCAGGGCANTTATGAGACNATCTGCGACTGGGTGGACAGCGGAAAAATCCAGCGTTTCTATCCGCCGCTCGGCGTGAATCCTGCGACGGTCACGCGCGTCGTGCTTTCGCTGGCGGCGGGCGTGTTCCTCGGCATGTGCGTCGTCCATGGCATCAACATGCGGCANTTCGTGCCGACCGGCGACCGCTATGACCTGACCCGGTTNGCGCTTTCGTATGACGACTTGAAGAACCTGCACGAGAAGGANGCGTCGGGGAGCGTGTACCGCTATATCCTGACCGACGCGGAGTTGCAGGCGGCGCATGACAATGCCCTGCGCTATATCCAGGATTACCGCGACAATGCCGCGCTCGTCGAGATAAACCGTATCCTCAATTCNAACGCGTCCGAGCCGTTGCGCCGTGACGCGGGCGANTTTATGACGTACCTTGAAGAGCCGACGTTCGACACGCTGACGGACAATTACGGCTACCGGCAGGTGGCGGCNGACCCGGTGCTGTATGTGGGCTGCTGGGTGGCATGGGAAGGCAGCGTGAGCAACGCGCTGCTTGACGGCAATGCGTACCGCTTTGACTTGCTGGTCGGCTACAAGCCGAACGAGGGCGTGTTCGACGTGGANGGCAAAGTGCCCGTGATTTTTCCCGTCGCGCCTGCGCAGCAGATTGACGGCAGCCGNAGCGTGCGCGTACTTGCGAAGGTCGGCATTGACGACGGGCAGGTCATGCTTTTGGGGCGGTCGGTGTATCAGCCGCTCGCAAAACGGGGCGAATAAAAAAAAATGAAATATTTTGCGCATTTTTTTCGGAAAAATGGGTAAAAATGAAAAATTGACTGCTATATAGTATGGGGAGGAAGAAGGTGGTCAAAATGACAGAGACAAAAACTCCGGCAGACATGCCGGAAAAACTGAAGGCACTGGAAGCCGCGCGCTTGCAGATCGAGAAGCAGTTCGGGGCAGGCTCGCTGATGAAGCTGGGGACGCAGGCGGACACGACGTCGGTTGATGTCGTGCCGTCGGGGTCAATCCTGCTGGACGAGGCGCTGGGGGTCGGCGGGTATCCGCGCGGGCGTATCATNGAGATGTACGGGCCGGAAAGTTCGGGCAAGACGACGCTCGCGCTGCATGCGGTCGCCGAGGCGCAGAAGCTGGGCGGCATTGCGGCGTTTGTTGACGCGGAGCACGCGCTCGACCCGGTGTATGCGAAGAACCTGGGCGTGAACATCGACGAGCTGTGGGTGAGCCAGCCGGATACGGGCGAGCAGGCGCTTGAGATTACCGAAAGCCTCGTGCGTTCCGGCGCGGTGGACATCATCGTGGTGGATTCCGTGGCCGCGCTCACGCCGCAAAAGGAAATCGAGGGCGACATGGGCGAGGCGCAGATGGGCTTGCAGGCGCGCCTGATGAGCCAGGCGTTGCGCAAGCTGACGGCAATNGTGGGCAAGTCAAAATGCATCATCGTCTTCATCAACCAGATCCGCATGAAAATCGGCGTGATGTTCGGTAACCCGGAGACGACGACGGGCGGCAACGCGCTCAAATTCTATTCGTCCGTGCGCCTTGAGATCCGCCGCATTGAGTCGATTGACGGAAAGGGCGAGGAGGATGCCGTGGGAAACCGCGTGCGCGTCAAGGTCGTCAAGAACAAGGTCGCGCCGCCGTTCCGCAAGGTGGAGCTGGATATTTATTTCGGCAAGGGCGTGAGCGCGACGGCTTCGCTGCTGGACAGTGCCGTCAAGCACGGTATGATTGACAAGCGCGGCGCGTGGTACACCCGCGGCGAGGAGAAAGTGGGGCAGGGCAAGGAGAATGCGATTAACTTCCTTGCGCAGAATCCCGATTACGCGCATACGCTGGAAGTGCAGCTGCGCAGCGAGCTGTTCCCCGGGCAGGTGCTGAAGAACAAGGAAGGCGTGGCGGTCTATCCCGAACAGGAGAAAGCGGTCAAAGCTGCCGCAAAAGCGGCGAAGGACGCGAAGCCTGCCGCTGATTCTGCCGTGAGCGTTACGCCCGCCGGTACCGCCGCCGCAAAGCCGGAGAGTGCCGCCGCTGGCGTGAGCGCGAAGGACGCGCTGTTCTAAGGGCNGGCGATGACGTTTGTCGCGCTCGGGCTTGGGTCGAACAAGCCGTGGCAGGGCATGTCGAGCGTCGGACTGCTGGAAGCGGCNGTNCGTGCGCTCGGCGCGGTGCTGCACGATNTGTCGTGCTCGTCGGTGTATCGGACGCGCCCGATGTACGTGGCGGCGCAGGACGATTTTTACAATATGGTCGTGACGGGCTTTGTGGACGACGCGCTTTCGCCCCATGACCTGCTGGCATATACGCAGCGCGTCGAGTCGTCGCTCGGNCGGGACAGGACGGCGGAGTACAGGAACGGNCCGCGCTCCATGGACATCGACATAGAACTGTTCGGGACGCGGCACGTGCATACCGCTGATTTGGAGATTCCCCATCCGCGCATTGCCGAGCGCGCGTTTGTTTTGGTTCCATTGTTGGAGATTTTGTCCGTTTCTGCCGATACTAGAGAGAGCGCACCGTATGCACGGATGCTGGATGCGTGTGGCAGTGCCGGAGTTGAGAAATATCTGGACGCTGAGGATTTCGTAAGATCGGTAGAGGCAAAGGGGAACGGCTGTGGAAGAGCAGGTGCAGACAGTTCAGGCGGAGACGGCAGGGGGCGCGGAAAAGACGGGTGTGCGCCATCGCTATACGGCGGGCGAATTTGAAGGTCCGCTTGATTTGCTTCTCGCGCTGATTCGCGACAATAAAATCAACATCTACGACATTCCGATTGCGGAGATTACCGAGCAGTTTCTGGAGTACCTTGATTATGCCGCTACCATTGATCTGGGCGATTTGTCAGAATTCTATAAGATGGCGGCGCAGCTCTTGCGGATTAAGAGCAACATGATGCTGCCCGTGGAGGTTGCCGAAGACCTCGACTTTGACGATCCGCGCGAGGAGCTGGTCGAAAAGCTGATTGAGTATCAGAAATTCAAGAAGCTTTCCGCGCTGATGGAAGA
Source organism: Treponema sp. (assembly GCA_014804085.1). Lineage (GTDB taxonomy): Bacteria > Spirochaetota > Spirochaetia > Treponematales > Treponemataceae > Treponema_D. The sequence continues at coordinate 62,469 of JAAVAM010000044.1, read as the reverse complement.
AAAAGAGGACGAGAACGAGTGGAGTTTTGAGCGCAAGAAAATACAGCGCGTGCTGCCGTTTGACGAGGCCGGCCTGTGGGAGCGCATTGACACCTGGGACTTGTTGCAGCAGATGCAGAAGATTTTCAAGGCGATGATCAGCGCGTATTCGGACGCGAAAATTCTCGATATGTATGAGGAAGTGAGCGTGAACGAAAAAATCACGCTGATGAACGAGTTCTTGGACAAAAAAGGCGAGTGCATGTTCACCGATTTGATTATCCGCAAGGGGAATGCGCTGGATGTCATCTGCGCGTTCATGGCGTTGCTTGAGGCCGTCAAATTCAAGCTTGCGGTTATTCTGCAAAACCGGATGTTCGGCGACATAAAGATTTGCAAATATCAGGCGGCGTAAAGCGTATGGAACTGAATCTTGAGAAGGAGACGGCGCTGGTNGAGACGGTGCTGTTTTTGGAAAGCGAGCCGGTCAGCGTCGATGGCATTGCGGGCATCTCNCAGCTGGCAAAGGATGTCGTGGAAACATGTCTGGACGCGCTCAGGGAGAAATATGCGGGCGATGACAGTGGCATTGAGCTTGCCATGATTACCGGCGGCTGGACGCTCGTCCCCAAAAAGGAATTCTGGGACGCGCTCAAAGAGCGGTACGGCAATAAGCATGAGGGGCGGCTTTCGCGGTCGGCAATGGAAGTGCTTTCGATTATTGCCTACAAGCAGCCGATTACGCGCTCGGAGATTGAGGCGTTGCGCGGCGTTTCCCCCGACAATATGATCCGGCTGCTCACGGAGCGGCAGCTGGTCAAGGAAGTGGGCAAAAAAGACGCGCCCGGCCGTCCGACGCTGTTCGGCACGACCAAAGAATTCCTAAAATTCTTCCATTTGAATTCAATCGCCGATTTGCCGCAGCTGGACGACACCGAAAACGAACGCTTTGAGCTTGCCCGCTAGCCGTTATTTCTGTTTTAATGCGATTTCCGCTTCGCTTTTCCGCAGATATGCCGGTCCGTCGTAATCGGCGAGCGGCGGCTCTTTTCTGGCAATCATGCCTTCGGCAAGCGCGAAGAGCGCGTCGGTGGCGGGCGGTGCTTTGAGGCAGCGCACGTCGAGCGTCGGCGCGATCGATTGCAGCATGTCGGCGAACTGCCCGGCATTCGCCCCCGTTACCGTCACCAACTCTTCCGCGTCAAGCTGTGTGAGCACGGCTTCGGGGTTTGTGTCGGTCGGCGGCATACAGCACGTGCCGTTGCGGTAGACTGCCGCAAAGAACTGGTCTTTTTTCGCGTCGATGACGGAGATGACCGCTCCGGGAATGCTGGAGAACGGGTAGGCGTACACGTCNAGCGTGGGGACGGCGTACAGCGGNATTGCGTGGCTCAGTTGCAGGGCTTTGAGCGCGGCAAAACCGAGNCGNAGCCCGGTGAACGTGCCCGGNCCTTTGCAGATTGCGGNGTAGTCNAGGTCCGCCGCCGTCANATCGAGCTGNGCGAGCGTCCAGTCAATGGCGGGCAGGATTTTTTCGGACTGCTTCATCGCCACGTCAAGCACGACGGTCACGGTGTCGGTGTCTTTTTTTGCCGCAATCGTCATGGTGCGCGGCGCGGAGTCTATTGCCAGCGCATGCATCACAATGCTCCATACGGCCAGTTTTCGAGCGTGACCGTGCGCGANCCGTCGTCGTTTGGGGTGAGCCGCAGGACAATCGTCTTGTGCGGNAGTTCGTCCATGATTTTTTCGCTCCATTCGATGAGGGTCACGCCGCGTCCGTACAGCATATCTTCCACGCCCAGATTGACGAAATCGTCGCTGCCTTCCAAGCGGTACACGTCCATGTGATACAGCGGCATCGTGCCTTCATATTCGCTGATCAGGCAGAACGTGGGACTGGTAATCGTCTCCTGTACGCCGAGTGCCTGCGCGATGCCTTTGGTAATCGTCGTTTTTCCCGCGCCGAGCGTGCCTTGGAGCGCGATGATGTCGCCGCTGTGCAGTCTTGCGCCGATGTTCCGTCCGAGCGCAATGGTCTCTGCTTCGGTCTGGGNTAAGAACGTCACGGCAATGAGCCTTGCTTGTCCATTTCCGTGATGAATGCCTTTAGACCCGTGCGGACGGGAATCATGGGGTAGTCGATGTCGGCATCTTTTGACACTTCGACGGTCAGTTCTTTTACGCCGAGCGGATTGGTCTCAATGATGAATGATATGGGNACTTGCACCGTCTTGTTGACGATTTCTATGACGGCGATTGCGGTATAGTTTTGCCGATAATATAAGCCAAAGTCTTCCCGATTTATTGACTGTAATGCAAGCACCTTCATAATATACTATTATACTCCAATTATAACCGCCCGGTCAAGATGTCATCAGTCATAGCCGCAGGCGGTCGCTTGAATTCTGTTTACGGTCTCGGTGCTGATGGCAACGAATTTGATATGCAACAGATACTTTCCGTCGTCCTGTCGGCGCGTGGTGCGCANGATTATCCCAGTTGCGGCATCTTCGTCGCGGTGGTTGAAGCGGCCTTTCACGTAGATGTACTGCTCCGCCTTGATCGGGATGTTGACCAGCAGGCGGCAGCCGCCCGTGGAGACATCGAACAGCATGCCGTTGTGCATGGTGTCGGACGGTTTGTACGTGACGGTTTCGTTTTTGCCTTCGCCGGTTTTGGTGACGGTCACCGACGCGAACTGGCATTCCTGCTGCATTTCAATGCGTTCGTTTTGGCGTTTTTGTAGCGGCGAAATTTGGTCGGAATGCATGACGATCATCTGTTCCTGCCGCTGTTTTCCCAGCTGATAGCGCATGACGCGGGTGTCCATCAGGTAGGGCGTACCGTTTGCCTGCTCAAAGATGAACGTGATTTTTGACAGTGACGGTGGCTTTTCGCCGCGTTCGCTCATTGCCGCTGGAATGTCCAGCGTGATGGAATCCATCTGCTTTTCGACAAGCGTCAGTTTGTAGTGCACCCCCTGCGAGGCNGTGTAGGTGAGCCGCGTNCCCACGCTGATTTTGCGCGAGGACGTTACGCTGTCTGGCGGCACATACGTGTGGCGGATTTTGGTGCGCAACGAGAAAAGCACGGTCTTGCCGTCCTCATCGTCCTTTGATTTCAGCTCTAGGAATTCTTCCCGCAGGCACTGTTCGAGCATCGTCAGGTCGAGCAGCAGGTATTTGATGTTCACTGACGGAGCCGCCTTGCAGACTTTTGTCAGCATGGCGTGTTCTTTTCTGGTGAGCGCGCACTGCTTGGCAACGGCGGATATGTCTTTTGCAGTCGTGGGGCGGCGGCGCTGTTTTTCAAGGTACTGCGGCGAATTGAAATAATTGTGGATTATCCGGGAAATGAGATAGATGACGGCGAGCGTCGCGAACACGACGACGATAATCGCGATGACGAGAAACATATTCAACTGTGCCCGTGCCAGTAACGGCGAACCGCTGCCATCCATTTGTATGCTATCCTTGTGATGCGATTGCGTCTGCCAGAGCCGTCAGCCGCGGGCTGATTTCGTATTCTGCCAGATCGCCAATCAGAACGTTGTCCTTGTCTTCCAGTGCCTGCCGGAAGTCATTTAAAATATCGGAAAATTCTGCGAAAAATTCAGAGATAGATTTNCCCGCTATGGTCAATTTTTCAAAAAACGGGGGGAACAGCGCGGCAAGCGAGGCCGTATGGCACACGTCGTCCACCAAATCCGCCAGCTGCGAGATAATGGCGTTGGCCTCTTTGTCCTTGCCGCTCTGCAACTGTACGGGAATCTGNTCCAGCTTTGCGGCAATCGCNCGGCTGGTTTCGGCTTCTGCCGCAAACGCCGCTTTTACGTCGTCTTCGGACACGACGGTCACGTCAATCGNCGTGTCGTCGGCAAGGGGCGTTTGGGCGGCGGCATCGAATGCGTCCGCNCCGATGTTCGTGCCGTTGAGCGTAATGCCGATCGTGGTGGCGTTGTTCTGCGCGAATGCCGTTTCCAAGCCGCGCAGGACATCGCCTACCGTTTTTTCGTCTTCAAGCGTAATATCTACCGCGTTTCNGTTTACGGTTACGTTCATTGCTGTCCCCTTGCGTTATTGCTGCCGCCCGCTGTTTATCCAGTTGCTGATCGTGTTGGCCTGCCCCTGCAAATTGTTCAGCGTACCTTCCATCTGCCCGTATTTTGCCTTCAGTTCGGCTTCCTTGCGGTCAATCTGCGTCTCCAGCCGGCGGATATTCGATTCTGATGCCGTGATTTTTTGCGCGATGCCACGGTTTTTGTTGGCGATGATGCCCCCCGTGGACACCCATGAGCCGATCTGNTTGTCCAGNGCCACGCCGATGCCGGAATCCATGATNAGGTCGCCGTCTTTGTCATAGCCGAAGATATTTTTGATGTCCTCAAGGTTGTTCTCAAGGCTCGCATCCAGTTTCTTTTCGTCGATTTCAAGGTAGCCGCGCAGTTGGCTTGCCGTATAGCCGAGGCTGTTTCCCGCCGCGCGCGTCGAAATGCCGATCTGCGAAAGCATCGTAATCGGCGCGTTTTCTGCCCAGCGGTAGTTTGCCGCGACGATTGCCTGCATCTGTGCCTTGTTCTGTGTGAGCGAGTAGTCGCCCTGGAACATGCCCAGCCGCTCGNTCGCCGCGTCGCTTTCTTCGGGCGAAAGGTAATCAAGCTCGCTGATGACTTCCGGCTTGTTCGTGCTCAAAATGTTCATTTCCGCGATGACTTGGTTGTACGTCCCCACAAAATTGATGAGCGCGTCTTTTGCCGCTTCCTTGTCCGCCGCGATCGTCACGGTCTCCGTTTTTTCCGTGGGATTGTGGATGTTCAGCGTCACGTGCGGAACAACGTCGTCAATCGTGTTGGTCGGGCGGGATATGGTGATGCCTTCGTACTTGATTTTTGCGTCACCGGCGACGCTGACCGCGTGTACGGGCTGGTAGCCGCCGTTTTTTTTCTCCTCGAACACGGTAAAGGGCGACAGGTTGATTGCCGTGCCCGTGTTGCGGTTGCGCACCACAATGCTGTCAATGCCGGGGTAGTCGCTGAGCGCGATTGAGACGTGGCGTTCGTTCGTGTCCGCGTCAAGCGCGAACGCATCGGTGTCGATTTTTGTTTCCGCGCCGTCGGTCGTGCGCACGTAAAAATCCGCCGCGTCCATAATCGGCACGAGCGGCTCGGTCGGCACGGGCGGAAGGCTCGTTTCGCTCGGATTGTTCTGGATGATGATTTCTTCGTACCGCGCGCTGCCCGCGTCGGGNAGTTCCGGGCGTATGGCAAGCTGCTCGTTGATNGCCGCCGTCATGTCCTCNACGGTTTCNAGCGAAAACGAAAAGGCNAGGTGTGCGCCGTCGTTCGCGGCGTTTTCGGGAACGGGAAGCAGGAATCCCGCGCGCGGCGGCACGGTGATGGAGTCTTCGGTTACGGCAATTGTTTCCGCGCGCAGTGCGGGCATGCCCGCCTGCTCAACGTCCGGCAGGACCGCTTCCGGCGGGGGATCTGCGAACGTCGCTTGTTCCGTGCCGAATTCCGTTACGTTGTCCATCGCTTTTTCGATGATGCCGTTCGCGAGTGCGTAGGTGAGGGCTGCGTCCTTAAAGATGAGGCTGCTTTCTTCGCCCGTTTTGAGCGATTCGATGAGGAGCGCCTGTTTGTTCCCGCTTACGCCGACGGTCGATGCCTTGATGACGTTGTTCCCGCGCCGGTTGAGCGACGTGATAAAATCCGATAACTTTCCGCCTTTCCAGTTGAATGAGACGGTCTTGTCGGCGACCTGAAAAGTATACGTTCCCTGCGGGACGGTCGCATTTTTTTCCAGTTCCGCAGACAGGAACCGGTCGGTCGTCGCCGGTTTGATGACATCGATTTTTATCTGGCCGAACGTCGCCTCGCGTCCTGCGTCCGCCGTGAACGCCTGCTCATTTGACGACGAGGCGATTTTGTTGTTGAACGGGTTGTCGAACGAATAAAGAGCCTTCGTGCTTTCCCGAAGCTCAGACATTTTCTGATTGACTCCCCGCCAAGCACTCTGCTGCTCTTTATATCGGTCAAGCGTTTCCTGCTCCCGTTCAAGCGGAATCCGCTCTTTTTTCATCAGCGCGTCAATATAATCGTTCGTCTTATATTTGTTGCTGACACCGGGTATGCTGATTTCTGCCATAGTTCCCTGCCGCCCTGAGAAACAAGCCGGAATCTGCTGATGACTAAATCATCTCGTCGAACAGCAGTCCGATTGCCTTTCTGATTCTGACCTTCAGTTTCTGTATGTCAGTTGACGGAATCTCCTTGATAACCTGATCGGTAGAAGGATCTACTATACGTACTATCACTTGGTTCAGCTCCTGGTTAACGTTGAACTGAACTTTGCGACCCATCACCACGTCCGAAAGTTTCTGAATCTGACGGACATCTTCTTGAACTTGGGCAATATTGTCGGTAATGTTCTGAACCACTGTCGCCGCGTCTGCCATGGGTATTTGCGCCGGCTGAACCGGTGCGTGTGCCTTGTAAGCGTTTGCGGCGGAGTAACGGCCATCCATTGCCATTTGCTGCCCGACTGAACTGATATTCATAGGGCTTTCCTCCTGAAAAAAAGGGGAGTGGGGGCGCACCCATTCCCCTTTCGTGTCTTTCCTGTCGAAAAGATGACATCCAGTAATCTCTTGGCAGGAAATCGGCTCGATTTATCTCATCAATGCAAGAACATTCTGAGACTGGCTGTTCGCCTGTGCCAGCATTGCAGTGCCAGACTGTGTAAGAATCTGGTTTTTCGTGTACTCGACCATTTCAGACGCCATGTCCACGTCGCGGATGCGTGATTCTGCTGCCTGAAGGTTTTCGGCGGCNACTCCCACACCCTGCGCGGCAGTCTCGAAGCGGTTCTGATACGCGCCCAAATCCGCACGCTGTTTTGAGACCGTCAAAAGAGCGTTGTCAATGGTCGCGATAGCCGCGTTCGCGCTGTCCGGCGAACCGATACCAATCTGCTCGTCGTTGCCCTGCGCTCCTTTGAGNCCCAGTGCCTGAGCGGTCATGGTGCCGATATATACACGTGCATTCTGGTCAACGTTCGCGCCGATCTGGAACTGCATAATGCGTCCCGTAACGGATTCCTGCGCGAAAGCACCCGTGAGCATATTCATGCCGTTGAACTGAGCCTGTGAAGCCACGCGGTCAACTTCTGCCACGAGCTGGCTCACTTCCACCTGAATCTGCATACGGTCTTCGTCAGAATAGATACCGTTCGCTGACTGAACGGCAAGCTCGCGGACGCGCTGAAGAATATCGGTCGTTTCCTGCAAATAGCCTTCAGTTGACTGGATGAACGAAACACCGTTCTGGATGTTCCTGTTCGCCTGATTCAAACCGCGGATCTGGCTGCGCATCTTTTCAGATACTGCCAGCCCCGACGCATCGTCGCTCGCTTTGTTGATACGCTGACCTGAGCTGAGTTTCTCGATGTTTCCCATCAGCTGGTCATTTGAAATGCCCAACGTGCGGTTCGCATACAAAGAACTCATGTTGTGATTAATAATCATAATGTGCCCTCCATGATTATAAGCATACAGCTTCGTGCTGTACCTCCTGTTCCGTGTGGGCTGCCTGCGGTTTTTGCGCCCCCGCAAGCAGTTTTAGCCCCTGCGACAGGAACCGTTGCTCGCANNGTCATACAGACAGCGAACAACCGTCTCCGTCGTCACAGAACCATGGACGGGCAGTTTTCAAAGATCAAAAGGCGNTGCCAAAAACGCGCCTGCTATGAAAGAATGCGGAAAATCCCGCATTCTTTCATATATTCTAGCACACTATCTCAGCAATGACAAGACATTCTGAGACTGCATGTTCGCCTGCGCGAGCATCGCCGTGCCTGCCTGCGTGAGCACCTGATTCTTGACGAATTCGACCATCTCCGCCGCCATGTCGGTGTCGCGGATGCGGGATTCGGAAGCCTGCAAGTTTTCTGCGGCGATATTCAGTCCTTTCACGGCGTATTCCATTCTGTTCTGGTAGCCGCCGAGGTCTGCGCGCTGCTTGTTGATTCTGGTGAGCGCATCGTCAATCGTTCCGATGGCTTTGTTCGCCGAGTCGGGATCTGCGATGGTCAGCACCGATTCGTCCTGCAACGAGCGGATGCCCAGTGCCTGCGCGGTCATCGTGCCGATGAACACCTGCATACGCTGATCCATGTTCGCGCCGATGTGGAACCACATNGAGGCGGTGACTGAGTTGTCGCCGGTCTGCCGCGCGAACCGCCCGGTCAGCATGTTCATGCCGTTGAACTGAGCCTGTGAGGCAATGCGNTCCGCTTCCGCCACGAGCTGGCTCACTTCCACCTGAATCTGCATGCGGTCCTCGTCGGAATAGATGCCGTTCGCTGCCTGGACGGCAAGCTCGCGGATACGCTGGATGATGTCGGTCGTTTCCTGCAAGTAACCTTCCGTCACCTGAATGAAACTGATGCCGTTCTCCGCGTTCTTTGCGGCCTGGTTCAAGCCGCGGATCTGGGAGCGCATCTTTTCAGATACGGCAAGCCCTGAAGCGTCGTCGCCCGCGCGGTTGATAGACATTCCCGATGAAAGCTTTTCCATGTCCTTGGTGAGACCCAGATTTGTGACACCGAGCTGACGGCTGGCGTACAATGCGGACATATTGTGATTGATGACCATAGTGTTCCTCCGTGGTACTATGCGTATGATCCGACAAATCCTTTTGTCGGAGGTGTAAAAGGAAACTTCTGCATTGCAAGGCTACATCCATTTCCTTTTACGGTGACAAACCTGACGAGCACGCTTCAACGAAGTTTCGCTAGTCATGGCTCATCAGTATTATTGTCGGCAGGACTTAACAAGAACTTTACCTTTTTTTGAAAAAAAAATGATTTTTTGTCCGGCATCAGCCCAATGCGCCGTTTTTGGCAAGGTCGGCGAGTATGGCGGCAATGCCGCGCGCTGCCTTGCCGCGGTGCGAGATGCGGTTTTTCTCTTCCGCGCTGATTTGGGCGGCGGTCTTTCCGTATGCGGGCAGGAACACGATGGGGTCGTAGCCGAAACCGCCCGTTCCTGCGGCATCTTCCGCGCGCGCGATGATTTCTCCGTANAGGTATTCCTCGCAGGTATAGAATTTGAGCGCGTCGGTGACCAAGACCATCGCGCACGTGTAGTGGCAGCGGCGGTCATCGCTTCCCGTGGCGTTCACCTGCTCGATGAGCAGGCGGTTCTGTTCTTCCTGCGGGATTTTCCTGCCGTCATGGTAGCCTTTGGGATGCTTTGCGCCCGCATAGCGTGACGTGTAGATGCCGGGAATTCCGTTCAGGCAGTCCACGCACAGGCCGGAATCGTCGGCAATGACGGGCGCGCGCACGATGTCCCACAGCGCGCGCGCTTTTATCAGGCTGTTTTCCACAAAAGAATCGCCGGTCTCATCGGGATCAAAGTCGTCAATGCCTTCGTCCGCGGGAATGACGATACGATAGTCTGGCAGGATTTCCTGCATTTCTTTCTGCTTGTGCTTGTTTCCGGTTGCCAAATACAATTTCATAGAAAGATAATAGCAAAATCGCCGCGCTCTGTCATCAGATTTCCTCGTCGCCCGGTTCTTTTTTCGGGTCGTCCTTTTTGTCCGACAGGAACGGATTGTGGTTTCTGACCGCCCGCCTGATGTAAAAGCTGACCCTGCGCGGCTTCATGCCGATTTCCTTGGCGATGCTTTCGTTTGTCGGCGACAGCACGAAGCGGTGGGCGAGCAGTTCGTTCTGCCGGATCCAGTTTTCGGTCTGTTTCTGATATTTCTGCTGCACTTTCTCAAAGCGTGCCGTGCCTTCCTGCAACTGGCTCAGTTCGTTCAGGTATTTCCGGTGATAATAGAACGCGTTGTCCCTGCGCCGGATGACACGTGCGCGCTGCGCGACTTTATGGTCGCTCTGCTTTCTGAGACTGCGCACGAGCGATTCCAGTTCTGCCACGTCGATGTCCACAAAGCGGCTGACGTTTTTCAGGATCGTTCCGTCCACGTCATGGCAGTGTTTGAGCGTCAGCACGAGCGCGGTGGTTTTTGCCGAGGTGCGCTGTTGGGAAGTCGTGAAGCTCCGCGCGAGGATTGCCGGTTGTTCGCCGTCCGCGGCGTTGCCNGCCGTTTCGTATTTGTGTACTTCCTCATCATATTGCGTCTTGAGTGCCGTGCGGGTAATCATTTCTCCCACGACGTCCGTAAGCTGCTTTCTGTGCCAGCCGATGTACGCGATTCTGAGCCGTCTGTAAAGATACGTGCTGAATTTTGCTTTTTGGGGAACAAAGTCGGTGATTGCATACTCGAATTTTTCCAGCAGCGACAGCAGGAAGTCGCTTTTTTCATCCTCGTCTAGGAATGCAATCCCGTACTTGTGCGGATCGCAATAAATTTCTTCCCAAATGCGGTACGCGCCTTCCTTTTTGCTCATCGTTCCTTCTGCAACCAGTGCCGGAATCCGTTCAATGTCGATATGTGCCATATAAGCCTCCGTTTTTTCCTATGCAAGAACCGTGCCAACCTGCTGACGGCGAAAAACGGGGTGATTTTGGTGAAATCCAACAATATCCGACAGAATCTTACGAAACCTTACGGCAATCTGACAAAAACATACTGTTTCTGACAAAACCTGACTGAAATCTTACCGAATCTGACGATATCTGACTAAATCATACTGATATCCAACAAAATCTTACAAAACCTTACGAGAATCCATCAAATTCTGACTAAATCTTACCAAAACCTGACGGCATCATACTGAAATCTGACGAAATCTTGCAAAATCATACGGAATCTTACGGCGGCATTTTTTCAAAAATGCATAAAAAATCCGCAGCGGCTGTGTGCTGCGGATAAAACAAGGCATAAACTGAAGTCGAAGTTACAGGACTTTCGCAAAGGCTTTTTTTATTTCGGGGATAATGGTTTCCAATGTGCCTTCAATGCTCAGTCCTGCGGCATTTTTGTGTCCGCCACCGCCAAATTGTGCGGCAATCGCGCTGACATCCACGGCATCGCGGGANCGGAATCCTGCTGTGCAGGTATGTTCGGTCTCTTGTCGTAGGAACACGACCGCTTCTACGCCGTCGCAGGCAAGCAGCAGCGAATAGAGCGCGTCATTGTCCCTGCCTTCCTGCCCGTATTTGTGGGTGTCTTCCATTGTCTCATAGGTGATGACCAGTTTGTTGTTGTAATAGCGTTCGGCACGGCCGAGCATGATGCCCAAGAGTTTGCGGGTGGCGTATGCTTTGCCGCCGGTCATGCGCTCATACACCTGCCGCGGATTTGCGCCGGCTGCCACAAGCCGCGCCGCCGCCATGAATACTTCTGCCGCATCTTCTTTGAGGAAGCGGAAATATCCCGTGTCTGTCGCAAGACCGAAAAAGAGCATTTCGGCAACGTCTTTGGGCGGCTGTCCGACCAGTTTTTCATACAGNTGCTGNACGAGTACGGCAGTCGCCGGAGATGTCGCGTCGATAATACAGTTTTCGGTGACGCTCGCGGTTTTGTGGTGATCGATGATGAACGTGTCCAGACCGCCTAAGTCGCCGTCAATATCGCCCAGCCGCGCGTTTTCCGAGCAGTCCAGCATAATCACGCCCGTTTTCTTGCGCTCCGGCTCGGACAAGAACGTCGGCACGTTGGTAAACAAATCTGCTTTGTCTTTTATTTCCGCCCGCTTGAATGAGCCTGCATTCAGCAGCTGGTAGGATTGTTTTTTTGCGTCAAGCAATGCCCCCATGCTCAGACAGCTGTACACGCAGTCGCCGTCCGGCTCTTTGTGTCCGATGATATAAAAAAAATCGTGTGCGGCAAGAAACGCGCTGAACGNGGCCGCCTGCTCATCTGTAATAATCTGCATAGATACTCCGATAGCATAAAAAAGAGCCGCCTAACGGCAGCCCTTGTGTGCGCCCGTTTTTACGGACAATCAGTAGACGATTTCGAGCGTGTCTTTGTCCGCATCTTCAATGACGACATTGCTGTCGGCAACGCCCCATGCCGTGTTCGCGCGGGAAACCGGCATGGTCAAGATAACGTGGTCGAATGAACCGTCCCTGCTGACGACAGTCATGTACGGTTGCATGGCTTTTGGCAACTGCCTNAAATACANCTTTGACGGAGCGTCCTTGTACCATTTTTTCGGAATGGTGACGGTTCCCACATCGCCGTGACCTTTTGCNTACAGCACCACGTAAGCCTGCCGGTGATCGAGCACTTTGTACACGGTCACGTTATGGTAACTGACTTTCGCTTCCTGAAACTCGTATTTGTGTTCCTGCTCCAAAGCAGAAACCGTACCCAACGTAACGGTGAGCAACAGCGCGGCAACAATACCCCATTTCTTCATAGACATCTCCTTGACTACAGCAATGCCAGCATAATCGCTTTTATCGTATGCTTGCGGTTTTCCGCTTCGTCCCACACCTTGCTTGCGGGGCTTTCAAAGACGGATTCGGTGACCTCTTCGCCCAAGACGGCGGGCAGACAGTGCATAAAAATCGTCTCTTTTTTGCCCGTCTCCGCCATCAGCGCGGGATTCACCTGATACGGTGAAAGCAGTTTGGTTCTCTCGGTCTTCAGTTGTTCTTCGCCCATTGAGACCCACACATCAGTATACAAGCAATCAGCACCTTTTACAACTGATTTTTCATCAGAAATGGTAATTTTTGCGCCACTTTTTTTCGCCCAGCCCATGCAGGAATCGACGATTGCTTTGGGCGGGAACAGTTCCTTGGGGCTGTAGACTGAAAAATGGATGCCGAGCTTCGCGCTGATGAGCATGAGCGACCGCGCCACGTTGTTGCGCCCGTCCCCGCAGAATACCCAGTGCAGCCCGGCGAGCGTTCCGAAATTCTCCTTGAGCGTCATGATGTCGGCGAGTGCCTGCGTCGGGTGGAATTCGTCGGTCAGTCCGTTGATGACGGGTACGCCCGCGTATTCTGCCAGCTGCTCGGCGTGTTCCTGCTTGAAGCCGCGGAATTCAATCGCGCTGAACATCCTCCCCAGGACGCGCGCCGTATCCTTGACGCTTTCTTTTGCGCCCAGCTGGATGTCTGCCGTGGACATGAACACGGGATGCCCGCCTTCCTCGCCGAACGCGGTCTCGAACGACGAGCGGGTGCGCGTGGAGCGTTTCTCAAAGATGAGCGCGATGGTCTTGCCCAGGAATCGCTGGTGGATTTCGCCCGCGCGCGCCTGTTTTTTGACCAGCTCCGCATAGGCAAGGAACTGCAAGATCTCGTCCGGCTCGTAATCTGCCCAGGTGAGCAGCGACCGCCCCTTGAACGGGGAATCGAACGGCTCTGCTTTCGTCATGACCGCCTCCAAAATAAAGAAGCCAGCCGCTGCCGACTGGCTTGAGTAGGGGCGATAGGACTTGAACCTATGACATACGGAATATGAGTCCGGTGTTCTACCGACTGGACTACGCCCCCAAGTGATGAACTGATGATAGCAAATTCGCGCCGTTATGTCAAGCCGGTTTTTGCAAGATAACCGGGTGCCTACCGCAGTGCCGCGCCCGCGACGAGACTTTGCGCGTAGGCGATGAGGTCGTCCGTCTGCGCGTCGGTATAGGGTGCGATGGTATCGTACTGCGCGTCAAGGCAATGGTCGTTTCTGAACGGCGCGAACTGCCAGCTGGCATCGGCGGGGAGCAGGGCTGCCATTGCGGCGATGTCGCTTTTGCCCACGAGCGGGGGCACGAGCACGGTGCGCCATTCGCGGCGGTCGGCGGGGAGCGTGGCAATCAGCCGTGCGGATTCGGCAAGCCGCTGCGTGATGTCGGGGATGNCGTCGGGGTGCGGTTCGAGGAGCGCGTANCGGTCAGGAGCGGTTTTGATGTCCATCGCGATAAAATCGGGNGCGGTGGCAGGATTTTCCATGAGCGTCCGCAGACGGTCGGGGAGCGTGCCGTTGGTGTCGAGCTTGATGTGGTAGCCGAGCGATTTTGCTTCGGCAATCAGCGTGGCAAGGTGCGGGAACAGGAGCGGCTCTCCGCCACTGATGACAAAGCCCGTGAGTACGGCNCGCCGTTTTTTCAGGTGGGCGAGCGTCTGNTCCAGCGAGACGAGCNNCCCGGCGGNGACACGGTGCAGCACCAAATCGCCGTTGTAACAGTACGGGCAGCGCAAATTGCAGCCGGTCAGAAAAAGCGATGCCGCCACGCGTCCGGGAAAATCCACGAGCGTCGTCGGTACGAGNGCGCCGACGGGCTGGGTAAAGGACGATTCCCGTGGCGGGCGCGGGGCGGGCGGTGTCATGGTATCCGTGGCAGGNCGGCGCGTTATGAGGCCATTGCGGCGGGCGCGAGGATTGCGTTCAGCTCTTCGACGCTGTGNGCGCGCCCGATTTCGTTGTCCTGTGCGTCGTAGAAAATGACCGTNGGCGCGGCGAACACGCCTCGTGCGGCGGCGGATTGCAGTCCCGCTTCGGTGTCCACGTCAATCTGCTCGCCGTCTATTGCGATGTCTGCCATGTAGGCTTTGACGGGCGGGCAGTTGGGGCAGGTGCGGCGCAGGAAGAACTCATATCGGCCTGCCATGCCGTGTGCTGCCGCCGGGGCGGGAACGTCTGGTTTCTTGCTGTCGCCGCNGGGNNCTGTTGTTTCGTCCGATATTTTGGCGGTCGGTTCGTNGCAGACGAACATTTTGCGCTGGTCAAATTCGTCGCGCTTGCCTTTGTTCCAGTTGCGCACGGCGCGGTAATATCCCACGATACGTGCGTACACTTCGGTCTGTGTGCCGTGCACGTCGTTGAGNGCGGCTTTCGTCTCGGCGATTTCTGCGTCGATTGCTTCGAGCGTCCGGTGTTTTGCGGTCATATTGTTCCTCCCGTTTTCTGCGCTCAGTGTAGCGCGTTGTTGTCGTTCTGTAAAGGTTCTGACGATTCAGTTCGCGTTTTTTGTTCCCGCGGTGCGTCAGGGGGCGGCGGCGAGCAATGCTTCCCGTTCCTGCTCCAGTTTTTTGAGCTTGAGCCTGAGCTGCTGCTCGCGCTCGGCCTTGCATTTGGGGCATTCAAACTGCTGTCCGNTCAGGTAGCCGTGCACCGGGCAGATAGAATAGGTCGGGCTGATCGTGATGTACGGAATGCGGTAGTTGTGCATGATCGTGCGCACCAAATCGCGGCAGGCGCGCCAGTCTTTTATCTGCTCGCCCATGAACGTGTGGAACACCGTGCCGCCCGTGTATTTGGTCTGCAAGTCCTCCTGCTTGTCGAGGGCGTCAAAGATGTCGCTCGTGTAGTCTACGGGGAGCTGCGTGCTGTTCGTGTAGTACGGATCCTGCGTTCCGCTCGTGATGATGCCGGGGTAGTTCTGTTTGTCGTGCCGGGCAAGGCGGTAGGACGTGCTTTCCGCCGGGGTCGCCTCAAGGTTGAACAGCTCGCCGGTCGTNTCCTGATAGTCCTGCATCCGTCCGCGCATGTGGTCGAGCACTTCGCAGGCGAACGCGTGTCCTTCGGGCGAAACGATGTCCACGCCCAGNAAATTCAGGCAGCACTCGTTCATGCCGCACAGNCCGATCGTGTTGAAATGGTTGTCCAGCTTGTTCAGGTAGCGTTTGGTGTACGGGAACAGCCCGCCGTCAAGCAGTTTTTGGATCACCTTGCGCTTGGTGGAGAGGCTNTGCTTTGCCAGGTCCATCAGNTAGTCGAGCCGCGCGTAGAATTCCGCCTTGTCTTTTGCCAGGTAGCCGATTTGCGGCAGGTTGATGGTCACCACGCCGAGGCTGCCCGTGAATTCGTCCGAGCCGAACAGCCCGCCGCCGCGCTTTCGCAACTCGCGCTTGTCGAGGCGCAGGCGGCAGCACATGGAGCGCACGTCGTTCGGGTTCAGGTCGGAGTTGACGAAATTCTGGAAGTAGGGCGTNCCGTACTGGCTGGTCATCTCGAACAGCAGCCGCGCGTTCTCGCTGTCCCAGTTGAACTGCTTGGTGATGTTGTAGGTGGGAATGGGATAGCCGAANCCGCGCCCCTCCGCGTCGCCTTCCAGCATGACCTGGATGAATACCTTGTTGATGAGATCCATTTCGCTCTGGCAGTCGCCGTAGGTAAAGTCCTGCTCCGTGCCGCCCACGACCGCGCGCTTGTCCTTGAGGTCGTCGGGGCATACCCAGTCCAGCGTGATGTTCGTGAACGGTGCCTGCGAACCCCAGCGNCTCGGCGTGTTGATGCCGAACACGAANCTCTGGATGCACTGGCGCACCTGCTTTTCGTCAAGGCTGTCCGCATGCACGAACGGCGCGAGGTACGTGTCGAACGAGCTGAACGCCTGCGCGCCCGCCCATTCGTTCTGCATGATGCCCAAAAAATTGACCATCTGGTTGACGAGCGTGGAAAGGTGCGCCGCCGGCTGCGAGGAAATTTTCCCGCTCACGCCGCCCAGCCCTTCCTGAATCAGCTGGCGCAGCGACCAGCCCGCGCAGTATCCGCTGAACATCGAAAGGTCGTGGATATGGAACGCGCACGACTGGTGCGCCTCGGCGATTTCGGGCGAATAGATGTTCTTGAGCCAGTANTTTGCCGTAATCGTCCCGGAGTTGTGCAGGATCAGCCCGCCGAGCGAAAAATTGACGTTCGCGTTCTCGTTCACGCGCCAGTCGGTCTGCCCGAGGTAGCCGTCCATCGTCTTGTTGATGTCGAGCATGAGGCTTTTTGAGTCGCGCAGCGCTTCGTGGCGGGCGCGGTACAGGATGTATGCCTTCGCAATCTCGACNTCGTTCGCCGCGATCAGCACGTTCTCCACGATGTCCTGGATTTCTTCGATCGCGGGGATAGAATGCGCGCGGCGGCCGGCGAGCAGCAGGCGCAGGCGTTCTTCCACGCTGTCGGTAAGGGCAATCGCCTTGTCGGGATCCGCGCGCTTTTCGACGGCCTCCACCGCCTTGCCAATGGCATTTTCGATTTTTTTGCGGTCATAGGCTTCCAGCGTGCCGTTGCGTTTGACGACCTGCTTGATNAACGACTGCGTTTCCGGCTCGCCGCTCTTTCCCAAAAAGCTGCGCCACTCAGGAAAGACCGATTGTTCCGGCTGATAGGTCTGATCACTCACTTTTTTCCCCTTCAAGGCTGTTCACTTCGTTGATGAATTCGTCCAAATTCTCAAAATGCTTGTAGACGGACGCAAAGCGGATATACGCCACTTTGTCCACCTGCTGCAACCGTTTGAGTACCAGCTCGCCCAGTTCCGAGGTGAGGATTTCGCGGTTCGTCTTGCCTTTCATGATCGCCTGATCCTCGATGTCGTTGACGATGTTCTCGATCATGCTCGGTGAGACGGGACGCTTTTCCAGCGCGCGCACGATGCCGCGCTCCAGCTTGGTGCGGTCGAACGGCTCGCGGCGTTTTCCGTCGCTCTTGACGACCATGAACGGCTTTTCGTCGATTTTTTCGTAGCTCGTGAAGCGGTAGCCGCAGCTGACGCACTCGCGCCTGCGCCGGATCGCTTCTCCGCTTGCCATCGTCCGTGATTCTATTACTTTGTCGTCAAGGCTTCCACAATAGGGACACCGCATCTCCCACCCCAAATTTAGCGTGCTTTTCGGTTACAAAGGCATTATACCGCACTAGATATAATGCCGCAAGGGAAAAACCGTGCATATAAGTGGAATTTACCGAACAATTTTTGCCGTGTTTTGCCGTCCGTGGTTTCGTCCTGTTACTTTTCTTCTTTCTGAATGGTTATTTATAGAAGAGGTTGCTGATGCGGCGGTCGATTTTTTTTGTGTGCGTGTTCCTTTGTTCGGTGTGCGGGCTTTCTGCCCAGGATAATCCGCTTTCGTTTTCGCTGACGACCGATGGCGCGTATCATCCCAAATCCGCCTACGAGCCGGGCGGCACGCATTTTTCTGCGGTGGAAGGCATCTACCGCAGCGTCAAGGCACGGACGCGGCTCGACGCGTCGTATGAGCTGCCGCTTCTGGTGCGCGACAATCCGTTGCAGCGCGGCAACCATTTGACGGTCACCGGGTCGTTCGAGCTGTCGCCCGTCTCCGTCCTGCCGCAGGTGAGCGTGCTGTTCTCTCCGGCGGCGATGCTCGAATTCAAGCTGGGCGGCATGGCGGGATCGGGCTGGAATTTGGGCACGTTTTCCGGCGGCATTGCGGAATACGACGAGGCGGCGCAGAAATACCGGACCCTCACGCCGTTCAGCGCATGGTATCTGTGCGGGTGGGCGAGCGCGACGGTGCAGTTCGACCTTGCCGCGCTCTGGCCGGGCGACTGGCATCACGTCGTCGCGCTGGCGGAATACACGGTCGGCTATGAGTCGATGGCGGGAACGGACGCGACGCTGTGGAGCTGGCGCACGGTCCGGGGCATGGCGGACGGCTGGACGTACAAGCAGTATTATGTCATCGGCTACCGTATGCCGNTGCGGCTTTCGATGGTCGCCGTGACGGCGGAGCTGACGGGGCATTTTGACGGCGGCGATTACGGCGCGTTCGACAAGACTTACGACGGCGAATTTATGAGCGTGACGATTACGCCCACCGTGCAGGTTTCGCTGACGGAAAAAGACGACATCTATGTGGTGGGGAACGTCAGCGCGCGGCGCAGTTTTTCCGCGCCGCACGAAAGCGAGGACGAAGAGCCGATGCTCGTGAAATCCGGCACGGAATGGTTCCTCGATTTTTTTGCGGTGCGTTGGGTGCATCGCTTTTAGGTCAACTGTTCGAGCGAATACTTCACCAAATTCAGGAACTGGTCTTTGAGGATCGGCGTGACGGTCATGTTCCCCGCCGCGCGGTCGAACTGTGCGCCCGCTTCTTTGACCAGCTCGCGGATGCTCGTGGCGGGAATGGGCAGGTGCGAGCCGATCAGCTTGTTCTCCAGCTCAAGGCTGCGGAACCAGAATCCGCCCGCAAAGGCGATGCGCAGGTTTGAGAGCTGTCCGTTCTGCGTGTTCGCCAGGAAGACGAACGCTGCCGACATATCGGTGATGACGTGCGCAGGACCGAGCCGCCTGAACACGGCGACTTCCCATTCCTCGATCGGCACGCGGATTTTGGTGAGCAGGTAGCCTTCCGGCACGCCGCTGAACTGGGTGATCGGGATATAGTCGGTTTTCTGTTCGTTCCGTATTTCAAGGCGCGTGTCCAGCGCGAGCAGGGGAGCGTACAGCGTGTGCTTGTGTCCGGGGTGGCAGATGTTCCCGCCGATTGTGGCGAGGTTTTTTACCTGCGGATTTGCCATGCCGTGCAGGGCTTCGTACAGGACGGACGGCACGTTGTTCTGCCCGATTGCCTCGATGTGCGCGAGCGTGACCGCCGGNCCGAAATCAAAGTGGCGNTCGAATTTATCGAACGTGCGCAGCTCGGGGACGGCACGTATGGAAAGCGTTTTTTCCGCGAGCGCGCCCATTGCCGTGCAGCCGCCGACGATGCGCAGGCCGGAAACCGTCTTGAGCTGATAGAATACTTCGTCCAAGTTGTTCGCGTAGAAAATCGTTTTGTCAGAGGCCATTTTTNCGTCCTTCGCGCCGGTGCTTGTTTGCGGTCGCATAGAGTACGCCGTTGATGAACGCGTCNTGGTCGGTGCATGAGCACATCTGCACGTCGGCAAGCTCGTTCAGCTCGTCCTGCGAGGGGCGGTAGACGCGGCTCAGCAGGCTGTGTACGCTGAAATATTTTGCCGCGTTGCAGTAGCCGCACGGATGCACGTCCGCCTGCTCGAACCCTGCCGCAATGTCGGCGTATTCCGGCGATTTTGAGAAATGCTCCAGCGTGACGACCGCCGCACCGCGCACGATACCGGCGGGAATGAGGCAGGACGGAACCGGCTCGCCGTCAAGCAGGACCGTGCAGAATCCGCAGCGTCCTTTGCCGCAGCCGTTTTTGACGGAGAACAGTTTCTGTGCGCGCAGCGCGTCGAGCAACGTGTCCTCCGGCTCAACGTCAAGGACGACTTTTTCTTCGTTCAAGGTCATCGGTATTTTCATGCGTCATCTCCCTGGCTGCCGCGCGTTTCTGCTGCCGGTTGCGCGGCGTTCGTCGCCGGTGCTTGCTCCGCGTCGTTGTCCGCGGGATTCGCGGCGGATTCGCCCTGTTTTGCCGCCGCTTTTTTCTGCGCCTCGGCGGCGGTTTTTTCGGCAAAGCGTTGCTGCGCTTTTTTGGTCAGCCGGTAGAGCGTGTCGCTCTGCAACGGGAGGCGCGTCAGCGTGATGGCGAGTGCTTGCGAGAGTGCGGCGGTCATGGCGGCAGGCAGGACGGCAGCGGCAAGGTCGCTGATCTGCTTCGGCTCGCTGTCGCTCTGCACGAACTGCACGCGGATATGCGCGCAGTGTATCGTGTCGTTTTCCATCAGCTCGCGCAGTATCTGCTGAATGGATGACTTAATCGTGGATTCGGCCGCCCGCGCGTGCAGGATTTTTCCGCCGTCCACGACCATCCAGATGCCGCGGATATGCTCGCGGTAGGTGCTCGGGTCAAGCTCGACTTCCACCACGCAGGCGGCGAACGCGTTCGACTGGTACGGCATGCCCGAAAACCGCTCCTTGTCCCACAGTTTTTTCTTTGACGGGGCGACGGTCTTTCTGACGGTGAGCGGAAGTGTCGCGCCGTCTTTTTTCCGGCGGATCGTCTCGCACGCGCCGCGCAGCAGGTGCGTCATAATGCTGATGTTGCTGTGCAGCGTGTCGGGCGATTCCGGTTCTTTGTCCGGCTCAAAGTCCGAATTCAGGACGATACGGTTCTTGCCGATGCCGAGCGTGTCGGCGGCGATGGTCTTCCAGATTTCCCGCACCGAATGCGAGGTGGGAAACGCGTGGATATGCAGCGAGCCGTCCATCTCCAGCGTCACTTCCAGCGACGGGCTTGCCTTGATGAGCGACGTTCCGTTGAATCCGCAGCCCGAAAACCCGCAGGTAAGTCCCACGCCGCGCAGGGGCGGGGCAAACGGCGAGTTGTTGTCCTGCCCGTAGCGGCTCGCCTCGTTCAGGTAATAGGCGACATATTTGCGGTTGAAGTCGCTCACCCGGCAGACGGCTTCCAGCGTTTCGGTGACGTGCTCGCAGCCGAACTGAAACGGCAGCGATAATGGCTGCCGCGCCGCACGGAGATAATTCTTTTTGCGCAGCTCCAGCGGCGAGATGCCCGTCATTTCGGCGATTTTTTGCAGGTGGTTCTCTATCGCGTAGAACGCGTTGCTGTCAATGGTGGCAAGATCGACGGATCGGGGCGGCTGTGCCGTGCAGAAGACCTGCCCGTGGATGCGCGCCGCCTTTGGCTGGTACACGTTGCAGCTTGCGATGCACAGCCGGTCAAGGCATTCGCGCGCGAACGGATTGTACGCGCCGCCGTCCATCGTAATGGCGACGTCGGCCGCGATGATTTCGCCGTCCGCGTTGAGCGCCGTTTTGTGCGTGATCGTCACCGGCGCGGCGTTTTCTATGAACGCCTGCTGTTCGGCGCGGCTCAGCATCAGCTTGACGGGCTTTTTCGTGAGGATCGCGCAGACAGCGGTTTGTGCCGCCAGCTGCGCGTTTATCCAGATCGTGTTGGTGTCCTGCCCGGAAATCTGCGTGCGCGTAATGGCGATGTTTTCTTTTTCGATGCCCGTTACGGCGGCAATCGTCGTGCGCAGGTGGCTGATCCATTGCGTGGGCGTACTTATGTGCAGTACGCCCGCCCTAAAAAATGCGAACGCGCCGTTCGGCTCCCGGCACGACTGCGGATGCAAGGCGCACGACCAGCTTTCTTCGACCGTGGTGGCGGCTTCGGCAAACAGGTCGTCCAGCTGCGGATTAGTCTGCACGACGCGCTCGGCGAGCAGTCCCTGGGGAACGCACATGCGCTCTTCGTAGCGGATTTCCACGCCGCCGATCAGCTCATGCAGTTTTTTTTCGTCCGCTCCCACAAGCATGCCGATCGGCTCGCCCTTGTACCGGATTTCTTCCGTGCAGAAAACGGGCATTTCCACGCCGAGCATGGCGATGTTTTTTTTCCCGGCGATGTCCGCCGCCGAAAACAGGTGGTAGCCTTGCGGCAGCGCCGGGTGCGAGACGGAGACGAGCGTCGCCACGGCGACNGGGCTGCGTATCAGAAGCGCGTACAGCATGCCGTCCGCTTCCAGGTCGCTGTAAAAATCGTTCGAGAACGTCAGCCGTTTTGCCGCCGCGTTTTTCCGTTTTGCGCACATCGCTCAGTCCTTTTTCCGGTGTTTTTCCCCGATCCGTGTTACCGTGGAGATGACATAATCGACCATTTCGCCGCTCATGTCCGGCCACAGCGGGAGCGAAATCGTGTGTGCCGAATGCTCCGCCGCATGCGGAAAATTCCGCGCCGTAAAGTCGGGATAGCGGTTCTTCCAGTAGGTGAAATGGAACAGCGCGATAAAATGCAGCGAAATACCGATGCCCGCCGCCTGCAATTCCCGCGCGAACGTGTCGCGGTCGCAGTCCAGTTTTTCGGGGACGATGCGGACAAGATACAGATGCCAGGCGTTCCCTTCGCCGTCAGGCGGCAGGCGCAGGAAATCGCACCCGCCGAACGCCGCGTTGTACGCGCGCACGACGGCTTTTCTCCGTNCGAAAAAATCGCCCGCGCGTTTCAGCTGTTCGCGGCCGAGCGCGCTCAGGATGTCGGGCAGGTTGCATTTGTACCCGCATGCCACGATGTCATATTCCCAGCTNGCGCGCGGGCTGGTATAGCGGTCCCACGCGCTCCGNTCCATGCCGTGCAGGCGCATGACGGCAATCCGCCGNGCAATCGCGTCGTCGTTCGTGGTGACCATGCCGCCTTCGCCCGTGGTCATNGTTTTGGTCACGTAGAATGAGAACACGCCCGCGTCGCCGAGNACGCCCGCATAGCCGTCCGCCGTCTTTGACGGGAACGAATGCGCCGCGTCCTCAATCACGTAGATNCTGTTCTCCGGCGTGCTGTATTTTTNGGCGAGCGCGCGGATTTTTTTCATGTCGCACAGGTTGCCCGCAATGTGCACGGGAACGATCGCGCAGACTTTGTGTTCCGTGTCGTCCTTGAGGATTGCCTCTATTTTTTCGGGGTCGATGGCATACGAATCCGCCTCGATGTCGGCAAAGCGCACGTCCGCGCCCAGGTGGACGGCNCACGCCGCCGTGGAGACGAACGTGTACGGCGTGGTGATGACGGCCTTTCCCGCCCTGACTCCGCATGCGTCCATTGCCAGCAGCATGCCGCTCGTGTTCGAGTTGACCGCGAANGCGTGNTTTGCGCCGATATATGCCTTGAAATCGTCCTCAAAGCCCTGNGTCACGCTGCCCGTCGTGAGCCACTGCGAGTCGATCACGTCGCAGACGGCTTTTTTTTCGTCCTCGCCGAGCGACGCGCGGAAAAACGGCACGGTCATCGTCGCGCCGGAACGTGCGGAATCTTCTTTCATAACGTCACCTTTGTCAGATTGGTCTCGCGGTCGATGATATGCGCNGTCTCCGCGTTCTTTTGGTAGAATTCGTCCAACGTCGGGACGGCGGCGCGCAGCCGTGCGATCAGCCGCTCCTTGTCCCGGAACGCCGCCTCGTGTCCCGCCGTGAAAAAACAGACCGGGCGCAGGTCGTCCANAAGCGCGGTCAGCTCGCCGCCGTCCATCGCGCGGTTTTTGAGCGCGAGGATTTTTTCGTATGCGGTTTTGTGCGGGGCTTCCTCGGCAAGCCACAGCGGNTCTTCCAGCCGCTCGCCCTCGCGCGCGCCGATGATTTTTATCTCNATGTCCTTGTGCGGCTCAAGTCCGCTGAACGCGATAAGCTGCTCCGCAAGGTCCATGATTTTTATCGGCTCGCCCATGTCAAGCAGGTACGATTTGCCGTTCTCGCCCACGCCGCCCGCCTCCAGCACGAGCGAGCAGGCTTCGGGAATCGTCATAAAGAAACGTTTCATGCCGGGGTCGGTCACGGTGACCGGTCCGCCGTTCTTGATCTGGTTCATAAAAAGCGGGAGGATCGAGCCGCGCGAGCCGAGCACGTTGCCGAAGCGCACGAACATGAACGACTGACCGTCTTGTGCCGACCGCGCCGCGTGCAGCACCAGTTTTTCGCAGAGCATCTTGCTCGTGCCGTACACGCTCACCGGATCGACCGCCTTGTCCGTACTGATGAGCACGAACCGCCGCACGCCGTGCCGGAGCGACGCGTCGAGCAGGTGCTTCGTGCCGAACACATTATTTTCGATTGCGGCGACGGGATTNTCTTCCAGCATGGGAACGTGCTTGTAGGCGGCGCAGTGNAAAATCACGTCGGCGCGTGTTTGTTCTATTATATAATCCACGTACTGCGCGTCTTTCATGTCGCCGATAATCGGCACGACCGTCGCCTTTTCGCCCACGCCTTCGTTTTGCAGCACGATCAGCTCGCGGTAAATGCTCACGATTGAATTCTCGCCGTGCCCGAAAAGNTACAGCCGCTCCGCGCCGCCGCTCAGCAACTGCCGCGCCAGTTCCGAGCCGATTGAGCCGCCCGCGCCCGTAATCAGCACNCGCTTGCCGCGCAGGTAGGCGAGGCTCTGGTGCAGGGGAACGGTAACCGGCGTTCGTCCGAGGATGTCGAGCGGGTCGATCTCGCGCGTTTGGACAAGGTGCGCGCTGCCGTCCACGATCTGGCTGACGCTCGGCAGGATACGGATATGCAAAAATCCCGACTGCTGCAATATCTCGTACAGCTCGCGGATGCGCTCCACGGGCGCGCTCGGCATGGCAATAATCGCCTCGTCGTTGCGCGCGCAGCGGAGTACTTTCGTCGCGTCGTCTATCGGACCGAGCACGGGAATGCCGTCAANCTGCGTGCCGATACGGGATTTGTCGTCGTCAAGGAATGCCGCGACTGTCCCGAAAATCTTCTTGCGCCTGATGTCGCGCGCGATCATCTGTCCCGCGAACCCCGCGCCGATGACGTACAGCCGCGCCTTATTTTTTTGCATGAAAACCCACCGTGTTTTCTATATTATCACGAATGGCANACAAAGTCTATGCAAAAACGCTAAACAGTTTTGCCCCCGTGCCGATATTGAAAAAAGAAAAGACCTTGTGTTGTCTGTGGGAGTCCGTATGAAAAAAAACATTGCGGTTTTGCTGCTCGCGCTTGCGGGCATGGGCGCGTTTGCGAAGAATATTTCCATTCAGATTGTCCAGAACAATCCTGCCGCGCAGGATTCGGTGTGCGCCTCATCGTCTTTGATCGAACAGACAATACTCGATTATTTTTTCGGGACGGGGCATATCGTCACGAATTCGCCGGTGTACGTGAAAGTCGGCGCGGCGGCGGACGACGGGCTGAAGACCGCGCTCAGCGAAAGCGCGGAAGGCGGCATGGATTACCTTGTCCGCATTGAGGTGGACTACAAGTCGCCGGAGCGTTCGAATAATCCCGACGCAATCCTGCTGGAGAACATTGACCGGGTGACCTGGAAGAACTATGCGGTCAAGACGGGCTTGCAGCTTTCTGACGGAAGCGAGCATATCGGGACGGTCAACCGGCAGAACAACAACGAAAACGGCGTGTCAAGCTTCGCGAATTTGGTCGCGCTGAAAATCAGCGCAAGCCTGAACGGAAGATAGCGGACATTCCCACGGGGAAAGGCGGTCAGTATGAAAAAAATCATCAGTTTTGCAGTAACAGTGTGTGCCGTGGCGACGCTTTTTGCGGTGTCGCGCCCTTCTTTGGATGGACGCGCGGTCGTCGCGGACGTGGGGGTAATGCCGAAAGGCATGTTCGCGCGCACGATCGGCTACCTTCCCGGCGACAGCGTTGCGGTCACCAATCCCGCCACGGGAAGCACCGTTGACGTGCTCGTCCTTGGCGCGGTCGATCCGAGCGACGGCGTGGCAATCCTGCTTTCTCCCGAAGCCGCCGACCGGCTGCAAATCAGAAAAAATGCCAACGTGCAGGTAAAAATCACTAAGCGCACGGGAAGCCCGGACGAGACGGTGTTCGGCACGGCGGTGCTTGCGGAGGGCGATGACCTTGCCTCTGCGGACGACGAGCCGCCCGCTCCCGTTGCCGAATTGCCGCTGCCTGCGGAACGTGAGACTGCCGCCGTCCTCGTGCCGGAAGAGCCGGCGCAGGCGGTCAGCGAAGATCCCGTGGTTGCCGAATACGTCCTGCCGCCGGTTTTAGCGGACGATTTCCGCGACGACGACGTGGCGTATATTCCCGACGCTTTGGAAACCGCAGAGCCGGCGACCCCTGCCNCCGAAGCCGAAATCGTACCCGTCGCGTATGACGTTCCCGTTCCGGCGGAAGAGGACGCCCAGCCGGTTGTCATCGAATATTCGCCGTACCCGACGGACGCGCTGGCNGACATCAACATCATCGTNAAAGAAGTGACCGACGGNNCGCCCCGTGCCGCCGACGAACCCGAACGGTANGACGANGANGTGGACGCNTATNTGGACGACCTTGCCGAATCGCTTTTGGGCGAGCGTGTCTTTGCGGAAGAACTTCCCGATTCGGANGATGTGGTTGCCACGGAGTTNCCCCCCGACGCGCTCGACGAAATCGACGTGGCGGATTTTGNTCCCGATACGGACGACGANNTTGCGGCTGATGAAGNGGAATATNTCTTCGATGATCTTGCGGATGCGGACGACGACGTTGCGGCGGACGATGTGGAATATGTCTTCGATGATCTTACGGATGAGGATGATGACGTTGCGGCGGACGAAGAGGAATATGTCTTNGATGANTTTNCGGATGAGGACGAAGAAATAGCATACGAGTTTGTTTGGTANGATGATTACGATAGTGCCAGTGANTCGCCCATCGAAGAAGAATACCTGCGNGACGACGTTGCCCCCGCGTTTGAGGACGTGGCGCGCAGCGAAAAATTCACCGCGGACATCGACCGGGACCATACGGACAGCGAGGCAGCCGACGAGGCAAAACCGCAAGCGGATTCCGATGCCTACCAGTCAATCGTACTCGTACCCGCGCCGGAAAATCCGCCCGAAGACGGGGAGAATCCTGCGGACGACCCTGCGTCGGTTGTGCCGATCGTTGTCGTGCCGGAACAGTCGCCGTCCGGCATGGAAGCGTATATCGTGCCGTCGCTCAAAGATTTGCAGGACGGGGCATATTATGTGCAGATCAGTACGCTGAGCGACCGGGAAAATATCGAGGCAGTCCTGGACACCTATGCGGAGACCTACCCGATGGCGATTGTCCCGCTTGCGTCTGGCGCGGCATACCAGATACTGGTCGGACCGCTCAGCGTGGACGAATACGGCACGGTACTGGAAAAGTTCAAGGCATTCGGATTCCGGGATGCTTTCCTGCGCAAGGTGAGGGCAAGCCGCATCGGTGACCCGAAGTAGGGGAGCGAAGAACGCAAGTAATTTGTTGCCGCTTGGTGACGGGGTGTTTATTTCCCTTTGAGCCGCTTTCCCAACGCGCGGACGAACGCCGCCTGCGTCTCCCAGAAGCGAAACAGCCGCGGGAGTTTTTCCTTGATGTCGGCGAGCGTGAATACGAGCGGCGACTGCATGATGCCGACAATCCGCCGGTCGTTTATGAGGTGCACTTTGTTGAACTGGAACTTTGGCTCGCGCAACATTGCCTGAATGTCATCGGGGATTTCGCCTGCTTCTTTTATCCGCTGCTGGAGCGTTTTGTCCGCGAGCCTGTAGTAGGGAATGTAGTGTTTGCCTGCGAACTCAGACGAATAGTAGTGGATGATTTTCGCGTCCTTGAGAAAAGCAAGCCCGCCATGACTCGGCTGGCAGTTCCATTCGCCGGGGAGAAGCTGCATCTTCAGCCCGGTGCGGAAGTTCGCCTCGTTGAGTGCCGATTGGTCGTGCAAGTCGTGCTTTTGGTATGCGGAATATTTCCATGCGTCGTTCCAAGCCTTGAAGAGCGAGCGGGCGTAGTCCGTGTCGTGGAACAGGATGACACCGCCGTTGATGTTGTATCCCGCAGCCTTCGTTCCGTGGAAGCCAAGTTTCTTGTCCCGCGTGAGGAAATAATTTTTGTGGATATGCTCATCGAGCATGACATGACCATCGAGGACACCCGCCGCATCATATCCGTATTCTGCAATGGAAGACAAGTCGTCGCAGATAACCGTGTCGCAGTCGATGTAAAGAAAATCGCCGTCCACATAGTCGGGAATGGCGGTCTTGATGAGACGCGAGCGTTCTGCTTTTCCCGTGTCAGCATCAAACGGAATTGCGCGGATTTCCGTGGCAAGAGTTTTGAGTGCGCTCCGTTTTCCGCAGAGACTTTTTTCCGTCACATCGTCGCAGAGGACAATAATATGTGCCTGCGGCATCTGGAATTTCAGCGACCAGACGGACATGAGTGCCTGCTCGTAATAGAGGTCGTCTTCGGAAGAGACGAGGACATAGACGTATTTCATGACAGCAAACCTTTGCCCCGATAGAATTCCCTGTACCATGCCGCAAAGTGTGCAAGCCCTGTTTCAAGCGGTGTTGACGGCTTGAAGCCGAAATTCTTTTCCAAATCCGAGACATCGGCGAACGTCTGGTAGACATCGCCCGGTTGCATTGGGAGCAGTTCCTTTTTTCCCGGCGCAGAAATCACGCCTTCGCGCATAAGGCACTGTTCCAGCGTCTCCACAAAGTGCATGAGGCTTTCCGGCCTGCTGTTGCCGATGTTGTAAATTTTGTACGGTGCGCCGTCCTCAGTCTCTTCGGGAGTCTTCTGCATGACAGCGGCAATTCCCGCCACGATGTCGTCGATATACGTGAAGTCGCGGAACATATCGCCGTTGTTGTAGATTTGAATCGGCTCGCCACGCACGAGCTTGTCCGTGAATTTGAAGTATGCCATGTCCGGCCGCCCCATCGGTCCGTAGACGGTGAAGAAGCGAAGCCCGGTCGCCGGAATCTTGTAGAGCTTGCAGTAGGCGTGCGCCATCAGCTCGTTCGACTTTTTTGTCGCGGCGTAGAGCGAGACGGGATTGTCAACCTTGTCGTCCGTGGAATAGGGGACTTTTTTGTTCGTGCCGTAGACACTTGACGACGAGGCGAACACAAGGTGCTCCACCGGATTGTTGCGGCAGGCTTCGAGAATATTGAAGAAGCCAATGATGTTCGCATGGATGTAACTTTCCGGGTTCGTGATGGAATAGCGGACGCCCGCCTGCGCCGCAAGGTTCACGACGATGTGCGGCTTGCATTCGGAAAACAGCGTGTCCAGCGCAGCCTTGTCCGCAATGTCAATCTTACGGAACACAAAGTGTTCGCCGTACTGCGAGAGCATCTTGAGCCGCTCTTCCTTGAGCGACGTGTCGTAGTAGTCCGTGATGCAGTCCGCGCCGATAACGCGCGCGCCTTCAAAGGTGTCAAGGATATGCCTGGAAAGAAAACTGCCGATAAAGCCCGCGACTCCCGTCACGAGGATTGTCTTATTGGAAAGTGATATGTTCTGCATACTAGTAAGTATAGCATATTTTCGCGGGCGTGTCAGCAGGATTTAAGTCTGTATATGCAAGCAAGATTTTACAGAAAGTATCTGAAATTTAGCTGATAATGTATTCAGCGAGGAGAGTCAAGTCTCTTTTTTGCTTTGCAGAAATAACTTCATACCGTTTCTTTGATTTTTCTGTCAGCTGATTATATATGCCAACGTCCAACAACTGTACAATCCTATTTTTTATTTCGGATATTGAATACGGATCAAAATAAAGCACGGCATCCCCGCATACTTCCGGTATAGAGGAAGTTCCTGATGCCGCTACGGGCACTCCGTATTGCATGGCTTCAATCGGCGGGTAGCCAAATCCTTCATTCAGTGAAGGATATATGAAACTGTAGGCATTTTCCGTGAGGATTTGCAGTACATCACGATTTACATATTCGAGAAAAACAAAGTTGTCTGGATTTTTCAGTTTTTTGGTGAATATGCTTTTGTTTGTGACACCGGTAACCACGACTTTAAAATCAGTCGCAATAGAATCGGAGAAAAGCTCGTCAAACGCGCGGACGGCTCTCAGCGCATTTTTTGTCCAACGGGCGGCGCTGGTAATCAAAAAGAACTTTTTCTCCGTTACGCAAAATGAATGCAAAGAAACTGCATGTGCCGTATCCGTGTTTTTGACGACTGTATAATTATCCAACTGTGCAAAAGTAGGAGATGCGAATACGGGAATATGCTTATTGATAGTACTTGGAAAAAAAGATTTTATTGAAGCAAGGGAATGGTTTGAAATCGTGATGACCATAATTCTATCATCATTTACCAACTTTCCATTTATTTCAGATAGTTTTTTCAAATAGGATTTTCGCACGACTGTCATAAACAAGAGAAATTTTATTTTCTCTTTCAAAGACGATGCGTATGAAAGCATTATGGAATTGAACGGCATCTCTAGTGTTCTCAGTCCATGGACAGTTGTATATACCTGAACATTGCCCAAGGGAAGTTTTTGATTCAGGTTCAGCATCGCAGAATAAACTCTGTCAATCCTTTCTTTTTGTATGATTTCTGCAACGGAGATTTCATGTAAGTCATATAGCGTAACGGCGCGTTTTTTTGCGGCTTCCACAATATCAGGATTTATATAGGACTGCGCGTCATAATATGCAACCAGTGTTATTTTGTTCAGATATTCAAGTAGCTTGAAGAAAACGATTTCACCATAAGCGCCGCCCCCATGGAATTTGCTTTCGGGAGATGGCTGTGTCGCAGATAAATCATATAACAATCGCATCGTGTTTCCCCTTGTTTTTGTAGGTTTATAGTATAATGCTTTTTGTCCATTTTGAACAGAAGCTTAAATAATCGATAGAAAAATGGGTGCTTTTCTCCTCGCACTTTCACCGCCACCGTGGAATCCCGCCAAAATCCCCTTCCATATAGTTCTGATCCATAACCTTGTCTATGCGGACCTGTTTTTCATCAAAGTTAGAGAGCTTGCTCGAACCGTCGTCGGCGTTGTCGCATACCCACACTTCGTCACGGCGCAGGAACTCATGCTTCATCAGGCGCGTTTCGTGCGTCGTGACGATAAGCTGTACCGGACGCTCTGCCGCACGGTTTAAGAATTCCTCTATGAATCTGATTGTCAAAAGGGGGTGCATGCATCGGCTTATCTCGTCAATGACAAAAACCTTGTCTTTTGCAGTCATCAGCACGTCAAGCAGCTGGAACAGCCGGTACGTGCCGTCGCTTTCGCGGCGCATCTCGTAGGCGACCTTTTCATCGCCATAGTGGTGCATGAATTTCAGCACATAATACCTCGCTATCCCGCTCGTATCCATCTTTATGGTGAATATATTCGCCCGGTTGCGGATTACTGCCGACCACTCGCGTTTTTCCCTACCTAGCAGATTGTTCGTCCTGACCAAGTTCATCCGAAACTCCATGTTCGCCCGGTCAACAACGGAAAGGTTTGATTTCACCTTGTCCTCGCTTACTTCTTCCTTTGCCACGTCAACGATTCCCGTTCCGAACATGCCGAGGAACTTCGCGTATTCTTTCAGTGTCGCAGGATTGTCCAAAAGGGCGGTGTCGCTTATCGGCTGTTCCGGGTAGATGACCTCAAAATGCAGGGCGAACCATTCAAAAACTTTCTGCAAAATCCGGGCTTTGGGATTCTTGTCATAAAACGACTTCGTGTTGTGGTTCATGCAATACAGGAACGGGCTTTCGCCGCCGGAAAAAATATTCGAAAGGACTTGTATTTCCGCGCAGTCGGCAAGAGCCGAGCCAAAGGCAATGCCGGAATCCACGCTCTCTTTGTTGAAAAGATACTGCCTTGTCTCTCCCTTGGTAAAAAACAGCCATTCCGACAGGACAAGCTTGTGCTGCATGTCAATGTTCAGGCCGTAGGTGTACGGAACATCGTCAACGAGAAAGCAGATTTCAAAGAAAGAAGGCGTTGTGATGTTCTGCTTTTTTATGCGGCAGTACAGTTCCGCGGAATTCTGCACAAGGTGGCCGGAGAGGACGAATCCCCGCATTACGTTCATCGCCTTGAAAAAATTCGATTTTCCGGCACTGTTCGCGCCGTACATCGCCGCGAATTTCAGGATGTTTCCGGCGTTCTTGGAGCATGAGAAGTGCTCTTTTTTGGTGCGGAGTTTTTTTGCCGCCCTCAGACTGAGCGTCTGGACGGAATCATACGACAAGAAATTCCCACAGGAAAACGATACGAGCATGTTTTCTCCTAAAAGCAGTCGGGGCATACGCCGCTCCGCACAAAGCAATGAGAACGTTGCAAGCCAAACGTTCTTCGCATTATTCGAATGATACCTTTATTTTCGGCTTGTTACAAGCATTTCTTTACAAAAATATTAAATTTAATTCGATTTTTACGATTTAAATTTGACAAACAGGATAAAAACACTTATAATACCATTGTCGGATAATTCGATTTTATCGAATT
Organism: Treponema sp.; assembly: GCA_014804085.1. GTDB lineage: Bacteria > Spirochaetota > Spirochaetia > Treponematales > Treponemataceae > Treponema_D. The sequence goes on along the minus strand of JAAVAM010000044.1, from coordinate 30,186 downwards.
ATCAAGGAGGTGTGAGATGCGATGCTGACAAAGGTGCTGCCCGCCTTGCAAAAAGGGCAGAGGGAAAAAAGGAAGCGGACGGGAGTTTCCCGATTCCAATTCTTTTTCGGGAATGTCGGACAAGGCCGGTAACAAAATCCGGGCCTTTTATACAAAGGTATGAGGCAACTTATAAAGGGAATTATAAAAAGCTCATATCGACTTTTTATTCATAATACATTGGAGGTGTAAAATGAATATAAATACCTTAAATGCTGCTAAAGCAGAACACAAATCAAACGAAGTGCCGTTCGCACTCTACAAGAACAATTTCGGTTCGGGCAAAGGCTCAGCCTATTTTGCGCGAATCATCAATCAGGGGACATGCACCGACGAGGATTTGGCGTGCGACATTATCGCCGCCGGCCTTGCATCCGGGCTGACAAAGGAAACGCTTTTGGAAGTCGCCGCGCTTTTTCGGAACGCGAAGATTGCACGACTTCTCACCGGCTGCACAGTGGATGACGGCGTTACGAGATGTACTCTTGGTCTTTCGGGCTCATTCATTTCCCAAAACGACCCCTACAGTCCGGAGCGGCATTCTGTCACATTGAACTGCAACACAAGCTCAAAGATGAAACCTATCATAAAAGAGGTGACGCCCACACTCCGCCAAGGAAACACCATTCTGCCAACGATTACGGAAGTGCATGACCTTGAGAGCGGCGGCTCAGACACGCTCACGCAGAACGGTTTTCTTGAGGTGAAAGGCGCGAACCTTACCATAGCAGGAGAGAACGAAGACGTGGGATTGTATTTTGTGAATACAGAAGACGAGTCAAAGACGGTGCGGCTTGGAGCGGATAAAATCGGCCGGAGCAACCCCAGCTCTTTGTGCTGCGTCGTCCCTTCGGAGCTTGCGGCGGGAACATACAAGATTATGATACGGACACAGCATCTTTCGGGAAAAACGCTTGCAAAAGACACCAGGGAGTATGTGTTTGAAGGCGAGTTCCGGCTTGCATAGAAAACTGTAGGATACAAGACAGTTTTCGGGCGCACCTGATTTCAGGTGCGCCTTTTTTATGATTTCGTTGCTAAAATTCAGTCTGCTTTGCATGGAAATTCAGGCTGGATTAAGGGAAAAATCCTTGCTAGATGGCGTGGAAATTCAGTAAGGATGGAACTCAAATTCAGGCTGTATGGGTTTAAAAAGCGCTCGAACGGAGAAAAAATTCCTTACTGGATGGATTATCCATCCAGTAAGGTTTGCCGGTGCATCCAGTATGGTTTTGCGGAACAATGTGGGACTACTTGTTTGAAGCATATTTTTATGCTATACTATAATGGACTATTACTTTGATAAAAAATGACAACATTTTGTTACCAAACTTGATGGATGAGGATATTGTTAAAATAGGAGTTTTAATCTTTTTATGGATAATAACAAGGATATAGATTCATTAATAGAAATTGCAAAAAGTCAAAATTACAAAATAAATTTATCAATGATATTGATTTCTTTAAAAAAAGTAGAGACAGATGCAATTCCTACTATTATGGAAATCTTTGCTGATGAAGGCATTGAGGTTATTACTGGTGATGTTGAAATTGATGATCAAGATATAACTTCAGGTAATGATCCAAATGTCATACCTTTCGATCCGTCAAAAATTGAGATTGAAAGTAAAATGTTACCAATTGACAGCATTTTGAAGAAAATTAAATATGAAGAATTGGAGTTGGATTCTTCATTTCAACGAAAGCCAGGGCTTTGGTCTTCAAAACAAAAAAGTCAATTAATAGAATCTCTTTTATTGAAAATACCGCTTCCAACTTTCTATTTTGACGCTTCAAATGATGATAAATGGCAAATAATTGATGGTTTGCAGCGTGTTTCTACATTAAAAGAATTTGCAGTTGATCAATCATTGAAACTAATTGGGATGGAGTTTTTAAAAGATTTGAATGGATTGACATTTGAAAAACTTCCCCGTTCTTTGCAACGGCGTTTGGAAGAAACAAATATTTATGCTTATATTGTAAAACCGACAACTCCCAAAAATGTCAAATTCAATATTTTCAAACGTATTAATACTGGTGGACTGGTTCTTGAGCCTCAGGAAATTCGAAATGCTCTTTATCAAGGACAGGCTAGTGAATTTTTATTAAAACTGTCTAAGAACAATCAATTTCTCAAGGCAACTGGAAACAGTATAAAGCCTACCCGTATGTTAGACAGAGAATTTTGCCTTCGGTATGTAATTTTTACAGAACTTAATCTTGATGATTATACAGGGAATCTAGATGACTTTTTGAATAGTGGTATGGATTATCTTGGCAAAATTTCTTCTGATCAATTAAATGACATTGAAGAAAAGTTTTCTCGAAATATGAATTATGCTTATCAATTATTTGAGCAGTATGCATTTAGAAAAGTTATAAATGGGAGGCGAGGACCTGTGAATAAATCATTTTTTGAAATGTGGTCTCATATACTAAATAAATTGTCTAATGAACAAATTGATATCCTTGTTAATAAAAAGAGTGAGGTACAAACAGCATTCTTTAATTTATTTTCTGATTATACTTTTATGAATTATATTAAGGCTTCAGATAAAACATCTGTCAATAACAGAATAAATACTGTCTTTAATCTTGTAAATAATTTTATTGAGGGATAATGGCGATGATAAATCAAATTAGATTAGAAAATTACAAATGTTTCAAGAGCCTTTCACTAGAATTATCGAATTTGAACGTTTTAGCTGGAATCAATAGTATGGGAAAATCTAGCATCATACAAATTTTATTACTTCTTCGCCAATCATACTCCAATAATTCGCTTCAGAAAGGATTGCATCTTAATGGTGATTACATTCAATTAGGAACAGGATATGATGTAATGAATCGGATGAGTGAGGAAGATTCATTCGGATTTGCAATATGCTCTGATGAAATTGAAGCTTTGTTTAAGTACAAATATGCCGCTGAATCAGATTTTCTTGAATTAGATGAATCTGCCAGTTTAATAAATGAATCATTTATTTCAAATGTAAATCTTTTCAAAAACTCATTTGCATATGTGTCAGCAGCGCGAATAGGACCTCAACGATATTATGAAGGTTCCTATTATGATGTAACTGAAAATAATCAAGTAGGTATAAGAGGAGAGTTGTTTGCAGATTACCTAGCAATAAAATCTGACGAAAATGTAGATAATCCCAAAATAATGCATGAATCATGTAAGAGTAGAAAACTTATTGAGCAAGTTAATGCTTGGGTTTCTGAAATCAGTCCTGGAATTTCATTAAAATCAGGTATTGATAAAAAAACAGGAATAGTTTCTTTGCAATATGGTTTTTCAAATGAATCTTATTCCCCACTAAACGTAGGTTTTGGTTTGAGTTATGTTGCGCCAATTGTTGTTGCCTTATTAAAAGCAAAAAATGGAGATTTGGTTATTGTGGAAAATCCTGAAGCGCATTTGCATCCAAAAGGTCAACGAAAGATGGGAGAATTGATTTCTCGTGCAGCATCTGGAGGTGTTCAAGTTATCGTTGAAACACACAGCGATCATTTATTAAATGGTATAAGATTGTCTGTAAAACAAAAAATAATTGATAGGTTGCAAACTCGTCTCAATTATTTTTATAGAGAAGTAATGGAAGATAAGACTTTTGGAACATATTACGAATACAAGAAATCTTCCCCTCAGATATTAGAAAACGGAAAATTATCTGATTGGCCAGATGGATTCTTTGATGAATGGGATAAAGCTTTGATGGAATTGTTTTAAAATGTATGTACCTTTCAATGAAATTTCAATACATAATGATTTTGCTGATTCTATTTCATATGAATCAGCAAATCAAATTATTTTAAATTTTCTTTCTCTGTTAAAAGAGGCTCAGTGTAAAAAAATTGTCGAAGGTTTTATTACTAATGAATCAATACCTATTGATATACCGATTATTCAAAACTGGCTAAATGATTCTAAAATTGATTATGAAAATAAAATATTTTTAAGAAGTCTTGTTGGAAAATATTTTTCTTCAGTGGAAGCCCCTCTGACAGATGCTAAAATTGAATTAAATGGTAAAGTTTATGTTTCAAAAGGTGCAGGCTTGGCTTTTGACAGAGGATGCGATTATATTTTAAGTCTAAATACTAACAGTATTTGGAACAAAGAAAATATATTTTTTAATTTTGAAACCATAAATGAAAATGATGAGCTTATTACTGTAAAAAAAGAACTGTCACAAATTTCTGGTATCATATCATTACAAAAAGTTGCTTTGACTAATAGAAAAAAATCTTTTAACACCATTTCTTCAGGGCAGGACTTATGGGAACAGTGGGATTCTTTATTTCCGAATTTAATTAAATGCGATATAACGAAGCATTGTTTATATGAAAATCCAGAAAGAAATCATATTGCAAAAATTATAGAACAGTTGGATACACTGAACACTTATTTTAGTTCACTTCAAGACACATTTTCATTTGCTGAATTAAAAAAACTAGGGATTAATGTCTCTGATGAATCTGATACTGTAAAACAAAAACCTAATTTGAAGAAACATAGATGTGTTAAATTACCAGATGGTACTAAAGAATATTTTTTCTATCACGCAAAGTTTTTCGGCAAATTTGAAACCAGACTGTACTTTCTTCCTATAAAAAACACTAAAAAATGTTACATTGGATATATTGGAAAACATTTGAAAACGCAAAAGTATTAATAAAGCTGTCTATTAAATAGTTTAGGCAGTAGAACTTTGCATAAAGTTTTTCAGTTGAGAATTGCTAAATATGTTCAGCATTTACTAGCACTCAGCTCCGTGTTTTCCTGTGGCATATAAACAGCACATCCTTTGAATCAGCATTCCTCAAATTCGGAATGCTGATTTCCTCCGGTCTAATGCCATTTTTCCATAATATATACGCAAATGAAAGTTGATCTCGTTTTGTATAATGCTCTATAAAATCCCACCATTCTTCCATAATGGTTATGACGGACGAATTATTGTGCTTCCTATATAAAAAATTGTTTTCATTGAGACCATAATTATGCGGCATATTATTTTTTTCAAGAAAGTCTTTCATTCTCTCAACATTCTCTCTTTTTTCACCGCCAGAGGGAACAATGACTTCCATAACATTGTCGCATTCTTTGTAGATGCAATCATCTCTCCAGTGTCGTGGCACAACAATATCCATTTTTTTTTCTTCTGCGGCTCTTATAAAATAACTTGAATTCAAGCAAATGTTCCCATCTATGTATATGCTTTCTTCGTACTTGGGGAACAGTATGTGTGGATGAGTTTTATGCCATCTGTTGTTTAGTGTATTGTCCAATTTGCTGAATGCAAGTGGCTTTATCTTCCATGCACCGTAATAATTATAATTAAGCAATGTCTCACTGTCTGTAAAACAGACATAATCATAGTCATCTGCAACGTATTTGTGCAAAAGCAACGGAACGTAATTGCCTGTTATGCAAGTGTACAGCACTTTTTTGTTTTTATTGGACTGACTAGAGACGACATAATCAATATGCCTGAGCATAATATTAGTCTTTTCGGACATCAGTTTTGAACGGAATATGAAATCGGTTATTTTTTCTCTAATCTGTTCTTTAATTCTCTTGTTCATAAAACGGTGAATCTCCTTTTCAGTTTTGTTGGCAATATAGTCGCCATAATTTTTGCGGACTGCTTGAAAATATCTGTTTTCTTATAGATAAAAAACAATAGGCTGTTTGCCATGAGTGTAATCGCTATGGTTTTGAGCAAAAATGATAAGTAAGAATTACTTATAGTAATGAATTTTGTCATAATAAAACAAATGGCAGTTATGGCGGCACATATAAGAGAATAGAGCAAGTGCTGCAAAAAATAACGTGCTATTTTAAATTCCGTAAAATAATTTCTGAACAATATGAATGAATCATATATATAATTAACGAACAACAGGGTCAGCACAGAAGCGAACAGGATGCCTGCATACCCGAAGTTTTTTACGAAAATGTAGTTTAGTACAAAATTACAGAGTGTCTCGGCGATTGCCCGGAATCTGCATTGCCACCATAGACCCAATGCGCCTGTATAGATCCCTTTTATGTCGCCAATAGTTTGTAGCCAAAAATAAATGCAAAGCAGGATGACAATGCTAAAATCCAGCATCAAATCAGTACCAACCCAAAACTGCATGAACGGTTGATACAAATTTGCCATACATGATATGCACCAGCATGCAATCCAAAGATATAAGAACATAATCTTTCGGAAGTCTTGGTAGTTCTTTAACTTTGATTCGGTTGCAATACTGTTTCCGACTCCTGCCGACATACTTGTCGCTATCACTTGTATGACACCATGCACTGCTGTTAATATGTAGAAGTAATTGCTGAATATTGCAACAGAGGTAAGGCCCATGAACTTTGAAATGAAAATACTGTCCAATGAATCTCTTGTTGTTCCAGCAAGCTTTATAATGATGAGCCCAGATACCTTTTCTTTTATTTCATCCTTTTGCTCTTTTCTTATTTTTCCAGAACAATAATATTCGGGATAAGTCGATGAAACAACTTTTGATGTTATTAAATTATTCAAGACGGTAAATATCACCATACAAAATGTGTAGAGATAAAAATTCTTGAAGAAAAGTATACTCAAAAGTTGTAAAGCAAACTGTCCTATCCTGCATACCATAAGTATTTTATGCTGAATGTCATTCCTCTGATGTGCGGACAGCAATGCATTTTTATAGGCAAACAGAAAATAACTGACAGATGTATTTGCAAGGTGAATGAGATAAATAATATGAATGTTCATTCCAGCAGGAATTGTTCCTGATATTATGAAATTCAAGAAAGGTATACAGCATATTCCTGCAATAAAAATTATGCCTCCGACAATGCGGTACACCCTTTTGTAAAAACCAAGCAATGCGCATATTTCTTCTTTGTTGTCGTTCGCAATTGGCTTGAACATACTGAATATAATTGCGCTGGAAAATCCGCATTCAGTAAGATTCAGCATTTGCAAGATAGAAGCAAACAGTCCGTTTAAACCAAGGTATTCTGCACCAAGAAATTTTATTAAAACAGTCCTATTTATGAAAGGAAACAGAATGAGTAATATGGTACTTAAAATTCCCCAGAAAGAATTTCTGGCAGTGTTTTTAGAACGCTCTATCTTCAATCTATTTCTTCCGCAACAATGTTCTGAATATATCCAATATTCCGTATCTGAACAGGATTTCCTTTACCCGAACTTTCTTGTAATAAGCTTTATCAAATGCTCCTATAAGCGATTTATCACATCGTTTGTTTACGATGTCTGATTCCGCATCGGAGACGCTGTACAAATCAAATGTTTTTGCTTCTGAAATTTTTTGATTTATAAAAAGATTCTTTATAGCAAAATCTTTTGCGTCCGAATCCTTGCAATGTATCCCTGAATTGTCCCAACCGTTGTTTTTTACAAGAGATATTTTTGGCATTATGCTGTATCGGTCATTGATTATCTGATATATGCTGCTCGTATAGTCCATAGGACGAATATTTGCTTTCGACGGCGTGCAAAGTCCAAAGGCATACACATAGTTTTTCTTGCTTTTTTCGCGTAATTTTTTCGTAAGTTTTGGATTTTTAAACAGATTGTCAAAATAAGACTGATTTATAGTATCTCGAAGTTCTATATATCGATCCTTCCACATGCCAAAGCCCCAGTCACTATAATAGCGTTGCATTTTTATTACGGTATGTTCAGATTCCGGCATGGCAACGGGATAGGCGTAGCCGGCTATTGAAAGAACATTCTTATCATCTTTGTATTTTTCAAGTCCTTTGTTTATATACTCCAGAAAACAGGGAGAAAAAACGTTGTCATCTTCTGAAAATATAAAAGCATCAAACTTTTCCAAAACTATTCTAATCAAATCTTTTATATTTTCAATGGCACCCATATTTGCACTACGTTCAATAACATTTACAGATTTGAAGCCTTTTAGATTTTTCAAGAAATCACGAATTTTATGGTATCCTTCAACATATTTTTCTTCTGGCGGATAATCAAGTCCGACAAAGAGCTCGGTCTTTTCAGCCAAATTATTTAGAAGCAAACTGTCTATAAGGTTTTTGAGATGTGAGTATCGATTAAGTGTCGGAATGATTATGGGAGCGCAGTTCATTTTGCCTTTATAACCTCTATTACTTTGTTGGCATTATCCAGTGCAAGATCATGATGAATTGGCAGGCAAAGGACTTGATTTGACATACGGTTCGCTACCGGCAGTCTTTGTCTGTTTGCGGATGGTAATGAACTGTATATGTTCAGATTGCTTATAAGTGGATAAAAATATCTTCGTGCAAAAATATTATTTTGCTTCAGCTTGATTTGAAGCTCATCACTTGATAGCCCGTATTCTTTTTTGTCAATAAAAACAGGAAAATAGGAATAGTTGTATTCAGTGTTTGGTTCTTCCGGCAACAGAGATATACCTACAATGTCTGAAAGTTCCTTTCTGTACAGCGTTGCGATAGTCTTTCTTTTTGATATAGCAGAATCGATGTTTTGCAGGTTGACAAGTCCGTAAGCAGCACGGATTTCATCCATCTTTCCGTTCATTCCTGCGACTGCTATTGTATTCTCATCAATGATTCCGAAATCCCGGAAACTGTCTATTTTATCCTTGGTCGATTTATCCATACACACAATACCCCCCCCCTCAATTGTATTGTATGTTTTTGTGGCATGAAAACTGATGCAGGAGAGATCGCCTGCTGTTAATAGCGACTTTCCATCTTTTTTTACGGCAAAGGCATGTGCCGCGTCATAAATAACTTTCAGATTATGTTTTTCTGCAATTTCATGTATCTTGTCTATTTCGCAAGGATTCCCATAACAATGGACTGGCAGTATAGCCGATGTTTTTTCCGTTATCAGAGCCTCTATTTTATCCGCGTCGATATTGCCAGTTTTTGGGTCTATATCGCAGAATACTGGTGTCACATTGCTCAAGGTCAAAGAATGCGTTGTTGCACAGAATGTGTAAGGCGTGGTAATTACTTCGCCAGTAAGATTCAGAATCTGAATAGCAATAGACAATGCTATTGTTCCATTCGCCACAAGCGAAATATACGGAACACCAAGATAATCCGCCAACCTGCGTTCAAGCTCTTTGCAGTAATAACCGTTATTTGTTATCCATTTCCGTTGCCAAATATCTTCCAACAGGGGCGTTAAATCACTAAGATCGGGAAGAAGTGGCGATGTCACAAAAATCGTATTATTCATAAATGAAAATTACCCTTAATACAAGAACGAATATACATATTTTTTAACATATAATAGCATAAAAACATTTAGTGTGCAAGTAAGTTATCGTTTGAAAGACAATAATGTCAAGATGTTTTTATAGGTGTATCTTATAAGCAGTGGGTTACTCCATATCAGAATGATAATAAGTTTTAGTAAAAAAAGCATTGCTTTTTTGTCTTCATTTTTTTCATAAAACTGATAATAAGAAAGAAAAAGTTGCTGGTTTCCTTTTGTTGAAAGATAAAATATTTTGTAGTGTCTTTTTTCAGTAGATCCTCCCTCAAGGTGTATGATTTCCGGACCTTCTATTAGCCGTGAGTCCAAGCCGGCTTTGTGCATTTGTAATTGCAAATCAACTTCTTCATTGTACATAAAGAATCTTTCATCGTATCGGGCGTATTCGTCATTTTTTACGAATAAATCTGCGCCAGTAACATAAGGAACTTCTCCTATAAAAAAAGACGATGCATGCCGAATCTTTATTTCTTTATTTTTGTGAAAGATGAGATAAAAAATAGTATCTTTTGTTACTCCAAGCAGAGTATGAAACAGAGCGGCTATTCTTTGTTTTATTGGAACTAACTGTCCATAGGAATGTATAATTTCTCCCTTTGCATTTTTCAAGTTGCACCCAAGAGCACCAACATTTTCATCTTGATGGGATTCAAAGTAGTCATAAAACTTTTTTACCGCATTGTTTAACAACAGTGTATCGCTGTTTAGGAAAAGAATATATTTTCCTTTTGCCCTGTCAAGTCCTCTGTTGTTTGCAGTTCCAAAACCGAGATTTTTTTTATTTTCAATAAGCAGAATCTCAGGAAAATCATGCTTCAGCATTTCTATGGAGCCGTCATTTGAACCATTATCGGATACAATGACTTCAAAATCAATGTCATGCGTCTTTTCAAATATCGATGCAAGGCACTGCCTTGTCAGTTCTTTTGTGTTGTAGTTAACAATAATGATTGAAACAGATTTTGAGGGTAAACAATCTGTCATTTCTTTTTCTGCAATTTTCATATTAGTCACTTCATAGATTTCAAATATTATACTTCAATCCCAAGCAAATCCTAAAAGTGCTAAGACCCACTTTCTCATCGTAATAGGGATAGTTCACCCAAATAGAATCAAATTCTGCACTTATCATAAAGCTTTTGGTAATAAAAAAATCTGCCATCACTCCAAAAGTTTTGTATGTTCTATTTCTACCTCCCATTGCTTTTAATTCTGAATAGTTTTCATTTTGTTCATTTCTGTACACAGTTAGTTGATTATACACATAATTATTGTCTGGAGAATTTCTTTGATAAAAAATCATAGCGGAACCCCTTTTCCAATACATTTTAAGTCCCAGAAATTCGTTCCTTCCGAAGTATCCTGTTCCTGCCCCTATAATCTGCCCTTTTTGAGTATAACCTTGTGAAATTCCTCCATGCGCATAATAACCCATGTAAATTGAACCATTCACAAGATAATCGTGCGACATCTCGAAGTTGTTCATTTCTCCGATCAGTTCAAAGTATATGTTGTACTTTTCAAAAAAGGGGATGCGCTGTTTAAATCCAACGGTGTATATCGCTGTGTGGAATGGATTTGCCGTATTGCTTGCCGAATAATCATCTTTTCCCAATTCGCCATAAACTTCAAATCCAATCTTGGGGAAAACCCAGTCCACAAAAAATGACATCTTTTGATCTTCGTCAATTCTATCCCCAGTCTGCGAGCCATTTGTGCTGTAAAACGGGTTTAGGTATTTTATCGATTTATGTCGCCAGTCGTTTATGCAGATTTTCGTTGCACCAATAGTAAACCCTGGCAAGAAAGACGGTGAATATGCGACAGAGAAGCCCGTGACTTGGCGGTAGTCATTGTCTGGCGTGTTGTCGAAATAGTCGCTTTCAGAAAGTCGCCCGATCCAAATCCGTCCTTCTATGTTACCTAAATACCAGTCCACTTTGGGAATGACAATTCGCTGCCGTCTTAAACCGATGTCAAATTTGGGGTAGGTCGGCGCGTTGTTGCTGCCGAGCATGGGGTTGAGCCATGCAGGTCCGAGCCATGGCGACTGGAAGCCGAACCCTACGGTCAGCGTGCGCCAGCTGTAGCGGACTTCGGTGTCGCCCCAGTCGAACGTCCAGAACGAGGAGTTGCCGTACCGCTGCACAAGGTCGATGTTTCCTCGCCAAAAATACGAGTAGTCGTTCTCATCATTGCTTCCGTATACGCCGTGTAGCATCTTAAAGTCTCGGTTTTGGCTAAAGCTCACCTGTGGCTTTATCGTCAGTTCAAGCCCGTAGACTTCGAGCCGCGCGCCAGCGGTCAGGCTGGTGTTGTAGCCTTTTCCTTGCCACAGTGCGCCATCGTTTTGGCCGTAGGGGGCGGCGGTGTTGAAGCTGTTGTACCATTCTGGTCCGTATATTTTGAGGAACACACCCTGCGGAACGCCGCGCAGGTAGCCATTTTTCGATAATTCCTGCGGCTGCCAAAGCATGCGCATTTTGCCGAGGTTGTTGTGTTGCCACGGGTGGGCGAGTGGCTCTTCCACCGTCTGCTCGTTGCCGTCCTCGTCCGTGACGGTCTTTGTCTCCGTGCCGATGCTCCAGACCGAATCGCTGAGTGTGCGGTAGTTCAGTGTGGGGCGGAACGTGATGCCTTGCAGGGCGAGGAAATCGTAGTATTCTTCTTCGGTTGACTTGAGGGCTTCCTGCGCCGAAACCGTCGTCGCGACAAAAAAAAGCGTGGCAAGCAGGAATGCCTGTGCGAGTCTTTTCATGGCGTGATTATACTATATTTTCAGAGTGCGTGGCAACCGTTGCCAGATACGTGATTTTTCTCTTGACAATGCGCCGTGCCGTCATCTAGTATAGAAAAAGGAGGCGCTTTCTATGAAAAGGGCAGCAGTTTTTTTCGTCGCGGCGGGGCTTGCTTCGGCGGCAGGTGCGCAGCAGCTCGACGCGAGGGCTTCCGACCCGAACGTGATGGGCTGGATGCAGGGATTTCCGCCGCCGGCGGACAAAATCGTCTCGGCGGCTGACGGGTCGTTCTTCAATTTTCCCGCGCTCCGCTTCAGCGCGTGCCACATGCGCGAGTTCAACCCGACGCGCGACGTTCCGGCGGCAAAGGGGAAACATTTTTCGTTCAAGGCAAAGCCGAACGCGGGCATTGACGCGGTGACGTTCGTTCCGTGGGATGAGAGCGAGCCGATAACCTGGGCGGAATCGCTTGACCGCAACTATACGGACGGCATCATCATCGTCCACAAGGGAAAGATTGTCTATGAGACATACCGGGGCGCGCTCAAGCCAGACGGCGTACACGCGGCAATGTCGGTCAGCAAGTCGTTCGCGGGAACGGTGGGCGCGATCCTCACCGCGCAGGGCGTTATCGACGACACGAAGCTGGTATCGTTCTACGTGCCGGAGCTGAAGGATTCCGGGTTCGGTGACGCGACCGTGCGGCAGGTGATGGACATGACCACTGCGATTGACTACAGCGAGGACTACAACGACCCGGACGCGAGCGTGTGGAAGTTCTCGGCGGCAGGGAATCCGTTCCGTCCGGCGGGATACAGCGGGCCGAAGAACTATTACGAGTACCTTCAGACGGTGCAGAAACTTCCGGGGCAGAATCACGGCGAAAAATTCGGCTACCGCACCGTAAACACCGAAGTCCTCGGCTGGATCATTTCGCGCGCGACGGGCAAGGGGCTTGCGGAGCTGGTCTCCGAACTGATCTGGAAGCCGCTCGGCGCGGCATACGATGCCTATTATATAGTAGATCCTGCGGGAATCTCGTTTGCGGGCGGCGGCCTGAGCCTGAACCTGCGTGACATGGCGGCGTTCGGTGAGATGCTGCGCTGCGGCGGCAGGCTCGGCGGAAAGCAGGTGCTTCCCAAGGAGGCGGTCGCGGCGGTGAGCGCGGGCGGCAGTCCTCAGGCGTTTGAGGGAAGCGGCTATCCCAAGTTGGTGGGCTGGAGCTACCACAATATGTGGTGGATAACGAACAACGACCACGGCGCGTTCATGGCGCGCGGCGTGCACGGGCAGGCAATCTACATCGACCCCAAAGCAGAGATGGTCATCGTGCGCTTCGCGTCAAACCCGCTGTCGTCGAACAAATACATCGACCCGATTTCAATCCCGGCGTACGAGGCAGTCGCGGATTACCTCATGGGCAAGAAATAAGAGGCGCGGCGTGTCTGCCGGCCGGGAAGTTTTCCTGCCGGCAGACAATCGTTTTGTCTCTTGAAGCGATTGCCTGTCCGCGCTATGATGAGGACGATGGAGTGCAGGGAAGTGCCGCAGGGCAATGAGGATATGTTCGACCGGCTGATGGGGTTGCCGCTGTTGCGGCGGCTCGCGCCGTTTTACCGCAGGCACAAGTCCGTGCTGCTGTACCTGTTTTTTGGCGCTCTGACGTTTCTTTTGAGCGTGGCGACGTTCGCGCTGTTCAATGCGGGGCTTTTGCTGAACGAACACGCCGCGAACGTGCGGATTATCGCGGTGCTGTTTGCCTACGTCACGAACCGCACCTGGGTCTTTGCTGACCGGGCGTACGGTGCGCGTGGCATACTTGCGGAAATCGGCAGGTTTGTGTCGGGCAGGATTGCGACGCTCGTGCTTGAGGAAGCGTTGCTGTTCGTGTTCATCACGCTGCTGCATTTGAACAGCCTTGCCGTCAAGATTGTCGCGCAGGTGGCGGTCATCGTCGCGAACTACGTGGTGAGCAAGTGCTTTGTGTTCGCGCGGCATGGCGCGGACGCTTCCCCGGTCGGCTAGCGGCGGTGCGCGGGACTTTTATTTTTCATGCCGATGTGCTACACTCTCCGTATGGTACATGAAGCATTCATCAACGATTACAAGGCATTTTTGGACGGCGGCAAGACTGAGCGCGAGTGCGCGGCGCAGATTGTCGCGGCTGCCCAAAGCGCGGGTTTTGTGGACATCGGGACGGTCGGTTCGCTCAAGAGCGGCGATAAGGTGTATGTGCGGCAGATGCACAAGGCGGTCGCGCTGTTCGTCATCGGTTCGGGCGATATTGCGGACGGCATGAATATCCTCGGCGCGCACATTGATTCTCCGCGGCTCGACGTGAAGCAGAATCCGCTGTATGAGAAAGATTTTGTCGTCTACCTGAACACGCATTATTACGGCGGCATCAAAAAATACCAGTGGGTCACGCTGCCCCTTGCTCTGCACGGCGTGGTCTGCAAGAAGGACGGGACGACGGTGCCGGTGAGCCTGGGCGAGCAGGACGGCGACCCGGTGTTTGTCATCAGCGATATTTTGCCGCACCTCGCGCAGGAGCAGATGAAGAAAACCGCGTCCGATTTCATTCCGGGCGAGCTTTTGGACGTGATCGTCGGCACGGGAATNCCGCAAAAGGGCGNTGNCGANNGCGGCGAAAAAGANGCGAAGGACACGGCGAAAAAGCATATCCTTTCGCTGCTTGCCGAACGCTACGGCATTGNGGANGAGGANTTNNGCTCGGCGGANCTNGAGATNGTCCCGGCGGGCAGGGCGCGCGACTGCGGNTTCGACCGNTCGCTCGTGCTNGCCTACGGGCAGGACGACCGCTCGTGCGCCTATGCGTCTGCCCGCGCGCTGTTTGAGAGCGTNCCCGCCGCGCGNACCAATGTGTGCCTGTGCGTGGACAANGANGAGATNGGCAGCGTGGGCGCGACGGGCATGGCGAGCCATTTCTTTGAGAACGCGCTTGCGGAAGTCATCGCGCGNCTGCCCGGCGGCTATTCCGACCTGACGCTGCGCCGNGCGCTNGCGNACAGCAATATGCTTTCGAGCGACGTGAANGCCGCCTATGACCCGCTNAACGCCGATCTGTTCGACCGNCAGAANGCGAGTTTTCTCGGCGGCGGCATTGTCTTCAANAANTANACGGGAAGCCGCGGCAAGAGCNGCGCGAGCGATGCCAATCCCGAATTCATTGCCCGCCTGCGCGNGCTGNTGGACGANCACGGCGTGTCGTACCAGATGGCGGAGCTGGGCAGGGTCGATCAGGGNGGCGGNGGCACGATCGCNTANCTTGCGGCAAAGTACGGNATGAACGTGCTTGACGCGGGNGTNCCGGTGCTGAGCATGCACGCGCCNTGGGAGCTGACGAGCAAGGAAGANGTGTCGCAGGCGTTNGANGCNTACAAGGCGTTNNTGACGCTGTGAGCCGTGCGGAGNAAGCGGTGATTACCGACGTGATTATTATGGCGGGCGGCTTTGGCGAGCGGCTNTGGCCGGCGAGCAGCCAGGAGCATCCCAAGCAGTTTATGACGCTCAACGGCGANCGGTCGTTCTTGCAGGAAAGCATCCGGCGNGCGTTCGCGCTNGGTATCAGCGGCAGGATTGTCATCGTCACCCGCAAGGATATNGAGGNGGANTGCGCGCGNCAATGCGCTCCGTTNGCNNANAAGGAGCGCATTGTGGTGGTCGCCGAGCCGTATGCGCGCCACACGTCCGCGGCGATTATGACGGGCGTGTGGTTCCTCAAAAAAACGGAGCCGGAAAAAGCGCATACGGTTTTGGTGCTGACGAGCGACCATGNTATCGGGCCGACCGACGTGTTCTGCCGTGACTGCGCGACTGCGGCAAAGGCGGCGGCGGACGGNCANTTCGTCTGCTTTGCCGTTCCCCCNGCCGANCCGGCGACGGGCTACGGCTACATCAAGGNGNGGCGCGACTGCTACGGNGANCAGACCGTGTTNGCCATCGACCATTTTGAGGAGAAGCCGGAGCGGCGCACGGCGGAAGCGTATCTTGCCGANGGGCATTACTGGTGGAANAGCGGGATGTTCGCGTTCGANGCCGNTATGTTNCTGGACGAGATGCGGCNGTGNACGCCGNCCGTGGCGCNGGCATTCGACGGCGTGCGGGACGGCGNCGTTCCCGNGCTTGCNNANCGGCACGGCGTTGCGGTGCTGGATNCNTGGCGGGCGNTGGACNCTGCCTATGAGACCGTGCCCGCCGTCGCCGTGGACAAGGCGATTGCCGAAAAGACNAAAAANGCCGCCGCCGTCAANGCGCATTTTTCATGGACGGACGTGGGCAGCTGGGACGCATTCAGCGAATGCTGCACGNATCCCGCCAACAAAAANGTCGTCGNNGNNGAAAGCGGCAACAATTTTGTCTACGCGGACATTCCCGTNGCCCTGTGCGGCGTGCATGATTTGGTCGTCGTGGNGAAAAACGGGCAGCTGCTGATNATGAAAAANGGNGAAAGNGCGCTCGTGCGCGATGCCGCGCGGCAGATGACGGAATGACGGCNCAACGGANTGCCTTGCAACGGCGNGGTGCTTTCGGTATACTGTGGAGAGGAGGCGATNGATGCAAGAGATGACACCTGCCGCAGACGACGACGAGATTTCCCTNATCGACTTGTTCGCGGTGNTGCTCCGTTANAANGTGATGATTATCGTGCTGACGGTGNTGGCGGCANTCGGGGCGGTTGTTTTTTCTATTATATCGNTGGTGCTTCCGCCCGAAAAATCTCCGCTGCCGAATCAGTTTACGCCNGAGGCGCACATGCTTATCACNGAATCGTCTTCNGGNGGGAGCGGGCTTTCTTCCATGCTCTCGTCTTCCGGGNTGGGNGGNCTTGCCAGTCTGGCGGGCTTTTCCGGCAGTGCCGGTTCGTCCAACAGTTCGCTNGCGGTCTATCTCATCTCCTCAAATCCGCTGCTNGANGCGGTGACGGACACGTTCGGNATTGTCGAGCGGTACAAGATTGAGAAATACGTCCGNGCGTCAAGCCGCAAGGCACTCAAAAAAACGCTGTCGGCGGAATTTGACGATGAGACGGGCATTTTTACCGTGTCGTTCACNGACATCGACCCCGTGTTTGCNCAGCGGGTCGTCAATTTTGTGATTGACTGGCTGGGNGAGCGGTTCGACGAGCTGGGGCTGGACAGCAACAANATCAAAAAGGAAAATCTGGAGAAGAACANNCAGTCAAGNTACAACGAAATCCTGCGGCTGGAGCGCGAGGCGCGCAACCTTGGCGCGAGCGTGAGCGGCGGGGCGGCGGCGTGGGATATTCCGTCGATTGCCGTTGGCACGACGCGCATTCAGATGGAGCTTGAGGCGCAGAAAGAAGTGTACACGCAGCTCAAGATACAATANGAGATGCTGAAAGTGGAGATGCAGAGCGAGCAGCCGATTTTTCAGATTCTTGAGCGTCCCGAAATTCCCGACCAAAAGTCAAAGCCGAGCNGGGGCATGCTGTGCATTATCATCGTGTTTGCGGCGTTCTTTTTGTCCGTGTTCCTTGCGTTCGCGCGGAACGCGTTCAGGAATATTCGGAACGACCCTGAGGCATGGGGAAAACTGACCCAAAAGCAGGATAAGGATAACTGATATGAAACGATTTGTCGCCTTTGTCTGCCTGAGTTCATTTTTGTCGGGCGTTTTCGGGCAGTCTATCAGCAGTGTTTTGTCGGGCAGGACTTCAAGCACGGGTACATCGAATGTCCTGCGGCAAAACTTGACGACGGCAAATGCTACGACCAAAACGACTGACGACCTCTCGGCGGAATCCTTGAGAGAAACGTTCCAGCTGGTTGCCGACCCGCGTCTTGCAATGTCCGTTCCCGATTATGCCGTGACGGCGGGCGATGTGTATACTTTGTCGTTTGCGATGGGTACGACCCCGGTCGTCTACACGATCCCGGTCGATACGACGTACCGTATCCGTGTGGCGAATCTCGGTGTGCTCAACTGCAAGGGGCTGACGTATAGCCAGCTCAAGACGCAGGTTGATTCATTGGTCAGCAAGAACTATCCGATGGGCGGTGTGCAGTTTGTCCTTACGTCGCCGTCAACGTTTTTGGTGAGCATCACGGGTGAGGTTGTGCAGGCAACGGAGCGTACGGCGTGGGCACTGACACGTCTTTCTTCGTTTATTTCCGACAGTCTGACGGACTATTCGTCCACGCGCAACGTGACCGTTATTTCGGAGGATGGCGGGGAAAAGAATTTCGACCTGTATAAGGC
Source organism: Treponema sp. (assembly GCA_014804085.1). Classification (GTDB taxonomy): domain Bacteria; phylum Spirochaetota; class Spirochaetia; order Treponematales; family Treponemataceae; genus Treponema_D. Next base: position 11,882 of record JAAVAM010000044.1, on the reverse strand, counting down.
GCAGCGCGAGGGCGATTTTTCGCAGGATCCGTACCTGCGTCCCGGCGACAAGATTATCATCAACCGCTATGAACGCCGCGTGACGATAGACGGCGCGGTCGAGCGTCCGGGAACGTATGAGATTCTTTCCGGCGAGAACTTGAAGGCGCTCATAGAGTATTATGCGAATGGCTTGCAGTCTTTGGCGGACATCTCGCGGACGAGCCTGTATCGTATTACCGGTGAGAAGGACTCGGGCAAAATGCTGTATTTGGGGCAGAAAGATATCGACGCTGATTTTCCGCTGCTGTCCTATGACGAAGTGACGGTCGCGTCGTATCGCGACCTTACTTCCGCTATGTTTATTGAGGGCGCTGTCTCGGTCGCGAATATGGCGGCGGGGACCGCAGAGGCGGCGGGGACCGCAGAGGCGGCGGGGACCGCAGAGGCGGCGGGGACCGCAGAGGCGGCGGGGACCGNCCGTATTACAGTGCGCTTTACGGACGGGGAAGATTATGCGGCGCTCGTGCGGCGGTATTCGCGAGCGTTCATTGCTTCCTCGGATTTGTCCGCGGCGTATATTATCCGNAGCGATAAGCAGATTCCCATTGATCTTGCCAAGATTCTCTATGACGCGTCTTATTATTCGTCGGAGACCGTGCAGAACGGAGACACGTTGCTCGTGCCGTTCCGCCAGTTCTTTGTGACGGTTTCGGGTGCGGTCAAGAATCCCGCGCGTTTTCCGTACATTCCCGACCGNGACTGGAANTATTATGTNGGGCTTGCCGGNGGNATNGACACGTCGCGCAANAGCCGTGANAAAATGGAGATTCTGACGATTGACGGCAAGGAACTTGCCAAGAGCGATTTCATCACGCCCGAGGCGACAATTGAGGTCAAGGAGAATTCGTTGCTGTATCGGTGGGGAATTATCGCCCCGACGGTNACCACGCTGTTGTCGATTGTCTCTACCGCGTTGTCGATTTATNTNACTAGTCANGCATTGNCAAATAAAAATAGTAATAATTAACGGAGATTTTCATGCGAANGAAAACGCCTGCCGGTAACGGCAGGCGTTTTTGTCGTCTATTGCGCGTTACGCGGATTTTTGNTCGATCAGAATCTTGCTCAAGTCAAGTTTTACCTTGTTCCGCACNATGTCTTTGGTCACTTCGAGCTGCTTNTTGCCNTTNATGCTNGGAGCNTCGTACATCAGATCCATCAGCATTTTCTCCACGATGGCGCGCAGACCGCGCGCGCCGGTTTTCTGCTTGATCGCGATGCCGGCAATCTCGTCGAGCGCGTCGTCGGTGAAGGTCAGATCCAAGTCGTCAATCGCGAACGATGCCTTGAACTGCTTGGTGATCGCGTTTTTCGGCTCGGTCAGGATGCGCTTCAGGTCCGCCTTGGTCAGTTCCTTGAGCGCGACGGTAATCGGCATACGCCCGATCAGCTCGGGAATCAGGCCGAATTTCACGAGGTCGTCGGGCGTGCACTGGTTCAGCAGCTCCATGCGCTCCTCCTCGCTCCGCTGACCCACGTTGCTGCCGAATCCCATGGCATGGTCGGCAATGCGCTGCTCGATGATTTTGTCCAGCCCCACGAACGCGCCGCCGAGCACGAACAGGATATTCGTGGTGTCGATCTCAATCATCTCTTGGTTGGGATGCTTGCGCCCGCCCTGCGGCGGCACGGATGCGTTCGTTCCCTCGATGATTTTGAGCAGTGCCTGCTGGACGCCTTCGCCGCTCACGTCGCGCGTGATGCTCGTGTTCTCGCTCTTGCGCCCGATTTTGTCGATTTCGTCGATGAAGATAATACCGCGCTGCGCCGCCTGAATGTTCCCGTTCGCGGCGTTGATCAGCTTGAGCAGCACGTTCTCCACGTCCTCGCCCACATAGCCCGCCTCGGTGAGCGTGGTCGCGTCGGCAATGGCGAACGGCACTTTCAGTTTTTCTGCCAGCGTGCGGGCGAGCAGCGTCTTTCCGCTTCCCGTCGGCCCGATGAGCAGGACGTTCGATTTTTCAATCTTCACGTCGTTCTCTGCCGCGCCCTGCATGGCGGACATCCGCTTGTAATGGTTGTAGACGGCGACCGAAAGTGCCTTTTTTGCGTAGTCCTGCCCGATGACGTACTGGTCGAGGTATTCCTTGAACTCGCGCGGGGAGGGCACTTCCGCCATGTCAATCGGCACCGGCGCTCTCTGCTCCTGCTCGATGACGCTCTGGCAGACGGCGACGCATTTGTCGCAGATACAGATGTTGTGCCCCGGTGCTTCGACGAGGGTGCGCTCGTCGCTTGCGGGTTTTCCGCAGAACGAGCAGTACTGGGTATCGTTACGGAAGCCTCTCATTGGTTGCCCTCCTTGCCGTCAGCCGCGCCCTTGCGGAACGGCATCACATGATCCACGATGCCGTATGCCAGCGCGTCCTGCGCGGACATATAGAAATCGCGTTCCATGTCTTTTGCCACTGTTTCGGCGGGCTTTTTCGTCGCGCCCGCAAAATAGTCGATGGAAAGTTTTTTCAGGCGCAGGATTTCTTTTGCCTGAATGGCGATGTCGCTTTCCTGCCCCTGCACGCCGCCCCACGGCTGGTGAATCATCACGCGGCTTGAGGGGAGCGCGTAGCGTTTGCCCTGCGTTCCGCCGGCAAGCAGGATTGCCGCCATTGATGCCGCCTGTCCCATGCAAATCGTCTGGATAGGACATTTGACGTACTGCATCGTGTCGTAAATCGCCAGCCCTGCCGTCACGCTTCCGCCCGGCGAGTTGATGTACAGGCTGATGTCTTTTTCGGGGTTCTCTGCCTCAAGGAACAGAATCTGCGCCACCACCAAGTCCGCGTTCACGTCATGGATTTCGCCGTCCAAAAAGATGATACGGTCTTTCAGGAGGCGCGAGTAGATGTCGTAGAAACGCTCGCCGTTCCCGCTGCGCTCGATGACATGGGGCATATAGTAGCTGTCCATTGCTTCGTTCATGTGTTCTCCTTGCGGCCCTGTGCCGCTCGTCCGCCGCGAAACAGAAAAAAAGCGGAATGTTCTGCATCGTTACGAAAGGAACATCCCGCCTGCTGCCAGCCGCTTACTGCTGTCTGTACAGGTCTGCCAGCGTCACCTTGTCGCCTTTGACCACTTTTACCTGCTTGAACAGCTCGGCATACAGTTTCTGCTCTTTCGTGTCATCTATAAGATACTCTTTTGAGCGGGCATCCGCATAGTGTTTTTTTACGTCTTCCACGGACATTCCGTTGCCTTCCGCGATTTTTACGTACTGCGCCTCAATTTCTTCCGGCGTTACGGAAATGGTGCGGTCGCGCAGCAGCGTGTCCACGATAATCCGGCTTTTGAGCATTTTCTCGCTGTCGCCCGTCCATTCCTTGAGCATGTCCTCTTTTTTCTGCCCGGAAGCCGTGATCATGCGCTCAAGGTCTTCGGGCGTGGTCTGGAACTGCTGCGCCATCATGCGCCAGCGTCCGTCCAGCTCCGCGTTCAGCATGCTTGCCGGAATCTCGAACGGATTTTTTTCTACCAGCTGGCTCAGCAGCTCGTTGCTCTTGATGTCGTTCAGGCGGCGTTCCAGCGACGTGGTGAGGTTCTTCTTGATGTCCGCCTTCAGCTCGGCGAGCGTGCTGCATTTTTCGTTCACGTCCTGCGCCAGCTCGTCGTCAAGGGCGGGCAACTCGCGCACCTTAATCTGCGTGACGGTCACGCGGTAGGTCTTTGTCTTTCCCGCGCGCTCCTTGTCCGCGTCGTCGTCCTTGTAAGTCTTGGTGATTTCCTTGGTGTCGCCTTTCTTCATNCCGATAAGGTCGTCGTCAATCTGATAGACNTTGCCCGCACCGCCNATCGTGAACGTGTAGCCGTCGCGCTTGGTGTCCGCGATTTCCGCGCCNCCGTCGCCCAGCTCCACGAGGTTGACCGTGACGATNTTGCCGTTCTCCGCCGCCTCGTCGTCCTTTTTGTCGATGACGGTCGCGTTGCGCTCNTGAATCGCNTTCAGCTCGTCGTCCACGTCCTTGTCNGTNATNGTNCACTGCGGCTCTTTGATCGTGATGCTGCCNANCGATTTNTCGTCCACCGTNACCGACGGGAACACGTCATAGNTGACGGTGTAGGTGAAGTCTTTTTCCGTGTCGAGTTCGGGCATTTTTTCCAGCGCAGGCTGNGCGTAGGGGAGCGGACGGTTCGCGCTTTCCTTTTCGTCCTCAAAAATCTCGTTGAGCGACTTGTCGATAAGGTCNGCCGCCGCTTCCTGCTTGATTGCGTCGCNGAATTTGCGTTCCAGCACGCTCGCGGGCACGTGTCCCTTGCGGAATCCCGGAATCTGCACCTGCTTGACGTATCTTCCGAGCGTCGCCTGGTAGCAGTCNGCCACGTCTTTTTTTGCGACGGTGACGGTCAGTTTTGCAGCCGAGTGCTCAAGTTTTTCGATTTCTTTGGTGACTTTCACGGTCTCACCCCTTAAAAACGATATGTAGTAAAAAAAAACGATTCAGATTGCTCCGAATCGCTTCAATTAGAGCGGGAAACGGGAGTCGNACCCGCGACATCCACCTTGGCAAGGTGGCGCTCTACCACTGAGCTATTCCCGCAAAATTGATTCTTGCGCAGAAACGAACGAGCGGGAAACGGGAGTCGGACCCGCGACATCCACCTTGGCAAGGTGGCGCTCTACCACTGAGCTATTCCCGCAAGTTGTGATACAACTATAGAGAAAGATAAAAAAAATGTCAAGAGGGAGCGTGAGGCTGCGTTATGGCTTGCACACCGGGCAGCGGGATTTGCCTTTGTTTTTTGATGCGGGCAAAAGACAGCGTGAAATACGATACTTCCGCTCCGATTACCTGCCGAAGCAACGACGTGAGACTTATTTGTCTATGGATTAAAAAAGTTTGCGAGAGAAGGGGGTCGAACCCTTACGCCGAAGCACTAGATCCTAAGTCTAGCGTGTATGCCAATTTCACCACTCTCGCGTGTTGTATCGGCTGCGGCGAACTGAGAAATGCTACGTCCAGTTCCTGTCCGATTTCTTGAGCGACCGGGGGATCGAACCCCGAACCCACAGATTAAGAGTCTGTTGCTCTACCAGCTGAGCTAGTCGCCCGTGATATGTGGTCTTGCGACCGTCAGTCTGAACTCCGTCCAACTTTTTGCGTCCGACACGTCTCGAACGTGCAACCTACGGATTCGAAGTCCGTTGCTCTATCCAGTTGAGCTACGAACGCATTCTTTCGGTTACTCGTCCCAACAGAGCGGGAGGGTGTCTGGTGGGTCTCGAACCCACGACAGCCAGATCCACAATCTGGAACTCTACCGCTGAGCTACAGACACCATGTAACTGACAAGTGCAATCATAGCAAATATCGGGGGTGCGTGTCAAGCGAATGAGATACGAAAATCATAAAAATTATGCGAGCGTCACGTAAGTCTTGCCCGTGCCGCCGTCTTCGGGACGCGCAAAATGGAATTCCTGTACGCCGGGGTAGGCGGAGAGGTAGTCCTGCACCGCCTGCTGCAATACGCCCGTTCCCTTGCCGTGGATCACGCTGAACATGCGGAAATTCTGCATGGCGCACAGGTCGAGCTGCCGCTCTAGCAGCCGGATTGCTTCTTCCGCGCGCATGCCGAGCAGGCGCAGTTCAAACACGGGTTTTGCCGCCGCGCCGTCCNGGGCGATGCCCGCGTTTCCGCTGCCGGGGGCAAGTTCCACGCTCACGGTCGGCTTTGCCTGCGGCGCGGGCGCGACCGGCACGAAGTCTTTCTGCCTGAGCGGCATTCTGAGCGAGCCGACCTGCACGAGCCACATGCCGTCTTTTTCCTGCCGGATGAGCGTGCCGCGCATATTGGTCGCCGTGATCAGCACTTCCGCGCCTTCGCTGTAGGGAGCNNTTTGCGTNGCNNNGTNNTGCCGNCCGTNCNNGNCGTCNTGCCGGGCGGTGGGTACGGTGGCGCGGGCGAAGGCTTCGGCGTTGCTCGGTCGGTGTTTGGGTTTCTTTTTGTTGCTCGTATGCGTGCCGTTCGTTGTGGTGATGCGCATGCCGTTTTCCGCGACGACGGNTGCCGCCGTGGCGAGCCGTTGGTTCAGCGTNGCNGCATCCGTTTCCAGCTGCNNTTCGGCCTGTTCGAGCGCGGATTGGNGTGCGGCGGTCGCGTCCGTGAGGTCGGCGATGTNCCGCTTGACGGCGAGCGTCTTTTCGCGCGTGATTTCGCCCTCGCGCAGTTCGCGCACGACGTTCTCAAGGCGTTTGCGGGCGTGACGTAGGAAATCGGATTCGTCTTGCTGTTCGCGCCGCATGAGTTCCGTCTCTTTCTGGCGCAGTTTTAGTTCCCGCTGATCNAGCCTGAGCCGTTTTTGNGCGANAGCGTCCTGCGCGTCGCGGGCGGCTTTTTCCTGTTCGGCAAGNTCGGNGTGNCGTTNGGTCAGCCCNTGTATCAGCGCGCTCACGTCGGCCTGGTTGCCGGTGAGGTACGACGCGGCTTTTTCCACGANCGCCGCCGNNANTCCGCTGCGCCGGGCNATGTCGAGCGCGTGGCTTTCGCCNGGAATGCCCATGTGCAGNCGGTAGGTGGGGGCGAGCGTGTCCGCGTCAAACTCCACCGAGGCGTTGACGCACTGCGGATNGGTGTAGCCGTAGTTCTTGAGGATGCCGTGGTGCGTGGTGACNANAATGAACGCGTCTTTCTGCAAGAGCGCGTCNAGNACCGCCATGGCGATTGCGCNGCCTTCCTGCGGGTCAGTGCCGCTGCCCAGTTCGTCCANNAGCACGAGGCTGTGNCGGTCGGCNTGNGCGCAGGCGGCNGCNANGTGCTGCATGTGCGCGCTGAACGTGGANAGCGAGCGTTCGATGCTNTGGTCGTCGCCGATGTCCGCGAACACCGCGCCGAANAGCGGNAGCCGNGTGCCTTCGGCGGCAGGGACGGGAAGCCCCGCCTGATTGAGCAGGCAGAGCAGGGCGAACGTCTTGAGCGTGACGGTCTTTCCGCCCGTGTTCGGNCCGGTAATGATGAGGACGCGCTTGCCTTCCAGAAAACGAATGTCAATCGGGACGGCGTTGCCGCGCAGGAGNGGATGCCGNGCCTGAAGCANNAGCGGCGGCTGTCCGTTGCAGTCGAGCGCGAACGNNCAGCGGTTCTCCATGCCCCANCGGGCGGCGGCAAGGGTCNTGTCNAGCAGCGTCATNGTCGTGAGCGCGGCACGGAGCGCNGGAATCAGTNCNCGCAGGTCGGCNGTCAGNTCAGTGAGGATTTTGCGGATCGCTGCCTGAAGCCGGAACGTNTCCTGCGTCAGCTCNTTGTTCTTGCGCACGACNGCTTCCGGCTCGANGAACAGCGTCTGCCCGGTCTGGCTNGCCTCNTGNACGATGCCGTGAATCCGGTTTTTGTGGCTTGCCCTGACGGCGAGCAGCTGGCGGCCGGCGCGGTAGACNGGNACGGTGGATTCCAGNACGGGGGCGAGCGTGGTGTCGCTCGTGTACGCCTTGAANGCGGCGGCNATNTCCGCATGGAGCGACGCGATTGCCGNGCGGATAGCGCGCAGTTCGGGCAGNTCCTTGAGCTGCCCGTTCCTGTCGATGACGCGGGCGATTTTTGCGGCGGCTTCGTNNACCCCGNCGAGCGGGATTTCNGCGGTGAGCGCGCAGAGACANGCGATGTCCAGGGANCNNGANGCCGTGCATGCACGGTCTCNNAGNCTNTTTGGGCGGANCGGCAGAACCCNGCGATGGCGGACAGCTGCTCCAGTTCCAGCGTCGCGCCGTCTGCCTGCGCGAACGANANNGNCGCGCTCACCGGCTGCCANGNNGGNAGCGGCGNGGTGTCCGNGCNGTGCAGNATGTCCGTCCATGCCTTGCCGTNGGATTTGAGNCGCCCGATTTCTGCCGCGTCGGTGAGCGGCTCGCGCCGGGCGAACGCGCTCCTGCCTTCTTCGCTCACGCACCATGCNGCGGCTTCGTCCCGTATCTGATAGAAAGCAAGCTCGGCGAGCGTCGGTCTGTGCACGGCTAGTCGCTCCAGCTCCCCGTGCGGATTTCGTCGCTGATCCGTTTCCAGCTGTCGTACCGCTCCTCGCTGATGACACCGCCGTACAGCCCCTCAAGNATCTTGCANCCGTTNTCGNCNGTGTGNGTGCATTTCATGCCGTAGGTGCATTGTCCCACAAGCGGGCGCATCTCGCGGAAATACAGCGCAAGGTTCTGCGCGGGAATGTCNTGCAGGACNAANCGGCGCACGCCCGGCGTGTCGATGATGTCCGCCGTCGCGTTNAGGATGCCGCCNACGAGCGATTCGTTGATATGCAGGTGGATCAGCGTGCCTTTGGTCGTGGTGTGCGTGCCGCGCCCGTACTTGCAGGAGAGGCTGCCCGTCTTGAGCACNCAGNTGCTGTCAAGCACGTTTATCAGGCTTGATTTTCCCACGCCCGACTGCCCCACGAACGCGCTCAGCTTGCCGAGCATCAGTTCCGCGAGTTCCGTCATGCCCTCGCCGCTGTGCGCCGACACGCGGAGNACGCGGTAGCCCAGCTCTTCCCAGATAGAAAGCCGGTTCTGGAAGTCGCTGTCCTGCGCGGCGTTCAGGTCGTATTTGTTCACCAATATAATCGGATCGATGTTCTGGCATTCTGCCTGCGCAAGCTCACGGTCGATGAAGCGGGCGCGGAACGGCGGCTCGTCGGGGGTGGTCACCAGAAAAAGGTGGTCGAAATTCGCCGCCAGCAGCTGGGGCGCGCGCCCCTTGACGTTCCAGCGGGTAAAGGCGTTCCGGCGCGGGAGCAGGGCGACAATCTGTCCCCGGCTGTCGTCCGCGTCCGCGCACTCGATCTCCACGCGGTCGCCGGGCGCGAGGGGATTGTACTGCCGCTCGTCCAGCTTGAGCCGCTTGCTTTTGAGCGTACACTGCCGCACGTCCGGCTCGGGCGACTCCTCGGACGGTGCGTCGCCGGCGGCATCGCACTCCACCTCAAAGACATTGTTGCTGCCGTGTAAGACCGTTCCCTGTAATTGCACCATGCTCTCATTTTAAACGGAACGGAACGGTTTTGCAAGCAGAATTGACGGCAAAACGGCAGGGCTTTCGGCTTGCGGACAATTCTCGCCTTGCTGCGCGGGAATGCGGGGCTTTCCCTTATAAGGGTGTGGCATGCCACCCTTATAAGGGTGAACTATCGCACCCCTATAAGGGTGGACTGTCACACCCCTCTAGGGGTGGAGCATCGCACCCTTGCAGGGGTGAGCCGGCATATCCCCTGTGGGGAACGACCGCTCCCTGTGGCGGGTAATCCGCGTGCGTGATTGCGCGGGCGGAAAATCGTGGTATAATGGGCGTATGGGCGAAATTATGGCGCGCGGACGGCTGCTGTCCGTAAGGCGCGGGGGGCGCGCATGACCGTCGTTTTTTACAGCACGAACGCAAGCCGTTTTGACGGGGAGCGCGTGCAGTCGTACACGTTCCCGCGCCGTGCGGCGGCTTGGGACGCGTTCTGCGCGCGGCATCCGCACGACCGCTTTGTCGTCGCCACGCAGCTGCCCGCCAGCTTCCTTGCCGACCGGGACGGGAACGCGCTTGTGCCGGGGAGCGCGGATGCCGTGAGGTTCGTGCTGCTGAAGTCGGACACGCCCGCCGCGCTTGCGCAGGAGATTGCCGCGCTCAGTCCCGACCTTGCCGTGGCGGCGACGTTCTGGATACCGCCGTTCGACTGGCTGCCGTTGCAGGACGCGATGGTCGCCGACGAGCTGCGCGCGCGCGGCATTGCGGCAGTCTGCCACCCCTGCACGGTCGCGCTCGACTGCTATGACAAATGGCGCACGCACCTGCTGCTGCGGGCGCACGGCATTCCCGTGGCGGACGCGCTGCACCTTGACTGGCAGCAGTTCTGGTGCGAGCGCAGTACTCCCGCGCTCACGTCGAATGTCTACAAGACCTACCTGCTGCGCCAGCTGGAGCGAATGCCGTATCCCGTCGTCATCAAGGACACGACGGCGCTGAGTTCCTACGGCATGGAAGTGGCGACCACGTTCAGGCAGGCGGTGCATTACCTCTGTTCGGGGCGCACCCGATCCGACCGAATTATCGAAACCTACCTAAGCGGCGAGCAGTTCGGGACGGAGATTTACGGCAGGAACGGCACGTACACCGTGCTCGACCCGTTCCTGTTTTCGCTCAACCGCTACGGCATCACCAGTCCCAAGCAGAGCGTCAAGATCGGGCCGGTCACAGGCGGCAGGTACGATGTCGCCGCGCTCAGGGCGATGCTGACGCGCCTTGCCTGCGACCTGCGCCTTGACGGCGTGGCGCAGGTGGACGTGGCGTTCAGCGGCGGCAGATGGTTCGTCATTGAGATAAACCCGCGCCTTTCGGGCATGAGCGAGACGTATGCCGCCAGCCTCGGCGTTCCGCTGTACGAGCTGCTGTACCGCGCCGCCCGCGCCGAGCCGGTGGACACGCGCGCGCAGAAACTGGTCTGCAACCTCAAGCTGCCGCTTTTGGACGACGCGCAGCATGAGGTCCTTGCGTCCGTCGGTTCGGTCAGGTATATCCATCAGGTTCACAACACCGTCGCCCGGCAGGAGCGCGAGAAAGGCTACTGCGAGGTCGTCTTTGGCGGCACGGACACGGTTGCCGCCCTGCTGGACGAGCTGGACTCGCTTGCCGCGCGCTTTCCCCGCCTGATAGGACCGCAGTCCGTGCAGACCGTGCGCGCGCTGGCAGAAAAACTGCGGTGATTCGTGCTGTTGCCACGCCGCCCGTGCCGTGCTATACTGGGCGCACGGATTTTTCCGGCGAGGGGGCGGCGGTATGACTATCCGCGAGATGACAATCGACGACTATGAGGCGGCGTGCGCGCTGTGGCAGGAATGCGGTGGTATCGGGCTTTCCGCGCAGGACGATTCGTGCGACGGCATCCGGAGGTTTCTTGCCCGCAATCCCCGCACGTGCTTTGTCGCTGAGCAGGACGGCACGATTGCGGGGACGATCCTCTGCGGGCACGACGGGCGGCGGGCGCATATCTATCATGCCGCCGTCGGGACACCGTTCCGCAGACAGGGAATCGGCCGCGCGCTCGCGGAACGGGCATGCGCCGCGCTTGCCGGGGAGGGAATCACGAAAGCCGCCCTCGTCGCGTTTGCTGACAACGCGGACGGCAACGCGTTCTGGGAATCGTGCGGCTTTTCCGTGCGCGACGACCTTACCTACCGCGACCGCGTGTTGCGCTGAACGGCTACTGCTCCCAAATAAGCAGCTCCGAGGCGAATGCGGTCAGATCGTCCTCTTCAATAGTGGAATTGATGTCCGTGTCAACCGCCACGATGAATGATTTTATTGAGAATGAGATTTCTTTCACGAAATTAGAAGAAGTTGTTTTTACGTACCAAGCATCAGTTCCGTTTACGGTCGCAGGATGGTTGCTGTTTGAGACTAAGCTTCTTCTGTGGGCGTCATTAAACATTTCTTGGTTTCGTTGCGCGTTGTGGGCATAGTCCATGTCAAAGAAACCGACGCTGACTTCCTCGCCGTCTTGCAGAAAATAGCCGCTTGCTAGCCAGTGACCAACTTTTGGAATCGCCCAGTCCGCATATCCTTTTTCCACTGCATAGGATTCGTCCACGCGGGAAAGCGTGAAAGCGGCAAAGTCGCGTCCCGCCGCCTTTTTGGGGAGGACGCACAGCGACTTGCGCAGCTGCGGGTAGATGACCGTTGCGCTGTCTGACCATGCGTTGTTCATGAAAGCCGAAAACTCGTCCTCGGAAAAATCATACGCATCGATTTTGACATACAACGTCGTGTCTGCGTTCATGCCGGAAATTGTGCGGACGTTTCCGTCTGAAGCAACCGTCGCGTACAGCACGTCGTCGCCGGGGAGCGCGAACTGCACGGTGCTTTCGCCCGGAAAGTCGGCAAAGTGC